>NZ_JBQTCG010000001.1:0-637569 GCF_052379855.1 Paracoccus sp. NSM | reverse complement strand
GTGCTGGCAACCTCCCCTTGGCGTCTGGCTTGTCACACAGGTAATACGCATGCTGGCGCGGGGCAATCGTGACGCGGGGACGAAATCGGCCGAAATCGGCGCGGGGGCGCGGGCGCAGTCTTGCATTGACGCGGGATTTGGGGTCACGATACGGCAACTCGGGTCAGCGCCCCTGCCATCCAGATGGCGGGGGCGTTGGCTTGAAGCCCGAATGACACCAGAACCCGCAAGGGGCGCATCCCGCAAAAGGACAGGGCAGCGATGGACAAGATACCGATGACCCGCCGGGGCTTTCAGACGCTGGAAGCGGAGCTGGGCGAGCTGAAATCCAAGGAACGTCCCGCCATCATCCGCGCCATCGCCGAGGCGCGCGAACATGGCGACCTGTCCGAGAACGCCGAATACCACGCCGCGCGGGAAAAGCAGGGCTTCATCGAGGGCCGGATCAAGGAACTGGAATCCATCCTGTCGCGCGCCGAGGTCTTTGACCCCGCGCGACTGTCGGGCAGCGTCAAGTTCGGCGCCACCGTCGATCTGATCGACGAGGATACCGAGGAAGAGCGCAGCTATCAGATCGTGGGCGAGGCCGAGGCCGACATCGAACGCGGACTGCTGAACGTCCGTTCGCCCCTGGCGCGCGCGCTAATCGGCAAGGACGAGGGCGACAGCGTCGAGGTCACCACGCCCGGCGGCCAGCGCAGCTACGAGATCCTTCGCATCCGGTACGAGTGACCCATGACCCTTGCAGCCCGCCTTGCCAGCCTTGCGCGCCGCGACGCCCTGACCGGGGTCGGCCTTGCGCTGTCGGGCGCGTGGCTGCTGCTGGTCGCGCTGTTCTGGCTGCTTGGCCCCCCGGCCGAGGCAGAGAGGGGCGGCGTCGCGCGGCTTGTGTCGGCCTTTGGCGTGGTGCTGCCGCTGGCTCTGGTCTGGATGGGGGTCGCCATGGCCCGCGCGCTGGCCCTGCTGCGCGCCGAGGCCGCCGATCTGCGCCGCCAGCTTGACGCGATGCGGCCCGAGGGCGAGGGGGCCGTTTCATCCGGGCGACCGGCCGAGCCGCAACCCGAACCGGCATCGGCCCAGCCCCGGCCGCGCCCTCGCCCGACGGGCGATCAGCGGCAGGCCGCGATGCGCTTTGATGCGCCGCCCTCGCAGCCGGTCGATGCGGGAACGCTGATCCGGGCGCTGAACTTTCCCGACGGCCCCGAGGATCACGACGCGATCGAGGCGCTGCGGGCCGCGCTGCGCGATCAGGACAATTCCCGCGTGCTGCGCGCGGCGCAGGATGTCGTGACACTGCTGGCGGGGCGCGACGTCTACATGGACATGCTGCCCCCCGCGTCAGCCCCCGCCGCCGTCTGGCGCCGCTTTGCCGAGGGCCAGCGCGGCAGCGCCGTGGCGGCGCTTGGCGGGATCGACGATCCCGACGCGTTGCAGACCGCCGCCGCCATGCTGCGCGAGGACGAGGTGTTCCGCGACGCCGCCCACCATTTCCTGCGCCATTTCGACGGGCTTCTGGCGCGGCTGGTGCCGGAACTGGACGATCTGCAGATCGCGGTTCTGGGCGACAGCCGCTCGGGTCGGGCCTTCATGCTGCTGGGGCGCGCGACGGGCAGTTTCGGCTGATCCGGCGGCTTGCCAAGACTTGCGCATCGTGCAACCAACGGGGCCGAGACGCTGAGAGGCGATAGCACGATGTCCCCATCCCCCGAACCTAGGCCCAGCCACAGGCAGGCCGCCCATGACGCGGCCTCGGCCCGGGCCCTGGCGCGCAGCCCGCGTCAGGCATTCTGGCACGGCATCGTGCAATCGCTGCCCTTCCTGATCGTCATCGTCCCCTTCGCGGTGCTGTTCGGCGTGGTCGCGCTGGAGGCCGGGATGGACGTGGCGCAGGTCATGGGCTTTTCGGTGCTGGTCCTTGCGGGCGCGTCCCAGTTCACCGCCGTGCAACTGCTGTCCGACAATGCGCCGGTGATCATCGTGATCCTGTCGGGACTGGCGGTGAACCTGCGGATGGCGATGTATTCGGCATCGCTGGTGCCGTGGCTGGGCAAGGCAAGCCCGGCGCAGCGGGCGGGGCTGGCCTATGTGCTGATCGACCAGACCTATGCGCTGGCGATCCAGCATTACGAACGCCACCCCGCGCTGACGATGCAGCAGCGTCTGGCCTATTTCGCGGGGACGGCGGTTGTGCTGTGTGTGCCCTGGATGATCGGCAGCTGGCTGGGCGCGACGATCGGCCAGGCGATTCCCGACGACATCGCACTGGATTTCGCCATGCCCATCACCTTTATCGCGATGATCGCACCGATGCTGCGGACGGCGGCGCATCTGGCGGCCTGCTTCGTGGCGGTGCTGGCGGCGCTGCTGCTGGCGGGGCTGCCCTCGGGGCTGGGGCTGCTGATCGCGGCACCGCTTGGCATGGCCGCGGGCGCAATCATCGAGACCCTGACCGAAAGGAAAAGCGCATGACATCCGATCACGAGATCTGGGCCGTCATCGTCCTTCTGGGCATCGGGACCTATCTGATCCGCTGGTCCTTTCTAGGCGCGCTTGGCGGGCGGGCGATGGCGGGTTGGGTGCTGCGGTTGCTGCGCTACACGCCGGTCGCGGTGCTGCCCGCGCTGGTCGCGCCCTTGGTCGTCTGGCCCGCCGCGACCGACGGCCAGCCGGACCCCGCCCGCATGGCCGCCGCGCTGGCGACCCTGGGGGTGGGGGTGCTGACACGCAACGTCATGCTGGCCATCCTCGCGGGCGGCGGCACGCTGTTCGGGCTGCTTTACCTTCTGCCCTGAACCGGCCCCATCGCACCGATGATCGTGCCGTCCTGCTGGCGCATCAGCACGTCATGGTTGTTCGCCGGGTCGCCGTCGTAATGGCGGCGCGACTGGACGTTGGGCCGGGCCAGGAACCACCGGCGCAGGCGCAGCGGCGAAAAGGCCACGGGCGCGCTTTCAAAGCCCGGCACACGGCGCAGCACCCGCCCGCATTCGATCGCGCAGAAGCTGCGGCGTCCGGGGCCGTTCTGTTCGGCGCTGCGGATGCCCGCATCGGCGATCTCGCGCGGGACGAACAGCGTCTCTTCGGCCACCCAATAGGTCGAGCGGGCGTGATAATCGATGTAGAAGGCCCGGAAATTGTCCGTGATCCCGTAAAGCACGTCGCCGCGTTCCGGGATGCGCGGATGCTGCCAGCTTCCGGCGGGATCGTAGATCACGCGCTGGCTGCCGTTGAACATCAGCGCCGAATGGCCGCCATCGCCGCGCGGAATGCCGATGACGGTCAGCAACGTGATCGAGGGCGGTTCGTCCGAGACATGGCGCGCGCGGCGCAATTCCTCATCAGTGGCCCAGACGTTCTCGACACCGCAAGCGGCAAGGCCCGCCGGCAGCGCGGCGGCCAGAAAGGCGCGACGTTTCATCAGAACGCGCGCCTCAGGAATTCGCGAGGGCGAGGAAGATCAGCACGACCAGCGACAGGATCGTCACCCAGGTGGCGCCCTTGATGAACCCGGCAAAGGTCTTCTTGTGTTCGGTCAGGTCCATCGTGCCCTGCGTCGTGCCGGGTTTGTTGTCGAGATCGGCCATGTCTGCCCTCCTGCAAGCGTTTGGTTTCCGATAGACCATCAGGGACGACCTGTCACGCCCCCCACAGCACCGCGCCGTCGCTTTCGGCCATGGGGCGGATCACTTCGGCGCGGGCCAGATGGTTCAGATGCGCCACGGCCTCGACCAGGGCCAGCCCGAACTCTGATTCGCCGATGCTACGGCGAAAGAGGATGTCGAAGCACCCCACCGCACTGCGCGGGCCTTCTGCCAGCGCGACCCGCAGACGGTCCAGCGCGGCATGGTGGTTCTGGATCAGCTGCGACAGCCGGAACGGCAGGCCGGTAAAGGGTAGCTTGTGACCCGGCAGCACAAGCTGGTCGTCGCGGGCAAGCCCGGCCAGCCTTTCGCAGCTTTCCAGCCATTCGCCGACCGGGTCGGCCTCGGGTTCGGTCGGATAGACGCCCAGATTGGGCGAGATGCCGGGCAGAAGCTGGTCCCCCCCGATCACGACCGCATCATCCTGCGACCACAGCGTGACATGGCAGGGCGCATGGCCATGCCCCATCGCGACCCGCCAGCGCCGTGCGCCGATGGTCAGCACCTGCCCTTCGGTCAGGCGGGCATAGCCGGGCGGCAGAGGGTGAACCGTATCGGCAAAGTTGAAGGGCCGTTCCTCTGCCCGCCGCGCCAGCAGGTCAGAGGGCATCCCGGCGCGGCGCCAGAAATCCAGCGCCTCGGGGGTGGGGCGGTCCTGTTCGTCCAGAACCAGCATCCGCGCCATCAGCCATGCGGTGCGACTCATGGCCAGTCGCGCGCCGCGCGCCACGAACCAGCCCGCAAGGCCGATATGGTCGGGATGGTGATGCGTGCCGATCACCCGCGTCACCGGGCGTCCGGCCAGAGGCCCCGCCAGCAGCCGTTCCCAGATCGCGCGCGTGCGGCGGCTGTCCATGCCGGTATCGACGATAGTCCAGCCCTCGCCGTCCTCCAGCGCATAGACGTTGACGTGATCCAGCGCCATAGGCAGGGGCAGGCGCATCCACAGGATGCCGGGCGCGACCGTGATGGCCGCGCCCTCGTCCGGAGGCGCCGGAAACGGGGTGCGGATCACGCCGCGAAATCGCCCGCCAGCGCCGCGTCGGCGATGCAGGTCAGATCGTCCAGGCCCGCCAGCGCCTCGGCCAAATCGCCGGTATTGCGCGGCAGGACGCGCAGCATGAACACCCGCGCCAGCGCCCGGTGCGATTCCCCCCCGGCCAGGGCGGCGCGCAGATGGTAATGCCCGCCCAGCACCCGCGCAAAGGCATTGAGGTAAGGCACAGCCCCCGCGAAGCGCGCGTTCAGGTCACGATCCAGCAGGGCCAGCGTCGCCTCGCGCAGGGTCTCGGCGGCCTGCCACAGTTGATGGGCCAGATCGGGATGCGCGGCCTGCGCGGATTTGGCACCGTCCAGCACCTCGTCCAGCAGGCGCATCGCGGCCTCGCCGCCATCCGACAGCTTGCGGCCGACCAGATCCATCGCCTGGATACCGTTCGTCCCCTCGTAGATCGAGGTGATCCGCACATCGCGCAGATATTGCGCCGCGCCGGTTTCCTCGACATAGCCCATGCCGCCATGAACCTGCACGCCCATATCCGCAACACGGATGCCGACATCGGTGCCATAGGCCTTGGCGATCGGCGTCAGAAAGGCCGCGCGGGCCGCCTGATCGGCGTCGCCGGTCGCACGCTCCATGTCGATGGCGGTGGCGCAGGCCAGGCCGATGGCGCGGGCGGCAAAGACCTCGGCCCGGGCGGTGGCCAGCATCCGGCGCACATCGGGGTGCTGGATGATCGGGCCCATCTGGTTGCGGTCATGGGCATAGGCCACGGCCTTCTGCAACGCCGCCTCGGCCACGCCGACGCCCTGCATCCCCACGCCTAGACGCGCGCAGTTCATCATGGTGAACATCGCGGCCATGCCCTTGTTCTCGGCGCCGACCAGCCAGCCGGTGGCACCCTCATAGGACATCACGCAGGTCGGGCTTCCGTGAATGCCCAGCTTGTGCTCCAGGCTGACCACCTTGAGGCTGTTGGCAACGCCGGGATTGCCCTGATCGTCGGGGATCAGCTTGGGCACCATGAACAGACTGATGCCGCGCGTCCCCTTGGGCGCGTCGGGCAGGCGCGCCAGAACCAGATGGCAGACATTCGCGCTCATGTCGCTGTCGCCCCAGGTGATGTAGATCTTCTGCCCGCTGATCCGATAGGTGCCGTCACCCGCAGGCTCGGCCCGCGTCGTCAGGGCACCGACATCGCTGCCCGCGCCGGGCTCGGTCAGGTTCATCGTGCCCGACCATTCGCCGCTGATCAGCTTGGGCAGATACAGCGCCTTCATCGCGTCATCGGCGTGATGCTCCAGCGCCTCGATCTGGCCCTGCGTCAGCAACGGGTTCAGCTGCAACGACAGGCAGGCGCCCGACATCATCTCGGCCACGGCCATGTTCAGCGCCTGCGGCAGGCCCATCCCGCCATAGTCCGGATCGGCCGAGACGCCGATCCAGCCGCCCTCGGCGATGGCGCGGAACCCCTCGGCATAGCCCGGCGAGGACCGCAGCACACCGTTCTCAAGCCGCGCAGGCGTCTGGTCGCCGCCCCAGTTCAGAGGCGCCAGGATGTTCGAGGACAGCTTGCCCGCCTCGTCCAGGATCGCGCTGGCGGTCTCGGGCGTGGCCTCGGCGAAACGCTCGGTCGCCGAGACATCGCGAAACGGCACGACATGGTTCAGGATAAAGTCGATCTGCGTCACCGGCGCCTTGAAGCTCATCTGGTCCCCCCTGCGCCTTGGCTTCCCGGCCCGGCGCGACTATCAACCGCAATCACCGGCCATATTGGTCCGCGAAACCCCACGGCTCAACCGAAACCCCGCGTCACGAATGCAGACCCTGCGCCTGATACCCGACGATGACGGCATCGCCCGCGCGGCAACCCTGCTGGCGCGGGGCGAATGCGTGGCGATCCCGACCGAGACCGTCTACGGCCTCGCCGCCAATGCCCGTGACGGCGCGGCGGTGGCGGGGATCTATCAGGCCAAGGGCAGGCCCAGCTTCAACCCGCTGATCGTGCATGTCCCTGACCTTGCCGCAGCCCAGGCCATCGCAACCCTGCCGCCGCAGGCGCTGACGCTGGCCCGCGCCTTCTGGCCGGGGCCGCTGACGATGGTGCTGCCCTTGCGCGCGGATGCGGGGATCGCCTCGCTGGTGACAGCGGGGCTGGACACGATCGGCCTGCGCGTCCCGGCGCATCCCGTCGCTCAGGCGCTGCTGCGCGCTTCGGGCCTGCCGCTGGCGGCGCCTTCGGCCAATGCCTCGGGCCGGATCAGCCCGACCAATGCCGATCACGTCCTCGCCCCGGACGGAGGCCTCGACGGCCGCATCGCCGCCATCCTCGATGCGGGCCCCTGCGCAGTCGGCCTCGAATCCACGATCATCGGCTGGCCCGAGGGCTGCGCCACCCTCCTGCGCCCCGGCGGCATCCCGGCCGAACGGATCGAAGCCGCCCTCGGCCAGCCCCTCGCCCGCCACCAGGCCGACCCCGCTGCCCCGAACGCCCCGGGCCAACTGACCAGCCACTATGCCCCGAACGCGCCCCTGCGGCTGAACGCCGAACCCCACCCCGGCGAGACGCATCTCGCCTTCGGCACGCCCGGCCCGCTGACCCTCTCGGCCAGCGGAGACCTGACCGAGGCCGCCGCGCGCCTTTTCGACCTTTTGCGCCGCGCCGACGCGCTCGGACGCCCGATCTCGGTCGCGCCGATCCCCGAACACGGCCTCGGACAGGCGATCAACGACCGCTTGCGCCGCGCCGCCGCTCCCCGCCCGACCGCCTGATCCTTCTTCTTCAGAAAAATATCCCGGGGGGAGTCCGCAGGACGGGGGGCAGCGCCCCCCTTTGCTACGTCGCCTTTCTACAGCCCCAACGAATTGTAGACGTTTGAAATCCGCCGGATCGCCACAACATAGGCCGCAGTCCGCATGTCGGTGACGCGCGGATTGTTGACCCAGACCTCCTTCATCTTCTGGAACGAGGTCCGCATCGTGTCGTCCAGACCCGAACGCACCAGCTCCAACTCGTCCGCGCCGGTCAGGAAGCTCTCCTTGAACCCCTTGGACAGCGTCCAGTTCAGGCCGGTATCGGCCGACAGCCGCTCCAGTTCCTCGACCAGCATGCGCGCGCGGGCCTCCTCGTGGCGGCGCTCAAGGCGGCCAAGGCTGATTTGCGACAGGTTCTTGACCCACTCGAAATAGGACACGGTCACGCCGCCAGCGTTGGCATACATGTCGGGGATGATCACCACGCCCTTGTCGCGCAGGATCTCGTCGGCATCGGCAGTGACGGGACCGTTCGCGGCCTCGATGATCAGGCGGCACTTGATGCGGGGGGCATTGTCGCCGTCGATCACGCTTTCCACCGCCGCCGGGATGAGGATGTCGCACTCATCCTCCAAGGCCCGCAGACCGTCCTCGCTGAAATCGCCGCCCGCGAAACCCTTGACCCCGCCGGTCGCCCGGATATGGCCGCGCAGCGCGTCGATGTTGATGCCCTGCGGGTTGCGGATCACGCCGTCGCGCTCGATCACGCAGGTCACAAGCGCATGATCCTCGGCCGACAGGAACTGAGCGGCGTGATAACCCACATTGCCCAGACCCTGCACGATCACCCGCTTGCCCGCGAGCGTGCCCGTCAGCCCGGACTTGGCCATCACGTCGTCATGGCGGAAGAACTCGCGCAGCGCGTATTGCACGCCGCGGCCCGTCGCCTCGACCCGGCCGTCGATCCCGCCCGCGGTGCGCGGCTTGCCGGTGACGCAGGCCTTGGCGTTGATGTCGTCGGGATGCAACCGCTTGTAGGCATCGGCCATCCAGGCCATCTCGCGTTCGCCCGTGCCCATGTCTGGCGCCGGCACGTTCTGGCTGGGCGAGATCAGGTTGCGGCGCGACAGCTCGTAGGTGAAGCGGCGGGTGATCCGCTCAAGCTCCTCCTCGTTCCAGGCGCGCGGATCGATGCACAGCCCGCCCTTCGAGCCGCCGAACGGCACTTCGACCAGCGCGCATTTATAGGTCATCAGCGCGGCCAGCGCCTCGACCTCGTCCTGATTCACGTCCAGCGAATAGCGGATGCCGCCCTTCACGGGCTCCATATGCTCGGAATGGACGGACCGATAGCCGGTGAAGGTGTGGATCTGGCCGCGCAGCCGCACACCGAACCTTACGACATAGGTCGAATTGCAAACCCGGATCTTTTCTTCCAGCCCCGGTGCCAGCTCCATGAGGCTGGCGGCATGAGAGAACATGCGATCCACCGAGTCTCGAAAGGATGTCTTTGTGACGGCCATGGAATTTTCCTTGCTGATCAGGGCGCCGGCATGCGCCCAAGCGTCAAGTTATGCCAGCTGCGCCGGTCCTGCCACAGTTTTAAGCAAACAATAACAGAACGATTTCGTTCAACGATTGCAACAATCGGATGGGTTCGCCCGTATGTCTGCCGGGGCAGACAAATGCAGACATTCAAATTTCTTGTCGGACCGTAACTATTTATGAACTGCAATCGGGCCACAACGTATTAGAGGCAACGAGCCGCTTTTTTGACCTGAAGCGGTTTCAAAGGGTAACATGACGTCATGAGAGACAGAAACACCATCAACCGGGGACGCAAGTTCGACCAGGTGCGCGACGGAGCATCCGACGTCTTCCTGCACGACGGCTATGCGGGCGCCAGCGTCGACGACATCGCGCGGGCCGCGCGCGTGTCCAAGGCTACGCTCTACAGCTACTTTCCGGACAAGAAACTGATGTTTCAGGAAGTGATCCAGGCTGCGATGGTGCAGGCCTTCGCCGAGTCCCCTGTTGTGGCGGCGCAGGGCGCGCCCATCGATCCCGGCCTGCGCGAGATGCTGATCCATATCGGCCTGTGGCTCATCAAGCCGCAGCACCTGCGCCTTCAGCGCGTCCTGATGGCGGAAGCGGAACGGTTTCCGGGCTTGCTGCAATCCTATCGCCGCCAGTTGGACGATTCGATCATGGCCCCCCTCACCGCCGAGTTCGAGGCGTGGCGCGATGCGGGTCAACTCCGCAGCGATGATTGCGGCCAGCTGGCGCGGCAGACTTTCAGCCTGCTGGCGGGCAGCCTGCATCTGGTCTCGCTGCCCGACCGCAACGGCAGCATCATCGAGGACCCCGTGGCCGAACTGGCCGGCGAGACATCGCAGTTGGTGCGCCTCGCCTATGGCACGCGCGCAGGCTGAGCTTGTCGCCGGAAGGACATGATGAAAACGTGATCGCGCCGGCGGCTTCTCAAGCCCCGTGGTGCGGCCTAGCATGACGTCAAACGGCGCCGGACGAACCGGCACCCGAGGGGAGCAGACCCGATGACAAGATCCACCGTTCTCGCCATGGCGCTGCCGATGGTCCTTGCGGGCTGCGCGCTGCCTGCAAGCCGGATGCCGCCCACGGCCGCGGGGCCGCAACCGGCCTTCGGGACCCCCATGATGCAGGCGCCCGCATCCCCTGCCGCGATGCCCGCCGCCCAACCGGGCTTCGGCCAGCCTGCAATCGCCTCACAGCCCGCCTTCGGCCAACCCGCCATGATGCCCCAACCCGCGCCCGGCTCGGCGCCCTGGACCACGCCCGTGGTGGCCGGGCTGCCCTCCTCGTCCGAACCGCCGCCCCCCGCCGCGCGCGGCATCGCCGGGCTCGAGGAACGCAAGCCCGATCTCTGCGGCAATGCGCGCCATGCCTCGGCCATCGGCCAACCCGCCAGCATCATTCCGACACTCGGCATCACGCGCAGCTACCGCGTCGTCGAATATCGCGGGATCGAGCCGCAGGAATACGTGCCCGACCGCATGGTGTTCCGGCTCGACTCCATGGGCAACATCTCGAACATCGATTGTGGGTGACATCATGACCAGGACTGCCCTTCTGACCGCCCTCGCCTCGGCTGCACTGCTGGCGGCCTGCGAGCCGCTTCCTGTGACCGAGCCTCCTGCCGCCGACCAATGCGGCGCCGAAGGGTATCAGGGCCTCGTCGGCCAGCCCCGCAGCGTGCTGGCGCAAATGACCTTCCCCATCGGCACCCGCACGATCGGCCCCGACGACGCCGTCACCGCCGATTTCCGCCCCGACCGTCTGAACATCGAATACGGCCGCAACGACCGCATCGAAAAGGTCAGCTGCTACTGACGGACAGGCGCCCCCCGGGGCGCCTTTTTCGCCATTGCCATGCGCCGGGGGCGGTGTCACCATTCCGTCATGTCCCAGGCCTTCCAGCCCCCGACCCAGACGGGCCAGCCCGACCGCGTGACCTTCGACCGGCGCGAACTGGCGCTGATCCTCTCGACCTATGGCCGCTTCGTGGCCGCGGGCGAATGGCGCGATTACGGGATGTCATTCCTCCGCGACGTGGCGGTGTTCAGCGTCTTCCGCCGCGCCGCCGAAAACCCGCTCTACCGGATCGAGAAACGGCCCCGTCTGCGCGCGGGCCAGGGCGCCTATGCGGTGATAGGCATGGACGGACAGATCCTCAAGCGCGGCCATGATCTGGCCCAGGTGCTGCGCGTCCTCGACCGCAAGCTGATCCGCGCGCTGGACTAGGTCCCGCGCGGCTTGGCCCGCAAAGTCGGGTCCGCGGCCGAGGGGTCCTCGGGCCAGGGATGGCGCGGATAGCGCCCGCGCATGTCCTTCCTGACATCGGCATAGGAACTGGCCCAGAAACCGGGCAGGTCCATCGTCACCTGAACCGGCTTGCCCCCCGGCGACAACAGCGTGATCCGCAAAGGCCGCCCGCCCACGACCGGATGCCGCGTCACGCCGAACAGCTCCTGCAGGCGCAGCGCGATGCCCGGCTCGTCGCCATCGTAATCGATGGGCACCCGCCGCCCGAGGGGGGTCACGAAATGCGCCGGCACCTCGCGGTCCAGCCGGGCCTGCCCCTCCCAGCCCAGCCGCGCCTTCAGCGGCTCGACCAGATCCAGGCCGCGCAGATCGGCCAGGACCCGGACGCGCCCCAGCCAGGGCAGCAACCAGGCGCCATCCTCCAGCAGCGCGGCATCGTCCACCGGCCCCAGATCCGGCAGCAACGCCATCCGCGCCCGCAGCCGCGCGGCGGCAGGCGACCAGCGCAAGCCGTCCAGCCGCAACCCTTCCAGCGCGGCCTCGGCGACGGCAGCCTCGCCCGCCTCGGGCCAGGGCCTGTCTGACAGGACCAGCGCGCCAAGCCGCTCCTGCCGCCTCGCCTCCACGCGCCCCTCGCGGCGCGACCAGCGGCAGAACTCCACCACCGCGATCCGCCCGCCATGCAGGGCACGCAACGCCTCCTCGTCCAGCCGGGCGGCCAGCCGGACCCGCGCCTCGCGCTGATCCCCGTCCAGATCCAGCGCCACGATGAACCGCGCCGATCCCATCTCGTCGCCCAAGGGCAGGACCGCCCCTTTGCCGCCGGACAAGACGTGACGCGGCTCGTCGCCGGGGCGCCGCTGCCCGATCCGGTCGGGATAGGCCAAAGACGCCATCTCGCCCGCCCCCAGCCTGCCTTTGCCTTGGTTCAAATATCCCGGGGGGTCCGGGGGGCTGGCCCCCCGGCCATCGCGGGACGCAACAAGCCGCCGCAGCCTCGTGGCCTCCTGCCGCAGCCGGGCGATGGCCGCACGGTTCACCTCATAGGGATAGCGCGCGGCGAAACGGTCGGGGTCGCCCATCGCCTCCAGCCGCAGCGCCAGATCGACAGGGGCGCCGCGCAGCGGGTCGCGATCCGACATCAGCGCCGCGATGGGCGCGGCCTCCTCGCCCGCCACGACCAGCATATGCGCCAACCGAGGATGCAGAGGCAGCCGCAGCAAGGCGCGACCATGCGCCGTGATCCGCCCCGGCCCGTCCAGCGCCCCGAGGCCCGCCAGCAGGGCGCGCGCCTCGGCCAGGGCGCCCTCGGGCGGCGGGGTCAGAAAGGCCAGATCCCCCGGCTCAGCCCCCCAGGCGGCCAGTTCCAGCGCCAGACCGGCCAGATCGGTTCCCTGAATCTCGGGCGGGGCAAAGGCGGGAAAGCCCCCCTCCTCGGCCCGCGCCCAGAGCCTGTAGCAGATCCCCGGCGCGACCCGACCCGCCCGGCCCCGGCGCTGTTCGGCCTCGGCGCGGCTGACGCGCTCCGTCACCAGACGCGACATGCCGCTGGCCGGATCGAACCGCGCCCGCCGCGCGCGCCCGGCATCGACCACGACCCGCACCTGCGGGATCGTCAGCGATGTCTCGGCGATCGAGGTCGCCAGCACGATCCGCCGCACCGCACCCGGCGGCGCCAGCGCCACCCGCTGCGCCTTGGCGTCCATCGCGCCGAACAGCGCCAGCACCTCGCAGCCCGAGGCGCCCAGCATCCCCTGCATGCGACGGATCTCGCCCTCGCCGGGCAGGAAGGCCAGGATCGTGCCGCCTGTGTCGCGCGTCTCGGCCTCGGCGCGCAGGATCAGGCGCGCGGCCTCGTCCACCAGCCGCACCCCTGCGGGCAGGGGGCGATCCAGCCAGCGCGTCTCGACCGGAAAGGCCCGGCCCTCCGAGGTCACGACCGGCGCATCGTCCAGCAGCGCCGCGACCGGCCCGGCATCCAGCGTGGCCGACATGACCAGCACGGCCAGATCGTCGCGCAAGGCCGCCCGCGCCTCCCAGACCAGCGCAAGGCCCAGGTCTGCGTTCAGGCTGCGTTCGTGGAATTCGTCGAAGATGACGCAGCCGATCCCCTCCAGCGAGGGGTCGGACTGGATCATCCGCGTCAGGATGCCCTCGGTCACGACCTCGATCCGGCTGCCGGGCACCGCCTCGCCCCGGATGCGATAACCCACCTGTCGGCCCAGAGCTTCGCCCAGGGTCTCGGCCATCCGTTCGGCGGCGGCGCGGGCGGCCAGGCGGCGCGGCTCCAGCATCAGGATGCGGCCGCGGACCTGCCCCATCAGCGCCAGGGGCACACGCGTCGTCTTGCCCGCGCCGGGCGGCGCGACCAGCACGGCTCGGCCATGGCGGGCCAGCGCGTCCAGCAGCGCGGGAAGGGCGTCGTCGATGGGCAGGGCGTCATTCATGCCCGCGTGATAGCCGCAAGAGGCCGCACCGCACAATCGCAACCCCGATTGACAGGACCCAGACCGAGGCGCAGCGTGCCCGGGTATTTCGTGCGAGGTTCCGCGATGGAGTTTCTTTTGCTGCTTTTCCCCCTCGGGTTCCTGGCCTTGATGGAAACCGCATCAGGGCCGCATGACGAACCAGAGCCCGAACCGGAACCTGAACCCGAGATGCCCGAACCCGGAACGCCCGAATGGTGGGCCACGGGCGAGGTCGTCACACTGGCAGATGACGGGGGGCGGATCGATATCGACGACCCGCAGTTTTCGGGCCGCATCCAGGGCGGGGCCGGCAATGACGGCATCGGCGTCGCCACCGATCCGGGCGGAGACCGCGATTTCCGCTTTCAGCCCCACGATTACGGGGTAGGCGCCGAGGATGACAGCGGAGAGGTCGCGTTCTACGACCCCGAGACCGGTCTGATCGGCAACGGTCCGCTGACCTCGCCGGTGTTCCGCGGCCTGACCCAGATCGAGGGCGGGGCGGGCGACGACACGATCACCGCCGCAGGGTCGGGCATGTGGATCGACGGCGGCGCGGGTGCGGATTTTCTGGACCTGCGCGGCTTGCGCAATGCCTTTGTCCGGGCGGGCGACGGGGATGTGATCCTGGGCAGCGACATCGATACCGGCAGATACGGCGACAGGGTGCAGGTCCTGGGCGACGGCGCGGTGACCTTCCGGGCGGGGACGGCCAATGCCCATGTGGAGGTGTCCGGTGCGGCGACGCTGACCGGCGGGGCGGGCGACGACACGCTTGCAGCGGGCGACGATGGCTCTGTGATCCGGGGCGGGGCGGGCAATGACAGGCTATACGGCAATTACGCCCCCCGGCCATGGATCGAGTTCACCAACGACCTGGGCTTTGGCGACTTTGTCGGCGGCGGCAGCGCGATCCTCGACGGGGACGAAGGCAACGATCATATCCGGTTCGATCTGGCCGACACCGTTACGGGCGGCCCGGGCGAGGACATCCTGCACGGCTTTCTGGATGCGGACGGACTGCTGGACTGGCTGGGCACGGGCCATGTGGCGGTCGTGACCGATTTCGACCCCGCCGAGGATCTGGTCAGCATCACCGTCCCAAGCCTTGACCCCGACCACCCCACGGGCGGCATCAGCGTGGATGAGCAGGACGGCAACACGACCCTGATGAAGGATGGTCAGCCGTTCCTGCGGCTTGAGGGCGTGACCGGACTGTCAGGCGTGATCGAGATCGAGAGGCCCGAGCCGGGGGCCTCAGGCGATATCCGCCTGGTCGATCTGGAAGGGAACCCCCATCCCGGCCCCTTGTCAGGCCAGAGCTTCGCGATCCGCGCGTTCTGAAACCGGCAAGGATCGCCGCTACACAATCGCGATCCGAGAACCTATCTTCCCCCTGACGCGTTCAGCGGGACCAAGAACGAAACCGAAGGGCAGGCATGGGCATCGGCAGCGACGTGATCGAGGGGCTGGGTCTGTCCGACCCGGTTCTGCGCCTTGGCGTCACCGGCCTGTCGCGGGCGGGCAAGACGGTTTTCATCACCTCGCTGGTGGCGAACCTTCTGGAACGCGGGCGGATGCACGGCCTGCGCGCCGCCGCCGATGGGCGCCTGCGCGCGGTCTGGCTGCAGCCGCAGCCCGACGATACGATCCCGCGCTTTGATTACGAACGTCATCTGGCGGCTCTGACCGGCCCTCGGCCGCACTGGCCCGACGGGACGCGGCATGTCAGCCAGCTGCGCCTGTCGATGCGGCTTGAGGGGGGCGGCTTCTTCGGCATGCGCGGGGCGCGCAACCTGCATCTGGACATCGTGGATTACCCCGGCGAGTGGCTTCTGGACCTGCGCCTGATGGAGCGCGACTTCGCCCAATGGTCCGACGAGGTTCTGGACCGCATGCCGGGCCGGCCCGGCGCCGACGGCTTCGCCGCCGCGCTGGCCGCGCTGAACTCCGATGCGAAGATGACCGAGCCCGTGGCCCTGTCCCTGGCCGAGACCTATTCCGAGCATCTGGCCCGCGCGCGGGCGGCGGGGTGGTCCGATTGTACGCCGGGCCGCTTCCTCATCCCCGGAGAACTGGCCGGATCGCCCGCCCTGACCTTCGCACCCCTGCCCGCCCCCCTGCGCGATGGCCCCTTGGGACGAGAGTTCCGTCGCCGCTTCGACGCTTACAAATCCCGCGTCGTCAGGCCGTTTTTCCGCGAGCATTTCGCCCGGATCGACAGGCAGGTCGTGCTGGTCGATGTGCTGGGTGCGATCCATCGCGGCCCGGCCGCGGTCGAGGACATGCGCCGCGCCATGGCCGATGTGCTGACCGCGTTCCGGCCCGGCCGGGCGGGCTGGCTGGCGCAGCTTCTGGGCACGCGGCGGGTCGAACGGATCCTCTTTGCCGCGACCAAGGCCGACCACCTGCACCACATGCAGCATCCCGCGCTGACGGCGATCCTGACCGGCATGCTGCGCGAGGCCCGCGACCGGGCCGATTTCCAGGGCGCCCGGACCGAGGCGATGTCCCTTGCCGCCCTGCGCGCCACGACCGAGGACATGATCCGCCAGAACGGCGAAGACCTGCCTGCGGTGCGCGGCTGGCTGGCCGACGGGCGGCAGGCGGCGCTTTATCCGGGTGAATTGCCGACCGATCCCGGCGCCTTGCTTCACCCCGCGCGGCAGGGCGCCGATGCCTGGCTTGATGGCGATTACGCGATCATGGATTTCGCCCCCGCGCCCCTGACGCTGCGCCCCGGCGACGGGCCGCCCCATATCCGGCTGGACCGCGCCGCCGAATTCCTGATCGGAGACCGCCTGTGACCGAGGATAATCCCCGCCGACGCGCCCCGGTCGTGATCACCCTGACAGACGAGGCCGACCGCCCCGGCCCCGCCGAGGCTCCGCCCATCGACCAGCCCGACGCCCTGCCCAGCCCGCGCGCCATGCAGATGGCGGTGCGGATCGCCGCCGCGCGGCCCTCGCGGCTGACGCGGGCCTTTCTGGGGCTGGGCCTGTCTCTGCTGGTGTTTCTGCTGTCGGTCGCGGCGCTGGATTTCATCACCCGGATGCTGTCGGTCTATCCCCTGCTGGGCTGGGTCGCGACCGTGCTTTTCGCGGGCTTCACGCTGGCGGCGATCGGGATGGCGCTGCGCGAATGGTGGGGCTGGCGCCGGTTCCGCCGGATCGACGCGATCCAGCGTCAGGCCGCCGCCGCCCTGTCCGAGGCCGATTTCGCCGCCGCCCGCCGCACGACCGACGCGCTGGTCGCGCTTTACGCATCGCGCCCCGAGATGGAATGGCAGCGCCAGCGTCTGGCCGAGCGGCGCGGCGACAGCTTCGACGCCGCCGCACTGCTGGGTCTGGCCGAGGCCGAACTGCTGGCCCCCCTTGACCAGCAGGCCCGGCGCGAGATCGAGGCCGCCGCCCGCACCGTCGCCGCCACGACAGCGCTGGTTCCGCTGGCGCTGGCCGATGTCGCGGCGGCCCTGGCTGCGAACATGCGGATGATCCGGCGCATGGCGCAGATCTATGGCGGGCGCGCGGGCACGGTGGGGGGCTGGCGGCTGGCGCGCACCGTGGTCACGCACCTGATCGCCACCGGCGCGGTAGCGGCGGGCGACGATCTGATCCAGACCGTCGCGGGGGGCGGCGTGCTGGCCAAGCTGTCGCGCCGCTTTGGCGAGGGGCTTGTGAACGGCGCCCTGACCGCCCGCGTGGGCATCGCCGCGATGGAGGTCTGCCGCCCCCTGCCCTTCATGACGCAGCCGCGCCCCAAAGTGGGCAAACTGCTCAGCCGGGGCCTGCGCGGCCTTTTCGGCAGCGACGAGGACGCCGCGCGCGGGGCTTGACCCGCCCCGCCCGGCGCCCCTAGCCTTGGCTGATGCCAGCGGGCGCGGGGGGCAGCATGACCGGATTTCTGCTTGTCAGCCATGCCCTTGGCGGCGGAACCGAGGCACACGTGCAGGACCTGACCCGGCATCTTCTGGCCGAGGGCGCCCGCGTCTTTACCGCCCGCCCCCATCCGCCCCATTCCGGGCACTTCCTGCTGACCGATCACACCGGCCTTGTCCTGACCGACAGGCCGCCCCTGTCGGTGCATGACGACCCGGCCGGATTGCTGGCCGCGCTGGCTGATCTGGGCATCACGCGGGTGCATATCCATCACCTGCTGCAATTCGGGCCGGACGCGCCCGGCTATTTCACAGCGCTGGCGCAGGCCGGGCGGGTGCGCGTGGACATGACGCTGCACGATTACTTTCCCGTCTGCCCGCAGGTCACGCTGACCGACACGCGGATGAGCTTCTGCGGGTTGCAGGCCCCTCCTCATTGCCAGGATTGCGTGGACAGACTGGGCAGCTTTCTTGACGGGCCGGTCGATGTTGCGGCCTGGCGGGCGGCGAATGTCGCGCTGATGCGGTCGGTCACGGCGCTGATCGCGCCCAGCCACGATCTTGTGCGCCGGATGCAGCCCTTCCTTGACGGGCGCCCGATCATGGTGCGCGAACATGCCACCCGCCCCGATCTGGCCCGCGCGCTGGCCGCGCCGTCACGCCCCGTCGCGCGGAGGTCAGGGGGCCGCCATGTGGCCGTCCTGGGGGCGGTCAGCATGCCCAAGGGCGCGCGGCTCTTGCATGCCACCGCGCAGGCGGCGCGGGCGGCGGGGCTGGACCTGCGCTTCACGGTGATCGGCGTGACGATCCGCGACGACCTGTTCGCGGCCCTGCCGAACGTGACCATCACAGGCGGCTATCCTCCGGGCGAGGTTCTGGCCCGCATCGCGGATGCGGCGCCGGACCTGATCTGGCTGCCATCGGTCTGGCCCGAGACCTTCTGCTACACGCTGACCGAGGCCGTGGCGGCGGGGGTGATGCCGGTCGTGGCCGATCTGGGCGCGCAGGCGGACAGGCTGCGATCCATCGGCTGGGGGCAGATCATGCCGCAGGCGATGATGACCGATCCCGAAGCCGCCGCCGCCTTTCTGGCGGGCTGCCAGATCAACGCCCCGCCCGAGGGCGCCCGCGCCGCGCTGATCCGCCGCTTTCCGGGCAGCGCGGCCTATTATGCGCCGGATCAGGCAGGCCCGGCCTAGGGCTGCTGGCCGCCCTCGGCGGGCATGTCGGGTGCCTCGGCGCCGGGTTCGGCGGCCTCCTGGGCCTCGGCCTCGATCAGGCGGTTGTCCTGCCAGCGGCCCGACGCGACCTGCCCCGTGGCATAGCGCATGACGCCTTCACCCTGACGCTTGCCCGCCTCGAAATTGCCCTCGTAGCGGTCGCCATTGGCATAGGTCGCCACGCCCGCGCCGTGGATCTCTCCGGCCTGCCAGCCGCCTTCGTAGATGAAGCCGTCGGGCGTGGTCAGGCGGCCTTGCCCCTCGCGCAGGCCGTTCACGAAGCCGCCGGTATAGACCGTGCCGTCGGGATAGGTCGCCTGTCCCTCGCCATGGCGCTGACCATCGACCCAGGCGCCGGAATAGACATAGCCGTCGGGATAGGACATCCGCCCCTGCCCGTGATTGCGCGCATTGCGGAAGCTGCCCTCGTAGACCATGCCATCGGCATAGACGGCGCGGCCCTCGCCCTGGATCACGCCCTCGGCCCAGCCGCCCTCGTAGGTCGAGCCGTCGGGATAGGTGATGCGGCCCTCGCCATGGGGGCGGTCGGCGCGCATCTGGCCGACATAGACCGAGCCGTCGGGATAGGTGATCTGGCCGCGCCCCTCCATCCGGCCCTCGGACCAGCTGCCGACATAGATGAAGCCGTCCGTGCCGGTGAAGGTGCCGCGCCCGTGGCGACGGTCGTTCAGGAAATCGCCGTCATAGACATCGCCATTGGCATAGGTGGCCACACCCGGCCCGTGGCGACGCCCGGCCTGAAGCTGCCCCTCGTAACGGTCGCCATTGGCCTGGACCAAGACGCCCGTACCCGACATCTGGCCCGCCGACCAGATCCCCTCATAGGTCAGCCCGTCGGCCATCACCAGCTTGCCGCGCCCCGCGCGCTGACCGGCCAGCATGCCGCCCTCGTAGGTGGCGCCGTCGGGATAGGTGATGCGGCCCTGCCCTTCCTTGACCCCGGCCTTCCAGTCGCCCTCGTAGCGATAGCCGTTCGGCTGGGTCAGCACGCCGCGCCCCTCGTGCAGGCCGCCAACAAAGGCGCCCTCGTAGACCGAACCGTTGGCGTAGCGGGCGACGCCCTGGCCGGTCATCTCGCCGGCGACCCAGTCGCCCTCGTAGGTGCCGCCATCGGCATAGGTGATGATGCCGCGCCCCTCGGGCTTGCCGCGCACGAACTGGCCTTCATAGACCGAGCCGTTGGGAAACTCGGCCCGGCCCTGACCCATGATCTGGCCCTCGACCCAGTCGCCCTCGTAGCGGTAGCCGTTCGGCAGCGTATAGACGCCCTGCCCGTGCTGAAGCCCGTTGCGAAAGGTGCCCTCGTAGACGCCGCCATCGTCGTATTGGCGCGTGATGACCTGCGCCGAAGCGCCCGCCCCCCACGCCGCCAGAACCAGCGCCGCCATCATCGCCCGAGTTGCCGCCTTCATGCCCTTGCCTCTGGCTTATGCCCTTGTCGCGTTTTGTCACAGCTTTACCGCAGCGGGCTGCCAGAGGCAAAGGCCGTCTTTTCCTTGCCACCCCGATCCTCTATCCCAAGGGCTGACGCGACAGGGGACCACACCATGAGCGACCGCTTCCGCCTGACCATCGGCCAGTTGAACGCGACCGTGGGCGATCTGCCCGGCAATGCCGCCAGCGCCCGCGAGGCATGGGAACAGGCGCGCGATGCCGGGTCGGACATGCTGGCCCTGCCCGAGATGTTCATCACCGGCTACCAGACGCAGGACCTGGTGCTGAAACCCGCCTTCACCGCGCAGGCGATCCGCGCGATCACCGAACTGGGCCAGTCCCTGACCGACGGCCCGGCCATCGGCATCGGCGGCCCCTGGGCGGAAAACGGGCGGCTTTACAACGCATGGTGGGTGTTCAGGGACGGCGCGCTGGTGGCACGGGTGCTCAAGCACCACCTGCCCTACAAGCAGCTTTTCGACGAATTGCGCCTGTTCGACAGCGGCCCGATCAGCGGCCCCTATCCGGTGGGCGCGGCCCGCGTCGGAAGCCCGATCTGCGAGGACAGCTGGTATCCAGACGTGGCCGAGACCCTGGCCGAGACCGGGGCCGAGATCCTCGTCGTGCCGAATGGCAGCCCCTATCACCGCGACAAGCTGGACCTGCGGATGGGCCATATGGTCGGCCGGGTCGTGGAAACCGGCCTGCCCTTGGTCTATGTGAACATGGTCGGCGGACAGGACGACCAGCTTTACGACGGCGCCAGCTTCGTGCTGAACCCCGGCGGTCACAAGGTCGTGCAGCTTCCCGCCTTCGAGGAAGCCGTGGTGCATGTGGACTTTACGCGCGAGGCCGATGGCTGGCGGGCCGAGCGGGGGCTGATGGCCCCCCAGCCCGACGCCTGGGAACAGGATTATCAGGCGATGATGCTGGGCCTGCGCGACTATCTGCGCAAGTCGGGCTTTCGCCGCGTGCTGCTGGGCATGTCGGGGGGCATCGATTCTGCGCTGGTCGCCACCATCGCCTGTGACGCGATCGGGCCGGACAATGTGCGCTGCGTGATGCTGCCCTCGGAATACACCTCGCAGACCAGCCTCGACGACGCAGCCGACTGCGCGACGCGGCTTGGCGCGCGGCTGGACACGGTCCACATCGACGGCGCCCGCGATGCGGTGGGCGGCGCGCTGGCGCATCTGATGGAGGGGACGAAGCCCGACATCACCGAAGAAAACATCCAGTCCCGCCTGCGCGGCGTGATGCTGATGGCGCTGTCGAACAAGTTCAACGAGATGCTGCTGACCACCGGCAACAAATCCGAGGTCGCCGTCGGCTATGCCACGATCTATGGCGACATGGCGGGCGGCTACAATCCGATCAAGGATCTCTACAAGACGCGGGTGTTCCAGACCTGCCGCTGGCGCAACGCGAACCACCGCCCCTGGATGATGGGCCCCGAGGGCGAGGTGATCCCGCCCCGCATCATCTCGAAACCGCCTTCGGCAGAACTGCGCCCCGACCAGAAGGACGAGGATTCCCTGCCCCCCTACGAGGTGCTGGACGCGATCCTCGACGGGCTGGTCGAACGCGACCTGTCGCTGGCGGACCTGATCGCGCAGGGCTTCGACGCCGAAACCGTCCGCAAGGTCGAGACGCTGCTCTATCACAGCGAATGGAAACGCTATCAGGCCGCGCCGGGCCCGCGCATCTCGACCCGCGCCTTCTGGCTGGACCGGCGTTATCCGCTGGTGAACCGGTGGCGCGACCGTCCCTGAGCCGCTTGCGCAGGGAACACAGGCAGGGTGGGCCGCGTTGCGGCAAGGTGGAACAGGGTGCCCAAATACACGCCAAGTTGTTCCACAAGGCCGAAATTTGATTTGCTGACGCGCCGCGGCAACATGCATCTGGACTTATTGCGCCAGCCCGGCGCCTAAAGTTCGCTCATGTCTTGACCCGCAAAGGCGAACAGGCACAAGCAACACAATTCGAATCGCGTCCCCGGCGGGCGCGATCCGCTACAAGACACTGCACACTGCGCCAGGCCGCGCGCCCCAGCCACGACCGCGCCTGCGAAGGACAAGGATACGCGATGATGCGCCTCGCTTCTCTCTTCACGGCCCTCGCCCTCGGGCTGGCCGCCTGTGCCCCTCAACCGGAAGCGCCCGCCCCCGCGCCGACACGCTCGGCCGAGGTGCCGCCGATCTATCAGGCGCGTCAGGATTCTGGGCCCGATGGCGAGATCATCGAAATCCCCGCCGTGCGCGCGGCCTATCTGACGGATCGCAACCGCCGACAGCTGGTGCCGTTCAACGGCCCCGAATCAGAGGGGACGATCGTCGTCGATCCCTATGCGCGCGTCCTTTATCACGTGCAGCCGGGCGGTCAGGCGATGCGCTACGGCGTGGCCGTGGGCCGCGCGGGCAAGGGTTTCGAGGGCAGCGCGACCATCGCGCGCAAGGCCGCATGGCCCGCATGGCGTCCGACCGACAACATGATCCGCACCGAGCCCGAGCTTTACAGCCAGTTCGCAGGCGGCCTGACCGGCGGGATGCACAACCCGCTCGGGTCGCGGGCGCTGTATCTCTATCAGGGCAGCCGTGACACCTATTATCGCATCCACGGCACGATGGACCCCTCGTCCATCGGCAAGGCGACCTCGGCCGGCTGCATCCGCCTGTTCAACCAGGACATCATCGACCTGTTCGAGCAGGTCCCGAACGGCACCCGCGTGACCGTCCGGTCGCAGGCCGACAGCCTGCGCTACGAAGGTCCGATGGCAGAAACCCCCGAGGGCTACGTCGTCCCCGCAGGCGAATTGCAGGCCGCGCTTGGCACGCCCATGGGCGCCGCCCCCGCGGCCGTGCAGTCCGCTGTTCCGGCGGCGACGCCCGCCCCGGCCACGCCCGTGGCCGCTGTGCCGCAAAGCTTCCCGCCGATGGACCCCTATGCCCAGATCGCGGCCGATTCCTTTGCGCAACCCTCGCCGCTGCTGGTCAGCGACCCCTTCGCGACGGCTGACGCGACCTTCGTGTCGCCGGTGGAAAGCGCTGTTCCCTAAGGCACTTGTCCTGCGTCCCGTGCAGGGGTGAAACATTGCACGGCCCCGCCATCTGGCGGGGCCTTTCCATTTGCAAATTCCACATTCTCTGCGCAATCTCTGCGCGGCGGCATCCGCCCGAAAACCGCCGCAAGAACCGCCGCCCTGAACGAGTGCGCCATGCCCGACAATACCAGCCTCGAAGAGGAAACCCTCGGCCCCGAGCATCTGGCCCTGGCACAGCAAAGCCGCGCCCCCGCGATCCAGGCGCTGGCGGATGATGGGGTTCACGACCTGCTGGACGCCCTGCGCGAGGCGGTGAAATCCTACGGCAAGGCCGATGAGGGGTTGCAGGGCGCATCGGTCACGCTGCTGCGTGCCGCCATGCGCCGGGTCGAGGCCGAACGGCGCAAGCGTGGCCTCAAGGCCCGCCCTGCGATGCCGGTCGCCGCCGTTCCCGCCGCCGCGCTGTCGGCCTCGGCCATCGCCGTGGCTGCCAAGCCGCGCAAGCCTGCCACCATTTCGCGCAAGCCCGCGGGCCGCAAGACCGCCGAGGCGCGCAAGACCGATCTGCGCACCGAACCCCACCGCTTGCCACGCGGCAAGAAGTCAGCGCCGCGCGCTTTGTTGCCGTTGAACACCGATAACGATCACCTGCATGTAACAAGGGACAGGACCATGCCCACCAAGGACAGCGAAAAGGCCGTCAAACAGGCCGAACGCAAGGCTGAAAAGCTGGCAGCCAAACAGGCCGAGAAAGAGGCTGCCAAGGCCGAGAGGAAAGCCGCCAAGGAGGCCGAGCGCGACGCCCGCCGCGCCGCGCGAAAGGCCGAAAAGACAGCCCAGAAAGAAGCCGAGAAAGAGGCCCGCAAGGCCGAGCGCAAGGCTGCCGCAAAAGCCGAAGGCCCCGCCAAGGGCAAGTCCGGGGCAACGAAGCCCAAGGCTGCCGCCAAGTCCGAGGGCAAGGCCGCCGCGAAGCCTGCTGCCAAGAATGCGGCGAAACCTGCGGCCAAGGCCACGGTCAAGGCTGCCGCCAAGCCTGCCACCAAATCAGGCAGCAAGACCGGTGCCAAGACGGGCGCCAAGTCGGGCGCCAAGACCGGCAAGGGCGCCAAGGCCAAGGCCGAATAAGGCGCGGGCGCCGGTCGTGATGCGCGTCCTGCGGCCTCTGCTGCCGGTCCTTGCGGCGTTCCTGCTGCTTGGCCCGGCCCTTGCGGCGCCGCTGGTCGCGGCCCCGGCGGTGGACGCGCATCAGGGTCTTGGCCCTGCGCGGCCCTCTGACGACCGGCGCTGCACCGATGATGGGCGCGACTGCATCCGCATCGCCCATTACGCCGCCGATGTCTGCACGCTGATCGAGCGCAACGCGGCGGAACAGGGGCTGGACCCGAACTACCTCGCCCGTCTTCTGTGGAAGGAAAGCCGCTTCGATCCGGCGGCGATCAGCCCGGCGGGCGCGCTTGGCATCGCACAGTTCATGCCGGGCACGGCGCGTCTTTACCGGCTGGACGACCCTTTCAACCCCGCCGAGGCGATCCGCAAATCGGCCTGGTATCTCGCCCGCCTGACCGAGCAATTCGGCAACAAGGGCCTTGCCGCCGTCGCCTATAATGGCGGCGAGGCGCGGGCAGCGCGCTTTGTCGCCCGCCAGTCGGGCCTGCCCTTCGAGACGCTGGATTACGTCGAATCCATCACCGGCCATTCCGCCCATCGCTGGCGCGACAACCCGCCCGCGGCCTCGGAACTGCGGCTGGCGCTGGATGCCGGCCTGCCCTTTCACACCGCCTGTCAGCGCATGGCCGAGACGCGCAAGCTGCGCGAATTCGACACCCAGCCGCGCACCTATCCCTGGGGCGTGATCCTGGCCAGCCACCCGCAGCGGTCGGGCGCGGCCCAGCAGGTCGCGCGGCTGAACCGGACGCTTGGCCCGATCCTCGATGGCGGCAAGCGCGTGGGTTATGTCCGCAAACGCATGCAGGGCATGCCGCAGCCGGTCTATACCGCGCAGGTCGGGTTCGAGGGTCGGGCCGAGGCCGTCACCTTCTGCACCCGCTTCCAGCGTCTGGGCGGGCGCTGCATCGTCCTGCCGAACTGACCGCGCCTAGAGAAAGCTCTGCGGGTCGATATCGACCGACAGCCGCAGGTTCGTCGGCAGCTTGACGCCCTCCAGCCAATCCGCGATGGCCGCCTGCAAGGGCGCCTGACGCGGCGCGCGGATCAGCATTCGCATCCGGTGCCGCCCCCTGACGCGCGCGATCGGCGCGGGCGCAGGCCCCCAAAGCTCGGCCCCGATCGCCGCCAGAGGCGCCCCGCGCCCGGCCAGAGCGCGTGCGAAATCGGTGACGATGGCCGGGTCGGGATGGGACAGGATCACCCCGGCCAGACGCCCGAAAGGCGGCATGGCGGCAGCCTGCCGCGCCTCGGCCTCGGCGTTCCAGAAGCCCTCGTCCTCGCCCGACAGGATGGCGCGGATCACGGGATGGTCGGGCTGATGGGTCTGCAACAGCGCCAGCCCCGGCGCGACGCCCGCCTGCCGCCCTGCTCGGCCCGCCACCTGCCGCATCAGCTGGAAGCTGCGTTCCGCCGCGCGCAGATCGGCGCCTTGCAGACCCAGATCGGCGTCGATCACGCCAACCAGCGTCAGCTTGGGAAAGTTGTGACCCTTGGCCACGATCTGCGTGCCGATGATGATGTCGGCGCCGCCCTCGGCGATCCGGGCGATGGTCTCTTTCAGCGCGCGGGCCGAATGGAACAGGTCCGAGGACAGGATCTCGGCGCGGGCCTGCGGAAAGCGGGCGGCGACCTCTTCGGCGATGCGCTCGACGCCGGGACCGACGGGGGCCAGCTTGCCCTCGACCCCGCAAGAGGGGCAGGCGGTCGGGATGGGCCGCGTCTCGCCGCATTGATGGCAGACGAGGCGGTTCTGGAACCGATGCTCGACCATGCGGGCGTCGCATTGGTGGCAGCCGATCTGCTCGCCGCAGGCGCGGCAGACCGTCACCGGCGCAAAGCCCCGGCGGTTCAGGAACAGCAGCGATTGTTCCCCCCGCGCCAGCCGCGTCTCGACCGCGCGGGCCAGCGTGGGCGAGATCCAGCGCCCGGCCTCCATCGCCTCGGCGCGCAGGTCGATGGCGCGCATCTCGGGCAGGTCCGCCGTGCCGTAGCGCGAGCGCAGGTCCAGCCTGCGATACTTGCCCGAGGCCGCGTTGACCCAGCTTTCCAGCGAGGGCGTGGCCGAGGCCAGCACCACCTGCGCGCCATTGATCGAGGCGCGCAGCACCGCCATGTCGCGGGCGCTGTAGAAGACGACATCCTCCTGCTTGTAGCTGCCGTCATGTTCCTCATCGACGACGATCAGGCCCAGATCGGCAAAGGGCAGGAACAGCGCCGAGCGCGCGCCGACGACCAGCCCGACCTCGCCGCGCCCCGCCATGTGCCACAACCGGCGCCGTTCGGTGCGGGTGATGCCGCTGTGCCATTCACCGGGGCGGGCGCCAAAGCGCGCCTCGACCCGGTCCAGGAATTCGGCCGACAGCGCGATCTCGGGCAGAAGGACCAGCGCCTGACGGCCTGCGCGCAGGGTTTCGGCGACGGCTTCCAGATAGACCTCGGTCTTGCCCGATCCAGTCACGCCGCGCAGCAAGGTCGTGCCGTAGCCCCCCGCCCGGATCGCGGCGCGCAAGGCATCGGCTGCGGCCTGCTGATCGGCGTCCAGCGGCTTGCCGGGCAGCATGGGGTCAAGCCGCGGATAGGGCGCATCGCGCGGGGCCTCGATCTCGGCCAGCGCGCCCTGCGCCACCAGCCCCTTGACGACCGAGACGCCCACCCCCGCCAGCCCCGCCAGCTCGGATGCCGCAAAGCTGGCCCCGCCGTGATCGGCCATGACCTGCATCACGCGCGCCCGCGCCTCGGTCTGGCGCGCGACGGGCTGGTCGCCCGGAACGATCACGCGCCGCGCGGCGGGCGGCTGGTCCAGATCGGGGGCGCGGGTCGCCATCCGCAGCATCAGGGGCGGCGGGGTCAGCGTGTAATCCGCCGCCCGCGTCAGGAATTCGCGGAACCGCGCATCGAAGGGCGCCGCATCCAGCACCCGCGCGACAGGGCGCAGCTTGGCCAGGTCGAAATCGCCGACCCCGTCGCCCCAGACCAGCCCCAGCACCCGGCGCGGCCCAAGCGGCACCAGCACAAGCTGGCCCAGCCGGACGCCGCCCTCGGGGGCGAGGTAGTCCAGCACGCCCACAGGCTCGACCGTCAGGACGGCGATGCGGGCGCGGGGCGGAAAGAACGGGAACATCTGATCCATCGCCGCGATAAAGACGGCGCAAGGCGCGGCTTGCAAGGGGGCGCCCCTTCCGGCGGGCCGGTTTCTGCGCTATCACCCTGCCGAACCGCACGAGAGGAGACGGGCATGAAATTCTTCGTCGATACTGCCGATATCGCCGCCATCCGCGAATTGCACGAACTGGGCATGGTGGATGGCGTGACCACCAACCCCTCGCTGATCCTCAAGTCGGGCCGCGACATCGCGGAAGTCACCCGCGAGATCTGCGAACTGGTCCCCGGCCCGATCTCGGCCGAGGTCGTCGCCGCGGATGCCGAGGGCATGATCCGCGAAGGCAAGCATCTGGCGCAGATCGCCAGCAACATCGTGGTGAAGGTGCCGCTGACCTGGGACGGGCTGAAAGCCTGCCGCGCGCTGTCGGATGACGGGCACATGGTCAATGTCACGCTGTGCTTCAGCCCGGCGCAGGCGATCCTGGCCGCCAAGGCCGGCGCGACCTTCATCAGCCCCTTCATCGGGCGTCTGGACGACATCCATCTGGACGGCATGGACCTGATCGCCGACATCCGCGAGATCTACGACAATTACGGCTTCGAGACCGAGATCCTGGCCGCTTCGATCCGCAGCGTGAACCACATCGTCGAGGCCGCCAAGATCGGCGCCGACGTGATCACCGCGCCGCCCTCGGTCATCAAGTCGATGGCCAACCACGTCTTGACCGACAAGGGGCTTGAGCAGTTCAATGCCGACTGGGCCAAGACCGGCCAGAAGATCGTCTGAACCGCAAAGGGGCGCGCATGAGCACCGAAACATCGGCGGGGGCGGGGCTGTCGCCCGAGCTTCGTGACCGGCTGCTGGCCGATCCGGGGGCGATCCTCGACGACCGAGAGGTGATGCGCGCCCTTCTTGACGCCGAGCGGGCGCAGCAGGGCGAGAATGTCATCGACATCCGCGCCCGCGCCATGCAGGCGCTGGAGGACCGGCTGGACAGGCTGGAGACCACCCATGACGGGGTGATCGCGGCGGCGTTCGAGAACCAGAACGGCGTGGCGATCATCCATCGGGCGGTGATCGGCCTGCTGGAAACCGTCGATCTGGACGATCTGGTCGGCAGCCTGCAATCCGACATTGCACCCATCCTGCGGATCGAGACCCTGCGCCTGCTGATAGAGGCCGAGCCGCCGATGACCCGCCTGCCCGAGGATGTCCATATCGCGCCCCCCGGCGCGGTGGACCGGATCGTCGCGGTGGGCCGTCGCGCCCCGCGCGGCGACGATATCGTGCTGCGCGCGGCCTCGCCCATCACCCAGCCCATCCACGGCCGCGCCGTCGCCTCCGAGGCGCTTCTGCCGCTGGATCTGGGCGCGCGCCGTCCGCGTGCGCTGCTGCTGATGGGCAGCGCGGATGCCGGGCGCTTTTCTCCCGCCCATGGCACCGACCTCTTGCGGTTCTTCGGGCAGGTGCTGCGGCTGGTGCTGCTGGCCCGCCTGAGGGCATGACCGAGGGGGCGCCCCTTCTGGCGCTGGCGCCCGCCACGGCGGATGCGCTGTCCCGCTGGCTGGCGACCGAGGCCGCGACCCGCGACCGGTCCCCCCATACGATCAGCGCCTATCAGGGCGATGTGATCGCCTTTCTGCATTTCCTCGGCCGCCATTGGGGCGAGGCCGCCGCCCCCGCCCATCTGGCCGCCCTAACGCAATCGGACATGCGCGCCTTTGCGGCATCCGAGCGCGCGCGGGGCTTCGGCGCGCGGTCTCTGGCGCGGCGACAATCGGCGGTGCGGGGCTTCCTGCGATGGATCTCGGACCGCGAGGGGCATGACCTTTCAGCGGCCCTGTCCGCCCGCAGCCCGAAATTCCGCCGATCCCTGCCGCGTCCGCTGACGCCCGAACAAGCGCGCGAGACGCTGGCGCAGGTCTCGGCCGACCATCCGACGCCCTGGATCGCGGCGCGCGACGTGGCGGTGCTGACGCTGCTCTGGGGTTGCGGGCTTCGCATCAGCGAGGCGATGGCCCTGGACGGGCGCGACTGGCCCTTTGGCGAGGCGCTCTTGATCCGGGGCAAGGGCAAGCGCGAAAGGCAGGTGCCGGTCCTGCCGGTGGCCCGCGATGCGGTGGCCGATTACCTGCGCCAATGCCCCTGGACCATGGCGCCCGATCAGGCGCTCTTCCGGGGCGCGCGCGGGGGGCGGCTGGATGGCGGGCAGATCGCCACGCAGATGCGTCGGGCGCGGGCGGCGCTTGGCCTGCCCTCGACCGCGACGCCCCATGCGCTGCGCCATTCCTTCGCCACGCATCTTCTGAACGCGGGCGGCGATCTGCGCACGATCCAGGAATTGCTGGGCCATGCCAGTCTTTCCACGACGCAGGTCTATACCGGGGTGGACGATGCCCGGCTGATGGCGGCCTTCCGCGCCGCCCATCCGCGCGGCTGAGCGCCGTTGAACCCGATGCCCGCCACGGGCGTTCCCGACCCGAAAGCCCAGACGAAAGGGACCACCATGACCGACCACGCGATCTTTCACCGCCCCCTTGGCGCAGCCGTGCCGCAGGGCCACGATCAGGCGATCTTCGGGATGGGCTGCTATTGGGGCGTCGAGCGGCTGTTCTGGAAGCAGAACGGCATCTGGCTGACCGAGGTGGGCTTTGCCGGGGGCATGGTCCAGAACCCGACCTATGAGCAGGTCAAGCGCGGCGATACCGGCCATGCCGAGGTCGTGCGGATCATCTATGACAGCTCGCTGATCAGCTATGACCACCTGCTGCAATTGTTCTGGGAAAACCACGACCCGACGCAGGGCGACCGGCAGGGCAACGATATCGGCAGCCAGTATCGCAGCCTGATCATGGTGTTCAACGACAGCCAGCGCGCCGCCGCCGAGGCGTCGAAAATCGACTATGGCAACCGCCTTGCGGTGCAGGGTCATGGCGCGATCACGACCGAGATCGTCGAGGCCACCCCCTTCTGGCCCGCGCATGAGGCGCATCAGCAATATCTCCACAAGAATCCCGATGGTTATTGCGGGCTGAAGGGCACCGGGGTAGAGGCCAGCATCCCCAACCCGGACCCGATCTGATGCCCACCTATACCGCGCTGACCCACCTGCCCGGCCGCGAGGCCGCCGAAGCCCTGGCCGAGGCCTGCGAGGATCTGACCCCCGAGCCCGTCGGCACCGGCATCTTCGAGATCGAGGATGGCAGCCAGCGGTGGGAGGTTGGCGCCTATTTCACCGAGGCCCCCGACGAGATCGCGCTGGCCCTGCTGGCCGCAGCGCATGGGGCGCAGCCCTTCACCGTCTCGGAGCTGCCCGAGGTGGACTGGGTCGCCCATGTCCGCCGCGAACTGACCCCGGTGCGCGCGGGGCGCTTCTATGTACATGGCAGCCACGACGCCGACAGCGTCCCCGAGGGCGTCGAGGCCCTGTGCATCGAGGCCGCGATGGCCTTCGGCACCGGGCATCACAACACGACCAAGGGCTGCCTTGAGGCACTGGACAGGCTGGCGGTCGAGGGATTCAACGCAACCCGCATCGCCGATATCGGCTGCGGCACGGCGGTTCTGGCGATGGGGGCCGCGCGCCTCTGGCCGGTGACGGTGCTCGCCAGCGACATCGACCCGGTCGCCGTCGATGTGGCGGCGGCGAATGTCATCGCGAACGGGTTGCATGGCCGCGTCGAATGCCTCGAGGCCGCGGGCTTCGATCACCCGACGCTCCATCAGGCCGCGCCCTATGATCTGGTTCTGGCCAATATCCTCAAGCAGCCGCTGATCGATCTGACCCCCGACATGGCCCGCCATGTCGCGCCGGGCGGGCGGATCGTCATGTCGGGCATCCTGACGACGCAGGCCGACGAGGTCGCCGCCGCCTATGCGGGCGCGGGCTTCGTGCAGCCGGACCGCCGCGATCTGGGCGACTGGACGACGCTGGTGATGACGCGCGGCTGATCCACGCCATCCGGCCATGAAAAAACCCCCGCTGCCGTGGCGTCGGGGGTTCGTTCGTCAGGCGCGAGGGCCTCAGGCGCGTGGGGTTCAGAGACCGCGCGCAATCCGCTCGATGTCGGCGCGGCACAGACCGATATCGTCCAGCTCGCGGTCCGACAGGCGGTTCAGTTCGCGGCGGGTCACGCGGGCTTCCTGCCAACCAGCCACCAGCGAAGTGATGCGCGCGACAATCCCCGCACCTCCGACAGCCGTATTGGCGCGGTTCGCTTCGATCATCGACATCTTGTCACCTGTTTTCAGATTGCCCTGTCTGCGGGCAGTTTTCGGATAAGCCGCAGATAATCCGTGCAGGATGCAAAGAGTAGCCGCGAAAGAGGCATCCCCGCCATGCACTTTCTGCATGTGCAAACGCAGCATGACGCCGGCACTCTGACCGATTTCGCAGCATTTTACCCGGTCAGCTACCCATCCAGTCGCCAAGCGCCGCCTGCCACAACGTCAGCGCCGCCACTGCTGCCGTATCGGCGCGCAGGATTCGCGGCCCCAGACTGACCGGCGTGACGAAGGGCAGGCCCGAAAGCCGCTTGCGTTCGGCGGCAGAGAACCCGCCCTCGGGGCCGATCAGGATGGCCCAAGGCCCGCGCGGCAACCCGGCCAGCGCCTCGGCCACGCCCACGCGCGCCTCGTCAGCCCAGAGGATGCGGCGCGACGCGTCCCACCCGTCCAAGAGCCGCGACAGGGGCGCCAGATCGGCCAGTTCGGGAACGAAGGTGCCGCCGCATTGCTCGGCCGCCTCGACGGCATGGGCCTGAAGCCGGTCCTGCCGGATGCGTTCGGAATTGGTGTGGTCGGTCTGCACGGGCAGGATGCGCGCCGCGCCCATCTCGGTCGCCTTCTCGACGATGAAATCGGTGCGCGCCTTCTTGATCGGCGCGAACAGCAACCAAAGATCCGGCGGGTCGCGCTGCGGTCCGGTCTGTTCCAGCGCGGTGACGCTGCCGCCGCGCTTGCCGGCCTCATCCAGTCGCGCCGACCATGCGCCGTCGCGGCCATTGAACACGGTGATCTCGTCCCCCGCGCGCAATCGCATGACGCCCGACAGGTAATGCGCCTGCGCCGCGTCCAGCGGCACGGCTTGTCCCTCGGACAGGGGGTGATCTATGAACAGCCTGATCCTTGCCATGATGGGGCGACGCTATGCAAAACCGGGGCGAAAGACCAGATGTCGTGGCGGATGCCCCGCCGGGCAATTGGGTGGACCGCCATGCGCCACCCGCCACGCGGCCCTGGCTGAGGCTGAGCCGCGCCGACCGGCCCATCGGCACCTGGCTGCTGCTGATCCCCTGCTGGTGGGGGATCGGGCTGGCCATGATGGCCGACGGCCCGCGCCTGTTCGACCTGTGGATCGCGGTGGCCTGCGCGATCGGCGCCTTCGTCATGCGCGGGGCGGGCTGCACCTGGAACGACATCACCGACCGCCATATCGACGCGCAGGTGGCGCGGACCCGGTCGCGGCCCCTGCCCTCGGGGCAGGTCAGCCTGCGCGGCGCGCTGATCTGGCTGGTCGCGCAATGCCTCGTGGGGCTGGCGATCCTGCTGACGCTTGGCGCGGCGGCGATCTGGATGGGGGTCGCCTCGCTGGCGCTGGTGGCGATCTACCCCTTTGCCAAGCGCTTCACCTGGTGGCCGCAGATCTTTCTGGGGCTGGCCTTCAACTGGGGCGTGATGCTGGCCTACGCGGCGCATATGGGGCGGCTGGACGCGGCGCCGATCATCGCCTGGGTCGCAGCCATCGCCTGGACGGTGTTCTACGACACGATCTATGCCCATCAGGACGCCGAGGACGACGCGCTGATCGGCGTGAAATCCACCGCGCGCCTGTTCGGCGAGAGAAGCCCGCGCATCCTTGCGGGATTCGCGCTGGCCGCGGTCGCGGTGATGGCCGTGGCCATCCTGTGGGAGGGTCGCAATCAGTTGATCGCGCTGGCCGGACTGGCGGGTTTCGGGCTGCATCTGGCGTGGCAACTGCTCAAGTTCCAGCCCGATCAGGGGGATATCTGCCTGCGCCTCTTTCGGTCGAACCGCGATGCGGGGCTGATCCTTGCGCTGTTTCTTGCCGTGGCGGGGCTGGTCTGATTGCGCCAAGCCCGCCCGGCGGCTAGACGTTGCGCGTTTGCAACAGCGATCAGAAGCCCCGTATGACATCCTTGCGCCGCCGCCTGACCACCTCGCTTGCCGCCCTTGCCGTTCTGGGTGGGGCGGGGGGGCTGTGCTGGTGGGGCGCGCAGGCCGCCGCGACCTTCATCGAGACGCGCTCGGCCGCCGAGGTGGACGAGACGCTGTCCCGCGCGGGTCTTGACTGGGTCGAGGTCAGGACCGACGGCCTGCTGGTCGAACTGGGCGGCACAGCGCCGTCTGAACTGGACCGCTTCCGCGCCACGACCGAGGCCGCCAGCGTCGTTGACCCCTCGCGCATCCGCGATGCCATGAGCGTGGCGGCGCTGGAGGCGATGACCCCGCCCGAGTTCAAGCTGGAGCTTCTGCGCGGCGATCAGGGCATCTCGTTGATCGGGCTGGTCCCGGCGGCGACGGATCGGACGGCGCTGACCCGCGGCCTGCGGCTGGAAACCGCCACGCCCCAGATCACCGACCTGATGGAAAGCGCCGATTACCCGGTACCGCCCGATTGGGACGATGCGCTGCGGCTGGGCCTGACGGCCGCTCAGGCGCTGGCCAATGCCAAGATCTCGGTCGCGCCGGGGGTGGTCCATGTCACCGCCTTGGCCGACAGCGAGCCCGACCGCAACCGGCTGGAGGGGCTGCTACGGCGTGCAACCCCGCAGGGCGTCACCCTGACGACCGAGATTTCGGCACCGCGCCCGGTGATCGCGCCCTTCCTGTTGCGCTTCGTCATCGACGAGACCGGGCCGCATTTCGACAATTGCGCCGCCGATGACGAGGCCGCGCGCCAGCGGATCCTGGACGCGGCCCGGCAGGCGGGGATGACCGGCAACGCCTCTTGCGCGCTTGGGCTGGGCGCGCCCTCGGCCGAATGGGGCGAGGCCGCGTCCCTGTCCATCGCGGCGCTGGCCGATCTGGGCGAGGGCAGCGTAACGCTGAGCGACGGCGACATCGCCCTGCGCGTCCCGGCCAGCGTCGAGCGCCCGGCCTTCGATCAGGCCGTCGCCGCGTTGCAGGCCGGACTGCCCCCGACATTCGCGCTGATCGCCAACCGCGATCAGGACGAGGGGTCCGGGCGGATCGAGTTCCAGGCCACGCTGACCGATGGCGGCACCCTGTCGATCCGGGGCGGCATCGCGGATACCCGCATGCGCGAGGCCGTGGACAGCTTTGCCCGCTCGCGCTTTGCCGTGGCGCAAAGTGCGCTGCGCAATGACGAGGCCGTGCCGGGTGGCTGGACCGTCCGCGTGATCGCCGCGCTCGAGGCGATGGACGTGCTGCATTCGGGACAGGCCCGCGTGACCCCCGATCTGGTGACGGTGACGGGGATTTCGGGGGATAGCGAGGCGACGCGGCGCGCCTCGGGGATCCTGTCGCAGCGTCTGGGCGCGGGGGCGCGTTACGAGCTTTCGATCCGCTACGACCGGCGGCTGGACGAGGCGCTCGGGCTGCCCGATGGCGATGAATGCGTGGCGCGGCTGAACCGGGTGATGCAGGAATCCGCGATCGGGTTCGAGCCCGCCCGCGCCGCGATCGCGGGTGACCCGGCGCCCACACTGGCCAAGCTGGCCGCGATCATGGCCGATTGCGCCGATTTCCAGATCGAGGCGGGCGGCCACACCGATTCGCAGGGCTCCGAGGGGTTCAACGCCGATCTGTCGCGCGCCCGCGCGCAGGCGATCCTGACCGCGATGGCCGAGACCGGCATCGACGTCACCCACATGACCGCGCGCGGCTATGGCGAAAGCCAGCCCATCGCCACGAACGAGACCGAGGAGGGCCGCGAGGCCAATCGCCGGATCGAGTTCCGCCTGCTGTCGGCCCGTCCGGTGCAGAACGCCCCCCTGCCCGAGCCCGTCACCGTCTCGGGCGTGACGCGCGACGTGACAGAGACCCCGCCCGAGCCCGAGCAGAAGGGCCCCGAGCGCCCGGCCGATCCCGAACCGCTGCTGCCCGTGATGGGGCCGCCTATGCCCCCCGCCGAGGGGTCGGGCCTGTCGGTCAGCACGCTTGGCGCCAGCGAGGAGTTCCAGACTCTGGACGAACGCGAGGAAAACATTAGGGTGCCGATCCTGACACCGGAAGCAGACACCCCCCGCCCCTCGCCCCGCCCCTCGGCCGTGCCGGGTGCGCCAGAGGACGAAGATAGCGACGCATGAACCGTTCGGAATTCGTAGCCGCCACCGCCATCATCCTGTTTGCGGCCTTCGTGCTGGGCTGGTTCGCCTGCTGGCTGCTGGGGCGGCTGACCCGTCCGGGGCAATCCGAGATCGGCGAATTGCACAAGCTGGCCGCCGCGCTTCAAGACGCCGAGGGCCGTCGCGACGCCGCCGAGGCCCGGCTGGCCGAGCGCGAGGCCGCGATGGCGGGCCGGTTGGCGGGCAGCGAGGCGGAACTGCGCGCCACGATGGAGGCCCTGCGCGACGCGCGCAGCGAGGTCGAGGAATTGCGCGACTATATCGAAAGGGCGCTGGCGCGGCGCTAGGATTGCCCGCCTGCGGCGGGCGGAGGAAGGGGACCTTCGGCCCCCTCTTGGCCTGCGGCCAATTCACCCCCGAGGATATTTGGACCAAGGCAAAGGGCCGGGTGGGCGCGTCGCGGGGACGCGCCCTGTCGGAGTTCAGATGCCTGCGTCGATGATGGCGCGCGCAAGGACCGGGACGGTGTCGCGGTTCAGGCCCGCGATGTTGAGGCGGGAGTCGCCGACCATGTAGATGGCCGCGTCGGATTTGAGTTTGGCCACCTGTTCGGAGGTCGCGCCGAGGCGCGAGAACATGCCGCGGTGGTGGGCGATGAAGTCGAAGCGATCGGTACCGCTGAGTTCGCGCAAATCGGCGGCCAGCTGGTCGCGCAGGCCCAGCATCGTGTTGCGGACATCCTCGAGTTCGGCGGCCCAGTCGGCGCGCAGCGCGTCATCGGTCAGGATCGTGCTGACGATCCGTGCGCCGTGATCGGGCGGGAACGAGAAGTTCTGGCGGTTGAGGAAGGCCATCGCGCCTTGGGACAGGTCGCGCGCCTCGGTGTTCTGCGCCAGCGCCATCAGGAGGCCGGTGCGTTCGCGGTAGATGCCGAAATTCTTCGAGCAGGAGGCCGCGATCAGCACCTCGGGCAGGCTGCGCGCAACGAGGCGGGTGGGTTCCGCATCGGCGTCGAGCCCGTCACCAAAGCCCTGATAGGCCAGGTCGATCAGCGGGATCGCACCGGTCCTGTCGAGGATCGCGATCACCTCGGACCATTGCTCCAGCGTCAGGTTCGCGCCGGTCGGGTTGTGGCAGCAGCCATGCAGCAGCACGATGTCGCCCCTGGCGGCGCGGGCAAGGTCGGCCTTCATCCCCTCGAAATCGACGCCGCGGGTGGCTGCGTCGAAATAGCGGTATTCGCTGAACGGCACGCCCATGAACTTCATGATCGACAGGTGGTTCGGCCAGGTCGGGTCCGAGACATGGACATGCACGTCCGGGTTCGCCATGCGCGCCAGTTCCAGCGCCTGACGGATCGCGCCCGTGCCGCCGACCGAGGCGACCGAGGCCAGACGGTCCGCAGGCACCGCGCCGAGGATCATGCCCGCCAGGGCGTTGCGGTAATCGGCCTCTCCGGCCAGGCCGGTATAGGCCTTGGTCGTCTGGGTTTCCCAGATGCGCTGTTCGGCAGCCTTGACCGCGCGCATGACCGGGGTGACGCCTTGCGGGTCCTTGTAGACGCCCACGCCCAGGTCGATCTTGCCCTGACGGGTATCGGCCTTGAATTCCTCGATCAGCATCAGGATCTTGTCGGGGGCTTGCGGTTTGAGGTTGGACAGCATCAGGCGTCTCCGGTTGCGATGGTCAGGTCGGGAAAGCTGCCCCATTCGGTCCAGCTTCCGTCGTAAAGCGCGTGGTTCTGGTGGCCGATCCGTTCCAGTGCCAGGAACAGGATCGCGGCGGTCACGCCGCTGCCGCAGGTGGTGATAACGGGCCGTGCCAGATCGACGCCCGCCTGCGCGAAGGTCTCGCGCAAGTCGTCAGGGGATTTCAACGTGCCGTCCTCGTTCAGAAGCCTGCCGAAGGGCAGGTTCAGCGAGCTGGGGATATGGCCCGCGCGAAGGCCGGGGCGCGGTTCGGGCGCCTCGCCGCGAAAGCGTTCGGGGGCGCGGGCATCGACGATCTGCGGATCGCCCAGCTTGGCCGCGCGGGCGACCTGCGTCACGTCGCAGACCAGATCGGGCTGGCGGCGGGGCGTCAGGTGGCGGTCACGGATCGTGGGGGGCAGGTTGTCCAGCGCCCGACCCTCGGCCCGCCATTTGCCAAGGCCTCCGTCCAGCACGGCCACATCGCGGTATCCCATCAGGCGAAAGGTCCACCAGACTCGCGCCGCGCTGCGGACGGCGCTGTCGTCATAGATCACGACCTGTTGCCCGTCGCCCACGCCAAGCGCGCGGACACGGCTGGCGAAGGTCTCGGGCGCGGGCGCCATATGCGGCAGGGCCGAGCGCGCATCGCTGATCGCGTCGATGTCGAAAAAGCGCGCGCCGGGGATATGGGCAGCCCGATATTCGGCGCGCGCGTCGCGGCCGGTGGCGGGCATGTGCCAGCTTGCGTCGATCACCCGCAGCTGCGGGTCCTCCAGCCGCGAGGCCAGCCAGTCGGTCGAGACGAGTATCCTTGGATCGTCCTGCATCGCGGCCCCCCTTTGCGCCAATGCCGCCCCGATCTACAGGGTGGCGCGCCGGGCCGCAATGGTCAGCCCTGCTTCAGCAGCCGCTGTTTCTGCCGGTTCCAGTCGCGTTTCGCGCTGGTTTCGCGCTTGTCGGCGACCTTCTTGCCCTTGGCGACGCCGATCTTCAGCTTCACCCGGCCCTTGTGGTTGAAATACATGACCAGCGGCACAAGGGTCATCCCCTCGCGCCCGATCGCCTGCCACAGCCGCGCCAGTTCCTTACGCGAGACCAGCAGCTTGCGGCGGCGCCGTTCCTCGTGGCCGAAGACGCCGGCATGGGGCAGCGCGGCGATGTAGCCGTTGATCAGCCACAATTCGCCCCCCTCGACCGAGGCATAGCTTTCGGCGATGTTCGACTGGCCGGTGCGAAGCGACTTCACCTCGGACCCGGTCAGCACGATGCCGACCTCGAGATCGCTCTCGATGAAATAGTCGAAGCGCGCGCGCCGGTTCTCGGCGATCACCTTGTAGTTCTTGCTGTCATCGGTCTTGGCCATGGGCCTTGCAGATAGGCGCGGGCGGGGCGGCTGTAAAGGGCGACCGGTTGCGCCCGCCGCCCCGATGGGCCAGCCTGCGACCAGCAAAAGGGGGGTGCATGATGCGACATGGCGGACAGATCCTGGTCGATGCGCTGCGCGCGCATGGCGTGGGCCGGGTCTTTTCGGTGCCGGGGGAAAGCTTTCTGGCGGTGCTGGACGGGCTGCATGATGCGGGCATCCGGAACGTCGTCTGCCGCCACGAGGGCGGCGCCGCGATGATGGCCGAGGCGACGGGCAAGCTGACCGGGCGGCCCGGCATCTGTTTCGTCACGCGCGGCCCCGGCGCCACCAATGCCAGCGCGGGCGTGCATGTAGCCCAGCAGGATTCGACGCCGATGATCCTGTTCATCGGCCAGATCGCGCGCGAGGACCGCGACCGCGATGCCTTTCAGGAGGTGGATTACCGCCAGATGTTCGGCGGGCTGGCGAAGTGGGTGGCCCAGATCGACCAGACGGACCGCATCCCCGAATACATCGCCCGCGCCTTCGATCTGGCGCAATCGGGCCGCCCCGGCCCCGTCGTGCTGGCCCTGCCCGAGGACATGCTGGCCGCCCGCGCCGACATACCCGACCTGCCCCCCGCGCCCCGGCCCGTGGCGGGCATCGCGCCCGCCCAGCTTGACGCGATCCGCGACGCGCTGGCGGGCGCGGAACGCCCCCTGGTCATTCCCGGCGGCGCGCTGTGGTCGCAGGACGATGCCGACCGTCTGGCCGCCTTTGCCGAAGGCTGGGGCCTGCCCGTCGCGGTGCCGTTCCGGCGGCAGGATTACATGGACAACCGCCACCCCAATTACGCGGGCGATCTGGGCGTCGGCATGAACACCCGCATGGGCGAGGCTCTGCGGCAGGCCGATTGCATCCTGTCCCTTGGCTCGCGGATGGGGGACACGCTGACGGGGGGCTACACGCTGATGCACCCCTCGGCGCAGGGGCGGCGCATCATCCATGTCAGTGCCGCGCCGGACGAGATCGGGCGCCTGTGGCGCGCCGATCCGGGCATCCCGGCCTGCCCGCGCGCCGCGCTTCGGGCGCTGGCGGACAGCCCCGCCCCGCGCCGGTGGGACGACTGGACCGCCAGCCTGCGCGCCCATTACGAGGATTGGCAGACCCCCCGCCCCACGCCGGGCGATGTGACGATGGAACAGGTCGTCTGCTGGCTGTCCGCGAACCTGCCCGAGGATGCGATCATCACCAATGGCGCGGGCAATTACGCGGCCTTTGTCCATCGCTATTTCCGCTTCAAGCGGGCGCGGACGCAGATCGCGCCGACCTCGGGGTCGATGGGCTATGGCCTGCCTGCGGGGATTGCGGCCTCGCTGGCGCATCCGGGGCGGGTCGTGGTGACGATGGCGGGCGACGGCTGCTTCCAGATGACCCTGAACGAGCTTTCGACCGCCGCCCAGCACGGCGCGACGCCCATCGTGATCGTGGCCAATAATGGCCGCTATGGCACGATCCGGATGCATCAGGAAAAGACCTATCCGGGCCGCGTCTCGGGGACGGATCTGGCCAATCCCGATTTCGCGGCGCTGGCCCGCGCCTATGGCGGCCACGGCGAACACGTCACCCGGAACGAGGATTTCGCGGGCGCTTTTGATCGCGCCCGCGCATCCGGGCGCTTTGCCGTGATCGAACTGGCGCTGGACCCCGAGGCTCTGACCAGCTTTGCCACCCTGTCGGAAATCCGCGCCAGGGCGATGGGATGAGGCCCGGCCCCCGCAACCTGATCACCGATGTCGCCGGGCTTCGCGTCGGCCATGCCGACGATGCCGGCTTGAAATCAGGGGTGACGGTGCTGACCGCCGACGCGCCCTTTGCGGCCAGCGTGCATGTGATGGGTGGCGCGCCCGGCACGCGCGAGACCGACCTTCTGGCCCCCGACAAGCTGGTGCCGGGGGTGGATGCGCTGGTCCTGTCCGGCGGCTCGGCCTTTGGGCTGGCGGCCTGCGACGGCGTGATGGAGGCGCTGCATCAGGCCGGGCGCGGCTTTGCGGTCGGATCTGCGCGGGTGCCGATCGTGCCGGGCGCCATCGTCTTTGACCTGCTGAATGGCGGCGACAAGGACTGGCGGCAGAACCCCTATCCCGCGCTTGGCCATGCCGCGTGGCGGGCGGCGGCGGCCGATTTCGCGCTTGGCAGCCACGGCGCGGGGATCGGCGCGATGACGGGCAACCTCAAGGGCGGGGTCGGCTCGGCATCAGCGGTGCTTGGCACGGGGGCGACCATCGGCGCGCTGGTGGTGGTCAACGCGCTCGGGCAGGCGAATGTCGGGGATACCCGCCAATTCTGGGCCGCCCCGTGGGAGATGGGTGACGAATTCGGCGGCCTCGGCCTGCCCGCGTCCTTTCCCGCCACCCACGAGCCGCCGCCCGCGAAACGGCTGGGCGAGGCCACGACCATCGCCATCGTCGCCACCGATGCGGCACTGGACAAGGCGGCGCTGCAACGGCTGGCGGTCGCGTCCCATGACGGCATGGCGCGCGCGCTGGTGCCCAGCCACACGCCTCTGGACGGGGATCTGGTCTTTGCGGCCTCGACCGGGGCGCGGCCCTTGGGCGATCCGCTGGACAGCTTCGCGCTTGGCCATGCGGCGGCTGCGGTTCTGGCGCGGGCGATTGCGCGGGCGGTCTTTGCCGCCCGGCCCGCGCCCGGCGATCTGCAACCCTGCTGGTGGATGGCGTGACACGGAACGGGCGGCGCGGGGAAACGCGCCGCCCTCCAGAGAGATCGCCAAGAGGGACAGCCTGGCGATTGTCACTGGAACGCAGGCCGGGCCAATTTGGTTCAACCTGCTTTGACAACCTGTCGGGCGCATGGTCATCATGCCCCCGCAAGAACCCCGATGAGGCAGCCATGACCGCGCAAGACACCGACCTGAAGGCCCTGCTGAAAGATCCCTCGCTGCTGGAAACGCGCGCCTTCGTGGCGGGCGAATGGGTCCATGCCGATGACGGCGCGACCTTCGAGGTGACGAACCCCGCCCGCAGTGACGTGATCGCCCGCGTCGCCGATCTGGGCCGGGCCGAGACCGCCCGCGCCATCGCCGCCGCCGAGGCCGCGATGAAGGATTGGGCCGCCCGCCCCGCCAAGGAACGCGCGCAGGTCATGCGCAAATGGTTCGACCTGATGATGGCCAACCAGGACGATCTGGGCGCGATCCTGACCGCCGAGATGGGCAAGCCCCTGGCCGAGGCCAAGGGCGAGATCGCCTATGGCGCCAGCTTCATCGAATGGTTCGGCGAAGAGGCCAAGCGCATCTATGGCGAGACGATCCCCGGCCACATGCGCGACAAGCGCATCTCCGTGATCCGCCAGCCCATCGGCGTGGTGGGCTCGATCACGCCCTGGAACTTCCCCAACGCGATGATCGCGCGCAAGGCCGCGCCCGCGCTGGCGGTGGGTTGCGGCTTCGTCGCGCGCCCGGCGGCGGAAACGCCGCTTTCGGCGCTGGCCATGGCGGTTCTGGGCGAACGCGCGGGCCTGCCCAAGGGCATCCTGTCGGTCGTCACCTCGTCGCGGTCCTCGGACATCGGCAAGGAATTCTGCGAGAACCCGACGGTGCGGAAACTGACCTTCACCGGCTCGACCGAGGTGGGGCGCATCCTTCTGCGCCAGGCCGCCGATCAGGTGATGAAATGCTCGATGGAGTTGGGCGGCAACGCACCCTTCATCGTCTTTGACGACGCCGATCTGGATGCCGCGGTCGAAGGCGCGATGGCCTCGAAATTCCGCAACAACGGCCAGACCTGCGTCTGCGCGAACCGCATCTATGTGCAGGCCGGGGTCTATGACGCCTTTGCGCAGAAGCTGGCCGCCGCCGTGGACAAGCTGCGCGTGGGCGACGGGCTTGAGGAGGGCGTCACCACCGGCCCGCTGATCAACGAGGATGCTGTCGAAAAGGTCGAGGACCATATCCGCGACGTGCTGGATGGCGGCGGCGCGGTCGTCACCGGCGGCAAGCGGATCAAGGGCCTGTTCTTCGAGCCGACCGTGATGACGGGCGTGAAGGACGACATGAAGGTCTCGACCGAAGAAACCTTCGGCCCCCTCGCCCCCCTGTTCAGGTTCGAGACCGAGGACGAGGTGATTGCCAAGGCGAACGACACGATCTTTGGCCTGGCCTCGTATTTCTACGCCCGCGACATCGGCCGCATCACCCGCGTGCAGGAGGCGCTGGAATACGGCATCGTGGGCGTGAACACGGGCATCATCTCGACCGAGGTCGCGCCCTTCGGGGGCGTCAAGCAATCGGGCCTTGGCCGAGAAGGCAGCCGCCACGGGGCCGAGGATTTCCTGGAAATGAAGTATATCTGCCTGTCCGTCTGAGCCCCGCGCGCCCCTTCAGGGAACGGATCGGCCCGTTGCCGCATTAACGCTGCGACGGGCCGTCGCAGTGACGCGCCCCACAACCTGTTGAAGGGGCAAAGACATGGAAGGTTTCGGCTGGATCATGACGATCATTCTTGGTGCGCTGGCGGGCTGGATCGCCGAGCGCATCATGAAGGGCGACCACACGCTGCTGCTGAACATCGTGCTGGGCATCGTCGGCGCGCTGTTGGGCAACTGGCTGTTCCGGCTGCTGTTCGACGCCACCCTTGGCGGCATCATCGGCCAGCTGATCGTCGCGGTGATCGGCGCGGTGATCCTGATCTGGCTGGTCCGTGCCATCAGCGGCCGCAGCCGGGCCTGAGAGCATCGGCACCAGAACGCAAAAGGCCGGGCAATCGCCCGGCCTTTTTCGATGTGACGCGGCTCAGCGGCGGCCGTTGTCATCCTCGTCGTCGTCCTCGTCGTCGTTGTCCGGCAAGTTGAAGAAGCTGTCGGCGTCCAGTTCGGGCTCGGGCTTCTTCTCTTCGCGGGTCAGGCTGAAATTCTCCAGCCCGGCGATCGAGCTGGGCAGGCGCGGCTCGTCCGACATGGCCAGCGAGGTCTCGGTGCTGACCAGCATCCGGCGTTCGTCATCGGTCATCACGCCACCCTCGGCGGCCTTTTTCTTGGCGGCCTTCTGAACGGCGGCGTCCAGTTCGGTCTGACGGCACAGGCCAAGCGCGACCGGGTCGATCGGCTGCATGTTATGGATGTTCCAGTGCGTGCGCTCGCGGATCGAGGTGATGGTGGGCTTCGTCGTGCCGACCAGCTTGGCGATCTGCGCATCCGCCAGTTCCGGGTGGAACTTGACCAGCCACAGGATCGCGTTCGGGCGGTCCTGACGCTTGGACAGGGGCGTATAGCGCGGGCCGCGGCGTTTTTCCTCGCCTTCGGCGGCGGGGTTGTGCTTCAGCCGCAGCTTGTAGGCGGGGCTTTGCTCGGCGCGCTTGATCTCTTCGGGGTCAAGCTGGTTCGAGGCGACAGGGTCGTAGCCCTTCACGCCCATCGCCACATCGCCATCGGCGATGCCCTGGACCTCAAGCTCGTGCAGACCGCAGAAATCGCCGATCTGCTTGAAGCTGAGCGTGGTGTTGTCCACCAGCCAGACGGCAGTGGCCTTGGCCATCAGCGGCTTGCTCATGTCAGTCTCCTTCGCAACGTGGTCCCTGACCATGGAGGGCTTGGGCCGGGAAATCGGCTTTCGGCGGGCGCCATTCCTCGGCTGTCGGGGGAATTGCCGGGGGATATAGCGTTTTCAGGCTGCGGGGAAAAGAGGATTCATGCGCAAAGCCGCTTGCCAGCCGCTTTTGCCGCGATAGGTTCGGGCGATGTTCCATGCCCTGACCCCTGCCCTGGCGCTGATCGCCGCCCTGTCGCTGCCTTTTGCGGCGCAATCCCGCGACGTGGCGGGGCAGTTCGATTACTATGTCCTGGCGCTGTCCTGGCAGCCTGCCTGGTGCAGAAGCACCGGCGATGCGCGGGGCGCGCCGGAATGCGCGCCCGGCACGGGGCGCGGCTTTACCGTGCATGGCCTCTGGCCGCAGCACGAGGAGGGCTGGCCCGAATATTGCCGCAGCCGCCACCGCGACCCGTCGCGGCGCGAGACCGCCGCGATGGCCGATGTGATGGGCTCGGCCGGGCTGGCCTGGCATCAATGGCAGAAACACGGCCGATGCAGCGACCTGTCCGCCGACGCCTATTTCGACGCGACGCGCAGGGCGACCGCCAGCATCGCGATCCCCGAGATCCTCGACCGGCTGCCGCGCGATCTCAGCCTGCCGCCGGTGGTCGTCGAGGAGGCGATCCTCGAGGCGAACCCGGCGCTGGAGGCTGACGGCGTGACGGTGATCTGCCGCGACGGCGCGCTGACCGAATTGCGGATCTGCCTGACCCGCGATCTGGAGCCGCGCCGCTGCGCGCCCGATGTGCGGCGCGATTGCGGGCGCGCGCGGATCGTCATGGAAGCGCCGCGCTGAAGCCACGCCTGGGGGCGCCGCCCTTTGCGTCCCGCGACGGCCGGGGGCGCTTCGCCCCCCGGACCCCCAGAGGATATTTGCACCAAGGCAAAGCAGGGGCGCCCGGTCAGGTGGCGTCGGCTACCTTGAGGACGATCTTGCCGATATGTTCGCTGCTTTCCATCCGGCGATGGGCTTCGGAGGCCTGATCCAGCGGGAACTCGCTGTCGATCGTGACGCTGACCGCGCCCTGCCCGATCATCGGCCAGAGCTGCTTGCGCAGGGCGTCGGCCAGTTCGGCCTTGGCCACGTCGGATTGCGGGCGCAGGGTCGAGCCCGTCACGGTCAGGCGGTTCACCATGATCTGAGCGAAGTTCAGTTCGACCTTGGGGCCGTCGAGGAAGGCGATCATCACCAGCCGGCCATCCTGGGCGAGGGCCTTGATGTTGCGCGGGATGTAGCTGCCGCCCACCATGTCGAGGATCAGGTTCGCCCCGCCCGCATCGCGCAGGATGCGGGTGAAATCCTCGCTGCGGTAGTTGATGGCGGTGGCGCCGAGGGCGCGGATGGCGGCGCATTTCGCCTCGCTGCCGGCGGTGGCGAAGACGCGGGCGCCAAGCGCGCGGGCGACCTGAATGGCCATCATGCCGATGCCGGACGAGCCGCCATGGACAAGGAAGCGTTCGCCCCCCGTCAGGCGGCCGCGCTGGACCACGTTCGACCAGATGGTGAAGGCGGTTTCGGGCAGGCAGGCGGCCTCTCGTGCGGTCATGCCGTGGGGGATCCGCAGGGCGTGATCGGCATGACAGACCGCGTATTCGGCATAGCCACCGCCCGGCAGCAGCGCGCAGACCTGTTCGCCCTTGCGCCAGCGCGTGACGCCCGCGCCCATGCCCACGATCTCGCCGGCGCATTCGAGGCCGGGCAGGTCCGAGGCGCCGGGCGGCGGGTCATAGGCGCCCGCGCGTTGCAGCACGTCGGGGCGGTTCACGCCCGCATAGGCCAGCCGGATCAGGATCTGGTCATGGCAGGGGACCGGGACCGGGCGGGTGGTCAGGCGCAACTGGTCGGCGGCGCCGGGGGCGGCGATCTCGACCGCCTTCATCGTGTCGGGGAACATCGCACCCCCTTCAGCGGCCGTGGCCGGGCAGCGCGCGCGGTCGGGGCGCGCGGACCCAGCCGAAGGCCGCCTTGGCCAGCCTGTCGGCGCCGGGCAGCTTGCGAAGCTGCGCCTTGACCGATTCGAAGCGCATGACGCCGTCGATCCGGCGGTCGATGAAGGCGTGGGTCTCGGCCTGGCTTTCGGATTCGTCGCCCAGCCAGTAAAGCACGCTGGCCGAGATGACGCCCGACAGGATCACCCGCTTGGAATACCAGTTCAGGTCATCCGAGGGATCGCCCAGCCCCGTCCAGATGACATCGGCGCTTTCCCAGACCAGCCGCGCGGCCAGCGCGCTGTTTTGCGGCAGCGCCAGAACCGTCGCGCCCGCGCGCACCAGTTCGGGGTCGGCCAGTTCCAGCCGCCGCCAGACCGCCTGCGCCACACGGTCGCGGAAGCGGCCTTCGGGCGGGGTCTGCGACAGGGCGCGGCGCAGGGCATCGTCGCCGCGCCGGTGATAGGCCGCCGCCAGATCGGCGCCGCCGCGCGGCAGATGCACCGCGATCAGCGCCGGGTCCATCCCGATATCGCGCGCCCCTGCCTCGATGGCCTCGCGGTTCATCCCCTCGAAGGGCACATGGATCAGCGCCGCATCGATCAGCGCATCCCGGTCGGTCTGTGTCATGGCCTGCCTCGTCTCTGGACAATTGACCCCGCCGGTGATAACGGGGCGCTTCCTGCAATCTATCAACTCTAACCTAGGAAGGTGGTGACAACCACATGCAGGTCAATGTTCGCGACAACAACGTCGAACAGGCGCTTCGTGCTCTGAAGAAGAAACTTCAGCGCGAAGGTGTCTTCCGCGAAATGAAGCTCAAGCAGCATTTCGAGAAGCCGTCGGTCAAGAAAGCCCGTGAAAAGGCCGAGGCCGTTCGCCGCGCCCGCAAGCTGGCCCGTAAAAAGGCACAGCGCGAAGGCGCGCTGTAAGACGACGCGATCTTGTGTCATCCGAAAACCCCCGCGACGCCGTGTCGCGGGGGTTTTCTTTTGTGGGCAAGCCGTTGGACGGCTTTATACCGGAATCGCGGTCGTGCGGAACACCGTCCGCAGCGCGAAACTGGAATGCATCTGCGCCACGCCGGGCAGGCGCGCCAGATGCTGACGGTGGATGCGCGCGAAATCGTCGGTATCCTCGACCACGATCTTGAGCAGGTAATCCGCCGTCCCCGCCATCAGGTGACATTCCAGCACGTCGGGGATCTGGGCCACGCCGCGCTCGAACGCCTCCAGCACCTCGTCGGCCTGGCCTGACAGGGTGATTTCCACGAAAACGGTGGTCTGGCGACGCAGCGCGCGGGCATCCAGCAGCGCCACATAGGCCGAGATCACGCCCGATTCCTCGAGCCGCTGCACGCGGCGGTGGCAGGCCGAGGGCGACAGATGCACCCGCAGCGCCAGTTCGGCATTGCTGATTCGCCCCTCTTTCTGAAGCAGGGACAGGATTCGGCGGTCTATTGCGTCGAGTTCGGCCATGGGCGCAGTTTCTTCGATAATGCGGCGCCGTGCCAGAAGGATCTTGCATCCTGCCGGGCGAGGGCGGTGCATCTTCGCAGCACCTTGCGCGTTCATGCTGGCACCATGAGAAAAAACAGGGAGGAAAATCATGAAGATCGGCTGTCCGAAGGAAATCAAGCCGCAGGAATTCCGCGTGGGCCTAACCCCCGCCGCCGCGGCCGAGGCCGTGGGGCGCGGCCATCAGGTGCTGGTCGAGACCGGCGCGGGGCTTGGCGCGGGATTCGAGGATGAGGATTACACCAAGGCAGGCGCGCAGATTGCGCCCGACGCGGCCAGCGTCTTTGCCCAGGCGGATCTGGTCATCAAGGTCAAGGAACCGCAGGCGGCCGAGCGCGCGATGCTGCGCAAGGGTCAGATCCTGTTCACCTATCTGCATCTGGCCCCCGACGAGCCGCAGACCCGCGACCTGCTGAAAAGCGGCGTCACCGCCATCGCATACGAGACCGTGACCGATGCGCGGGGCGGCCTGCCTTTGCTGGCGCCGATGTCCGAGGTGGCGGGGCGTCTGGCGCCTCAGGTGGGGTCTTGGGCGCTGCAAAAGGCCAATGGCGGGCGCGGCGTGCTTCTGGGCGGGGTGCCGGGCGTCCGGCCCGCCAATGTGGTGATCATCGGCGGCGGCGTCGTGGGCGCGGCGGCGGCGCGGGTGGCGGTCGGGATGGGCGCGAATGTGACGGTCATGGACCGGTCTGTGCCGCGACTGTCCTATCTGGACGACATTTTCATGGGCAAGCTGACCACCCAGTTTGCCAGCGGCCCCGCGACGGCAGAGGCGATCACCCGCGCGGACATGGTCATCGGCGCCGTGCTGATCCCGGGCGCTGCCGCGCCCAAGCTGGTCACGCGCGAGCAGCTGGCGACCATGCCTCAGGGCGCGGTTCTGGTGGATGTGGCCATTGATCAGGGCGGCTGCTTCGAGACCTCGCGCGCGACCACGCATCAGGACCCGATCTACGAGGTGGACGGCATCATCCATTACTGCGTGGCCAACATGCCCGGCGCGGTGGCCCGCACTTCGACGCAGGCGCTTGGCAACGTGACGATGCCGCATCTGCTGGCGCTGGCCGACAAGGGCTGGCGGCAGGCTGTGACGGATGACCCGCACCTGCGCGCAGGCCTGTCCACCCATGAGGGGCAGCTGACCTCGATCCCGGTGGGCGAGGCGCTTGGCATTGACGCCATCACGCCCGAGGCGCTGCTGGGTCTCTGACGGCAAGGGCGCCGGGGCCGGCACGCCGGCCGGCCCCGGCGCGGTCGCGCGATCAGATACGGCTGGCGCGGTCGGCCAGCAGGTCGCGGATCTGGGCCAGCAGTTCCTCTTGGCTGGGGCCGGCGGGGGCGGGCTCGGCGGCTTCCTCTTTTTTGACGGCAACGGCCTGCACGCGGTTCACGGCCTTGACCAGCAGGAACACCGCCCAGGCGATGATCAGGAAATTCAGCACCGCCATCAGAAAGGCGCCATAGGCAAAGACCGCCGCGCCGGAATTGCGCGCGGCCTCGAGGCTGGCGCCATCGGGGACGGTGCCGGACAGCACAAGATACTGGTTGGTAAAGTCGATACCGCCCGTCAAGAGCCCGATGATCGGGTTGATCAGGTCACCCACGAGCGAATTGACGATGGCGGTGAAGGCCGCGCCGATGATGATGCCGACGGCCAGATCGACGACGTTGCCGCGCGCGATGAAGGTGCGGAATTCCTTGAACATGATGGTGTGCCCCATTTACCCGCGGCGTCCCGCCGCAGGCGCAGGGTGGACCGGAAATCGCGCGAAATCAATCGCTCGCGCTGTCCGGGTCGTCTTGGCCCAACGCGGGCGAGGCGCGGCCCAGATCCAGCGCCGCGTCCGAGAACGTGATCGGCAGGCGGACGCCCGGCACGCCTTCGGGGTCGATCCTGAGGCCGCGCGCGATCACCTGCGGATCGGCGAAAACATCGGCCATGTCGTTGATCGGCCCGGCGGGAACGCCCTCGGCCTCCAACGCGGCCAGCAGGTCATCGCGCCGCCAGCCCCGCGTGACGGCGGTCAGGCTGGCGGTCAGCGCCTCGCGATGGGTGATCCGCAGCGCATTGGTCGCGTAATCGGGCGCCCCGGCCAGGGCGGGCAGGCCAAGCACGGTGCAGAGCCTGCGGAACTGCGCGTCATTGCCGGTCGCAATGATGATCCAGCCATCCGCGCAATCGAAGACCGCATAGGGCACAAGGTTCGGATGCGCGTTCCCCATCCGCGCGGGTGGCGTGCCACTGGCCAGATAGTTCATCGCCTGATTGGCCATGACCGAGACGGCCACATCCAGCAGCGCCATGTCGATATGCTGCCCGCGCCCGGTCCGCCCCCGCTGATGCAGCGCGGCCAGAATGCCGGTCGCGGCATATACGCCGGTGAACAGATCGGTGACGGCCACGCCGACCTTTTGCGGCTGGGTCGAGGGATCGCCCGTCACGCTCATCAAGCCGGACATGCCCTGAATGATGTAGTCGTAGCCCGCCCGGTGCGCGTAGGGGCCGGTCTGGCCGAAACCCGTCACGCTGCAATAGATCAGGCGCGGGTTCAGCGCCGACAGGGCGGGATAATCCAGCCCGTATTTCGCAAGCCCGCCGACCTTGAAATTCTCGATCACCACATCGGCGTCGCGGACCAGATCGCGGACGCGGGCCTGCCCCTCGGGGGTGCGGAAATCGGCGATGACCGAGGCCTTGCCCCGGTTCGCCGCGTGGAAATAGGCCGCGCTGCGCTGCCCCTTGTGGTCGATGAAGGGCGGCCCCCAACGGCGCGTGTCATCGCCTTCGGGGGCTTCCACCTTGATCACCTCGGCCCCCAGATCGGCCAGGATCTGACCGGCCCAGGGCCCGGCGAGGATCCGCGCCAGTTCGACGACGCGGATACCGGCCAGAGGCGTCATTCGGCGGGCGCCGCGTCTTCCAGCTTGGTCTGGATCAGCGAACGCATGCTGTCCCAGGACTGGTTCGGCACCTTCTCGCCGCCGATGATGAAGGTCGGGGTCGCCTCGATCCCGTCGGCGGTGGCATTGGCCTGGAAGGTCGCGACAAGCTGCTCGACCTTGGCGGTGTCGTCCCAGCAGGCGGTCATCTGGTCGTCGCTGAGCCCGGCCTTGAGGCCGATGCGGCGCAGCCCTGCCGCGACCTCGTCGCCCGAGCCGCCCTGCGCCCAGGATGCCTGATCCTCGAACAACATGTGCGAGATGGCGTAATAGCGGTCATCGCCGCCGCAGCGCGCCAGAATGCCCGCCCAGAGGCCGACCTGATCGAAATAGACATCGCGCTGCACGAAACGGACCTGGCCCGTATCGATGAACTCGGCCTTCAGTTCGGGAAAGACGTTGTTGTGGAAGTTCGCGCAATGCCCGCAGGTGAAGCTGGCATATTCGATCACGGTCAGCGGCGCGTTCTCGGCGCCAAGCGCGATGTCGGGCAGGGTCTCGGGGGCGTCCTGGGCCAGCGCGGGGGCGGCAAGGGCAAGGGTGATCGCGGTGGCGGCAGGGGCCGCAAGATGGCGAAGGAACATGAATTATCCTTTCAGGGTCTTGGTCTTGTTGCGGCCCGAGACGTTCAGCGCCAGTCGCGCCATCGCCTCGGCCAGGGTCGGATCGGTGAATTGGGCGGCGATCTCGGCGGCCTTTGTCCGCATCGCCGGGTCGGGCAGAGGCGCGGCCTTGGGGCGGTGGGCAAAGCTGGCCTGCCCCTCGGCAAAGCCCTGCGCGGCGGTCTGGGTCAGCGTGACGCGCTGGATCGCGTTGTAGCCGTAGCAGGCATTCACCTTGTCGCGCAGCTCGGGCAGGCGCATCTCGACCATGGGCGCCATCGGGCCCGTGGTCAGCAGGGTCAGCGTCGCGCCGAAGGCCCCGCGCCCGTGGCTGATGCGCACGGGCCGCGTCACGGCGGCCAGATCGGCGCCCACGATCTCGGGCCAGTGGGTCAGCAGGCGTGATACGGCAAAACCCCGCCCCTCGGCCGCCTTCTGCACGCGCGCGGCCAGCAGGCTGGCGGCGGGGCGAAAGCCCTTGCCGCGACGTCCTGTCGGTCGGGTCGGATCAGGCGGGGTCTGGGACATCGTGGCCTTGGCTGCTATCACGAGGCCGAACTTAGCCAGCCCATCGCCCGGATGAAAGCGCGCCCTATGCCACAAGGCCACATAATTGCGTGACAGCAAGGTGATCGCCCCCGATCTGCTGGCCTGGTATGACCGCCATGCCCGCGTCCTGCCCTGGCGCCAGCCACCCGGAGGCGGCACGACCGACCCCTATCCCGTCTGGCTGTCCGAGGTGATGCTGCAACAGACGACGGTCGCTGCGGTGCGCGATTACTTCAGGCGCTTCACCACGCTCTGGCCGGATGTGCAGGCGCTGGCGGCGGCGGATGACGCGGCGGTCATGGCCGAGTGGGCGGGGCTTGGCTATTACGCAAGGGCGCGCAACCTGCTGGCCTGCGCGCGGCAGGTGGCGGCGGAGGGGGGCTTTCCGACGACCCGCGCGGGGTTGCAGGCCCTGCCCGGCATCGGCGCCTATACCTCGGCCGCGATCGCGGCCATCGCCTATCAGCACCCCGAAACGGTTGTGGACGGCAATGTCGAACGCGTCGTCGCCCGGCTTTTCGCCGTCCAGCAACCCCTGCCCGAGGCCAAGGCGCAACTGACCGCCCTGGCCGCCACCCTGACCCCTCAGGACCGGCCCGGCGATTACGCGCAGGCGATGATGGACCTTGGCGCGACGATCTGCACCCCGCGCAGCCCCGCCTGCGGGATCTGCCCATTGCTCGCCGTCTGCGAGGCCCGCGCGCAGGGCATCGCGGCGGACCTGCCGCGCAAGGCGCCCAAGACGCCCAAGCCCGAACGCACGGGCCTTGTCTGGGTCGCGCGTCAGGGCGATTCGGTCCTGCTGGAGCATCGTCCCGCCAAGGGGCTTCTGGGCGGGACGCTGGCCTTCCCCTCGGCCGGGTGGGACGGGCGCGACCTGCCGCCGCCCGGCCCGGCGGAATGGCGCGATCTGGGCGCGGTGCGGCATGTCTTCACCCATTTTTCGCTGGATCTGAGCGTGCGTCTGGGCGATCTGGCGGGCAACCCGACGCGCGGGGAACTGGTGCCGCTGCGACAGATCGACCGCGAGGCCCTGCCCGGCCTGATGCGAAAGGTCTGGGATATGGCGCTTCCCGCGATCCGGGGCTAGCATCGCCGCGCCTGCAACCCGTCAGGGGTGATCCGATGACCGCAAGCCCGTCCCCCGTTTCCGGCCGCCTGCCCGCCGCAGCGCCCTTCTGGCTGTCGATCGTGATGATCCCGCTGGTCGTCGTCGCCGCCACGCAGGGCGGTCTGTGGTGGATGCTGCTGCCGGGCTATGCCTGGTATGTGACCACCGCTCTGGACGGCGTCCTGGGCCTGAACGAGGAAAACCCCGACCCCGAGACCACCACCGACCGGCTGTTCTGGCACCGCGCCATCACGATCATCTGGTTCCCGCTGCAATTCGCGGCGATCTTCGGCTCGATCTGGTATGTGCAGGCGACAGGCCACCTGTCGGGGGGTGAAAAGCTGGGCCTGTTCTTCGGGATCGGCGTCCTGTCGGGCAGCATCGGCATCGTCTATGCGCACGAGCTTCTGCACCAGAAGACGCCGCTGGAACGCTGGCTGGGCGATCTGCTGCTGGCCTCGGTTCTGTATTCGCATTTCCGCACGGAACATCTGCTGGTGCATCATTCCTGGGTCTCGACCCCGCGCGACGCGGTCTCGGCCCGCTATAACGAGGGGTTCTACCGCTTCTTCTGGCGGGTGCTGACCGAGGGGCCTCGCAGCGCATGGCAGGCCGAGACGCGCTTTCTGGCGCGCGCGGGCCGCAGCAGGTGGGACAGGCGCAACCCCTTCTGGCGCTACGCGGCCTTGCAGGCGGCGATGCTGGCCCTTGCGCTGGCGCTTGGCGGCTGGGCGGGGCTTGGGCTCTTCGCGTTCCAGGCCTTCGTCGCGGTCTGGCAGCTTGAGCTGACCAATTACGTCGAACATTACGGCCTGACCCGCAAGCATCTGGGCGAGGGCCGCTATGAACCCGTGCGCCCCCGCCACAGCTGGAATGCCAGCCACACCGCGACGAACTGGCTGCTGATCAACCTGCAACGCCATTCGGACCACCACTACAAGCCCGACCGCCGCTTTCCGCTGCTGCAGACCTATTCCGAGGACGAGGCCCCGCAATTGCCAATGGGCTATCCCGCGATGACCTTCGTGGCGATGGTGCCGCCCCTCTGGCGGCGGCGGATGAACCCGCGCGTGCGGGCATGGCGCAAGCGATTCTACCCCGAGATCGACGATTGGACGCCCTATAATCGCGGCGCACTTCCGATGCCCCGCAATGCATTGTGACGTCAGAAAATCGACCGCCAATGTCGCCGAGCCGACATTCCGTTCGTAAACATTCGCTATACGAAAGAGGCAATCAACGGCGCCGTGCGCATGTAAATGGTTCCATTTTAGCGCCTTGATTGTTCCGAGCTTAGGCACTTGTCCCCTTGCATCGACCAGAAGGCTGGTTCTCTACTGAACAACGAAACAGCCTTTGGATCGGGTGCAGGGAAGCTTCGTGCGCGCAACCACAGCGGAACAGAACGGCTTTGACGCCGCGACGAATGCCGGCGTGACCGGGCCTGGCCTGCACCTGGCCGCAAGCCTGGTGCGGATCATGCGCAACCATCCCGCCGCCCTGCTGGCGGGGATCGACGTTCCGACGATGCACAGCTTTCTGTCGCGCTGCGAGACCACGCACCATGCCACCGCGCGCCAGATCATCACCCAGGGGGACGCCCTGGATCACGCCTATCTGGTGATCGGCGGCGCGGTCGAGATTTCGGTGATGGACGAAAGCGGGAATTGCCTTCTGGCCCATCTTGCCCAGGCCGGAGAGGTCGTGGGCGAAGTCGAGCTGCTCAGCCGCCGATCCTGCGTGGCCAGCGCAAGGGCGCGGGGCGGCTCGACGCTGGCGCGCTTCGATTCGGCCCTGCTGCGCGCCCACGTCCCGGCAGAGCGGCTGCTGCAGAACCTGTCGGGCGTGCTGCATGACCGGCTGAGCCGCGACAACAGCCTGCACCTGACGGCGCTGTTCTATTCGTCCGAGGATCGCATCCGCAGCCACATCCTGCGCTTCACCACGCCCGACGCGCCGCGCACCGATATCAGCCAGTCCGACCTTGCGACCTTCAGCGGCTGCTCGCGCCAGACGGTGAACCGGACGCTGGCGCAATTGCGCGACGAAGGCATCCTGCGGCTGGCGCGCGGCAGCATCACCGTGCTGGACCGAAACCGCCTGCGGCGCTTCCGCGCGCTGACCGACAAGCCCTGAACCAAACGCCCCGGAATGCAAAATGCCGGGGCGTCGACCCCGGCATTCCTCTTGTCTGGCGAAAGGCTCAGTTGCGGGCCTTGTCGACCATCTTGCCCTTGCTGATCCAGGGCATCATCTCGCGCAGCTTGGCACCGACCTGTTCGATCTGATGTTCGTCATTGGCGCGGCGCGAGGCTTTCAGCGTCGGCTGGCCGACGGCGTTCTCCAGCATGAAGTCGCGGACGAACTTGCCCTGCTGGATGTCGGTCAGCACGGCCTTCATGCGGGCCTTGGTCTCTTCGTAGGGCAGGATGCGCGGGCCGGTGACGTACTGGCCGTATTCCGCCGTGTTCGAGATCGAATAGTCCATGTTGGCGATGCCGCCCTCATAGATCAGGTCCACGATCAGCTTCACCTCGTGCAGGCACTCGAAATAGGCCATCTCGGGGGCGTAGCCCGCCTCGACCAGCGTCTCGAAGCCGCAGCGGATCAGCTCGACCAGACCGCCGCACAGCACGGCCTGCTCACCGAACAGGTCGGTCTCGCATTCCTCGCGGAAATTGGTCTCGATGATGCCCGAGCGGCCGCCGCCGATGGCCGAGCAATAGGACAGGCCGATATCCATCGCCTTGCCCGAGGCATCCTGATGCACCGCAACCAGACACGGCACGCCGCCGCCCTTGGTGTATTCGCCGCGCACCGTGTGGCCGGGGCCCTTGGGTGCCATCATGATGACGTCCACGCCCGGCTTGGGCTGGATCAGGCCGAAATGCACGTTCAGGCCGTGGGCGAAGGCGATGGCCGAGCCTTCGCGCAGGTTGTCATGGACGTATTTCTTGTAGGTCTCGGCCTGAAGTTCGTCCGGCATGGTGAACATGATCACGTCGCACCACGCGGCGGCTTCGGCGATGCCCATGACTTTGAGGCCCTCGGCCTCGGCCTTCTTGGCCGAGGGGCTGCCCTCGCGCAGGGCGACGACCAGGTTCTTGGCGCCGCTGTCGCGCAGGTTCAGCGCATGGGCATGGCCCTGGCTGCCATAGCCGAGGATCGCGACCTTCTTGTCCTTGATCAGGTTCACGTCGCAATCGCGGTCGTAGTAAACGCGCATGGTGGTATCCTTCCTATCTGCTGGCGCCTTTCTAGCGCGGCGACCGGAAAGGGATCATGCAATCCGCGCGATTTTTGGCCGCTTGGCGAAAAAATCATGCCGTGATATCCGCCAAATGATGAGTTTCATTCCAGACACCACCGATCGCCGCATACTTCGCCAGCTTCTGGGCGATCCCACCGCGGCCAACGCGACCCTCGCCGAACGCGCCGGGGTGACGACGGCCAGCCTCTGGCGGCGGCTGGAGCGGATGCGCGAGGCGGGCGTGCTGAAGGGCGTGCAGGCGCGCATCGACTGGCGCGCGATGGGCTGGGCGGTCGAGGTCAGCCTGCGCTTCACGCTGGACAAGACGAACCCGCGCGCCTTCGACGAATTTCTGGCCGCCCTGCGCGAGGTGCCCGAGGTGATCGAGATCCAGTCCTTTCTGGGCAGCGTCGATTGGCGGGCATCCGTGATCGCGCGCGACATGGCGCATTGGCAGCAGGTCTATCGCGACCGTATCCTGACCCTGCCGCATATCGCGGAACTGGACGCGCTGATGCTGGTCGCCACGATCAAGGACAGCGAGGAATTGTCGCTGTGACCGACCTCGACGCGACCGATCTGGCGCTGCTGCGCCTTCTGGCCGAAGACGCGAGCCGCAGCGCCGCCGATCTGGGCCGCGCGGTGGGCATCGGGCAGCCCGCAGCATGGCGGCGCGTCAAGCGGCTGACCGATCAGGGCGTTATCGCAGGGCGGCGCGTGGTGCTGGACCCGGCGGCGCTTGGCTTCGGGGTGACGGTCTTTCTGGGGATCAAGCTGGCCGCGAAGGGCCGCACGAGCCTAGAGGATTTCGAACGCGCCGTGACCGCCATCCCCGAGGTGCAGTTGGTCCAGCATGTTCTGGGCCAGTTCGATTACCGCCTGCGGATCACCGCCCGCGACATCAGCGACTTCGAGCGCATCCTGCGGCGGCGCATCATGACGCTGCCCGGCGTCGGGCAGGTCGAGGCGAACGTGATGCTGTCCGAGGAACGCCGCCCCGGCCCCTTGGGCTGAAACGGCGACAGGTCAGGACATCACGCGCCGTTCCATGCCGCAGCCGGACTTGCCCGCGGGGATGACGGCGGGCTTGCCGTCCTCGGCGGGCTGCGGCGTCTGGATCACGGCGGGCGCGGGGGTGGGAGTTTCGGCGCTTTGGGCCAATGCCGCAGGCGCGGCCAGCACGGCAAGGGTGATGGCGGTCAGGATCGGGCGGGTCATGGTCGTCTCCTTCTCCGGTTGAGAGGACAGGATGCACCCGAATCGCCCTGTGGCCAAAGGACAAGATGCCTCAGCGCGTGCGGCCCCCGAATCCGGGCGGTCTTTTGGCGATCCATGCCCAGAATCGCGCCAGTTCCGGATGCGCGCGCAGCGCCTCGACATTGTTATAATGGCGGGCAAGTTCGGTCTCGCGCAGGGTCTTGTGGATGGTCTTGTGGCAGATGTGGTGCAAAAGCACGGTCGGCCCGCCCTTGCCGCCGCGCAGCTTGGGATCAGGTGATGACGGCTTTGCGGCACGTCGGGCGGGATCGGGCGCAGGCAGAGCGGGCAGAGGGGATCCGGGCCAGCCTCGCTGTCATCGTCGTTGTCCTGATGATGCCTACGCCCCATGGCGCCATCAGAGCAGAGCGCGCGCCGCCGATCAAGCCGCCGGACCTTGCCGGGGGCGGTGGCGCGGCCGGGCCGCCCCATCGAGGGGCGCCCCGCCCGCCGGGGCTGCGCCCCGATCAGGCGCACCTGCCTCAGGAGGGGATCAGACGGCCGGTGCTCATGTGACGCTTGCGGCCGAAGCCGGGGCGGCGCTGGACCTGGAAGCCCGCCGCTTCCAGCGCGCGGCGCACATGGCCTGCGGCGGTGTAGGTCGCGAAACTGCCGCCCGGCGCGGTGTGGCGACCGACCTCGGCCATCACGTCACCCGACCACATCTCGGGGTTGCGGGCGGGCGAGAAGCCGTCAAGGAACCACGCATCCGCGCGATCCTGCCAGGCGGGCAAGGTCTGGCCCACATCACCGATCACCAGCGTCAGATCGACGCGCCCCACTGCGATCCGCGCCTGACCCCAGCCTTGCCGCAGGGCCTCGGCCAGAGGCGCCAGTTCGGGAAAGGCGGCATGGGCGCGCTCCATCTGGGCAACGCTCATCGGGTAGGCTTCGAAACTGGTCATGCGGACCGGCACCGGGCTCAGCGCCGCCAGCGCAAGACAATTCAGCCCCGTGCCGAAGCCCAGTTCCGCGACATGGAAGCCGGGGCGAAGCCTTGCGGGCAGGTCATTGCCGTCCAGAAACACGTGCCGCGTTTCGGCAAGCCCTCCGGCCAGGCTGAAATAGGGGTCGTCAAAGCGCGTCGAGACCGGCACGCCGCCCTCGCGCCATTCCAGCAACGGCTCGTCTTCCTGCGGCTGATCCTGTATCGGCACCATGAGAGGCTGCTAAGCGAAGGAGCGTCGGCTTGACAAGTCCCCCCAGGATCACCGTCATCGGCGCGGGCGTGTTCGGGCTGGCCTCGGCCTTTGCGCTGGCGCGGCGGGGCGCGCGCGTCACCGTGATCGAGGAACGGCAGGTCGGCGCGGGGTCATCGGGCGGGCATGTTGGTGCACTGGCCCCCCATGCACCCGAGAACTGGAACGACAAGAAGGCCCTGCAACTGGCCAGCCTGCTGGCGGCGCGGGACTTCTGGGCCGATGTCGCGCATGTGTCGGGGCGCGATCCGGGCTATGCCCGGCTGGGGCGGCTGCAACCCGTGCCCGACGCGGCCACGGCCGACAGGTTGGCCGCCCGCATCGAGGCGGCACGGCTGCGCTGGCCCGCCGATTGCGGCATGTCCCTGACCGACCGTCCAGAAAGCGCGCTGGTCCCCGACAGCCCGTCGGGCCTGTGGCTGCGCGACGGGCTGACGGCGCGGCTGTCGCCCCGCGCGGCCTGCGCGGCGCTGGCAGGGGCGCTGGACGCGCTTGGGGCGCGGATCATCGAAGGCCACCGCGCCGATCCCGACCTGATCGAGGGCCCGGCGCTGTGGGCCTGCGGCACGCCCGGACTTCTGCGGCTGAACGAGGATCTGGGGCGCAAGGTCGGGCAGGGGGTCAAGGGGCAGTCAGCGCTGCTGGACTTTGCCGCGCCACACAGCCCGCAGGTCTTTGCCGACGGGTTGCATATCGTGCCTCATGCGGATGGCACGACGGCGATCGGCTCGACCTCGGAGAACAGCTATGACCACGACCGCCCCGACGATCAGGTTCTGGCGCTGATCCAGCGCGCCCACGCGATCTGCCCTGCCCTGAACGAGGCTCCGGTGATCGAGACATGGGCCGGGCTGCGCCCGCGCGCGCAAAGCCGCGCGCCCGTCCTGGCGCCGTGGCCCGGTCGGCCCGGTCATCTGATCGCCAATGGCGGCTTCAAGATCGGCTTCGGCATGGCGCCGCTGATCGCGGATCTGGCCGCGCGCGCCCTGCTGGACGGGCAGACCGATCTGCCGCGCCTCTTTGCGTTGCCGTGACACGCCTTGCCACGGGTCGCGGCCCTTGCCAGACTGCCGCAAAGCCCGGAGAGCCGCATGAACACCAAGCTGGAAACCGTCCTTGCCGCCATTGACGCGGCCAACGCGCAGGACCCCAATCTGGACGACGGCACCCCGTCCGAACTGCTTTACGGCCAGCGCATGTCGGCCGAGCAGGAACGCCTGTTCCCGCAGGCCTCGGACGTGCTGCGGATCGCCTGTCGCGGCCAGCATATCGAACGCTGGACCCTGCCCCGCAGCGCCTATCCCGAAGGCCGCCCCGGCTATCTGCAATGGCGCCAGGAACAAGGCCGCCGCCATGCCGACCGCGTGGCCGGGCTGATGCAGGACGCGGGCTACAGCGATGACGACATCGCGCAGGCGCGCAAGCTGCTGACGAAACAGGGCCTCAAGCGCGACCCCGAGGTGCAGGCGCTCGAGGACGTGATCTGCTTCACCTTCATCCGCTGGTATCTGGGCGATTTCGCCCCCACCCAGCCCGACCACAAGCTGCCGCGCATCATCGAAAAGACCGCCCGCAAGATGTCGCCCGAGGCACGCGCGCGCGCCTTGGCCGAGTTCGACATCCCCGAGGCCTTCGCCCCCTTTTTCGCCGATGACAGCGCGCAAAGGCGGATCGACGCGGCGGTGATCGTCTCGCATGGGCAGCCCGGCGATCCCGGCCCCCAGCAGCAGGCGATCGAGGATCTGGCCGCCCGCGTCGCGGCCCACCTGCCCGGCGTCACGGTGCGCGGCGCGACGCTGGCCATGCCGGGCGCATTGGCCGCCGCCGCGACCTCGAACAGCATCATCTATCCGATGTTCATGGCCGAGGGCTGGTTCACCGGGATCGAACTGCCCCGCCGCCTGACCGAGGCGGGCGCGCCGGGGGCGCATATCACCCGGCCCTTCGGCGCCGATCCGGGCCTTGAGGCGCTGATCGTCGCACGCGCCCACAAGGCGGCAGCCGAACAGGGCTGGCGCCCGGACGAAACGACGCTGCTGCTGACCGCGCATGGCTCGCAGCGCTCGCAGGCCAGCTACACGATCACGACCGCGCTGGCCGAACGCCTGCAGCCGTATTTCGCCCGGGTGGTGACCGGCTTCGTCGAACAGGAGCCCTTCATCGCCGATGCCGCGCGCGGCCTGACCCACGCGATAAGCCTGCCATTCTTCGCGCTCCGCGCCGAACATGTGCTGGAGGACTTGCCTCAGGCGCTGGACGAGGCCGGTTTCGACGGCCCCCGCCTGGACCCGATCGGGCTGGACCCCGAGGCCCCGCGCATGATCGCGGAATCGATCCGGGCCGAGATGGCGCGCGAGACCGGCTGATAAGAAACCCTGATAATACGCGTCAGAATATCGGATTTGGCCTTATCGGCCATGTCTGCTACACGCGGCACAAGTCATTTGCGCGGCATGAACGCCGTCGCGGACACGACCCTACAGCAACCTTCGGAGGATATGATGGACGGCAACGACATCCCCTCGGGCAAATGCCCCGTGATGCATGGCGGGCTGACTGCCAGCGGCAGCTCTGTCACTGCATGGTGGCCCAACGCCCTCAACCTGGACATCCTGCACCAGCATGACAGCAAGTCGAACCCGCTTCAGGGCTTCAACTACCGCGAGGAAGTGCGCAAGCTGGATTTCGACGCCGTCAAGGCCGACGTTCACGCGCTGATGACCGACAGCCAGGACTGGTGGCCGGCCGATTGGGGCCATTACGGCGGCCTGATGATCCGTCTCGCGTGGCACTCGGCCGGGTCCTACCGCCTGGCCGATGGCCGCGGCGGCGGCGCGACGGGCAATATCCGCTTTGCGCCCCTGAATTCCTGGCCGGACAACGCCAACCTCGACAAGGCCCGCCGCCTGCTCTGGCCGATCAAGAAGAAATACGGCAACCGCCTCAGCTGGGCCGACCTGATCCTGCTGGCCGGGACGATCGCCTATGAATCGATGGGCCTGAAGACCTTCGGCTTCTCGTTCGGGCGCGAAGATATCTGGCACCCCGAAAAGGACGTCTATTGGGGCGCCGAAAAGGAATGGCTGGCGCCGTCCGACGAACGCTATGGCGACGTGGCCGACCCCTCGACCATGGAAAACCCGCTGGCCGCCGTGCAGATGGGCCTGATCTACGTGAACCCCGAAGGCGTGAACGGTCGGCCCGACCCGCTGAAGACCGCCGCGCAGGTCCGCGAGACCTTCGCCCGCATGGCCATGAACGATGAGGAAACCGCCGCCCTGACCGCCGGTGGCCACACGGTCGGCAAGGCCCACGGCAATGGCCGCGCGGAAAACCTCGGGCCCAGCCCCGAGGGCGCGGAACTGCACGAGGGCGGCCTTGGCTGGATGAACCACCATACCCGCAGCGTGGGCCGCGACACCGTGACCTCGGGGATCGAGGGCGCCTGGACCACCAACCCGACCAAGTGGGACAACGGCTATTTCGACCTGCTGTTCGGTTATGAATGGGAACTGCGCAAATCGCCCGCGGGCGCCTGGCAGTGGATGCCCATCGACATCCGCGAAGAGGACATGCCCGTCGATGTCGAGGACCCCTCGATCCGCACCATGCCGATGATGACGGATGCCGACATGGCCATGAAGATGGACCCGACCTACCGGGCCATCTGCGAACGCTTCCGCGACGACCACGCCTATTTCTCGGATTGCTTCGCCCGCGCCTGGTTCAAGCTGACCCACCGCGATCTGGGCCCGAATGTCCGCTATATCGGCCCCGACGCCCCGACCGAGGAACTGGTCTGGCAGGACCCGGTCCCGGCAGGCCGCACCGATTACGACGTCGCCACCGTCAAGGCCCGCATCGCCGCCAGCGGCCTGACCCTCGCAGAGATGGTCTCGACCGCATGGGACAGCGCGCGCACCTTCCGCCAGTCCGACCTGCGCGGCGGCGCGAATGGCGCCCGCATCCGCCTGGCCCCGCAGAAGGACTGGGAGGGGAACGAGCCCGCCCGCCTGCAAAAGGTCCTGTCGGTGCTGGAACCGATCGCGGCGGAAACCGGCGCCTCGCTGGCCGACGTGATCGTTCTGGCGGGCAATCTGGGCGTCGAACAGGCGGCTCAGGCCGCTGGCGTCGCGCTGGAACTGCCCTTCACCCCGGGACGTGGCGACGCGACCGAGGCGCAGACCGACGCGGCCTCCTTCGCCTCGCTGGAACCGCTGGCGGATGGCTTCCGCAACTGGTCGAAACAGGACTACGTTGTCTCGCCCGAGGAAATGATGCTCGACCGCGCTCAGCTTCTGGGCCTGACCGCGCATGAGATGACCTGCCTGATCGGCGGCATGCGCGCCATGGGCACGAATCACGGCGGCAGCAAGCACGGGGTCTTCACCGACCGCGAAGGCGCGCTGACGACGGATTTCTTCGACAACTTGACGAACATGGCCTGGAAATGGGTGCCGCGCGCTGACGGGCATTACGAATTGCGCGACCGCAAGACCGGCGAGGTCAAGTGGACGGCGACCCGCGTCGATCTGGTCTTCGGCTCGAACTCGATCCTGCGCGCCTATGCCGAACTCTACGCGCAAGACGACAACCGCGAGAAATTCGTCCAGGATTTCGCGACCGTCTGGACCAAGGTGATGAACGCCGACCGCTTCGACCTGGCGGCCTGATCGCCACCCCAGGACAAGCCAAGGGCCGCCCCACCGGGCGGCCCTTTTGCATGTCCATGCTTTGCCTTGGGCGAAATATCCTCGGGGGGAGTCGCGGCACGCGACGGGGGGCAGACAGCCCCCCCTGCCCGCGCCCCACAGCGCGTAACCCATTGAAAGACAGGCCAAAAAGCAAAAACGCCGCAGCAATGATGCTGCGGCGTTTTTATGGTGCCCAGGAGAGGACTCGAACCTCCACGCCTTGCGGCACACGGACCTGAACCGTGCGCGTCTACCAATTCCGCCACCTGGGCAGGTGGTCTGAGCGGCTGATTAAAGACAGTCTCGGGGGGCGTCAATGGGGGTCGTGAAAGTTTTTTGAAACTTCTTTCCGGCACAGCGGACGGGTCCCGCGATGCAGCGGCGAAGACCGGCATGCGGCGTCAGGCTGGCTTGCCGCAACGGCGCGGTTTCGCTATGCCTCGCCCAGATACAGCGGCATGATTGAAGGAGCAGGCTCCATGGCGAAACTGGTCACGATCTTCGGCGGATCGGGCTTTGTCGGCCGACAGGTCGCCCAGCAGATGGCCCGTGACGGCTGGCGCGTCCGCGTTGCGGTCCGCCGCCCGGACGAGGCGCTGTTCACCCGCGCCTATGGCGTCGTGGGCCAGGTGGTCCCGGTCCTCTGCAACATCCGCGACGAGGCCTCGGTCCGCGCCGCGCTCAGCGGTGCCGATGCCGCCGTGAACTGCGTGAACATCCTGCACCCGCAGGGCAAGAGCAACTTCACGACCGTCTTCGAGACCGGCGCCGAGATCGTAGCGCGCCTCTCGGCCGAGATGGGCGTGGCGCGTCTGGTCCACCTGTCGGGCCTTGGCATCGACCCGGATTCGAAAAGCCGCTACATCGCGTCGAAATCGCGTGGCGAGGCCGCCGTCCTGGCGGCGCGCCCTGATGCGATCGTGCTGCGCCCCTCGGTCATCTTCGGACCCGATGACAATTTCTACAATCGTCTTGCCCCGATGACGCGGCGCGGGCCGTTCATGCCGGTGCTGGCGGGCCATGTGAAGATGCAGCCCGTCTATGTCGAGGACGTGGCCCAGGCCGCCGCCAAGGCTGCCAAGGGCGAGGCCGAGCCCGGCATCTATGAACTGGGCGGCCCCGACGTGCTGACCATGCGCCAGATCTCGGAGCAGGTGCAGAAATCGGTGGGCCGCAAGAAGGTGATGCTGCCGGTCCCGCAGCTCTTCGCCCGGATGGGGGCGACGATGCTGGACATCGCGCAGATGCTGACCGGGGGGCTGTTCACAAACAACATCCTCAGCCGCGACCAGCTGCTGCTGCTGACGCGCGACAACGTGGTCGGCGGCGGGCATCCGGGCTTTGCCGAACTGGGCATCCAGCCCGTCTCGGCCGAGGCGGTGATCGACAGCTATCTCTGGCCCTTCCGTCCGTCGGGCCAGTATCACACGGCGAACCAGTCGGCCAAGAACCTGCGCGGCCAGCCCTAAGCCATGGAACCGAACACGATTGCTGCCGCGGTGCTCGGGGTTCTCGAGGGCCTGACCGAGTTCATTCCCGTCTCGTCTACCGGCCACATCCTGCTGGCAGGTCATTTCCTGGGCTTCCACTCGCCCGGCCGCGCCTTCGAGGTGATCATCCAGCTTGGCGCGATCATGGCGATCCTGGGGGTCTATGCCTCGCGGATCGTGCAGATCCTGCGCGACGCCCCGACCGAGCCGGGCGCGCGCCGCTTCGTCGCCGCAGTGCTGGTCGCCTTTCTGCCCGCAGCGGTGATCGGCGTATTCGCGCATGGCTTCATCAAGACGGTTCTCTTCGAGACGCCGATGCTGATCGCGGTCATGCTGATCCTCGGCGGATTCATCCTGCTTTGGGTAGACCGGCGGGCCGTCACCCCCGTCTATAGCCGGGCCGAGGATTTCCCGCTGCCGATGGCGCTGAAGGTCGGCTTCATCCAGTGCCTTGCGATGATCCCCGGCGTCTCGCGGTCGGGCGCAACCATCGTGGGCGCGCTGCTTCTGGGGGCCGACAAACGCTCGGCGGCCGAGTTCTCGTTCTTTCTGGCGATGCCCACGATGCTGGGCGCCTTTGTCTACGATCTCTACAAGAATCAGGACGTCCTGCATGGCGAGGCGCTTGGCAATATCGTGGTCGGCTTCGTCTTTGCCTTCCTCTCGGCCATTTTCGTGGTGCGCTGGCTGCTGGGCTATGTCTCGCATCACGGATACGCGCTGTTCGCCTGGTGGCGCATCGCCGTCGGAAGTGTTTCTTTACTTGCACTTATAGCAATTGGGTAACCTATACTGACATTCAAACCGCAGCGCAGCATCCTTTCCGGGTCGCGCCGCGGTTAAAAAGTCGCTTTTAGGTCAGGTTTGCTGACTTTTCATTCAAATCGCCTTGGTTTATCTGGTCTGCACACGGTCTTTCACGGAAGGTTGCGCAGCCATGGCCACGCAGAAGATGCTCAAGTTCGTCTCGACCCCGCGCGAGATGCCCGAGAAACGCTCGGCTGCCGAACGCAGCGAGGACTTCCGCGAGATCTATCAGGAATTCGCCGCCCAGAAGGCCGCCGAACAGGCGGGCCGCTGCAGCCAGTGCGGCGTGCCCTATTGCCAGTCGCATTGCCCGCTGCACAACAACATCCCCGACTGGCTGCGCCTGACCGCCGAAGGCCGCCTGCGCGAGGCCTACGAGGTCAGCCAGTCCACCAACACCTTCCCCGAGATCTGCGGCCGCATCTGCCCGCAGGACCGCCTGTGCGAAGGCAATTGCGTGATCGAGCAATCGGGCCACGGCACAGTCACGATCGGCGCGATCGAGAAATACATCACCGATACCGCATGGGAGGAAGGCTGGGTCCAGCCCTCGGCCCCGGTGCAAGAGCGTGCGGAATCGGTGGGCATCATCGGCGCCGGTCCGGGCGGTCTGGCCGCCGCCGAAGCCCTGCGCCGCAAGGGTTTTCAGGTGACGGTCTATGACCGCTACGACCGCGCGGGCGGGCTGATGACCTACGGCATTCCCGGCTTCAAGCTGGAAAAGGACGTGGTGATGCGCCGCAACAAGCTGCTCGAGGACAGCGGCGTCGAATTCGTGCTGAACTGCAAGGTCGGCGAGGATATCAGCTTCGACGCGATCCGCGGCAAGCACGACGCCGTGCTGATCGCCACGGGTGTCTACAAGACCCGCGACCTGGACATCGACAATGCCGATGCGGGCGGCGTGGTGCGTGCGCTGGACTATCTGACGGCCTCGAACAAGGTCGATCTGGGCGACGAGGTCCCCGATTTCGAGGATGGAGAGCTGAACGCCAAGGGCAAGCGCGTCATCGTCATCGGCGGCGGCGACACGGCGATGGATTGCGTCCGCACCGCCATCCGGCAGGGCGCGCAATCGGTCAAATGCCTCTATCGGCGCGACCGGGCCAACATGCCGGGCAGCCAGCGCGAAGTGCAAAACGCCGAGGAAGAAGGCGTTGAATTCGTGTGGCTTTCCGCGCCCGGCGCCTTTACCGGTCATGTCACCGGCGTGGCCGCGACCGCGCAAGAGGCCGATGTTGACGGCCTGCCGCAGATCGCCTCGGTCCGCATCCAGAAGATGCGTCTGGGCCAGGCCGACGTGACCGGCCGCCAGAGCCCCGAGTTGATCGAGGGCGCCGATTACGACGAGCCCGCCGATCTGGTCATCAAGGCGCTTGGCTTCGAGCCCGAGGACCTGCCCAAGCTGTGGGGCGTCGAGGGTCTGGAAGTCACCCGTTGGGGGACGATCAAGGCGAATTTCCAGACGCACCACACCTCGATCCCCGGCGTCTTTGCGGTGGGCGACATCGTGCGCGGCGCGAGCCTTGTGGTCTGGGCGATCCGCGATGGCCGCGAGGCCGCGGATTCGATCGAGGGCTTCCTGACGGGCGAGGCCCGCATGGCCGCGGAATAGGCCGCACCGACCATGCAGAACAGGGTCACGGATCGTGCACAGAACGTACACCGGCAACGCACGCTGGCCGTTGCGCGGCCAGTTGCGCCTGTCGGGCTTGCGTCAGGGCTGCTGACGCTTCTGGCGCTTGCCGGGGCCTGGGCGCTGAGCGCCCTGCCCGGCCATGCGGCCAGCTTCACGCCTCCGGCCGGGTGCCGGCTGGAGGTGACGGTGCAAAGCCGTGGCTGTTCGGTCAGCCAGTATTATCGTTGCGACGCCGACCCCGAGGGTTGGCAGCGCAGCGCGATCTTCGACCGCGACGGCCTGCGCCACCTGTCCACCATCGACGCCGAGACGCGCTGGATGGAAAGCCAGAACCCGCGCTTCGGCGTCATGGACCGGCTGGTCGAGCAGGCCGAAAGCCATGCCAGCTTTTCGCGCCTGCTGGAAACCGGGCGCGACGATTTCGACTTCATGACCGAATCGAACACGGGCGAGCGTCTGCGCTTTCAGGGCCATGACGTGCTGACCGGCGAGACGGTCGAGATCGACGGCGTCACGCTGGAGCGCACGCGATTCGAGGTCGTCACGCTCAGCGCCTCGGGCGAGGTGCTGATGGAACGCAGCGGGCAGCAATTCATCAGCCGCGAATTCGGCCGCTTCTATGGCGGCATCGAGACGACGACCGACTGGACCGGCGCCCGGCAAGAGACGAATGACAGCCCCGTCACCTTTTCACGCCCCGGCGAACCCGGCTTTGGCGCCACCACCCCACAATATGACTGCGATCAGCTGATGACGCAGATCCTGCAGGAAAGGGCCGCATCATGACCATGGATTGGCAAGCACAGGAAGAAGCCCGCCGCGCATGGATGGACAAGAACAGCCTGTATCGCGAAGAGGACGAGCATTCGTCCTGCGGCGTGGGCTTCGTGGTCGATCTGGGCGGCAAGCCCTCGCGCAAGGTGGTGCAGAACGGGATCGACGCGCTCAAGGCGATCTGGCATCGCGGCGCGGTGGATGCGGACGGCAAGACCGGCGACGGCGCGGGCATCCATGTGCAGATCCCGGTGCCCTTCTTCTATGACCAGATCCGCCGCACCGGCCACGAGCCCGACAAGTCCAAGCTGATCGCCGTGGGTCAGGTGTTCCTGCCGCGCACGAACTTTGCCGCTCAGGAAGCCTGCCGGACCATCGTGGAATCCGAGGTTCTGCGGATGGGCCATTACATCTATGGCTGGCGCCATGTGCCAGTGAACGTGGGCGTTCTGGGCGAAAAGGCCAACGCCACCCGCCCCGAGATCGAGCAGATCCTGATCCGCTGCGAGAAGGACATCGACCATGTCCAGTTCGAGCGCGAGCTTTACATCATCCGCCGCCGGATCGAGAAGGCCGCGGTCGCGGCCCAGGTCGCGGGGCTTTACTTCTGTTCGCTGTCCTGCCGGTCGATCATCTACAAGGGCATGATGCTGGCCGAGCAGGTCGCGGAATTCTATCCCGACCTCAAGGACGAGCGGTTCGAATCCGCCTTTGCGATCTATCACCAGCGCTATTCCACCAACACCTTCCCGCAATGGTGGCTGGCCCAGCCCTTCCGGATGCTGGCCCATAACGGCGAGATCAACACGCTGAAGGGCAACCTCAACTGGCTGAAAAGTCACGAGATCCGCATGGCCTCGTCGGCCTTTGGCGACATGGCCGAGGATATCAAGCCGATCGTGCCTGCGGGGTCGTCCGACTCGGCGGCGCTGGATGCGGTGTTCGAGGTTCTGGTGCGTTCGGGCCGCAGCGCGCCGATGACCAAGACGATGCTGGTCCCGGAAAGCTGGTCCAAGGCCACGACCGACATGCCCAAGGCCTGGGCCGACATGTATGCCTATTGCAACGCCGTGATGGAGCCCTGGGACGGCCCCGCCGCCCTGGCCATGACCGACGGGCGTTGGGTCTGCGGCGGTCTGGACCGCAACGGGCTGCGTCCGATGCGCTATGTCGTGACGGGCGACAATCTGGTCATCGCGGGTTCCGAGGTCGGCATGGTCCCGGTCAACGAAAGCAATGTCCGTGAAAAGGGCGCGCTTGGGCCGGGCCAGATGATCGCGGTCGATATGTGGGAGGGCAAGCTTTACCACGACACGGCGATCAAGGATCGTCTGGCGGGCAGCCAGCCCTTCGGCGAGTGGATCGAGAAGGTCGTCGAGCTGAACGACATGATGCGCGAGCTGCCCGAGCCGGTGCGTTTCGAGGGTGACGAACTGCGCCGCCGTCAGGCCGCTGCGGGCTTCACGCTGGAAGAGCTGGAGCATGTGCTGGCGCCGATGGCCGAAGATGGCAAGGAAGCCATCGCCTCGATGGGCGACGACACGCCGCCTGCGGTCCTGTCCAAGCAATACCGCCCGATGAGCCATTTCTTCCGGCAGAACTTCAGCCAGGTGACGAACCCGCCCATCGACTCGCTTCGCGAGACGCGGGTGATGAGCCTCAAGACCCGGTTCGGCAACCTCAAGAACGTGCTGGACGAATCCAGCGCCCAGACGGAAATTCTGGTTCTGGAAAGCCCCTTCGTCGCCAATGGCGAATTCACCGAGATGATGCGCATGTTCGGCGAGACGGTGACGGTGATCGACTGCACCTTTGCAGACGATGCCGGCCCGGATGCCCTGGGCGAGGGTCTGGCGCGCATCCGCGCCGAGGCCGAGGATGCCGTGCGTTCGGGCGCGGGCCATCTGGTCCTGACCGACGAGGCGCAGGGCGCGGACCGCGTCGCGATGCCGATGATCCTGGCGACCAGCGCGGTGCATTCCTGGCTGACGCGCAAGGGGCTGCGGACCTTCTGTTCGCTGAACGTGCGCGCCGCCGAATGCATCGACCCGCATTACTTCGCGGTGCTGATCGGCTGCGGCGCGACCACGGTGAACCCCTATCTGGCGCAGGACAGCATCGCCGACCGCATCGCGCGCGGCCTGCTGGAGGGCAGCCTGATCGACAACATGCGCCGCTACCGCGATGCGGTGGATGCGGGCCTTCTGAAGATCATGGCCAAGATGGGGATTTCGGTCCTGTCCTCTTATCGGGGCGGTCTGAACTTTGAAGCCGTGGGCCTGTCACGCGCCATGGTGGCCGAGTACTTCCCCGGCATGCATTCGCGCATCTCGGGGATCGGCCTGCACGGTCTTCAGGCCAAGCTGGAGGACCTGCATCACGCGGCCTTCCACGGCAATGCGGCGGAATTGCTGCCGGTCGGCGGCTTCTACAAGCTGCGCCGCTCGGGCGAGAAACACGCCTGGGAAGCCAACACGATGAAGCTGTTGCAGGTCGCCTGCGAAAAGGCGTCCTATGATGTCTGGAAGCAGTTCAGCGCGACCATGCGGGCGAACCCGCCGATCCACATTCGCGATCTCTTGGACATCAAGCCCCTGGGCAAGCCGGTGCCGATCGAGGAGGTGGAATCGATCACCTCGATCCGCAAGCGTTTCGTGACGCCGGGCATGTCGCTTGGGGCGCTGTCGCCCGAAGCGCATATGACGCTGAACATCGCGATGAACCGCATCGGCGCCAAGTCCGACAGCGGCGAGGGCGGCGAGGACCCGGCGCATAGCCACCCGCTGCCGAACGGCGACAACCCCTGCGCCAAGATCAAGCAGGTCGCCTCGGGGCGGTTCGGCGTCACCGCCGAATACCTGAACGCCTGCGAAGAGCTGGAGATCAAGGTCGCGCAGGGCGCCAAGCCCGGCGAGGGCGGGCAGCTGCCCGGCATGAAGGTCACCAAGCTGATCGCGCGGCTGCGTCACTCGACGCCGGGCGTGACGCTGATCAGCCCGCCGCCGCACCACGATATCTACAGCATCGAGGATCTGGCGCAGCTGATCTATGACCTGAAGCAGATCAACCCGCGCGCCAAGATCACGGTGAAGCTGGTGGCCTCGTCGGGCGTCGGCACGATTGCGGCAGGCGTGGCCAAGGCCAAGGCCGACGTGATCCTGATCAGCGGCCATAACGGCGGCACGGGGGCCTCGCCCGCAACCTCGATCAAGTTCGCGGGTCTGCCGTGGGAGATGGGCCTGACCGAGGCGCATCAGGTTCTGGCCATGAACCGCCTGCGCGAGCGGGTCACGCTGCGGACAGATGGCGGGCTTCGCACGGGCCGCGACATCGTCATGGCGGCGATGATGGGCGCCGAGGAATACGGCATCGGCACCGCCGCCCTGATCGCCATGGGCTGCATCATGGTGCGCCAGTGCCAGTCGAACACCTGCCCCGTGGGCGTCTGCACGCAGGACGAAAAGCTGCGGGCGATGTTCACCGGCAGCGCGGACAAGGTGGTGAACCTGATCACCTTCTACGCGCAGGAGGTGCGCGAGATCCTGGCATCCATCGGCGCGCGGTCCATGGACGAGATCATCGGTCGTGCCGATCTGCTGACGCAGGTCAGTCGTGGCGCCGCGCATCTGGACGATCTGGACCTGAACCCGCTGCTGATCACCGTCGATGGGTCGGAGAAGATCGTCTATGACCGCAGCAAGCCCCGCAATGCGGTGATGGACACGCTGGACGCGGAAATCATCCGCGACGCCGAGCGGTTCTTTACCGATGGCGAGAAGATGCAGCTGTCCTATGCGGTCCGGAACACCCTGCGGACCATCGGCACGCGCACGTCCAGCATGATCGTCCAGAAATACGGGATGCGGAACAACCTTCAGGCCGATCACCTGACGGTGCGCCTGACGGGCAGCGCGGGCCAGTCGCTTGGCGCCTTTGCCGCGCCGGGGCTGAAGCTGGAAGTCTCGGGCGATGCCAATGACTACGTCGGCAAGGGCCTGTCGGGCGGCACGATCGTCGTGCGTCCGCCGATGGCCAGCCCGCTGGTCGCCGCCGAGAACACGATCATCGGCAATACCGTGCTTTACGGTGCGACCGCCGGTTATCTGTTCGCGGCGGGCCGCGCGGGCGAGCGTTTCGCGGTGCGGAACTCGGGCGCGCATGTCGTGATCGAGGGCTGCGGCTCGAACGGGTGCGAATACATGACCGGCGGGGTCGCGGTGATCCTTGGGCGGATCGGCGCGAACTTCGGCGCCGGGATGACCGGCGGGATGGCCTATCTTTACGACCCCGAGGGCGTGGCGCGCGATTACATCAACGCCGAGACGCTGGTCCTGTGCCCCGTCACGCAGGATCACTGGGAAGCGCAACTGAAGGGCCTGATCGAGCGTCACTTTGCCGAGACCCGGTCGCGCCGGGCCGAAGAGATCCTGTCGAAATGGGACGAGGAGAAATCCAACTTCCTGCAGGTCTGCCCGCGCGAGATGCTGGCCCATCTGAGCCATCCCATCGCCGCGGTGGAAACGCCGAGCGCCGTTCCCGCCGAATAAGGCTGAAGGCAGGCATGAAAAAAGGCGCGGTCCCTTCGGGGGCCGCGCCTTCTGCGTTTCGGGGGGCTCAGGCGTCGCGCAGGAAGCGGCGCAGGACCTGTTCCAGCTTGGCCGCGCCAAGGGGGGCCATCGCCTTGGTGTGGTCGTGGCTGATCGCCTCGTCCGACAGGCCCGCGCCCATATTGGTGACGACCGAGATCGCCGCACAGCGCAGCCCCAGAAAGCGCGACAGGATGATTTCCGGCACGGTGGACATGCCCACCGCATCGGCGCCCAGAATGCGGGCGGCGCGGATCTCGGCCGGGGTCTCGAAGCTGGGGCCCGAGAACCAGCAATAGACGCCCTCGGGCAGCTCGACCCCCTCGGCCAGGGCGGCCTCGGTCAGGGCGGCGCGCATCTGGACGTCATGCGCGTCGGTCAGGGGGACGAAGCGGGCATCCGTCGGCTCGCCGATCAGGGGGTTGGTGCCGGCAAAGGCGATATGGTCGCTGAGCAGCATCAGCCCGCCGGGCGGGATGTCGGGGCGCAGAGACCCCGCGGCATTGGTCAGGATCAGCCGCTGGCAGCCAAGCGCGGCCAGCACCTCGAGCGGCAGGCGCATCACGTCCGCCTGCCCCTTTTCGTAGTAATGCGCCCGCCCGCCAAAGACCGCGACGCGGCGGCCTTCCAGCTGGCCGATCGCCAGTTGCGGCACATGGCCCGACACGCCCGCATGGGGAAAGCCGGGCAGGTCGGAATAGGGGATCGCGACGCCCTCGACCTTGGCGGCCAGATGGCCGAGGCCAGACCCCAGGATCAGGCCGTATTCAGGCGCCGCCTCGCCCGCGCGGTCGCGGATGAGGGCGGCGAGATCAGCGCTCTTTGACATAGGGTTCTCCGCCCGCGCGCGGCGGGATGGCACGGCCCACGAAGCCCGCCAGGATGATGACGGTCAGGATATAGGGCAGCGCGTTCATGAATTGCGACGGCACGTTGACAAGCCCGAGGTCGAGATTGGGATAGAGGTTGGCGATGGCTTCCAGCAGGCCGAACAGGAAGGTCGCGAACAGCGCCTGCCAGGGGCGCCATTTGGCGAAGATCAGCGCGGCCAGCGCGATGAAGCCCCGCCCGGCGGTCATGTCCTTGACGAAGCCCGCCGAGAGGCCGGTCGCCAGATAGGCCCCCGCGATCCCGGTCAGCACGCCGCAGATCATCACGGCGGTGAAACGCAGCCGCGTGACCGAGATCCCCGCCGTATCGACCGAGGCCGGGTTTTCCCCCACCGCGCGCAAGCGCAGGCCAAAGCGCGTGCGGAACAGGACCCACCACGTCAGCGGCACGGCCAGCAGCGCGACATAGACGAGGATCGTGTGGCCCGACAGAAGCTGCGAATAAAGCGGGCCGATCAGCGGCACCTCGCGCAGTTCGGGCGCGAAGGGCAGCGTGATGGGCTGAAAGCGCGCATCCCCCTGCAAGGGCGGCGTGCGCCCGCCAAGCGAAAAGGCGTTCTGGCCGATCAGCACGGTCAGCCCCGCCGCAAGGAAGTTCAGCGCCACGCCAGAGATCAGCTGATTGCCCCGGAACGTGATCGAGGCGACCCCGTGGATCAGCGACATCGCCATCGCCCCCGCGATCCCCGCGATCAGGCCCAGCCATGCGCTGCCGGTGACGAAGGCGACCGCGGCCGCCGTGAAGGCGGCCATCAACATCTTGCCTTCCAGCCCGATGTCGAAGACGCCCGCGCGTTCGGAATAAAGCCCCGCCAGACAGGCCAGCAGCAAGGGCGTCATCAGGCGGATCGCGCTGTTGATGCCCTGCATCGCGGCACTCTGGTCGGCCAGGACCCAGATCAGGCAGATCCCCAGGACGAGGATGGCGGTCAGGCTGTCGGCCAGCTTCATCGCGCCTGCCCTCCGTTGCGGCGCAGGGCCAGGAACAGGCGTTCCAGCGGCATCCGCACCATGTTGTCCAGCGCCCCGGTGAACAGGATCACCAGCGCCTGAATGACGACGATCAGCTCACGCGGGATCGATGTCCACAGCGCCAGCTCTCCGCCGCCCTGATAGAGGAACCCGAACAGCAGCGCGGCCAGGAAGATGCCGAACGGGTGGTTGCGGCCCATCAGCGCCACGGCGATGCCGATGAAGCCCGCGCCCTCGACCGCGTTCAGGACCAGACGGCCGGATTCGCCCATCACGTTGTTGATCGCCATCATCCCGGCCAGACCGCCCGAGATCAGCATGGCGACGATGGTGATGCGGACCGGACTGATCCCGGCATAGACCGCGCCGCGTTCGGATTTGCCAAGCGCCCGGATCTCGTAGCCAAGGCGGGTGCGCCAGATCAGCGCCCAGACCAGCACGCAGGCCAGCACGGCGACCAGAAAGGTGATGTTGACCGGCGTGTTGCGCCCCCAGGCGATCCCGACCGAGGCGGCCAGTTCGCTGAGGCGCGGCAGCGCGGTTTCCGCCGGAAAGCGAGCCGAGGCCGGGTCCATGCTGCCCACCGGGCGCAGCAGGTTGACCAGCACATAGCTGAGCACGGCGGCGGCAATGAAGTTGAACATGATCGTGGTGATCACGATATGGCTGCCGCGTTTCGCCTGAAGCCAGGCCGGGATGAAGGCCCAGGCCGCGCCGAAGGCCGCAGCGCCCAGCATCGCCACCGGCAGGGCCAGCGCCCAATGCGGCAGCGGCAGGTAAAGCAACACCAGCGCCACGCCAAGCCCGCCCATCGCGGCCTGCCCCTCGCCGCCGATGTTGAACAGGGCCGCGTGGTAGGCGACCATCACCGCCAGCCCGGTAAAGATGAAGTTCGTCGCGTAATAGAGCGTGAAGCCCCAGCCATAGCTGGAGCCAAGCGCCCCCTCGACCATCGTGGTCAGGGCCATCCAGGGGCTTTCCCCGATGGCCAGGATGACCAGCGCGGAAATCCCCATCGCAAGGATCAATGAGATCAGCGGCGTCAGGATGACATCCGCCCATTTCGGCATCTTGTCCATCAGGCAGGCCCTTCCGGCAAAGCGTCCTGCGTCACGCCGGGGGGGATGCCGGCGCTGTCAGGGGTGTTTTCGGTATCGGTGATCCCGGCCATCAGCAGGCCCAGTTCGCCCGTGGTGGTCTGGTCGGGCAGGCGTTCGCCCATGATGCGGCCATCGAACATGACGGCCACGCGGTCGGACAGGGACAGGATCTCGTCCAGCTCGACCGAGACCAGCAGGATCGCCTTGCCCGCGTCGCGCAGTTCCACGATGCGCTTGTGGATGAACTCGATCGCGCCAATATCGACGCCGCGCGTGGGCTGGCCGATCAGCAGCAGGTCGGGGTTACGCTCGATCTCGCGCGCGACGACAATCTTCTGCTGGTTCCCGCCCGAGAAATTGCGCGCCGCAAGCTGCGGATCGCGGGGGCGGACGTCGAAACGCTCCATCTTGGCCTCGGCGTCGCGGCGGATGGCGTCATTGTCCATCAGCGCGCCCTTGTTGAATTCGGGCGCGTCATGCCAGCCGAAGGCCACGTTTTCCCAGGCGGCGAAATCCATGATCAGCCCCTCGACCTGACGGTCCTCGGGGATGTGGCCGATGCCCTCGCGGCGGCGCTGGCGCGCATCGCAACCGCGCCCCGACAAGGGCAGAGGGCCGCCGTTCATCCGCACCTCGCCCGAGACGCGCGCGCCCTTTTCGGGATAGCCGCCAAGGATTTCAAGAAGTTGCGTCTGGCCATTGCCCGACACCCCGGCAATGCCCAGGATCTCGCCCGCGCGGATGTCGAAGCTGACCTGACGCAGACGCTCGACCCCGTCGGCATCGACCATGGTCAGGTCGCGCACTTCCAGCACCGGGGCGGCGGGACGGGCGGGCGCCTTGGCGACATTCAGCAGCACCTTGCGCCCTACCATCAGTTCGGCCAATTCCTCGGGGCTGGTCTCGGCGGTCCGGACCGAGGCGACCATCTCGCCGCGCCGCATGACCGAGACGTTGTCGGTGATCTCCATGATCTCGCGCAGCTTGTGGGTGATCAGGATGATCGTCTTGCCCTCGGCTTTCAGCCCTTCCAGGATGCGGAACAGGTGGTCGGCCTCGGCGGGGGTCAGCACGCCGGTGGGTTCGTCAAGAATCAGGATGTCGGCCTGGCGGTACAGCGCCTTGAGGATCTCGACCCGCTGCTGGTGGCCGACGGACAGGTTCTCGATCACCTCGTCGGGGTCCACGTTCAGCTGGTATTCGGCGGCCAGACGCTTCAGCACGCCGCGCGCCTTGGACAGCGACGGGCGCAAGAGGGCGCCGTCCTCGACACCGAGGATGATGTTTTCCAGCACGGTGAAGTTCTGGACCAGCTTGAAATGCTGGAAGACCATGCCGATGCCCGCGCGGATCGCGGTCTGGCTGTCGGCAATCGTGATCGGCTGGCCGTTGACCAGAATCTGCCCCTCATCGGGCTTGTAGAAGCCGTAGAGGATCGACATCAGCGTCGATTTGCCCGCGCCGTTCTCGCCGATGATGCCGTGGATCGTGCCCTTGGGGACAATCAGGTTGATGTCGCGGTTCGCCTGAACCGGCCCGAACGCCTTCGAGATGCCGCGCAGCTCGATGGCAGCGGGGGCGGCCGCGTCCGGCCGCCCCCCCGTCATGTCGCCTTGCGTGGCCATCACGAGGCCGGGCAGGTGTTGTCGGTCATGTAGTCATGCACCGCGACCTCGCCCGAGGCGATGGCCGCGCGGGCCTCGTCAACGGCGGCCTGCATCTCGGCGGTGACCAGATCGGCGTTGTTCTCGTCGATGGCGACATCCACGCCGCCTGCGGCCAGATCCATCACGCGGATGCCCGGCTCGAGGTCGGTGCCTGCGGTGAAGGCCTCGAACACGGCGTTGTCCACGCGCTTGACCATCGAGGTCAGCACCTGCCCCGGATGCAGCGCGTTCTGGTTGCTGTCCACGCCGACCGACAGGATGCCCTCGTCCGCCGCCGCCTGAAGCACGCCGATGCCGGTGCCGCCCGCTGCCGCATAGATCACGTCCGCGCCCTGCGAGATCTGCGCGCGCGCCAGTTCACCGCCGCGCACCGGGTCGTTCCAGGCGGCGGGGGTGGTGCCGGTGAAGTTCATCACCACGGTGCCTTCGGGCTGGACCGACCTGAAGCCCTGCGCGAAGCCGCAATGGAACTTGTGGATCAGCGGGATATCCATGCCGCCGATGAAGCCCACGGTCCCCGATTCCGAGGCCATGCCCGCCATCACGCCCGCCAGATAGCTGCCCTGTTCCTCGGTGAAGACGACCGATTGCACGTTGGGCTGATCGACGACCATGTCGATGATGGCGAATTTCGTGTCCGGGTAATCCGGCGCGACCTGGCCCAGCACGTCGCCAAAGGCGAAGCCAGCCATGACGATCGGGTTCGACCCCGATTCCGCCAGACGGCGCAGGGCCTGTTCGCGCTGCGCCTCCGACTGCATCTCCAGCTCGCGATAGGTGCCGCCGGTTTCCTCGGCCCAACGCTGCGCGCCCATGAAGGCGGCCTCGTTAAAGGATTTGTCGAACTTGCCGCCAAGGTCATAGATCAGCGCCGGATCGGCCAGAGCAGCGCCCGCGCCGAAAGCCGTCAGGGCCACGCCCGCCAGAAGCGATTTTTTCAGGGACATGAAGGACCTCATCCTGTTTCTGCGGGCGCGTTGATCGGGCCCGGTTGGTGGTTGCGATTAGGGCGCATCGTCCGGGGGCGGTCAACTGCCTTCTTGGGGCGCAGTCAGGTCCAGCCGCATCACGATCGCGTCCTCGGCAGGCCCGTAATAGCGCGGCCTGCGACCGGCCTCCAGCCACCCACCGGCGGCATAGAGCGCCCGTGCCGCGACGTTCCCGGCCGCGACCTCCAGAAAGGCCGTGTCGGCGCCCATCAGGCGGGCAGATGCCGCAAATTCCGCCAAGAGCGCGCGCCCGGCGCCCCGCCTGCGGCTGTCGGGATCGACCGCCAGCGTCAGAAGCTCGGCCTCACCCGCCAGCGCGCGGCCCAGCAGGAACCCCTCGGCGCGGGTCAGCAGAAAGGCGCCCTGCCCCGCCAGCAGATCGGCGAATTCGGTGCCCGTCCAGGGACGCGGCACGGTGAAGCAGCGCGCATGCAGCGCGGCCAACGCGGCGGGGTCGCTCACGGCAGGATGACCGGCGCCGGGTCGCGGGCCGGGGCGGCATCGGCGGGGCGCAGATAAAAGGGCGCGGGGCGCGGCAGGTCCGGGCGGTCGGCCGCGCGGGCCGCCAGATGCGCCACGGCCTCGGCCAGGGGGACAACCGGCGAAGCCGGCGCGGGGCCGGGCGGCAGCGCGCCGGTCGCGGCTTGCCGCGGCCGGCTCCCCCCCTCCGCTTCGGGCGATGCCGTCAGCGGGGTCACGCTGAAATCCTGCCAGATCACCGCGCCGCCGCGTCCTTCCAGCACCACCCGGCAGGGCCGCGCCACGCCATAGGCCGCGGCCTCGGTCGCCGTCACCCCCACCGCAGGCACGCCAAGCGCCAGCGCCAGCCCGCGTGCCGCCGCCACCGCCACGCGGATGCCGGTGAAGTTGCCCGGCCCGACGCCCACCCCGATCGCGTCCAGATCGCGCCAGCCCAGGCCTGCCTCGGCCAGAACCTCCTCCAGCATGGGCATCAGCCGCTCGGCCTGTCCCTTGGCCATCGGTTCGTGGCGCGAGGCCAGAACCCTGTCGCCGCGCAGCAAAGCGGCCGCGCAATGCGCGGCCGATGTGTCGAAACCCAATGTGACGCGGTCAGGCAACCGGGCGCACCTCCAGCACTTCGGGGATGTAGTGGCGCAACAGATTCTCGATCCCCATCTTCAGCGTCAGGGTCGATGACGGGCAGCCCGCGCAGGCGCCCTGCATGTGCAGATAGACGATGCCGCGGTCAAAGCCGTGGAACGTGATGTCGCCGCCATCCTGCGCCACCGCCGGGCGGACGCGGGTATCCAGCAATTCCTTGATCTGCACGACGATCTCGGCATCCGGCCCGTCATGGGCGGCGTGACCGCCCGCATCCTCGCCGCCCGCATCCAGAGCCGGGGCGCCCGACTGGAAATGCTCCATGATCGCGCCCAGAACCGAGGGTTTCAGGTGGTCCCACTGGACCGCGTCGGCCTTGGTCACGGTGACGAAATCGCGACCCAGGAACACCCCCGCGACGCCATCCACCGCAAAGATGCGGCGCGCCAGCGGCGATGCCGAAGCCGCCTCGACCGAGGGGAAATCGGCCGTTCCGCTGCCCAGCACTGTCTCGCCGGGCAGGAACTTCAGGGTGGCGGGGTTCGGCGTGGTCTCGGTCTGGATGAACATGGCGGTGCTCCTTTGACGCCGATATGGCGATCCGCCGCCCTCGGGTCAAGCCGCCCGAGGGGCGGTCAGGTGATGCTTTCCAGCCGTTCCTTGGACAGACCGGCCGGCACGACGGTGATCGGACAGGGCAAGGAAGCCGGGTCGCGCATCAGCCGGTTCAGGACCGGGTTCTGCGCGCTGCTTTCGGTGCTGAGGCCCAGCACGACGATGCCGATCTCGCCATCCTCGTCGATCAGCGACAGAAGCTGTTCGGCCACGTCGCCCTCGCGGATGACCAGCTGCGGCTCGACCTTGGGGCGCGAGCGCATCCATTTGGCAAAGACCTCGAAATGCGCCTCGATCCGCTCGCGGGCCTCGGCGCGCATGACCTCGGCAACACCGAAGCCGTGCTGGATCTCTTCGGGGGGGATGACCGACAGGATGACGACCCCGCCGCCGCTATTGGCCGCGCGCATCGCCGCAAAGCGCATCGCGTTCAGGCATTCACGGCTGTCGTCCAGCAGCACCAGAAATTTCCGCATGGCGACTTGGGTCCCGTCTTTTGTGATGCTCGCTTGCCCGCAAGAGTGGCGGATGTGCCATGCACGCGCAAGTGTTTGCGCATCCGGGCTTGCGGCGGTTTTCATTCCCCCCCGGATATGCTAGCGCCGACAAGAGCATGGCAGAATGCGGGCGGTTTCGTGACGATCCACCATGACTGGGACAAGACCGACTCCGCCGAGCTCGCGGCCCTGACCGCGCCCCGCATGGCGTGGTTCATGGGCGAGGCGACGGCGCCCGGCGTCGATCCCATGCCGCGGTCCAAACGCGTCTTCGACATCGTCTTTGCGCTGATCCTGCTGGTTCCGCTGTCCATCGTGATGATGGTTGTGGCGCTTCTGCTGCTGGTCGCGCAGGGCCGCCCGATCCTTTACTCCGCGCACCGGATGCGGGGGCCGAACCAGCCCTTCACCCAGCTGAAGTTCCGCACGATGATTGCCTCGGACGAGGATGGCGGCGCCACCGGCGCGCACAAGCACTGGCGCATCACCCGGATCGGGCGCGTCCTGCGCCGGTCGAGGATCGACGAATTGCCGCAGCTTTTCAACATCCTGCGCGGCGACATGAGCTTTGTCGGACCCCGCCCCCCCTTGCGCGAATATGTCGAGCGTTTTCCCGCCGTCTATGGTCAGGTGCTGCATTCGCGGCCCGGCGTCACCGGGCTGGCCACGCTGATCTATCACCGCCACGAGGACCGCATCCTTGCCGGCTGCAAATCCGCCGAGGCGACCGAGGCCGCCTATTACCGCCGCTGCCTGCCCGCCAAGCTGAAGATCGACCTGATCTATCAGCGCCATCGCAGCATGGGGCTGGATCTGTGGATCCTGTGGACCACGCTGAAGATCGTCATCTCGCGCCGCGACGAACGCCCGCGCCGTCGCGGCCGCCGCTAGGCGTCTTCCCCGAACGGATCCATTGGATAGGCCACGCCGGTCAGGTACAGCCCTTGCGGCGGGCAGACCGGCCCGCAGGCCGCACGGTCGCGCGCCGCCAGCGCATCGGCCACGCGTTCGGGCGGCCATGACCCCGCCCCCACCCGTTCCAGCGTCCCGACGATGGATCGCACCTGATTGTGCAGGAAGGACCGGGCGCGCAGCGAAAAGCGGTATTCGCGCCCCTGCGGCACGGCGATCTCGTCGATCGTGATCTCGTCCAGCGTCTTCAGCGGGCTTTTCGCCTGACAGATCGAGGACCGGAACGTCGTGAAATCATGCGCGCCCACCAGATGCGCCGCGCCCTGCCGCATCGCCTCCAGGTTCAGCGGGTTCTGCACCTGCCAGACCAGCCCCCGGTCATGGGTCGCGGGCGCCCGACGCGCCAGCAGGCGGAACAGATAGCGCCGCTCGGTCGCGGAAAAGCGGGCGTGGAAATCGTCATCCACGCGCGCCGCCGTCAGGATCGCGACGGGCTGGGGCTTGAGGTGCCAGTTCAGCGCCTCGGCCAGACGAAAGGGGTCCCAGTCGCGGGCCAGATCGGCATGGGCGACCTGCCCCGTCGCATGGACACCCGCATCGGTGCGCCCGGCGGCGGCGATCCGGGCACCTGCCGCGAAACCGGAGTCCAGCCGCGCCAAGGCAGCTTCGATGGCGCCCTGAACAGAAGCGCGGTCGGCCTGCGCCTGCCATCCGGCAAAGGGCGCGCCGTCATATTCGACCTTGAACGCGAAGCGGGGCATCAGGCGCGCGGCGTCCTTTCGCGGCGCGACAAAAGCTGGTCCAGCGTCTGCGCCTCGTGGCTTTGCAGGGCGGGGCGATCCTCGGGGGCCAAGGCGGTTGCGGCGCCGGTCAGCCCCTCGCGGGCCAGGCGTTCGCGCAGGACCGACATCTCGATGTCCAGCGCCTCGCGGTCGCCATCCATCAGCTTGTCCGCACGGGCCAGAAAGTCGCGCTGCAATTCGTCAAGAAACGCCTCGTAACTGGCGCGGACGGCGGGGTCCTGCCGCACCGACTGAAGATCGGCGAAGCGGACCGAAGCATCGCGCGCACCCATCAGATAGACGCCCAGATAGCGCCGGGCCGAGGACAGCCCGCCCGGATTTTCCCGCAGGCGGTCAAAGAGGTGATGCACCGCGGCCTCGAACATGCCGACGCGGGCGGTCAGGCGGCGGTCGCCCAGACGCTCGATCGCGGCGCGCATCTCGGAGAGGTGGCCCTCGGCCTCGGCGATCATGCGGGCGGCGCGGTCCTGCTGGAAGCTGTCCACGCCCTCGGCCCGCTTGTCGCGCATCGGGTCCGCACCGAAGGCCAGCAGATGCACGGCCACGCCCGCGACGCCCACCAGCGCGGCATCCGCCGTCAGGCCGGGCGCCAGAACCGCAAGGCCAAGGCCCGACCCGGCCATCAGCCCGCCGATCATCTTGCGCGGCAAGGCGGGGGCGCGGGCGACGCGGCGGGCCTCGAAAGCCGCTTGGGCGACCAGCCCTTCGCGGGTCATCCACATGCCGGTGGCGACCAGACCAAAGGCCGCAAGGTCGGTGACCATGCCGGTGGCGTTCTGAAAGAAGGCGCCCAGCACCATCGGAAAGGCCGCGATCGTCACCCATTTCGGGCGCCCCTCATGCGGGTGGCGCGGCGTGGGCGGCAGCGCGCCGGGCGGCGTGGAGGCAGGCGAGAAGCGGCCAGAGAATCGTTGCGTCATGATCCGCCCTCAGCCCGCGAAACCGGCGTAAAGCGTCAGCAGCACCAGAAGGTAGAAACTGAGCCTCTGGCGGGCGGTGCGGGACATGGGTTGCTCCTTGCTGGGCCGTTCGGCGCCTGACCTATATCGGGCATCCCGGCGCGGATTTCAAACGCCGCCCGGTCCGGCGGGCGGAAAGAGCTGCGCCAGCGCCTGATCCAGCGGCGCCGCGTCGTGCAGATGCAGCCGCACCGGCAGCGCCATGACCTTGGGGCGAAAGGCGCGCGGCAGGCGGGCGGCGTCCTTTTCGGTGGTGACAAGCTGGGCGCGGGTCAGCCGGGCCTCGGTCTCCAGCCGGGTCAAGAGGGCCGGGGTAAAGGGCTGGTGATCCTCCAGCGCCTCGGACCGGACCAGATCGGCGCCAAGCGCGCGCAGGGTGGCGAAGAACTTTTCGGGGTGGCCGATTCCGGCAAAAGCCAGAACCCGGTGGCCGCGCCAGTCGAACCCCATCTGAAGCGGGCGCAGCTCGGCCCGGATATGGGGGGGCGCGGCGGGCGGCGTGGCAAAGCCCGCCTGCGCGGCATCCGGCCCGATCGAGACCAGCAGATCGGCGCGCGCCAGCCCCGTGGCCACGGGTTCGCGCAGGGGGCCTGCGGGCAGGCAGAGGCCGTTGCCGAAGCCCTTGGCCGCATCGACGACGACCAGCGACAGGTCATGCGCCAGCGCCGGGTCCTGAAAGCCGTCATCCAGCAGGATCGCCTGCGCCCCGGCCTGAACCGCCGCCCGCGCCCCCGCCAGCCGGTCGCGCGAGACCCAGACGGGGCCGAAGGCGGCCATCAGCAGCGGCTCGTCCCCGGTCACGGCGGCGTCGTGGCGGCGTTCATCGACCTGCATCGGCCCGGTCGCCGTGCCGCCATACCCGCGCGAGACGACATGCGCCGCCACCCCGCGTGCGGCCAGCGCCATTTGCAGATGGATCACGGTCGGCGTCTTGCCGGTGCCGCCCGCATTCAGGTTGCCCACGCAGATCACCGGCACCCCGACCCGCGCCCTTGCGCCCCCGGCCAGCCGCCGGGCGGTGGCGCGGGCATAAAGCGCGCCAAGCGGCGCCAGCAGGCGCGCGCGCAGGACGGGCGGGCGGATGAACCAGAAGGCGGGGGCGCGTCTCATGCGGATCGTGTCATGGCGTGGGGCTTTCCTGCGACAGGGCCTCGAACAGGCGGTCGGCGATGCGGATGGCGACATCGGCGCCGCCGGTGCTGACCGACCAGGCGTTATGCGCCAGCGTCGCGGCCAGTTCCGCCGAGGTCAGATCGACCATGGCCTGCGCCAGTCCTTCGGCACCCGAGACGGCGCGGGCGGCCCCGGCGCGGTCAAGCTGCTGCCATTCGGTCGGGTGCTGGTCGATGCGCGGCCCATGGACCACGGCCGAGCCAAGAGCCGCGGCCTCGAACGGGTGGCGGGTGGCGGCCAGATCGCCCGACAGGGTGCCGCCCATATAGCTGACCGGCGCCAGACGATACCAAAGGCCCATCTCGGTCATGCCCTCGGTCAGCAGGACCTGGATCTCGGGTTCGGGTTCCTCGTCCAGCGCGCGTTGGGCGACGACCATGCCCATCGCCTCGGCCCGTTCGGCCAGGGCGGGGGCGCGGCCCGGATCGCCGGGCGCGAGGATCAGCAGCGCGCGGTGGGAATGGTGCAGAACGGCCTCGTGCGCGGCCAGCACGGCCTGTTCTTCGGAAGGGGGCAGGCCCGCGGCGAACCAGGCGTGGCGGCCATCCATCAGGTCGGCCAGGGCTTCGCGCTCGGCCTCGCTGCAATGCAGGGGTTCGCGGATGTCGGTGACGGGGCCGGTCATGTCCAGCCGCTCACGCGCGACACCGATCCTGAGGGCGGCGGCTTCGCTGGCGGGGTCGGTGACAAGGACATGCGCCATGCCGCGCAACATCTGGCGGCGCAGCGCCTGCCGCAGGTTCCACCCCGAGGCGCTGCGCTGCGGGTCCAGCCGGGCCTCGGCCAGGATCACGGGAATCTGGCGTTCGGCGGCGGCGGCGATCAGGGCGACGGGCAGGCCCGCGCCCAGCAGCAGCAACGCCTGCGGGCGGGCCGTGTCCAGCAATTGCCGCATGAGGGCCGGGTCGTCGCCCGGATCGGCCAGTCCCGCCGCAGGCGCCGGCAGGCGGATGATCCTCAGATCGGGGCGCAGCGTCACCATGCGGCGCAGAACCTGCCGTTCGGCGTGATCCGCCTCGGGGGCGACATGGACGACGATGGCGGGGCCCGCGCCCGGAGGGACCGGAGGCAGCCCGGACCCGCCCGCCCCCCGGCCGCGCAGATGCAGCCAGAGGCCAAGCTGTCCGAGGCCGCTTTCCAGCCCCGAGGCGGACATCAGCCGCCCAGTTCCTCGGTCGGGCTGACCTCGCGTTCCTCGTCGCGCAGGCGGTGCAGATGCGCGATGAAATAGCGGGTATGGGCGCTGTCCACGGTGCGCTGCGCCTCGGCCTTCCAGGCGGCAAAGGCGGTTTCGTAATTGGGGAAGATGCCGACCATGTGGATCTTGTCGGTATCGCGGAACTGGGTGCTTTGCGGGTCGGTCAATTCCCCGCCGAAGACTAGGTGCAGACGCTGGCTCATGGGACCTCATTGGGTTGGCGCGAACGGGCGCAACCTAACGCGGCGGCGCAGCAAGATGAAGCGCTTTCCCGCCTGCCGACAAGCCTTGCCCGGCGCGGCCCAAGCGGCGAAAAGGGCCGCAGAACGGAGCCAATCATGCATATCGCCATCCTTCTGGCCAGTTATCAGGGCGGCGCCCATATCGGGCAGCAATTGCAGTCGATCGCGGCGCAGGGCTGGCGCGACTGGTCGCTGATCGTCTCGGATGACGGGTCGCGCGACGACACGCTGACCGTGGTGGCGGATTTCGCCGCCGGTCAGCCGCCGGGCCGGGTGCGCGTGATCGCGGGGCCGCAGCAGGGACCGACGGCGAATTTCCTGACCGCGCTGGCCCATGCGCCAGAGGGCACGGCCATCGCCTTTTGCGATCAGGACGATCTGTGGTTCCCCGACAAGCTGGCCCGCGCGGCCGAGGCGATGGCGGGCGATGCCGGCCCTGTCCATTACGCCGCGCGCACGATCATCGCGGACGCCGCCCTGCGGCCGATCTGCGGGTCGCGCCGGTTCCTGCGCCCGCTTGGCCTGCGCAATGCGGTGGTTCAGGCGGTGATGGCGGGCAATGCCTCGGTCTTCAGTGCTGATGCCGCGCGGCTTTTGCGCGAGGCGGCGCCCCATGCGCTGGCGGCGGGGGTCGTCTCGCATGATTGGTGGGCCTATCAGGTGATGGCGGCGCATGGCGCGCGGCTGATCCATGATCCGCGCCCGGCGCTGCTTTATCGCCAGCATCCGCGCAGCACGGTCGGGCGCAACGACACGCTGCCCGCCCTGCGCGACCGGCTGGCGCGGCTGATGCGCGGCGAATTCGGGCAGTGGATGGCGGCCAATCTGCGCGCGCTGGCCCCGCTGGAGCCCGACCTGCCACCAGAGGCGCGCGAGACGCTGGCCCGCTGCCGCAAGGTCCAGACCCTGCCCGGCCCGCGTGCGGCGCAGGCGCTGCTGGCGGCGGGACTTTACCGGCAGACACGGGCGGGGACGGCGGCTTTGGTGATGTCGGCGGCGGCGGGGCGGCTTAGAACCGGCGCTGAAGGCTGACGGCCAGACGCGACAACGTCAGCTCTCCTCCGATGCCGTCGCGGTCGATCTGCAACAGGCTGCCGTCGATCACGTCGGTGATCCGCGCATCGCCGCGCCGTTCGAAGAAACGCTGCCAGCCGGCCTCGACGGTCAGGGTCGTGTTCGGGGAAATCGTCCGCTTCGCGCCGAGGCCGAGGCCCAGATAGGGCTGCGCGTCGATGGAGTGATCAAAGCGCAGGTCGCGCAGCCAGTGGATATCGACCTCGCGCGGCTGAACGCTGACACCGGCTCGCAGAAGGCCCGTCATCTGCCAGCCGCCCAGGTCGCGGCGCGCCTCGATCCCGGCAAAGACCGCCTTGTGGCGTTGCAGATAATCGATGGCGCGCAGATCGTCGGGCAGGTCGAACTCGGCATCGCGGAAATCGTCGAAGGAATAGACGAAGGACCCGCCCCATGAGCGCCACGAGGCCTGACTGTATTTCAGCCCGCCATGCAGGCTGACCACCGCGCCCGCGACCTGTCCGACATCGCGGCCAAGGGTCAGGTCCAGATCGACATGGTTGCGAAGATCGGTCCGCGGATGCAGCGAGCGATGCGTCCAGTCGTCCAGCCCGCTGCCTCGGGCAAAGGGTTCAAGCCAGTCGTAATCGGCCATGAACCCGCCCCCGCCCATCGCGACAACCGCCTGAGCGCCAAGCCGCCAGCCCTGCGGCAGGTCATGCGTCACGCCCAGCTTCAGGACCGGCACGCGGCTGTCCCAGGTCAGCCGGCTGATCCGGTCGGGGCCGTCATAGACCAGTTCGTCGGCCAGAACGCGACTGTAGCCCAGCCCGAAATCCAGCGTCGTCGCCTGAGCGGCAGGCGCCGACAGGCCTAGCGACAGGGCAGCAAGAAGAATGAAACGCCGGATCATGGCCAACACCTTGGTAAACGCCCGTTCTGTCTAGCGCCGCTTGTGGCGCAGCGCCACACGCTTGCGCGCCCGGCGTGTCGCTGCGTTACACCTTGTCGCGCGGGGGCGCGGTTGGCATCGTCGCGCCAAAGCAAGGGAGGAACCAGATGCTGCCCGATATCCTGAAACGGCTTCGCATTCCCGTCGTGGCCTCGCCCATGTTCATCGTGTCGGGGCCGGAACTGGTCATCGCCCAGTGCAAGGCGGGCATCGTCGGCAGCTTTCCCGCCCTGAACGCCCGCGAAAAGGACGGCGAGCCGCCCCTGCTGGAGGCTTGGCTGACCCGCATCACCGAAGAACTGGACCGCCACAACCAGGCGAACCCCGACCGGCCTGCAGCGCCCTTTGCCGTGAATCAGATCGTCCACCGCAGCAATGCCCGGCTTGAGCGCGACATCGAGATCTGCCACCGCCACAAGGTGCCGATCTGGATCACGTCCCTCGGCGCGCGGGTCGAGGTGAACCAGGCCGCCCATGATTGCGGCGGCATCGCGCTGCATGACGTGATCAACAATGTCTTTGCGAAGAAGGCCATCGAAAAGGGCGCCGACGGGCTGATCGCGGTGGCGGCGGGCGCGGGGGGCCATGCCGGGCCGCAATCGCCCTTTGCCCTGATCCAGGAGATCCGCGAATGGTTCGACGGACCCCTGCTGCTGTCGGGGTCCATCGCAACCGGGCGCGCGGTGCTGGCGGCGCAGGTGATGGGGGCGGATCTGGCCTATATCGGCAGCCCGTTCATCGCCACGGCCGAGGCGAATGCCCAGCCCGAATACAAGCAGATGATCGTCGATTCGGGGGCGATGGACATTGTCACCTCGTCGCTGTTCACGGGGGTTTCGGGGAATTACCTCGCGCCCTCGATCCGCAATGCGGGGCTGGACCCCGACAATCTGGCCGCCGCCGATGCCAGCGCGATGAATTTCGGCGCAAGCGGCGGCAAGCCCAAGGCGTGGTCCACGATCTGGGGCGCGGGTCAGGGCATCGGCGCGGTCAAGGCGGTCGAGCCTGCGGCGGTGCTGGTGGACCGGCTGGCGGCGGAATACCGCGCCGCCCGCGACGGGGTTGCGGCGCTTTAGCGCCTTGCGGTTGATGAATGCGGCGTCATCCTTTTGCGGGCAGAGGGCGGCCCCCATATAGGGCAACGCAAGCCAGATCACCCGTGGAGGATCAGTTGAGCTATCGCAGAACGCAGGAGGCGATCGACCGGCTGACGCCGGAGCAGTATCGCGTCACTCAGGAAAACGGCACCGAACGCGCCTTTACCGGCGAATACGATCACCATTTCGAACCCGGCCTTTACGTGGACATCGTCTCGGGCGAGCCGCTATTCGTCAGCAGCGCGAAATACAATTCGGGCTGCGGCTGGCCGGCATTCACCAAGCCCGTCGCAGGCAATGTGACCGAGCATCGCGACACCAGCCATGGCATGGTGCGGATCGAGGTGCGGTCGAAACATGGCGACAGCCATCTGGGGCATGTGTTCCCCGACGGGCCGCGCGATCAGGGCGGGCTGCGCTATTGCATCAATTCGGCTTCGCTGCGTTTCGTGCCGAAGGACCGGATGGAGGCCGAGGGTTACGGCGACTACCTGTCGCAGGTCGAGGAGGCCCATCATGGCTGAGCGCGCGGTTCTGGCCGGGGGCTGCTTCTGGGGGATGCAGGATCTGATCCGGCGGCTGCCCGGCGTCATCTCGACCCGGGTAGGCTATACGGGGGGCGATGTCCCAAACGCGACCTATCGCAATCACGGCACCCATGCCGAGGGGATCGAGATCATCTTCGATCCCGACATGATCACCTATCGCCGGTTGCTGGAGTTCTTCTTTCAGATCCACGATCCGACGACTCCGAACCGGCAGGGCAACGATATCGGGCCGAGCTACCGTTCGGCGATCTATGTCGTGGACGAGGCGCAGCGCCAAGTGGCGGCGGATGTGATCGCGGATGTCGATGCGTCCGGCCTGTGGCCGGGCAAGGTGGTCACCGAGGTCGAGCCGGTGGGCGATTTCTGGGAGGCCGAGCCCGAGCATCAGGATTACCTTGAGCGGTTTCCCAACGGCTATACCTGCCATTTCCCGCGCCCCGATTGGGTTCTGCCCCGCCGCGAGGCTGCCGAATAGCGGTGACGCCCTTGCGTCCCGCGGCCGCCGGGGCTCTGCCCCGGACCCCGGGATATTTGGACCAAGGCAAAGACGGGAGACGCATGAGAGAGGCCGGGCTTTCGCCCGGCCTCTTGCATCAGCGGATTTCTGGGTCAGTCCTGACCGTCGGTATCCGCGATGCCTTCGGCTTCGGCCGCGTCCTCGCCGCCCGTCGCGCCGGGATCGCTGACATCGGTGCCGATGGTTGCTTCAGGCTCGCTGCCATCGGTTTCACCGGGAATACCCGGCTGCGTCGCGTCGGGGCCTGTCAGGGTTGCATCGTCGTCCGGCATGGTCGTGGGCTCACCGCCGTCGGTTTCGCCGGGCAGGCCGGGCTGGGTCGTGCCACCATTTCCGACTGTGTCGGCCGGCGGGGTCTGATCCGCGGGCGCCGTCGCAGGATCGTCGATCACGACGAAATCGGCCTCGTCCGGGCCGACCGGCACACCGTCAACCGTGATCAGGCGACCGGTCGCGGTGCTGTAGACCAGTTCGACCATTTCGCCCGCGCGGTCGGCGGTGACGGTCAGCGTGGTGCCGTCGCGGGTGATCAGGACATTGCCGAAGCCCTGCGATTCGAGCGCGTTGCGGATCGCCTCGTCATTGGCGGCCTGTGCCAGCGCCTCATGGCCGGTATCGGCCGTCGTGGCGGCCGAGGCCTGGCCTTCCAGCGCGGTTTCGGGCACGTCGACAGTGTTGCCGGCCGGTGTGTCCACGCTGACCTGCGCATAGGCGGCGCTGCCCAGCAGTGTGGCGACAAGGGCGGCCTTGCCAGCGATCATGGCGGATTTCATCTTGGCGTTCAGCATGGGATTTCTCCTGTTGCGTTGGCATTGGCCCCTACAACACACCCGGTCGCCCAGGGTTCATTCACGGTTGCCCGACAGGTGCCCGGGGCGGGGTAACGATCACCTGTTCTTGCGCGGATGTGAGGGCTTTGAGCCGGGTCGAGGCGGCTCTTGGTGGGAACCTGCCGATCTGGCGTGGCCGGTGGGCAGCGATCCGGCGGGGTTTCGCCGGTCCTGGCCGAATATGCGGCAGGGTCGGGTCATCGGCGATCACCGCGCTTAGGTTGCGGTCCCGGCGCCCTATTGGCGCCCTGGATGACGGAAAAGGAGAAATCGCATGATCCGCCATATCGCATTGGTTCTGGGTGTTAGCCTCACGGCGCCTGCCGCCATAGCGCAGACCGCCCCGGCCCCCGAGGGCGCGGCGGTCGATGCCGCCGCCACCTATGAAGCCGCGCGCAACCAGCTGGGCATCCTGAAATATTGCCAGGCACAGGGCTTTACCGGCGACGAGGCCGTGGCTGTGCAGGCGCGTCTGGTCGGCATGATCCCCGCTGGCGATGCTGCCGCCGGGGACAGCGCCGAAGCGCGTGGGACCGAGGGCGTCATCGCCATCGGCGATACGCAGATCACGCTGGCCGAGGCCGTGGCCGGTCAGGGCGGCACGGTCGAGGGCACCTGTCAGGAGATCGAGACCGCCGTGAACGAAGTCGGCGCCTCGCTGCCCGCGGGGTGATGCCGCAGGGATCGGGGGCGGGGCGGCTCGACGCCGGCCCGCCCCCTCAGCCTTTCGGGGTTTCGTGGATCAGGGGGGCGGTCGCGGCGCGCGCGGCCTGGTGATCCTCGGCCATGGCGCCGGCCTCGATCAGATCGCGTGCCTCTTCCTCGGTCTCTTCCTCCAGCGCGGGGGGGTCTTCTCCGGCGAGGAAATTGCCGAACTTCTCCCATCCGGGGACATGTTCGGCCAGAACGCGCATCACCACCAGGACCGGCACCGCGATCACCATGCCGATCACCGACCAGAGCCACGCCCAGAGCGCCACCGCCAGAAACACGACCACCGTGTTCATCTGCAACCTGCGCGAGACGAAATAGGGCGTGATGATCTGACCCTCCAGCGTGGTCAGGCCCAGATAGGTCAGCCCGACCATCAGGGGCCAGAAGAGGTCCGGCATCACGATCAGCGCGACCAGCGTCGAGATGATCACCCCCGCGATCGAGCCGAGATAGGGGATGAAGTTCAGCACGAAGGCGCCGATCCCGAACAGAAGCGGCGCGGGCATCCCCCAGGCCCACATCGCCAGACCCACGGCCAGACCCAGCCCCGCATTGATCAACGTGATCGCGCCCAGGTAGTTGCCAAGCGATCCCTCGATCTCGCGCAGGGCCAGATAGGCGGCGCGCTTGTCGCGCATCCGGTCGAAGCTCTGCACGATCTTCAGGTAGAGCAGGTCGCCCGAGGCCATCATGAAGAACAGCAGGATCAGCGTGAACATGATCTGGCCCAGAAGCAGCGGCGCGGATTTGGCGACCATGCCGATCGTCGTCTCGCCGCCCTGCTCGATGCGGATCGGGACGGGCAGTTCGGTTTCCGAACCGACATTCTCGATGCGTTGGGCGGCGTCTCGCAGGTCGCTGACGCTGTCGCGCAGGTTCTCGAATTTCTGTTCCAGCTGGGCGCTGATCAGCGGCATGTTGTTCATCGCGCGCGAGATCGGGCCGCTGGCCGCATAGGCGATGACGCTGACCACAAGCAGGATCGACAGCGTCACCCCGAGGGCCGTCACCCCGTCAGGGATGCTGCGTCTCTGCGCCAGTCGCCGCAGGGGCGTGAACACGAAGAACAGCAGCACTGCCATCGTGACGGGCATCAGGAATTCGCGCGCGGCAGCGACCGCCGCGAAGGCCAGCACCAGAAAAATGCCGATGATCGCCCAATTCGGCTGGCGCCTTGCACCAGGCGTCATGCGCGGAAAGTGATGTCGCCCCGGACCGGCCATGCTGTCCCCCAGACACGGGCGACTGGATTGCACCCGAGATACGCGCCCCGAACGCAACAGGCGGGCCGGTTGTTCCGGCCCGCCTGCGGATGCGGTGGTCAGGGTTTGGCCCGGATCAGATCGGGCGGTCGCCCTGGGCGTCGATCACGCGGGTCGGCAGGCCCATCTCGCCCAGAAGTTCCAGGAAGGGCCGCGCGGGCAGTTCCTCGACATTGGCCATCTTCTTCACGTCCCACGGCCCGCGCGCGATCAGGATGGCGGCGGCGACCGGCGGGACGCCCGCCGTATAGCTGATGCCCTGGCTGCCGACCTCGACGAAGGCCTCCTTGTGGTCGGCGACGTTGTAGATGAACACCTCGGCGGGCTGGCCGTCGCGGGTGCCTTTCACCAGATCGCCGATGCAGGTCTTGCCCTCGTAATCGGGGGCAAGGCTGGCGGGGTCGGGCAGCACGGCCTTGACGACCTTGAGCGGCACGACCTCCAGCCCCTCGGCGGTGGTGACGGGCTGCTCGGACAGAAGGCCGAGATTTTGCAGCACGGTGAAGACGTTGATGTAATGCTCGCCAAAGCCCATCCAGAAGCGGACATCCGCATCGGGATAGCGCGCGGCCAGGCTGTGAACCTCGTCATGGCCCGACAGATAGGCGGTGCGCTTGCCGACGACGGGCAGATCCCATTCGCGACCGACCTCGAACATCTTGTTGGTCTTCCACTCGCCGCCCTGCCAGGAATAGACGGTGCCGGTGAATTCGCGGAAGTTGATCTCGGGGTCGAAATTCGTGGCGAACCAGCGGCCATGGCTGCCCGCATTGATGTCCACGATGTCGATGCTGTCGATCTTGTCGAAATACTCGTCCTCGGCCAGACGGGCATAGGCGTTCACCACGCCCGGATCGAAGCCCGCGCCCAGAACGGCGGTGATGCCGGCCTTGGCCACATCCTCGCGGCGCTTCCATTCGTAATTGGCATACCAGGGCGGCGTCTCGCAGATCTTGGCCGGATCCTCGTGGATCGCGGTGTCGATATAGGCGGCGCCCGCGCGGATGCAGCCCTCAAGGACGGTCATGTTGATGAAGGCCGTCCCGACATTGATGACGATACCCGCATCAACCTGACGGATCAGCGCCTCGACCGCGCCCGCATCCATCGCGTCCAGCGCGTGGCTGGTAAAGGGCATCTGGTGGCCCTTGTCGCGCAGGCTGTCGATGATCGCATCGGCCTTGGCCTGCGTGCGGTTGGCGATATGCAGGTCGCCGAACTCGGCCGCCCATTGCGCGACCTTGTGGGCCGTGACCTGCGCCACGCCGCCCGCACCGATGATGAGCACGTTCTTCTTCGCCAATTCTGTCTCCTTCAGGTGGCAGAGGATGGGAGGCCGTCAGGAAAGGCTGGCCTTGTAATCGTCATAGTCAAAGCTGCGGACGGTGCGGATCGTTCCGTCCTCAAGCCGGTGGGCGATGGCGGGCATGGCCACGCCGTTGAACCAGTTCTTCTTGACCATCGTGTAGCCCGCCGCGTCGCGGATGCTGATGCGGTCCCCGATTTGCAGGGGCCGCGCCAGACGCGCGGTGCCGAAGATGTCGCCCGCAAGGCAGGTCTTGCCCGCGATCTGGTATTCGTGCGGCCCCTCGTCGGGCAGCTTGGCGTCCTGGCGATAGATCAGCAGGTCCAGCATATGCGCCTCGGTCGAACTGTCCACGATGGCGACCTGCTTGCCGTTGTCGATGATGTCCAGCACGCTGACCTCAAGCGTGGTCGTCTCGGTGATGCTGGCCTCGCCCGGTTCCAGATAGGCCTGCACGCCGAAGCGGTCCTGGAACGCCCGCAGCCGTGCGGCCAGACGGTCCAGCGGGTAGCCCTCGCCGGTGAAGTGGATGCCGCCGCCAAGCGAGACCCAGTCCAGCCGGTGCAGAAGGGCGCCGAACTCGTCCTCGATCCGGGTCAGTTGCCGGTCGAACAGGTCGAAATCCGCGTTCTCGCAATTGTAGTGGATCATCACGCCGCTGATGCGGTCCAGCGACTGTTCCAGCTGCGCCATGTCCCATTCCCCAAGGCGCGAGAAGGGTCGCGCCGGGTCCGCCAGATCGAAGCCCGAGGTGGAGAAACGCGGGTTCAGCCGCAGCCCGGCGGCGATCCCCGCCGCCTGCGCGCGGTCGGCATAGCGGTCCAGCTGGCCCAGGCTGTTGAAGATGATCTTGTCGGCATAGCCGATCGCCTCGTCGATCTCGTGATCGGCCCAGGCGACGGAATAGGCGTGGGTTTCCTTGCCGAAGGTCTCGCGCCCCAGCCGCAATTCGTAAAGCGAGGACGAGGTCGTGCCGTCCATGAAATCGCGCATGTGGTCAAAGACCGACCAGGTGGCGAAGCATTTCAGCGCCAGCAGCGCCTTGGCGCCCGAGGCCTCGCGCAGGTGGGCGATCTTGTCCATGTTCGCACGCAGCCGGGCAAGGTCGATCAGGTAATGGGGCGTCTGCGGCAGGGTCATGGGCGAACCTTCTTGTCAGGCGGGCATGGCGGGCGGGCATCACGAAGCGGCGGGAAACCGCGATATAAAGACCAGTCCCGCTTTTCGCAAGAAACCATGACAGGCCAGTGACCGCCGCGCAGTCCCGCCCACGCGTCGCAAAAGCGGCCCTCAGCCCTGCGGTTGCGCCACCTTGCGCAGCTCTCGCTTGACCAGTTCCAACTCGGCGCGCAGCGCGGCGATCTCGGCCAGCAGGTCGTCCTCCAGCGGGCGCCCGGCCAGCAGCGCCAGCCGCGCCAGCGTGGCGGGCGGCTGGTCGTCCGTCTCGGCCAGCAGGATCAGCGTCTGCACCCCGTCCGAGACGACCGCGCCGGGCAGATCAACCTCGACCCGCCAGCCATCGCCATCGGCGGTCAGCCGGGCCTCGGCGACGGTCTCGCCCTGATGGGACAGAACCACGCGGTCGGGCGCCGCGCCGCCCGACAGCCGCCCACGCCATGTTCCGCCCCTGACATTGTGGCTTTCGAATTGCAGCATCATGTCCCCCTCAGATCTGGGCGCGCGGATGGCGCGACAGAACGATGTCGCGCAGCGTGACGGCATTCATGCCAGGCGCCTCGAGGATCAGGTCGATCCAGGCCTTGTCCACCTTGCGGGCCGAAAGCTCGGCATAGCCAAGGTCGAATTCGATCACGCGCCTCGCTTCCTTGCCGTCGATATCGTCGCCCATCTTGCGCAGCATGGTCTCGGTGTTCGGCCCCTGCTGGATGTTCAGGCGGGCATAAAGCGTGATCGGGCGCTCGGCTTCCATCAGCGCCTCGAGGCGGATGATGTGATGCCCGGCCAGATCGCGCACCGCCTCGGGGGGCAGGCCGAGCGAATAGGACAGGTAGCTGCCGCGAAAGCCCAGCACCTCCAGCACCAGCGCGTAGTCGGTCAGGTCGGTCTGGCGGCGATTGCGGCGCTGGCGCAGGATCAGCGCGCGGTCGGGGCAGTCGTGATAGAGCGAGACTTCCGGCGACAGCCATGCCCCGCTTTGCGGCGCCACCAGCGAGCGCTGGCCGATCCGCGCCTGCAGGATCTGCGGCCGCCAGCGCCAGTCGGTTCCGGCGGGCAGCGCCATCCGCGCCAGCGATCCGCGCGCGGCGGTCAGGGCGGCCTCGGTCCGGTGCAGCAGCTGCCCGAGGATCGCATGCAGGCTCAGCGCCTCGTCGCGGGTGCTGGCCCGCAGCGGCCTTTCGTCAGCCTTGAGCGAGGACAGGATCGCGTCCCAATGCAGCGCGGCGCGCCGGCGGATGCGCCGTGACAGCCAGTTCTGTTCCAGACGTCTCATGAACCGAAAAACCCTCGAATCGCAGACAGGCACACGCCACGACCGGCAATGCGGGCCGATTCGTCCCGCCACTGGCCATGCCGCGTCGTCACCCCTTGGGGATAGTGCGCAGGACGCCCCTCGGCAAGGCCGCGTCAGGCGACCAGCGCGTTCAAGGCCGCAGCCGCGTCCAGATCCCTGTCGGTCAGACCACCGGCATCGTGGGTGGTGTAGGTCACCTCGCAATATCCCCAGCCAAAGGCGATGTCGGGGTGATGGTCGCGCCGGTTGCCCAGCCAGGCGGCCAGATTGGCCATCTCGACGGCCGCCGCAAAGCCCTTGAAGGCGAAGCGGCGGCTGATCCGCAGCCCGTCCGACGACCGGACCCAACCCTCAAGCGCGGCCAGCCTGTCGGCGATCTGATGATCCTCAAGCCGGTGGTTCTGTGCGTCGCTGCCCGACATCGCATCCTCCTGATTGCGGTTGCGCCCATCTGGCCCCGTCCCGCGCGCCGGGGCAAGCCCTGCGTGGCTCACAAAAGCGGCGAGGCGATGGCCAGCAGGTTGTTGCGCAGCCGCCGCGCCGCGCTCCAGCCGCGGACCTCGTCCAGGGTCAGCGCCCGCGCGCGGGCCGCATAGCTTGCCTGCCGCTGGTCCAGCGCGGCGATGAAGTCGGGGTCGAACACGCCCATGTTGACCTCGTAGTTCAGCTCGAAGCTGCGGCGGTCCAGATTGGCGCTGCCGATCATCGCCATGCGCCCGTCCACGGTCATGATCTTGGAATGCAGCAAGCCGCGATCAAACAGCATCAGCCGAACGCCCGCAGCCAGAAGCCCGTCGTAGAACCCCTGGCTGGTCGCGCCCACGATCAGGCTGTCATTGCGCGCGGGCAGGATCATCGTGACCTGCACGCCCCGCCGCGCGGCGGCCCGGATCGCGGCATCCAGCGCCGCGTCGGGGACGTAATAGGGCGTGGTGATGACCACCCGCTCGCGCGCCTGATGCAGCATCCCCGACAGGCAATCCGACACGCTGCCCGCGCGCAGGTCCGGCCCGGTCGCCACCACCTGCGCCAGCTTGCCCGGCGCGGCGACGGGTTCCACCGGTTGCAGCATGTGGCCCAGATCGCGGCCCGTATAGCTCATCCAGTCGCCCAGAAAGACGGCCTGCAACTGCCGCACGACCGGCCCCTCGACCGAGACGAGGATATCGACCCAAGGCGCGTGGCGCGGCTTGATCGCAAAGGCCATGTCGGCGCAATTGCGGCTGCCGGTAAAGGCCAGCCGGTTGTCGATCACCAGGATCTTGCGGTGATTGCGCAGATCCAGCCGCTGGAACAGCATGCTGACAAAGGGCAGCCCGATGGGAAAGGCCGTCACGCATTCCGCGCCAGCCTGGCTCATCCGCTCCCACAGGTCCGACCGCACCAGCGCGCGCGAGCCAAGCGCGTCCACGATCACGCGGCACTCGACGCCGCGCGCCTCGGCGCGGATGACGGCCTCGGCGATCTTGGTGCCGCTGGCATCGGGCAGCCAGATGTAGAACAGCACATGGACATGATCGCGCGCGGCGTCGATCGCCTCGACCAGCCGGTCGATGGCCGCGTCCGATTCCTCCAGCAGACGCAGCCGGTTGCCCGACAGGGCGGTCATCCCGCCCACGGCGGCATTGGCCGCCATCACCGGGCGCACGGCCTCGGGCGGCTCGACGGCGACCCAGGGGCTCTGGCCGCGCAGGCCGGTCAGGCGGTCACGGGCATCGGCCATGCGCTGCACATCGGCCTGCCGCATCCGGACCTCGCCGAACAGCAGATAGGCCACGATCCCGATCAGCGGCACGGCCTCGATCACCATGATCCAGGCCAGCCGGATCGACGGCTCGACCCTGGGGCGCAGCAGCACGCGGGCCACGATGACCAGCGACAGGGTGGTGTGCATCACGAAGAACAGGCTGGCCCACATGCGCGCATCATCCGCGCGGACCCCGGCAATTGCAATTCCCCGCCTTCCGGCCTATTTGAGGCGCTGAAACAGCCAAGGCCATTCGCGATGAACTGGATCACGAACTACGTCCGCCCGCGCATCAACTCGCTGTTCTCGCGGCGCGAAGTGCCCGAGAACCTGTGGACGAAATGCCCCGAATGCGGGACGATGCTGTTCCACCGCGAACTGAGCGACAACCTGAACGTCTGCACGAATTGCGACCACCACATGGCGATCACGCCGCGGGCGCGCTTTTCCGCGCTGTTCGACGGCGGTGCCTTCGTTGAGGTGAAGGTCCCCGAACCCATCGCCGACCCGCTGCATTTCCGCGACCAGAAGAAGTATCCCGACCGGATGAAGGCCGCGCAGAAATCCACCGGCGAGAAAGAGGCCATGCTGGTCGCCGAGGGCGAGATCGGCCGCACCCCCCTGATCGCCGTGGGCCAGGATTTCAGCTTCATGGGCGGCTCGATGGGCATGTATGTCGGCAACGCGATCATCGCGGCGGCCGAGCGCGCGGTCCAGACCGGCAAGCCGCTGGTCCTCTTCTCGGCCGCAGGCGGCGCCCGCATGCAGGAAGGCATCCTGTCGCTGATGCAGATGCCCCGCACCACCGTCGCGGTCGAGATGCTGAAAGAGGCCGGCATCCCCTATATCGTCGTCCTGACCCACCCGACCACGGGCGGCGTGACGGCCAGCTACGCCATGCTGGGCGACATCCAGATCGCGGAACCCAACGCGCTGATCTGCTTCGCCGGCCCGCGCGTGATCGAACAGACTATCCGTGAAAAACTGCCCGAGGGCTTCCAGCGCGCCGAATACCTGCTGGAACACGGCATGCTCGACCGCGTAACGCACCGCAAGGCGCTGCGCGACGAGCTGATCTCGATCCTGCGGATGCTCACCGGCCAGCCCGCGCCCACGCGCGCCGACCTGCCCGCCCCCGAACCGGCGACCGAAACAGCCCCCGAACCCGCGCAGGCCTGACGGTCCGATGCGACGGGGCGCCTCAGGACGGCGCCCGCCGTTTCTTCTTCACCCAAATATCCCGGGGGTCCGGGGGCTGGCCCCCGGCGCCCTCCCCCCAGAGGGCCGCGTGCCATGAGCCGATCCGACCAGATCCTGTCCCGCCTTATGGCGTTGCACCCCAAGATCATCGACCTGTCGCTGGACCGGATGCACCGCATCCTGGCCGCGCTTGGCAATCCCGAACGCAAGATCCCGCCGGTCATCCACATCGCGGGCACCAACGGCAAGGGCAGCACGCAGGCGATGATACGCGCGGGGCTCGAGGCCGGGGGCGCGCGCGTCCATGCTTATACCTCGCCGCATCTGGCCTTCTTCCACGAACGCATCCGTCTTGCGGGCGATCTGATCCCGGAGGATCTGCTGGCCGCCACGCTCGAGGAATGCGAGGCCGCCAATGACGGCCAGCCGATCACCTTCTTCGAGATCACGACCGCCGCCGCCTTCCTGGCCTTTTCGCGCGTCCCCGCCGATTACACCCTGCTCGAGGTCGGACTGGGCGGGCGCCTTGACGCGACGAATGTGATCACGGACCCGCGCCTGACCGTGATCACACCCGTCTCGCTGGATCATCAACAATATCTGGGCGAAACGGTCGCCCTGATCGCGGGCGAAAAGGCGGGCATTATCAAGCCCCGCGTGCCGGTCATCGTGGCCCCCCAATCCGAGGAAGGGCTGCGCGTGATCGAGGCCCGCGCCATGGGCCTGACCGCGCCGATCATTGCGCATGGCCAGCACTGGATGATCCAGCCCGACCGCGACGGGATGGTCTTTCAGGACGATCACGGGCTTTGGGATCTGCCGCTGCCGAACCTGATCGGGCCGCACCAGATCCAGAACGCAGGCACCGCTCTGGCCGCCCTGCGCGCGCTTGGCGCGACCGAGGCGCAGGCCCGCGCCGCCGTGACCCGCGCCGAATGGCCCGCCCGGATGCAACGCCTGACGCGCGGCCCTCTGGTCGATCTGGCGGGTCAGGCCGAATTGTGGCTGGATGGCGGCCATAACCCGGCGGGGGGCGAGGCGCTGGCAGCGACCCTGGCCGCCATGCCTGCGCGCCCGACGCATCTGGTCTGCGGGATGCTGAACACCAAGGATGTCTCGGGCTATCTGCGCCCCTTGGCCGCCCATGCCGCCAGCCTGACCGCCATCGACATTCCGGGCGAGCAGAACACCCTGCCCGCGACCGAGACCGCGCGCCATGCCGCCGAATGTGGCATCAGCGCCACGACCGCGCCCGACGCGGCCACCGCGATCCGCGCGCTGGCGGCGTCCGAGCCGCAGGCGCGCATCCTGATCTGCGGCTCGCTCTATCTGGCCGGGCGCGTCCTGCGCGAGAATGGCTGAACCCGCGCAACCCTTCGGCCTGCCGATGGTTGCGTCCCGAGGAGGTGTAAGATGACAGAAATCCGTGACAGCCGTCAGGCCGTGATGCGCGGCCTTGCCAATCGCTGCCCCAAATGCGGCGAAGGGCAATTGCTGCGCGGCTATCTGACGGTGAACGCCGAATGCCCGCATTGCCGCGCGCCGCTTGGCCGCTATCCGGCGGCGGACGGACCGGCCTTCTTTGCGATGACGGCGGCGCTTTTGCTGCTGATCCCGGTGATCGGCTTCACCTGGGCAATCTGGCGGCTGGACCCTGTGACGCTGCTGATCGTGGTCAGCGTCATCATGACTGTCGCCACGCTGGTCATGCTGCGCCTGATCAAGGGCGCTTTCATCGGCTATCTCTGGGCCAAGGACGAACAGGACCGCGGCGCCTGAACGGCAAAGGCCGGGCGATGCGCCCGGCCCCCTGTCACGGGATCACGCCCAATCCCAGGGCGTCGTGAACTGCCCCAGCCGCTTGCGGATCTCGGCCTCGTTCACGCCGCCTTCGCGGGCCAGATGGGCGACCAGACCGCGCTTCTTGTCCTCGCGCACAATCTCGACCCGCGCGCCGGTTCCGGCCAGCGCCTCGTCATAGACGCGGGTGATCGCCAGCTTGCGCAGATCGGGCTTGAAGATCTTGCCGACCGCGGTCTTGGGCAGTTCGGGCAGGATCTCGATATGTTTCGGGATCGCGGCGCGTTCGTGGATGTGCTCGCGGGCATGGGCGGCCAGGTCCTCGACCGTGACCGAGGCCCCGCCGATCAGTTCCACATAGGCGCAAGGCAATTCGCCCGCGAAGCTGTCCGGCTGGCCGATAGCGCCCACAAAGGCGACAGCGGGATGCGAGAGCAGCCCCTCCTCGATCTCGGCGGGGTCGATATTGTGGCCGCCGCGGATGATCAGGTCCTTCGCCCGGCCGGTGATCCACAGATAGCCGTCGGCGTCGATCCGCCCCAGATCGCCGGTCCGCAGATAGATGTCCTCGGCGAACAGCTTATGGTTCTTGTCGGCCTCGGTATAGGTCGAGCCGGGGAAGACGCCCGGATTGGCGATGCAGATCTCGCCAACCTCGTCGGTCGCGCATTCATGCACGCGCCCCGCATCGTCGTGGTTCAGGATGCGGACATGCGTATAGGGCAGCGGCACCCCGACCGAGCCGACCTTTTTCAGCCCGTCCACGGGGTTGCAGCTGACCAGACAGGTCGCCTCGGTCAGGCCGTAGCCTTCGGCGATCTCGACGCCGGTGGCGGCCTTGAAGCGGTTGTAAAGCTCGATCGGCAGCGGCGCCGAGCCTGAAATCGCCGTCTTCAGCGTGCTGACATCGGCATCGACCGGGCGCTGCATCAGCGCGGCAATGGCGGTCGGAACAGTGATCAGGAACGTGGCCTGCCAGCGCTCGATCAGCTTCCAGAAATTGTCGAACACCCCGTCGCCGCGATATCCGGCGGGCGTCGGCATGACCACATGCGCCCCGGACGCGATGCAGGACATCAGCACCGGATAGGCCGCGAAGACGTGGAACATCGGCAAGGGGCACATCAGCACGTCGGTTTCGTCGAACAGAAGCGTGCCGCCCAGCCAGCCGTTATAGATCATGCCGCTGTATTTGTGCTGCGCGACCTTGGGCGTCCCGGTCGTGCCGCCGGTGTGGAAATAGGCGGCGACGCGGTCCTGTTTCGGATCGTCGAATTCCAGCCGGTTGTGGTTGCGCGCGCTGACGGCGGCCTCGAAATCCAGGACCTTGGCCTTGTGCGTCACCCTCACCTTGGGCCGGATCAGCGGCACGATGAACCGCTTGAGGCCGCGCAGGTGGCGGTTCAGGTCGATCTCGACCACATGGGTGACGCCGGGGGCCTGCGCCACGGCCTCGGCGGCTTTCTGGGCCACGTCGGTCTTGGGAAAGGCCTTCAGCGTGACCAGCACCTTGGCGCGCGTCTCGCGCAGGATGCCCGCGATCTGGGTCGCATCCAGCAGCGGGTTGATCGGGTTCACGATCCCCGCCGTGGCGCCTGCCAGCAGGACCACGGGCGTCTCGATGCTGTTGGGCAGCAGATAGGCGACGGTATCGGTGGGGCCCACGCCCAGGCTGCGGAACAGGTTGGCGGTCTCGGTCACGCGGGCCAGCAGTTCGGACCAGGTCATGGTGGTGGCCGGATCGTTCGGCCCCGACAGAAGCTGGAACGAGATCGCAGGCCGGTCCGGGAACCGCGCCGCCGTCGCCGAGAGGAACTGATGGATCGTCACCGGCAGGTCGCGCGCCTCGTAGGCGCATTCCCGTTCGACCCGGTCGCGATCCGCGTAGGTGCTGAATTTTGCCATTCTATCCTCCCCTGGCCGCCCCCTCGCGGCGTAGCCTTGGCGTCTCGTGGCCCGACAATGCGCGCAAGCGGGAAAACGGGGCAACCCCTCGCGGCCCCCGATTGCGACGGAACGCCGCGTCAAACCGGGCGACGTGGCGGCGCGCGACTTGCAGCACGACACGGGAACAATCCGATAAACTGGCTGTTCATGACTCTCCCATAGGTTTAGTGACAGACGCAAGAGACGAGCTTTCCATGACGATCGACATCACAAAGGCCCCCCTGCTGCCCCTGCTCCTGCTGTTGGCTGCCTGCGGCGGTGGGCCTGCCAAGGGACCACAGGGGCACGATCCTTATGCGGTGCAGGTCGGCCAGCCCGGCCCGGCGGATTGCGTCGGCACCAGCACGATGCAGAACCAGCGCCTCGCGGCCAGCACGAACCAGGCGCGCCGGCAGGCAGGCCTGCCCCCGGTGCAATCGAACAGCCTTCTGGCCGAGGTCGCGGCGCGCCATGCCTGCGACATGGCCGAGCGGGGGCGGATGACGCATATCGGCAGCACCACGTCAGGGCCGGGCGACCGGCTGCGGGCACAGGGATACCGGCCCGCCATCTCGGCCGAGAACATCGCGGCAGGGCCCTTCTCGCTTGAGCGGGTGCTGAACGAATGGGCAACCTCGGCCGGGCATAGGGCCAACATGCTGCTGCCGCAGATCCGCGATGTGGGGATCGGGCAGGCCGTGGCGGCAGATGGCCGGACCCGCTACTGGACGGCGGTCTATTCCGCGCCCAGCCGCAACCAGCGCCGTCGGGATTGACCCGCGCAGCCCTGCGGTTAGCTTCGTCCTTGCCCACCATCAGACGGAAAGCGCCATGCCGGGAAGCCGTATCCTGCCTTTGATGATCGCCGCCGCCAGCCTGGCGCTGCCGCTCCTAGTGACCGTGCCACATGGCGCTTCGGCGGCGCAATGCACAGCCACTCCGCCAGAGCAGCTTTCGGCCGCGTTGGAGATAATCAACCGCAACCGCAGCGCACGGGGCGCAACACCTGTCACCCCGCACCCCGCGCTGATCGAGGCCGCGTCGCGGCAGGCTTGCCAGATGGCCCGGCAAGGTCGGCTGAGCCACGGCGCCCCGCCCGTCCAGCGCCTCAGGGCGGCGGGCTACCGCGCCAGCATCGCGGCCGAGAATATCGGCGCCGGCCCGGGGGAAGAGGGCGGAATGATCGCGACCTGGATGCAATCGTCTCCGCACCGCGCCAATCTGGTCAACCGCCGCCTGCGCGATGCAGGATTGGCGCGGGCGACGGATGCGAATGGTCAGGTCTATTGGGCGCTGATCCTCGCGGCGCCGCGCTAGGCCCGCGCAGGCTTCGCGGTCGGCCCGGCCTGCCGGGACGTCCGCCGCCGTGGCGCCGGCCTCGATGGCCGGCGACGCGGCGACCCGCTCAGGCGGCCTCACCCGTGCCGCGCGGCCCGTCGGTGAACTGCATCCGGGCCAGACGCGCATAAAGCCCGCCCTCGGCCACAAGCCCGTCATGCGTGCCCTCGGCGACGATACGTCCCTGATCCATCACGATGATCCGGTCGGCTTGCTTCACCGTCGCCAGGCGATGCGCGACAACCACCGTCGTGCGCCCCTCGGCCAGCCGCGCCACGGCGGCCTGCACCAGCGATTCGGATTCGGCGTCCAGCGCGCTGGTCGCCTCGTCCAGCAGCAGGATCGGCGCGTCGCGCAGGATCGCCCGCGCGATGGCGACGCGCTGGCGCTGCCCGCCCGACAGCATCACGCCCCGTTCGCCAAGCGCGGTGTCGTAGCCCTGCGGCAAGGCGGCGATGAAGTCATGGGCATGGGCCGCGCGCGCGGCGGCCTCGACCTCGGCATCGCTGGCCTCGGGGCGGCCCAGCCGGATGTTCTCGCGCGCGGTGGCGGCAAAGATCACGGGGTCCTGCGGGACCAGCGCGATCCGGCCCCGGAAATCGGCCCGCGCCATGTCGCGCAGGTCGATCCCGTCCAGCGTCACGCGCCCCTCCTGCGGGTCCCAGAAACGCTGGATCAGCTGGATCACGGTCGTCTTGCCCGCCCCTGACGGCCCGACCAGGGCCACTGTCTCGCCGGGCCTGATCCGCAGATCGACGCCGTCCAGCGCGGGCGCGTCCGGGCGCGAGGGGAAGCGGAAGCCCACCCCCTCCAGCGCGATCTCACCGCGCAGGGGGCGCGGCAGCGGCAGGGGCGCGACCGGATCGGCCAGCGTATCCTCGGCCGCCAGCAATTCCGACAGACGCTCGGTCGCACCGGCGGCGCGCTGCAATTCGCCCCAGACCTCGGACAGGGCGCCTGCCGCCCCGGCCACGAGAATGGCGTAGATCACGAACTGCACCAGCTCGCCCGCGCTCATCACGCCCTCGCGCACATCGCGCGCGCCGATCCAGAGAACGCCGATGATCCCCGCAAAGATCAGGAAGATCACGATCGCGGTCATCACCGCCCGCGTCCCCACCCGCTGCATCGCCGAGACGTAAGAGCTTTCGGTCACGCGGTCGAAGCCGTCGATGCTGCGCCGCTCATGGGTATAGGCCTGCACGGTCTGGGCGGACAAAAGCGCCTCGGACGCCGCGCCGGACGAGGCCGCGATCCAGTCCTGATTGGCGCGCGACAGCCGCCGCAGGCGGCGGCCCAGCACGATGATCGGGATCAGGATCGCCGGCACGATCAGTAGGACCAGCCCCATCAGCTTGGTCGAGGTCACGGCCAGCATCGCCAGCCCGCCCGTCAGCAGCAGCACGTTGCGCAGCGCGATGGACAGGCTTGAGCCCACGACCGACTGGATCAGCGTCGTGTCGGTGGTGATGCGCGACAGGATCTCGCCGGTCATCACGCGTTCGAAAAAGGCGGGCGACAGGGTGATGACGCGGGCAAAGACGGCCTTGCGGATATCGGCCACGACCCGTTCACCCAACCGCGTGACGAAGAAGTATCGCGCCGCCGTGCCAAGCGCGAGGCCGACCACGACCAGCAGCGCCGCCCCGAAATACTGGTCCAGCAGCCCCGCCCCATCGTCGAAATTATCCACCACCCGGCGCGCGGCCAAGGGCAGGATCAGGCTGATGAACGAGGTCAGGATCAGCGCGCCGACCGCCAGACCGACCTGCCCGCGATAGGGCCGCACAAAGGGCCACAAGGCGGCCAGCGCCCCCAGCTTGCGGCTGACCGGCCGATCCTCGAGGTTGCTTGTGCCGCGTGCCATGATCGTCTTCCTTGCTGCTGCCCCCGTTTAGGCCGCGCAAGTCCCGGAAACAAGCGCGGCGCCCTGCCGCGCTCAGGGCGCGATGGCGCCCGAGGCGATGCCCTCTGCCAGCGCATCGACGGCCTGGGCCAGCCTTTCGTCGATCACGTCCAGATATTGCGTCCAGTCCGCCAGTTCGCGCAATTCCTCGGCCCCGTCCGAGATGCCGCGCAGCCCGATCAGCGGCAGACCCGCCCAATCGGCCGCGCGCAGATGGGCGAAGGTCTCCATATCGACCATGTCCTGCGCGATGGCGTCATAGGCCGCCCCGCTGACGATATTGCCGCCGGTGGACAGGCTGGCCTCGGGGATGCCCGCGATCCGCAGGGGCAGCGCGACCTCTTCGGGCAGATCGAGCAGAGGCACCGTGCCGCGCGCAAAGCCGAGGGCCGAGGCGTCGATGTCGCGCCAGGCCACGCGACTGACCTGATAGACCTGCCCCTGCTCCAGCCGCGCCGATCCGGCCGAGCCAAGCGAGACGATCAGGCGCGGGCGTTCCGCCATCCCAGCCAGAGCGGCGGTCAGTTGCACCGCGGCCTCGATCGGGCCGATCCCGGTGATCAGCGGGTTGATCCGCGCCGCCAGCGCAGGCCCGTATTCGGCACGCGCCGCCATCACGAACAGGACCGGCAGACCGGCGATCAGGTCGGGGCGGGCTTGGGTCATCACGGCTCCTGTCGCGGTTTTCGGCGGGTCTGCCCGAGGGGTGGCATGGCTGATGCAGGGCGGTCAATGCCCCTTGCGGCGGCGCGGGCCGCTGTGGCAGGGGTTCGTGCGGAACGGGCAGGCAGGGACGTTTGGGATGGGCAGGATCAGCACGCGATACCGCGACCGGGTGGCCTCGGGCGCGCTGCGCCCCGACCCCGCGCAAGAGGCCGTGCTGCCCGATCTCGACCGCGTCCTGACCGAGATGCTGGCCGCCCCCGCGCCCCGCCCCCGGTCTGGCTGGCGGGCGCTTCTGGGTGTGGGCGGGGGTGATACGGCGGCTGCGCCGGCGCGCGGCCTCTATCTCTGGGGCGGCGTCGGGCGCGGCAAGTCGATGCTGATGGACCTGATGGCCCAGACCGCGCAAGAGGCCGGCATCCCCAGCCGCCGGGTGCATTTCCACGAATTCATGCAGGAAATCCAGGCCGGGCTGGAGGCCGCGCGCAAACGCGCCGAACAGGACACCGTCCGCCCCGTCGCGCAACAGGTGGCCCGACAGGTCAGGCTGTTGTGCTTCGACGAGATGCAGATCACCGACATCGCGGATGCGATGATCGTCGGGCGGCTGTTCCAGATCCTGTTCGACCACGGCGTGACGGTGGTGACGACCTCGAACCGGGTGCCCGAGGATCTCTACAAGCACGGGTTGAACCGACAGCTTTTCCTGCCCTTCATCGCGCTGATCCGCGAAAGGATGCAGGTCACCTGCCTCGACAGCCAGACCGATTACCGCCAGAACCGCCAGACCGGCGGTCAGGTCTGGTTCGCCCCCGCCGATGCCGAGGCGCGCGCGACGATGGATGCGCTCTGGTCCGACATGACCGGCGGCAGCGCGACCGCGCCCTTGAAGATCGAGGTCAAGGGCCGTCTGGTGGACCTGCCCAAGACAGCGGGGCGCATCGCGCGGGCGGGGTTCTGGGATCTCTGCGGAAGGCCGCTCGGCCCGGCGGATTACATTGGCATCTCGCGCGCGGTGGACACGCTGTTCATCGACGGCATCCCCCGCCTGTCAGTGTCGAACTACAACGAGGCCAAGCGCTTCGTCACCCTCATCGACGCCCTCTACGAGGCCCGCGTGCGCCTGATCGCCAGCGCCGCGGACCAGCCCGAGCAGCTCTATAACGAAGGTGAGGGCAGTTTCGAATTCGAACGCACCGCCAGCCGCCTGCGCGAGATGCAGGATGCTGCCTGGGGCGAACGACCCGAATAGCGCGCAACCTTGCGGGCCGCGCGTGGCGGGGGGTGCGGGGGGCAGCCAGCCCCCCGCTGCGTCGCGGGACGCACAAGGCGCGCGGATCAGGCGGGTAGCGCGTCCAGAATGCGGCGCGCCTCGTCACGGCAGGGGGTCAGGGCGGCGCGGTCCTCGCCCGGATAGAAGCGCGCGCGCACGGCGGTCGGCATGGACGCGGGGGTCTCGATCACGACGCGGGGGCCGATCTGTGCCGTCTCGGCCTGCCAGCTGCGCGCCAGCGCGATCTGCGCCGCCTTGGTCGCGCCATAGGCGCCCATGAACTTGCGCCCCGCCTGCGGGTCGTCGAAGAACAGGGCCGTGCCGTTCTTCTGGCGCAGCAGGGGCTCGATCAGCGCGATCAGGCCGCGCGTGACATCGGCGTTGATTAACAGCGATTTCGACCAATCCTTGCCGCTGACATGTGGCGTGGGCGCCATCGGCGCGGCATGGATGGCGCAATGCGCCCACAGATCGACGCCGCCCCAACGGCCGGCCACGGCCTCGACCAGCTGCTGCATTGCCGCCGGTTCGGCCACATCCATCGGCGCCAGCGTCGCCTGGCCTCCCGCCTTGCGGATGCGGTCGTCCAGCTCCTCCAGCCCGCCGACGGTGCGTGCCACCGCCAGGACGTGATAGCCTCGCAGGGCCAGTTCCTCGGCCAGGGCCGCGCCAAGCCCGCGCGAGGCCCCAGTCACCAGCGCCAGACGGGGCGCCACCTGTTGATCCGGATTGCTCATGCCCGCTCCATTGCCACCGGCCAGCCCGTCGCGCAAGCCCTCTTGGTGCGCGGGCTCAGCCCATGAAAAAGGCCCCCGGTCGGGGGCCTCTGGTCCGGTCTGCGGACCCGCTCAGCGGGCCGAGACGTCCTTGTAGTCGCGCTTGTCCTCGCCGACATAAAGCTGGCGCGGGCGGCCGATCTTGGCCTGCGGGTCGGCGCTCATTTCCTTCCACTGGGCGATCCAGCCGACGGTGCGCGACAGCGCGAAGATCGGCGTGAACATCGAGGTGGGGAAGCCCATCGCCTCGAGGATGATGCCCGAATAGAAGTCCACGTTGGGATAGAGCTTCTTCTCGATGAAATACGGGTCTTCCAGAGCGATCTTTTCCAGCTCCTTGGCGACCTGCAGCGTCGGGTTGTCCTTGACGCCCAGGAGCGCCAGAACCTCGTCGGCCGATTCCTTCATCACCTTGGCGCGCGGGTCGAAGTTCTTGTAGACCCGGTGGCCGAAGCCCATCAGCTTGAACGGGTCGGACTTGTCCTTGGCGCGGGCAATGAATTCGGGGATGCGGTCAACGGTCCCGATCTCGCGCAGCATCTCAAGGCAGGCCTGGTTGGCGCCGCCATGGGCAGGCCCCCACAGGCAGGCGATACCGGCCGCGATGCAGGCAAAGGGGTTCGCCCCCGACGAGCCCGCCAGACGCACGGTCGAGGTCGAGGCGTTCTGTTCGTGATCCGCATGCAGCGTGAAGATGCGATCCATGGCGCGGGCCAGAGCCGGGTCCACCTCGTATTTCTCGGCCGGGACCGAGAAGCACATGTGCAGGAAATTGCTGGCGTAATCCAGATCGTTGCGCGGATAGACGAAGGGCTGGCCGATCGAATACTTGTAGGCCATGGCCGCGATCGTCGGCAGCTTGGCGATCAGGCGGATCGCCGCGACCTCGCGCTGCCAGGGATCGTTCACATCGGTCGAGTCGTGATAGAAGGCCGACATCGCGCCGATCACGCCGACCAGCGTGGCCATCGGATGCGCGTCGCGGCGGAACCCGCGGAAGAAGTTGTGCATCTGCTCGTGAACCATCGTGTGACGGGTCACGCGGGTCTCGAAATCCTCCATCTGCTGCTGGGTCGGCAGTTCACCGTAAAGCAGCAGGTAGCAGACTTCGAGGTAATGGGACTGAGCCGCCAGCTGCTCGATCGGGTAGCCGCGATACCACAGCTCGCCCTTGTCACCGTCGATATAGGTGATCTTCGACTCGCAGCTTGCGGTCGAGGTGAAGCCCGGATCGAAGGTGAAGACATCGGCCTGTCCATAGAGCTTGCGGATGTCCAGGACATCCGGCCCTTGGGTCGGGCTCATGACCGGCAGGTCATATTCCGAATCGTCGATGCGCAGCTTGGCAATCTTGTCGGCCATCTATGCGTCCTTTCCGGCTTGGCCGGGCCCCTGCCCGCATGATGCTTGGGGGTGGCCCTGGCATGTGGGTGCAGGCGGTCAGCCTGCCAGATTTGTCTGGTCACGCAGCCGGGCCAGCGATTCCTCGCGGCCAAGCGCCGTCATCATGTCGAACACAGAGGGGGTGACGCTGGTCCCGGCCAACGCGGCGCGCAAGGGCCCCGCGATCTTGCCCAAACCGACGCCTTGTTCCTCGGCGATCCGCTTGGCCGCCTCCTCCAGATCGTCTCGCGCCCAGCTAGCATGCTGCAATGCGGCAGTCAACGATTTCAGCATACCACGGGATACCGTATCCAGCTGCTTGCTTGCCTTCTCGTCCGGCTCGACAGGACGCTCAATCAGTGCAAATCGCGCTTGTTCAATGAGTTGCGGCAGCGTTCTTGCCTTTTCGGTCAGGGCCGGCAGGGCCGCTGCCATCCGTTCGCGCTGACCTTGCGTCAGGGGCTGGGCGCCGGTCTCGGCCAGATAACCGTCCAGCGCCGCGAACAGCGCCCCGGGCGGCATGTGGCGCAGGTGGTGGCCGCTGACATGTTCCAGCTTCTTGAAATCCAGCCGCGCGGGCGCCCGGCCGATCCCCGGCAGGTCGAACCACTCGCGCGCCTGCGCGTCATCGAACAGCTCGTCGTCGCCATGGCTCCAGCCCAGGCGGGCCAGGTAGTTCCGCATCGCCGCCGCCGGATAGCCGAGCGCCGCGAATTCGTGCAGGCCGACCGCGCCATGCCGCTTGGACAGTTTCTTGCCGTCCTCGCCATGGATCAGCGGGATATGGGCAAAGACCGGACGGTCCCAGCCCATCGCGTCATAGATCTGGATCTGGCGCGCGGTGTTGGTCAGGTGGTCGTCACCCCGGATCACATGCGTCACGCCCATGTCGTGATCATCTACGACCACGGCCAGCATGTAGGTCGGCGTGCCGTCGCTACGCAGCAGGATCATGTCGTCCAGTTGGTCATTGGCCACGCGCACATCGCCCTGCACCTGATCCTGGATCACCGTCTCGCCGTGGCGCGGAGCCTTCAGGCGGATGGCATAGGGTGCGTCAGGCAGATCAGTCGCATCGCGCCACGGGCTGGCAAAGGGCTGGCGCGGGTTTGCCTCGCGCCAGGCGGCGATCTCGTCGGTGGTGGAAAAGCACTTGTAGGCCGTGCCGCCCGCCAGCATCTGGCGCGCAACCTCGGCGTGACGGTCCTTGCGGGCGAACTGGCTGACGGGTTCGCCGTCCCAGTCGAGACCCAGCCATTCCAACCCCTTGAGGATCGCCTCGGTCGCCTCTGGGGTCGATCGCGCGCGGTCCGTATCCTCGATCCGCAGCAGGAACTTGCCGCCCCGCCCGCGGGCATAAAGCCAGTTGAACAGCGCCGTCCGGGCGCCGCCGATATGCAGATAGCCGGTCGGCGAGGGGGCAAAACGGGTCACGACGGGGGCTGTCTGGGTCATCTGGGCCTTCGGAAGATGGGTCTTGAGGGGCGGCGTTAACGCTTTGGTAAGCAGGGCCTGCCATTCTGCCGCAAGTGATAGAGCCCGAACCGCGAAAGGACAAGGATGTTGCCCCAGCCGGTCGCCCTGTCGGGGCGGCCCCATCTGCATGGCCATGCCGCCAGACGACCCGCAGCCGCGCCTCGGGCGGGGCTGTTCGTCTGGGTGCCGGTCTGTCTGGCGGCGGGAATCGGGCTGTGGTTCCTGCGCCCCGCCCTGCTGACGGCGCCGCAATGGGCCGGGCTTGTGGTCTTGGCCTGCATCGCAGGCCTGGTAACGCTGAGCGCGCCCCGTCTTGCCCTGCGCGGGCGGATCGGCTGGGCCTGGGCCGACGGGTTGCGGCTGGCAGGGCTGGGGCTGGTGCTGATCGCAACCGGGGTCGCGCTGGCGGGCGCACGGGCGGCGTGGGTCGCGGGGCCGGTCCTCGACTGGCGCTATTACGGCCCGGTCGAGGGGCGTGTCGTCCATCTGGACCGCTCAAGCCGCGATCTGCTGCGCCTGACGCTGGACGAGGTGCGGCTGCGCGACATCCCGCCCGACGACGTGCCACGCCGCGTCCGCCTGTCGCTGTCGGTGGGGCAGGATGTGCCGCCGATCGGCCAGCGCGTGATGCTGACCGGGCATCTTGGGCCGCCGCCCGGCCCGGCCTCGCCCGGCAGCTTCGACTTCCGCCTGAACGCGTGGTTTCAGGGGCTGGGCGCGGTCGGCTACAGCCGCAGCCCGGTCATGGCCGTCGCTGCGCCCGAGGGGGGCGCATGGCACCTGCACCGCACCCGCATGGCGCTGTCGCAGGAGATCCGCGAACGCATCCCCGGCCAGCCCGGCGCGGTGGCCGCCGCGTTGATGACGGGCGACCGCTCTGGCATCGACGAGGCCACGACCGAGCTGATGCGCGCCTCGAACCTCGCGCATGTGATCGCGATTTCGGGGCTGCATATGGGGCTGCTGACGGGCTTTGTCTATGGCGCGCTGCGGCTGGCGCTGGTGCTGGCGCAGGGCCTTGGCGCGCAATGGCCCCTGCCCGCGCACAAGATGGCCGCGCTTGGGGCGCTGGTCGCGGCGGGGGCCTATCTGTGGCTGTCAGGCGCCAGCGTGGCGACGCAGCGGGCCTTTGTGACCGTTGCGGTGATGCTGCTGGCGGTCCTGGCCGACCGCAGGGCGATCTCGCTCAGGACGGTCGCGCTGGCGGCGACGGCGATCCTGATCATCAGCCCCGAGGCGCTGACCTCGCCCGGTTTCCAGATGAGCTTTGCCGCGACCATCGCGCTGATCCTGACCTTCGATCCCTGGAGCCGTCATGCCAACCGCCTGCCCCGCTGGCTGCGGCCGGTGATGATGCTGCTGGTCTCGTCGCTGGTCGCAGGGCTGGCCACGGCGCCGATCGGGGCTGCGCATTTCAATCGCATGTCGCAATACGGGCTGCTGGCGAACATGCTGGCCGTGCCGGTGATGGGAACGCTGGTGATGCCCTCGGGGGTGATCGCACTACTGCTGGCGCCTCTGGGGCTGGAGGGGGTGGCGCTGTGGGTCATGGGCCTCGGGACCGCATGGATGCTGGCGGTAGCGGGCTTCGTCGCCGGGCTTGAGGGGGCCGTGAGGGCGATCCCGATGGCGCCGGGGCCGGTCCTGCCGATGCTGGGCTTCGGCGCGGTCGGGCTGATCCTGTGCTGGCGCCGATCACGGCCGGGCGGCGTGCTGATGATCGGCTCGGCGCTGTCGGCGGCCCTGGTCATCGGCGGGTTCGGGCTGTGGCTGACCGCCAAACGCCCGCTGATCCTGATCGCCCCCGAAGGCGAGGCCGTGGGGCTGATGACCCCGACCGGGCGGGCGGTCTCGAAACCCGCGGGCGGGGCCTTCGTCGTCTCGACCTGGCTGGTCGAGGATGGCGACACGGCCGGTCAGGCGGCCTCGGCGGCGCGCCCGGCATGGTCGGGCGACCGGCGGGACCGGCAGGCCGGGCTGCCGCATGGCTGGCGCATCCTGCACTTCACCGGCAAGGGCGCGGGCGCGCGCGCGGCACCCTTCTGCGAGCCGCGCACGATCATCGTTGCAACCGAGCGGGTCGAGGCCGGGGGCGATTGCGTGATCTGGGACCCGCCACGCCTGCGCCGCACGGGCGCGCTGGCGGTCGAGATGACGGCCAGCGGCCCGGTCTGGCGCAGCGTCGCCCAGGCTCAGCCCGCGCTACGCCCGCGCTGAGCGGGGGGCGTGGTCAGCCGTGCCACCAGCCGCCGCGCAATCGGCGCGACGATCAGCACGGCGGGAAAGGCAAAGGCCCAGCTGGACAGCCAGTTGCCCAGCCACAAGGCCCCCACCCCATCGGCCAAGCCCACGGCACGCAGGGTCGAGACGCCCGAAACTAGCGCGGACATCAGGCCCGACAGGAAGAAGCCGAACAGGATCGGAGCAAATCGGGCGGGGATCATTTCACATTCCTTTTATAGAATACGTATGACAGATGGCCCGCCCGGCGCCCCTTTGCAAGCCCCCTCACGCCAGTTCGGCAAAGACCTTGTTCAGCGCCTTGTCCAGCTTGTCGAACATCTCGTCCATCTGGTCGGTGGTCAGGATGAAGGGCGGGCAGAGCACGATCGACTGGCCGAGCGGCCGGCAGATCAGGCCCATGTCGGTGCAGGTATTGGCGATGCGTTCGCTGACCGACAGATGCCCCTCGAACGGGGTCTTGGTGGCCTTGTCGCGCACGGCCTCCAGCGCCCACATGAAGCCCACGCCGCGATATTCGCCGATATTGGGGTTCTTGGCCAGTTCGCGCAGCCCGTCCTCGAAGCGGGGGGCCAGGTCGATGACGTTCTGGGCCAGCCCCTCGTTCATGACCACGTCGATGGCCTTCAGCGCGATGGCGCAGCCGACCGGATGCCCCGAGGCGGTGAAGCCGTGCGGAAACTCCTCGATCTTGTCGATGGCGGCCTGCAGGCGGTCGGTCAGTTCCGGCCCCAGAATCACCGCGCCCATCGGGAACAGCCCCGCGGTCAGGTTCTTCGAGCTGATGATCGCGTCCGGCACGAAATCATAGGTGATCGAGCCCCAGGTATTGCCCGTCCGCCCGAAACCGCAGATCACCTCGTCCGCGATCATCGGGATGCCGTGCTTCTTCAGCACCGGCATGATCGCCTGGAAATAGCCCTTGGACGGCGGAATGACGCCCCCCGCGCCCTGCACGGGTTCAGCGAAGAAGCCCGCGATCGTGTCGGCGCCCTCGCGCTGGATCACCTCGTCCAGCTCGCGCGCAAGGCGGGCGGTGAACTGTTCCTCGGTCTCGCCCGCCTCGCCATAGCGCCAGTAATGCGGGCAGGTCAGGTGGATGAAACCCGGCAGAGGCAGGCCAAAGACCGAATTGTAAGGCTTGCCGGTCATGCTGGCCGAGACCGCCGTCACGCCATGATAGGCGTTCCAGCGCGTCAGGATCTTGCGCTTCTGCGGGTTGCCTTCGCTGGCATGCAGGAACCACAGCATCTTGACCATGGTGTCGTTCGCCTCGGACCCCGAGTTGGTGTAGAACACCTTGCCGCGCGGGAAGGGCGAGACCTCGACCAGCTTTTCCGACAGCATCACAGTCTGGTCGGACATCCGCCCGAAAAAGGCGTGATAGCCCGGAAAGCGGTCGTATTGCGCCTTGGCGGCCTCGGCCAGGCCCTTGTGGTCGAAGCCCGCGACCATGTTCCACAGGCCCGAATTCGCATCCAGATAGCGGTTGCCGTTAACGTCAACGACGTAAGGCCCCTCGCCATGGGTCAGCACCACCGCGCCGCGCTGATGCACGCTTGGCAGATCGGTGAAGCCATAAAGCGAAAATTCGTCGGCCCGTGCTTCCCAGCTTTGCGGCTTGTTCATGCTGTCGGCTCCTCAATACCTTTGCGGCAAGGCTAGCCGGGCGAATTGGCGCATTCAATGGGGCGGATTGCCGGGGTTCTTGTGCAGGTTGTGCAAAATTCGCAAGATCACCGCGAAATTGCCAAAGGAGCGCCCGTGAGACATTTGCTGATCGCCGCCATGACCCTGACAGCGCACCCCGCCATGGCCGAGAACCGCATCGACCTGCTCCGCCCCGACGCGCCCGAACTGGCCCAGCCCGGCCCTCATCCGGTCGGCGTCCGCGAGGCACGCTTTACCGACCCCGCGCGGATCGACGTGATCGCCGCGCAGGCAGGCGGCACCCCCGAAGCCGAGCGTAGCCTGCTGGCCGAGATCTGGTATCCCGCCGCAGAGGGGACCCGGACCGGCGTGACCTATGACACGATCCTGCGCGACGGGGTGACGGCGACCACGCTGACGGGCAGCGCCGACCGCGACGCGGACCCCGCCGATGGGTTCTTCCCGCTGGTGATCCTGTCGCATGGCTATCCCGGCAACCGCTACCTGATGAGCCATCTGGCCGAGAACCTGGCCTCCAAGGGCTATGTCGTGGTGGCGGCCGACCATCCCGAAAGCACCTATGACGACCAGCAGGCCTTTGCCTCGACGCTGGTGAACCGGGCGGTCGATCAGCGTTTCCTGCTGGACAGCATGGCCGGGCTGCAGGACGAGATCGGCGCGATCACCGATGCGGACCGCACGGCGGTCGTCGGCTATTCGATGGGCGGCTACGGCGCGCTGATCTTCGGCGGCGCGGGCCTGTCGCGCACCGCGCTGGAACGGGCCGAGCCGGGGGCCTTCGTGCCGCCCTCGGGCACGCTGGCCCGGCTGGGCGCGGGGTCCGAGGATCACGGGGCGCTGGTCGATCCCCGCGTGCAGGCCGTCATCGCCATAGCGCCATGGGGGCGGCAATTCGATTTCTGGGACGCCGACGGGCTGGCCGGCGTGACCGCGCCTCTGATGCTGGTCGCGGGCAGCGTGGACGATGTCTCGCCCTATGACTCGATCCGGCAGATCCTGGACGAGACGACCGGCACGACGCGCCACCTGCTGACCTTCGAGAACGCCAGCCACAACGCGGCGGCGCCGATCCCTGCCCCGGCCGAGGCCTGGGCGCATTCCGAAAGCCTTGGCCGCGCGCCCTTCGATCATTACGCCGATCCGGTCTGGGACAGCGTGCGGATGAACAACATCCTCCAGCATTTCGCGACCGCGTTTCTGGACCTGCATCTGAAGGACGAGGCCGGGCGGGGCGAATATCTGGACCTGATCCGCGATGCGGATGCGGGCCTGTGGTCGGTCGATGCCGACGGCAACCCCGACGAGGCGCACAGCCACTGGGCGGGCTTTCCCCAACGCAGCGCCGTGGGCCTGTCCTTCGAGACCCGCGAGGCGGGCCGCTGATCAGGGCCGCCTGAGGCCTAGCGCGTCCAGTTCGGCCTCGATCCCCGACAGGGGGGTGGCGCGGGTTTCCGCGACCAGCGCGTCGAATCGGGCGCGCAGGGCGTCCTTTTCGGCGCCCTTGCAATCGTTCCAGGGCCGCCCCTGCAAGGCCATGTGCAGGACGTAATAGCCGATGAAATGCGGCCTCTCGCCCGCGACCAGCAGCGCGCGATAGGCCTCGTGTGCGCCAAGGCCGCGCAGCCGCGCCGCGTCGGGAATGCCCGCCCCGATCAGAGACCGGGCGGTCGCGGGGCCGATATTGGGCATCGCGGTCAGGTCGCTCTCCATCCCGTGCCTTTCCAAAAGCCTGTCTTTGCTGTATCGCCGGGCCGATCTCAAGGACAGCATGACATGACCCAGGACGCCAGCGCCACGGCCGCGAAAAAGCTTTTCATCAAGACCTATGGCTGCCAGATGAACGTCTATGACAGCCAGCGCATGGCCGAGGCGATGGCCGGCGAGGGTTACGAGCTGACCGAGGATCAGTCACAGGCCGACATGGTTCTGCTGAACACCTGCCATATCCGCGAAAAGGCGGCCGAGAAGCTGTATTCCGACCTTGGCCGTCTGAAGCCGCTGAAGGCCGAGCGTCCCGACCTGAAGATCGGCGTCGCCGGCTGCGTCGCCCAGGCCGAGGGCGAGGAGATCGTCCGCCGCATGCCGCTGGTCGATCTGGTCGTCGGCCCGCAGACCTATCACCGCCTGCCCGCCATGCTTCGCGGCGAGGCGCCCGCGATCCTGACCGAGTTCCCCCCCGAGGACAAGTTCGACCACCTGCCCGAACGCCGCGCCACCCGCCGCGCGCCCGCGGCCTTCCTGACCGTGCAGGAGGGCTGCGACAAGTTCTGCGCCTTCTGCGTCGTCCCCTATACGCGCGGGGCCGAGGTCAGCCGCCCCGTCGACCGCATCCTGCGCGAGGCGCGCGATCTGGTCGAACGCGGCGTGCGCGAGATCACGCTGCTGGGCCAGAACGTGAATGGTTGGCATGGCGCGGGCGAGGGTGGCGATTGGGGCTTTGGCCGCCTGATCCGCGCGCTGGCCGAAATCGACGGTCTGGACCGCATCCGCTACACGACCAGCCATCCCAACGACATGGCCGACGACCTGATCGAGGCGCATCGCGACATCCCGCAGCTGATGCCCTATCTGCATCTTCCGGTGCAGTCGGGCAGCGACCGCATCCTGAAGGCGATGAACCGCAAGCACACCGCCGACCAGTATCTGCGCCTGATCGACCGCATCAAGGCCGCGCGGCCCGACATCCTGCTGACCAGCGACTTCATCGTGGGCTTTCCGGGCGAGACCGATCAGGACCACGCCGACACCTTGCGCCTGATCGAACAGGTGGGTTTCGGCACCGCCTTCAGCTTCAAGTATTCGCCCCGTCCCGGCACCCCTGCCTATGACCGCCCAGAGGTGGACAGCGCCGTCGCCGATGCGCGGTTGCAGGAATTGCAGGCGCTGCTGAACCGCCAGCAGAAGGCCGCACAGCTTTCGATGGTGGGCCGGACCCTCGGCGTCCTGTTCGAGAAACCGGGCCGCGAGCCGGGACAGATGGTCGGCAAGTCCGACTATCTGCATTCGGTCTTTGTCGAGGCGCCCGAGGCCCAGATCGGCGATCTGGTGCAGGTCCGCATCGTGGAAAGCGCGCCGAATTCGCTGCGGGGCGAACTGGTCGGCTGAGGCATCCCTTGCGAAAGAAATAGCCGGCCCCCGGTGGAACGCGCGAACAGAGCCGGGGGCCGGCCTTCCACGCGGACAGGCCGGCGCGGAAGCGGTGGTGCAGGGCAATGGGCCTTGCAGATGGATCACCGGCCCCCCGAGGAACGCGCGAACAGGACGGGGGGCCGGGACTGCCGCGCGGGTTGAGGGCGCGGAACCGGTGGGGCGTGGCGGCTATTCGCCGCCGCCAAGCCCGTGGACATAGACGGTCAGGGCGCGGATCTCGGCCTCGGTCAGGCGGTTCGACCAGGCGGGCATGACGCCATAGGGCCCTTCGGAGATGATCCGGTGCAGGGTCTCGGGCTCGCTGCCGTAAAGCCAGACCTGATCGTTCAGCGCAGGCGCGCCCTGCCCGCGATCACCCTCGCCCGCATCGCCGTGGCAGGCGGTGCAGTTGTCGGCGTAGATCTGGGCGCCGCGCGCGGCCAGACCCGCGTCATGCGGCTGATCCGACAGCGACAGGACGTAATGGACCACGCGGTCGATCTCGCGCTGGTTCAAGAGGCCGTCCACACCGTAGCGCGGCATCTGCGAATAGCGCGTGTCGGGGTCCTGCGGGTCGCGGATGCCGTGCAGCAGGGTCAGGTGGATGTCCTCCATGCTGCCGCCCCAGAGCCAGTCATCGTCCAGCAGGTTGGGATAGCCCCGCGCCCCGGCCGCACCCGCGCCGTGGCATTGCGCGCACCAGGTCCGGTAAAGCGCGCCGCCCGCGTTGGTGGCATAGCTCATCAGGTCGCCGTCCTCGGGGATGGCGGCCAGATCGGTCTGCACCAGCGCCGCCTGAATCGGCGCGTTCGCAGCAGCGAAGCGGTCGATTTCCGAGGCGACCTCGGCGCGCGCATTGGTCCGCAGCATCCCCTGGGTCGCCTGCGTCACCAGCGGGATGGCGGGATAGGCGATCATGTAGCCGATGGCCCAGACGATCGTGGCGTAGAAGGTCCACAGCCACCAGCGGGGCATCGGGTTGTCGTATTCGGTGATCCCGTCCCATTCATGCCCGGTCGAGGGCGTTTCCTTCAGGCCGACGCCGTGGCGGCCCTTGCGGCGATGGCTGGGCGCGACGGGCTTGTCCGGGGCGGGCCGGGGCGGAATGGCGCCCTCGATCTTGGCGGCATGCTCGGCATCGGCGGCCTGGCGGCGCAGGTTGATCTGGTTGTCGGGATTGGCGGAGGATGCTACGTCATCCGCCGGCTTCTTGGTGTCGTCGGACATCAGCGGTCCTCCTTCTTCTCGTCGTCCTCGGCGGCAGGACGGGATTCGTTGCGAAAGATGCTCTCGGCGGCATCCTTCTGGACGCGGCGCGATCCGGGGCGGAACACGAAGAGGATCACGCCCACAAAGACCAGGACCAGAACCAGAAGCGCCCAGCTATCGGCCATGGCACGCAGGAAGGTGTAGGTTTCCATGGCGGCCTCAGCGGTTCGGGTCGGGTTCGAAGGTCGAGAAATCGACCATCGTGCCAAGGACCTGCAGATAGGCGATCAGGGCGTCCATCTCGGTCAGTTGCGGCTGGCGGTCGAAATTGCGGACCTGCGCGCCGGGATAGCGCGATTGCAGCGCCGAGAGGTCGCCGAACTCGTCAGCCTGGGTGCGGAAATCGGCCACGGCGTTCTGGATCATCTCGTCGCTGTAGGGCACGCCCACGCGGCGATCCGCGACCAGACGCTGGCGGATGTGGTCGGAATGGATCACCCGGTCCAAGAGGAAGCCGTATTTCGGCATGATCGATTCCGGCACCACCGATTGCGGGTCGCGCAGGTGGTCGATGTGCCATTCGTCCGAATAGCGCCCGCCGACACGCGCCAGATCCGGCCCGGTGCGTTTCGACCCCCACTGGAACGGATGGTCATACATCGATTCCGCCGCCAGGCTGTAATGGCCGTAACGCTCGACCTCGTCGCGCATCGGGCGGATCATCTGGCTGTGGCAGACATAGCAGCCCTCGCGGACATAGATGTCGCGGCCCGCCAGTTCCAGCGGGGTGTAGGGGCGGACGCCCTCGACCTTTTCGATCGTGTTCTCAAGGTAGAACAGAGGCGTGATCTGCACGATGCCGCCGATGGTGACGACTAGGAACGAAAAGACCAGCAGAAGCGTGGCGTTCTTTTCGAGGATCTTGTGCTTTTCGAGAATTCGCATCGAAAGCCCCCCTTACTCTGCCGGAACCGCGATGGCGGTGGATTGGGCCTTGGGCTGCCGGGCGACCGTCGCCCACAGGTTCCAGGCCATGATGATCGCGCCAGCGAGATACAGGACCCCGCCCAGACCGCGCACGACATACATCGGGAACTTGGCGCTGACCGTGTCGGCAAAGGCGTTGACCAGGTAGCCGTGCTGATCGACCTCGCGCCACATCAGGCCCTCCATGATGCCCGTGACCCACATCGAGGCCGCGTAGAGGACGATGCCGATCGTGGCGAGCCAGAAGTGCCAGCTGACCAGCGACAGGCTGTAGAGCCGCTCGCGTCCCCACAGGCGCGGCACCAGGTAGTAGAGCGCGCCGAAGGTGATCATGCCGTTCCAGCCAAGCGCGCCGGAATGGACGTGACCGATGGTCCAGTCGGTATAGTGCGAAAGGCTGTTCACCGACTTGATCGACATCATCGGGCCCTCGAAGGTCGCCATCCCGTAGAAGCCCACCGCGACGACCATCATGCGGATGATCGGATCGGTCCGCAGCTTGTCCCAGGCGCCCGACAGGGTCATCAGGCCGTTGATCATGCCGCCCCAGCTGGGCATCCACAGCATGATCGAGAACACCATCCCCAACGTCGCGGCCCATTCCGGCAGCGCGGTGTAATGCAGGTGGTGCGGACCGGCCCAGATATAGAGGAAGATCAGCGCCCAGAAGTGGATGATCGACAGCTTGTAGCTATAGACCGGACGCTCGGCCTGTTTCGGGATGAAGTAGTACATCATCCCCAGGAAGCCCGCCGTCAGGAAGAAGCCCACCGCGTTATGGCCATACCACCACTGGACCATCGCATCCTGCACGCCCGCAAAGACCTGCACCGACTTGCTGCCCCAGATGCTGACCGGCAGCGACAGGTTGTTCACCACATGCAGCATCGCGATGGTCACGATGAAGGCCAGATAGAACCAGTTCGCGACGTAGATATGGGGTTCCTTGCGCTTGATGATCGTGCCCAGGAAGACCGCCAGATAGGTCACCCAGACGATGGTCAGCCACCAGTCCACATACCATTCCGGCTCGGCATATTCCTTGGACTGGGTCGCGCCCAGAATGTAGCCCGTCGCCGCCAGCACGATGAAGAAGTTGTAGCCCCAGAACACGAACCAGGCCGCGTTCCCGCCCCAGAGCCGCGCCGCCGAGGTCCGCTGGACCACATAGAACGAGGTCGCGATCAGCGCGTTGCCGCCAAAGGCGAAGATCACCGCGCTGGTATGCAGCGGGCGCAGCTTGCCGAAATTCAGGTAGCCCTGCGTCAGGTCGCTGAAGTTCAGCGCCGGAAAGGCCAGCTGAAAGGCGATGACGACGCCGACCAGAAAGCCCACCACGCCCCAGAACATCGTGGCGACCACGCCGGCGCGCACGACGCCGTCCATGTATTCGCGCGGATTGTGGAGGGGCAGAGGCTCGTCGATGCGGCGCAGGGTCCACAGGAACATCCCGCCCGAGGCCAGCATGACGGTCAGCGCGTTGACCTGATAGGCCAGATCATGCGCCATATTGGCCGCGATCGCGGCAAACAATGCGATCCCGCCAAGCAGGATCAGTTTCACATAGTTCATCTCGCTGTCCCCGTTGGCATCGGCGTCGCGTCCCCTTCTGCGCCCGCGCCGAATCGCTTCGGCGGCAGGGCTGTCGATGGTCAGGGGATAGGGGCAGGCGGCTCTCGAATCCTTGATCTGGGTCAAATCCGGGGGTTGACGCGGATCAAGGCAAAAGGGCGCATCAGGGCGCAGGATGCCATCGTGACCGAAAGGAGCCCGCCATGGCCTACAAGACGATCCTCACGATCCTGACCGATCCGGCGCAGACGCCCCAGCTTGACGCGGCAGCCCAGCTTGCCGTGCGCGAGGACGCCCATCTCGAAGTCCTGTGCCTCGGCATCGATCTCAGCCAGCCGGGATATTTCTTCCCCGGCGGCACCGCCTACATGCTGCAGGACGCCATCGACAGCGCCCTGGCCGATGCCGAGGCTCTGGAAAAAGCCGTCCGCGCGCGTCTGGCGCCTGCCAGCGACCTGCGCTGGTCGGTGGACAGCGCGGTTGCGCAAAGCGGTGGCATCCCGGCGCTGGTCGGCCTGAGGGCGCGATTCGCCGATCTGACCGTGCTGGTCAGCCCCTACGCCGAGAACCAGCCCGCCGAGGCCGAGATCATCGCCGAAGCCGCCCTGTTCGAGGGCGGCTGCCCTGTCCTCGTGCTGCCTCATGCCGAGATCCCGGCCAATCTGCGCCGGGTGCTGGTCGCCTGGAACCAGTCGGCCGAGGCGCTGGCCGCCATCCGCCGGGCGCTGCCCCTGCTGCGCGCCGCCGACCGGGTCGAGGTGACCTGCATCGACCCGCGCCGCACCAGCCCCGAACGCTCGGACCCGGGCGGCCCGCTGACCCAGATGCTCGTCCGCCATGGGGTGCGGGCGGAAATCGCGGTACTGGCACGCACCGCGCCCACGATCAGCGACGAACTGAACCGCCGCGCGGTCGAGATCGGCGCGGACCTGATCGTGATGGGGGCTTACGGCCATTCGCGGTTCCGCCAGGCGATCCTGGGCGGTGCGACGCGCAACATGCTCGAAAAATCCGCCGTGCCGGTGCTGATGGCCCGCTGAACCGGAGGCCTCGCCTGCGGGGATGCGCGCAGGGGGGTCCGGGGGGACGGCCAGTCCCCCCGGCCGTCGCGGGACGCAATTCGCCGCGCGCTGCCAAAGGCGCCCGCCTCAGACGCCGCGCAGGTTCCCCCACAGCAGCACATGCAGCTGCGGCAGGACGCGGGGCCGGAACCAGCGATCCTCGGTGACCATATCCACCAGCCAGCGCAGCCGGTCGGCCACGTCCTGCGCCGCAACCGGGCTGTCGGGGTCCACATCGGGATTGCCCGGTTGCAGGTAAAGCGGCAGGTCCGGCCAATCCTCGGCCAGCGCCCGCGCCCAGTCGTAATCGCGCCGGTCGAAGATCACGATCTTCAGCACCGCCTGCCCCGCGCCCTGCCCCGCCGCGATGCAATCCGCCAGCGCGGCACGGTCGGGGGTCTCGCCGCTGGAAGGGGGTTTGGGGCTCAGGACCAGCACATCCAGCGCCCCGAACCAGTCCCGCGCGATGGAGCCCTGCGTTTCCAGCGCAAACCGGTAGCCCTCGGCCCGGCCAAGCGCGATCAGCGGCCCGAAATCCTGGATCGCCGGATTGCCCCCCGAGATCGAGACCGTCAGGGGCCGCCCGCCCGACAGCCGCGTAACCTCGGCCCAGATCGCCTCTGCCGACATCGGCGCCCATTGGTCGCGAAAGGCGCTGTCCACCGCATGCATCGAATCGCACCACGAACATCGGTAATCGCAGCCCCCCGCCCGGACAAAGACCGTGGGCTCACCGATCAGCACGCCCTCGCCCTGGATGGTCGGGCCGAAGATCTCGGCGATGCGAAGGGCGCTCATGGCCGATACTCGGCCCAGGTCTTGGGCGTCTCGCTGACCTTGACGGCGCTGGTCTCGGGCCAGCGGGCGCGGCACCAGTCGAAGAAGTGCCGGGCCAGATTCTCGGCGGTCGAGGGCACCTCCAGCAGGTCGTTCAGGTGCCGGTGGTCGAACTGGCCGTCGATATAGTCCTTCAGCGGCTTCAATTCGTGATAATCGCGCACGAAGCCGTCGGGGTTCAGATCGGGCGCGGCCAGTTCGACGACCACGATATAGTTGTGGCCGTGCAGACGCGCGCATTGGTGGTCGGGCGCCAGGTGGTCCAGCCGGTGCGAGGCGCTGAAGTGAAACTCCTTGCTGATCCGGAACATCACGCCGCCCCCTGCCGCGATGCGACCGCCGCGCGCCAGAAATCGGGGTCGTCATATTCGGTCGGATCGGGGATGCCCGCCAGATCGAAGGCCTCGCGCCGCTCGACGCAGGTGCCGCAGCGCCCGCAATGGCGCGCCCCGCCCTTGTAGCAGGACCAGGTCCGCGCAAAGGGCGTGCCCGCGCGCGCGCCCGCCGCGACGATGTCGGCCTTGGTGGCGCGCACGAAGGGCACGTCCAGCGCGATGTCTGCGTAACCCTCCAGCGCGGCCTTCTGCATGGCGGCGAAAGCCTCGGTGAAGCCGGGCCGGCAATCGGGATAGATGAAGTGATCGCCCCCATGCACCGCCGCCGCGACCGCCTGATCGCCATTGGCCGCCGCGATGCCGAAGGCGATGGTCAGCATGATCGCGTTCCGGTTCGGCACGACCGTGATACGCATGGTTTCCTCGGCGTAATGGCCGTCGGGCACGGCGACGTCATCGGTCAACGCCGACCCTGTCAGCGCCGCGCCCAGACCCGACAGATCGACCAAGTGGAACGGCACGCCCAGCCTTTCGGCGCAGGAACGCGCATGGTCCAGTTCCTTGCGGTGGCGCTGACCGTAATCGAAGCTGACGATGCGCGAGAGCCTCCCTTGAGCGGCAAGGACATGGGCAAGCGAGACAGAGTCCAGCCCGCCCGAACAGACGAGAGTGGTTTTCATATGTGACCCTTGTTTTTGTGACCCGGGTAGGCTGCGACCGGGAAGGCACCGCTTAGCAGCAAAGGGGCGCGGGGAAAAGGTCGGGGCGGGGCTGGGGCGGATGGGTCGCAGGGGGGCGCTGCCCCCATCGCTGCGCGATTCCCCCGGGATATTTGGCCCAAGGCAAAGCCGCGAAGGGTGTTCAGCTGAGGCAGCCGCCGTCGGAATCGTCGCCGGATTCGTCCACGAGCCGCGCGAAGTCGGGCAGGATCACGCCGCGCTTGCCCTGAAGCTGGATCACACCGTCGCGTTTCAGCGCGCTGACCTGCCGACTGACCGTCTCCAGCGTCAGGCCGAGGTAATCGGCCATGGCCTCGCGCGTCAGGGGCAGGTCGAGTTCCATTCGTCCACCCGGCTGGCGCTTGTGCAGCGAGGCCTCGCGGCGCGCGATGATGGCAATGAAAGAGGCGATCTTTTCGCGCGCGGTCTTGCGGCCCAGAAGCAGCATCCATTCGCGCGCCGCGTCCAGTTCGTCCAGCGTCATTTCAAGCAGCCGGTGCGCGATATGCGGCGTCTTGCGCATCAGATCGTCGAAGGGGCGGCGGCGGAAGCAGCACAGGACGACCCGCGTCGTGGCCGTCGCGTTATAGGCTGCGCGGTCGCGTCCGGGGCGGCCGAGAAAATCGCTTGGCAGCAAGAGGCCCACCATCTGGGTGCGCCCGTCCTCGAGCGTCTGGGTCAGCGTGGCCACGCCCGAGACGACCGAGCCCACGAAATCCATCCGGTCGCCTTCCCAGACGATGGGCTGACCGGCCTCGTAGCTGCGGTAGAACTTGATCTCTTCGAGGCGCTGCAATTCGTCGCCTTCGCAATGCGCGCATACGGCCCGGTAGCGGATCGGGCATTCGGAGCAGCTGACCTCGCCATGAGGGGCCGAGGTCGTGCAGCTGTTGATCTGGGTCAAGGTCTGTTCGCGCATCTTCCCCTAGGGATACCGCCATGAGCACGATTTCGCAACTCAGACGACTCGGTTTGTTCGAGGCCCGCGCCCCGCGCTACACGAGCTATCCGCCCGCGACGCAGTTCGGGCCGTCGGTCGATGCGCCCCTGGTGGCCGGCTGGATCGGCGCGATCCCTGCCGGTGCGGCGATATCGCTTTATGTCCACATCCCGTTCTGCCGCAGGCTGTGCTGGTTCTGCGCCTGCCGCACGCAGGGCACGCAGAGCATGGACCCGGTGCGCGCCTATCTGGACACGCTGCTGGCCGAGATCGCCGCCCTGCGCGCGCGACTGGCGCCTGATGTGCGGCTGTCGCGGCTGCATTGGGGCGGTGGCACGCCCACCCTGCTGGAGCCCGCGATGATCGCGGAACTGGCCGGGGCGATCCGTGCGGCCTTTCCGATGATCGAGGGCGGCGAATTCTCGGTCGAGATCGACCCGTCCGAGATCGACGCCCCCCGGATGGCCGCGCTGGCGGCGGCGGGGATGAACCGCGCCTCGATCGGGGTGCAGGATTTCGACCCGCTGATCCAGGAGACGATCGGCAGGCCGCAGGGATTCGAGCTGACCGCCGCCGCCGTGGACCTGATCCGTGGCCACGGCATCGGCAGCCTGAATGTCGATCTGCTTTACGGCCTGCCCCATCAGAACCGCATTCGCATGTCCGATACCGTCCAGAAGGTGCTGGCGCTGCAACCCGACCGGGTGGCGCTTTACGGCTATGCCCATGTGCCGTGGATGTCCAAGCGGCAGGTGATGATACCCGACGATGCCCTGCCCGATGGCGAGGCGCGGCTGGACCTGTTCGACACCGCCCGCGCATTGTTCGTGGCCGACGGGCTGGCCGAGATCGGGATCGACCATTTCGCCAGCCCCTCGGACGGGTTGGCGCGCGCCCTGGCCGAGGGGCGGCTGCGGCGCAACTTTCAGGGATACACCGACGATCCGGCGAACATTCTGTTGGGGTTGGGGGCGTCCTCGATTTCGCGTTTTCCGCAGGGCTATGCCCAGAATGCACCCGCGACAGGGGTCTATACGGCCGCGATCCGGGCGGGTCTTCTGCCGGTCGCGCGGGGCCATGCCTTCAGCGCCGAGGATCTGTGGCGCGGCCGCATGATCGAGATGCTGATGTGCGAATTCCGGATCGACATGGCCGAGATCGAGGCCCGGTTCGGCGTCAGCGAGGATCGCCAGCGCGCGCTGTTCGCGCCCCTGATCGCGCGGTTCGGCGGCGTCCTGCGGCTGGAGGACGCCGCGCTAAGCATCACGCCAGAGGGGCGGCCCCTGACGCGGATGCTGGCGCAGGGGCTGGACGCCTATGCCGTGGCCGAGGGCAGCCATTCCTCGGCGGTCTGATGGTCTTTCAGTGTGCCTCGGCCCAGTTCAGGCCGTGGCCGGCATCGACGACCAGCGGCACCGACAGCTTGACCTTGGGTTCGGCAGCGGCCTCCATCACCTCGCGCGCGCGGGCGATGAGGCTGTCCACAGCGTCCTCGGCCACCTCGAAGACCAGTTCGTCATGGACCTGCAACAGCATCCGCGCGGGCAGGTCGCGGATCGCGTCGGGCATGCGGATCATCGCGCGGCGGATGATGTCGGCGGCCGCGCCCTGAATGGGCGCGTTGATCGCCGCGCGCCGCGCACCGCCTGCCGCCGGGCCGGACTGGTTGATGCCCGGCGTGTTGATGCGTCGCCCGAATAGCGTGCGGACCGAGCCGTCGGATTTCGCATCCGCCACGATGCGGTCCATATAGGCGCGGATTTCCGGGAAGCGTTCGAAATAGGTGTCGATGAAGCTTTGTGCCTCGGCGCGCGGGATACGCAGATTGCGCGACAGGCCGAAGCCCGAGATTCCGTAGATCACGCCGAAATTGATCGCCTTGGCCTGGCGGCGGATCATCGGATCCATCCCCTCGACCGGGACGCCGAACATCTGGCTGGCGGTCATGGCGTGGATGTCGATCCCCTCGCGGAAGGCCTGTTTCAGCGCCGGGATGTCCGCCACATGGGCCAGGATGCGCAATTCGATCTGGCTGTAGTCCAGCGCGACCAGCCGGTGCCCTGACGGCGCGACAAAGGCCTGACGGATGCGCCGCCCCTCGTCGCTGCGGATCGGGATGTTCTGCAGGTTCGGATCGGTCGAGGCCAGCCGCCCGGTCTGCGCCCCCGCGATGGAATAGCTGGTATGAACGCGCCCGGTTTCCGGGTTCACATAGGTCGGCAGCGCGTCGGTATAGGTGGATTTCAGCTTGCTGATCTGGCGCCAGTCCAGCACGCGGGCGGGCAGGTCGTGGCCTTCGGCGGCCAGATCCTCCAGCACGTCGGCGCTGGTGGAAAAGGCGCCGGTCTTGCCCTGCTTGCCGCCCGCCAGACCCATCCGGTCGAACAGGATCTCGCCCAACTGCTTGGGCGAGCCGATGTTGAAGGGGGTTCCGGCCAGTTCGTGGATTTCGGCTTCCAGCCCTGCCATCTTCTGCGCGAAGGCGTTGGACATGCGGCCCAGGACGTCGGTGTCGATGCGGATGCCCGCCATCTCCATCTTGGCCAGGACGGGAATCATCGGCGCCTCGAGGGTCTGATAGACGGTCGTGACGCGTTCGGCGGGCAACATCGGCGCGAAATGGCGGTAAAGCCGCAGCGTGACGTCGGCATCCTCGGCCGCATAGGGCGCGGCCTTGTCGATGGGGACCTGGGCAAAGTTGATCTGGCTTTTGCCCGAGCCGATCAGATCCTTGATCGGGATGCATTTATGGCCAAGGTAACGCTCGGCCAGTTCGTCCATGCCGTGATTATGGGTGCCCGCGTTCAGGGCATAGGACATCAGCATCGTATCCGCGACCGGGGCCATGCGGATGCCCCCCAATTCCGGAAGCTGGCGGGCAAGGATCTTCCAGTCGTATTTGAGGTTCTGGCCGATCTTCAGCGTTGCCGGGTCCTCAAGCACCGGCTTCAGCGCCGCCAGCACCGCCTGCGGGTCCAGCTGGCCCGGCACGCGCGCCAGCTGGCCGAACAGATCGTCGCCCCCCGCCATATGGTTCAGCGGCACATAGCAGGCCCGGCCCGGCGCCACCGCCAGCGAAATGCCGACCAGATCGGCCTGCATCTCATCGAGGCTAGTGGTCTCGGTGTCGATGGCGACGGCGCCTGCCTCGCGTATGGCGGCGATCCAGGCCTCCAGCGCGGCCATGTCGGTGACAGTCTCATAGGCGGATGCGTCGATGGCGGGCATGTCCGGCGCGGCAGGCGCCTGGCTGGGGGGCGCGGCCTGGATCGCCGGGGCCTCGGCGCCCAGCTTCTCGGCCACGCGGGTCGTCAGGGTGCGGAACTCCATCTCGGACAGGAAGGCCAGCAGGCGCTCGGCCTCGGGGGCGCGGACGCCCAGATCCTCCAGCGGGCGGTCCAGCGGGGTGTCGCCGTCCAGCTGCACCAGCTGACGAGAAACGCGGATCTGTTCGGCATGGTCGATCAGCGTCTGGCGGCGCTTGGGCTGCTTGATCTCGGCCGCGCGGTCCAGCAGTGCGTCCAGATCGCCGAATTCCTGGATCAGCAGGGCGGCGGTCTTGATGCCGATGCCGGGGGCACCGGGGACGTTGTCCACCGAATCGCCCGCCAGCGCCTGCACATCGACCACGCGGTCAGGGCCGACGCCGAATTTCTCGAACACCTCGTCGGGACCGATGACCTTGCCCTTGATCGGGTCCAGCATCTCGACCCCATCGCCGACCAGCTGCATCAGGTCCTTGTCGCTGCTGACGATGGTGACGCGGCCACCGGCCTCGCGGGCATGGCGGGCATAGGCGGCGATGATGTCGTCGGCCTCGTAGCCCTCGGTCTCGATGCAGGCGATGTTGAAGGCGCGGGTCGCGTCGCGGGTCAGCGGGAATTGCGGGCGCAGATCCTCGGGCGGCTCGGGGCGGTTCGCCTTGTAGGCGGGATAGATCTCGTTGCGGAAGGTCTTGGAGGAATGGTCGAAGATCACCGCCGCATGGGTCGGCGCGTCGCTGCCATTGCCGTCCTGGACATATTTCCACAACATGTTGCAAAAACCCGCGACGGCGCCGACCGGCAGACCGTCGGATTTCCGCGTCAGCGGGGGCAGCGCGTGATAGGCGCGGAAGATAAAGGCCGACCCGTCGATCAGGTGCAGATGGCAGCCCTTGCCGAATGTGTCGCTCATGTTAGCCTCGCCGCGTCCGTTCCCGTAATCATGCCGAGGTTTCTGACATGTTCCGCCTGCGCCTGCCAGCCGCCTTGGCTGTTTCGCTGCTGACCTGGCCTGCATTGGCCGATGACATGCCCCAGCTTTGCCCACTGCGCTCCGATGACAGCTCTTGCAGCCGGGTGGTCGCCTGCCTGGGCGACGAGGGGCGCTGGTTTCACGGGCGCGCGCTTGGCCGGGGCCGCGGCGAGGTGCTCGGCGTGACCAGCGACGGCGCCCAATGCCGGGGCCAATGGGCCGAACGCGGCCTGCTGGGGCTGGGGCAAGCCAGCGTCACCTGCCAGGACGGCACCGAGGTCGGGGTCCTGTTCACCTATCAGGACCGGTTCAGCGGCACCGCGACCGGGCGTGGCACGACCCGCGACGGAACGGCTGTGCAGGTCTGGGCGGGCCAGCACGTGCTGTCCTGGCTGGAGTCCGAGACAGGCCGCCCCCTTGGCCTGCTGCCCTGCGGCCCCGAGGGGATGCTGCTCAGCCGGGCGCGCCCCGCAAACGAAGGGAATCCGCATGGCCCGCATGCGCCGCAAGTCTGACCTGCCGCAAAAGCTGTGCCTGACCTGCGGGCTACCCTTCCGCTGGCGCAAGAAATGGGAACGCGACTGGGATCAGGTGCGCTACTGCTCGGACAGGTGCCGGGCCGGATCAAAGCGCAAGGATGGCAAGGGCGTGCCGGGCGGCAAGGCCGCCCCGGATTGAGGGCCCCTCGACGGGGCCCGAGATCCGCGCCGGGCCGGGGCGGAACGGCGCGGCAAGTTCCGTCAGTGGTCGTCGTGCGCGTGATCGCGGTCGATCACGAAACGCTTGTCGCAATAGCCGCAATCGACAAAGCCCGTCTCGGGGCTGATAGCCAGCCAGACGCGCGGATGGCCCAGACCCGCCGCATCATCGCCGTCGCAGCACACGCGCCAGCGCGTCACCACCTCGGTCACGGGGGCGGGCATCTTCAGGGCCTCGGGGCCCGTCTCGGTCGAAAGCGAGTTTTCGGGCGTCACGTGCTGGGTCATGGCTGGCCTTCTTGTGGCGGCTTGCATCATCTGGTCTAAACCCCATTACCGCAGCCCGGCCTGCCACCGCAAGCATTGCGAGACCGACACCATGAGCCACGCCATCCAGATCGAGGGTCTTCGCAAGACCTATGCCGCCCAGGGCAACGCCCCCGCCAAAGAGGCGCTGAAGGGCATCGACCTGACCATTCCCGCAGGCAGCATCTTCGGCCTCCTGGGCCCCAACGGCGCAGGCAAGTCCACGCTGATCAACATCCTTGCCGGGCTGGTCAACAAGACCGCCGGCCGCGTCAGCATCTGGGGCTTCGACCAGGACGTGAACCCACGCCAGTCCCGCGCCGCCATCGGGGTGATGCCGCAGGAACTGAACATGGACCCGTTCTTCACCCCCCGCGCCAGTCTCGAGGTGCAGGCAGGCCTCTACGGTGTGCCGAAATCGGAACGCTGGACGGACGAGCTTCTGGCACTGGTGGGGCTGACCGATCAGGCGGGCGCCTATGCGCGCAACCTGTCGGGCGGGATGAAGCGGCGGCTTCTGCTGGCCAAGGCGCTGGTCCACCGCCCCCAGATCCTGGTCCTGGACGAACCGACGGCAGGCGTGGACATCACCCTGCGCCAGATGCTCTGGGCCAATGTGCGCGAACTGAACCGCCAGGGCATGACGATCATCCTGACCACACATTACCTGGAAGAAGCCGAGCAGATGTGCGACGAGATCGCCATCATCAACCATGGCGAGCTGGTCATCCGTCAGCCCACGCGCGACCTTCTGGCGCGGACCGACGGCAAGACGCTGGTGCTGGACACGGGCGGCCCCGTCGAACTGCCCCCCCTGCCCGAGGGCGTGCGCGCCGAGCGGCGCGCCGACGGGCGGCTGGCGGTCTTCTATCCGCCCTCGCGGCTTCGGGCGGACCGCATCATCGACCTGCTGCGCGGCGCGGGCATTCCGATCATCGACGTCGCGACCGAGCAGCCCGACCTTGAACAGGTCTTCGTCGAACTGACCAGCAGCTAGGGCCGCGCCGCCCGGATCAGTCGCGCAGGCTCAGCATCGGGCCGGTCATGCGGCCGCCGATGATGTGCAGGTGGAAATGCGGCACTTCCTGCACGCCGTCCGGCCCGGCATTCGTGATCGCCCGGAACCCGTTCCCGCCCGAGGCCGGATCGACCCCCTCGGCCGCGCAGACCTCGGCACAGAGCCGCATGAAGCCCGTGACCTCGTCAGCGCTCGCATTCGCCGCGAAATCGGCGAAATCGACATAGGCGCCCTTGGGGATCACGAGCACATGGGTCGGCGCGCGGGGCGCGATGTCGCGGAAGGCCAGCGCATGATCGTTCTCGGCCACGCGGTTGGCGGGGATCTCGTTGCGCAGGATGCGGGCGAAGATGTTGCTGTCGTCATAGGCGGGCATGGCGATGTCCTTCGTTCAGTCGGCAAACAGATGGGGCGTCTCGGCCAGTTCACGCGCGCGAGCCTCGGGCAGGTCAAGGATGCGCGCGATGGCGGCAGAGTTCTGGTCCACGCTCGCCCCGGCCGAAACAGACGCGAAATGCGGAAACTCGCTTTCGCGCAGCCGCTCGGCCTCGTGTTCCAGATCGCTTTTGACGATCGGCAGCAGGCGGTTGAAGACCTCGTCGGGTGCGGTCTCGCTGACCAGCCCGACGCGGCTCATGTGCCCGCGCACGTAGTCATCGTCGAAGGCGCAATCGAGAAACAGCACCCGCACCTCGGCGCGGTCATTGACCAGATCGGTGATCAGGCTCAGCGCCGAAGGGTCCGCGCACAGCACCAGACGATCGCTTTCGAACTGATCGAAAAGCAGCTTGATCAGCGCCTTGCGGTGACGCTCGCGCTTGGGCAGCGTGTTGGCGATACCGCCGGTATCGGGCAGGTTCGCGTCGTGCTCGTTGAACAGGTAATCGACCGCCGGAATGTCCGTCAGCGCGCGCAGCCTGTCGGTCAGGCGCTTGGCGACATGCCATTTCTTCGCCACCACGATAGTCAGCTTGCGCCCCGCCCCAAGCGAGCCGTCAGTCTCCCAGAACCGAGGCGCGAACCGGCGCCCGATACGCCCGCGCCCGACGAGAAAGTCGAACAGCTTGCGCCCCTCGGCGGTGATGGCGAATTCCTGCCCCTCGGCCTGCCACAGCGCCCCCAGCCTTGCGCGCAGATCCAGCGCCTCGGGGCTGATCTTGCGGGCGAACAGATAGTTCTGGCGCAGAAGCAGGTCGTAATGGTCGTTGTAGAACGTCACCGGCATCCCGTAATCGGTGAAGATCAGGAAGGTCAGCGTCCGCGTTCGGATCTGCGTGCGCGGCACGACATGGGCGACCAGCGTCTGAAAGAACGTCTCGTCCGGAATCCAGGTGGTCGCGAAAAAGCGCGTGATCTCGGGGCGCTGGCGCACCAGTTCCAGGATCGCCTCGACCGTCTGGCGGCGCAGGCACCACCATTGCGACCCGATCATGACCTGCACATCCTCGGGGATATCGCGGGTCAGGCCCAGACGCTGCTGGATGTTGAAGCTGGTATAGAACAGCCATTTCTGGGTGCGTTCGTTGAACCAGTGCCTGTAAATCAGGCGCTCTTCCTTGAAGCCGGTCTTGATCCAGTCGCTTTCGAAGAAATCGAAGCTTTCGATATAGTCGCAATCCTCGCTGTCCAGAAAATTGCGCGCGAATTCCGCCGATTTGATGGGCATGCAGTCGCCCGACAGCATGTAGAAATGCGTGGCCTGCGGAAAGGCGGCCTCGGCGGCACGCAGCGCCTCGAGGCTGGCCGCGACCAGCGACCATTCGCCCCAACCGCATTTCAGCCGCCGTGGCGCAAAGACCACACCCGGATGGCCACCTAGCGCATCCTGCAATTGCTGATACATCGCCTGAGGCGCACGTTTGTCAAAGTGAATCGCCACGAAATCCCCGGTGGCAGTCAGGCGCCTCGCCTGCTCGATCACCCCCTGCGGGTCCTTGTGGGTCAGAAGAATGAAGGCTATGCGCGCCATGGGGCAGACCGGGCTCTGGTGGTTTCGTTACAGATCGACGTAAGGCGTTGAAAAACTCGTCCGGTTTTGCTTTGTCTGTGTAAACGTTTTTGCCAAGGGGGCAAGCGAGGCATGCGCCCCCGGCAATTCGCCTAGGTTCGGAGTGATAGCAGGATGGGTTTTCCCGGCGTCTGGATGACGGAAAGCGAAAGCATGATCTATCGGGTGGTGCCGAAATGCGCCTGCTCGACGATCGGACAGATCATGTTTTATTCGGATCATGGCCGGTTCTTCGACGGCGACATCCATGACAGCACCGAAGGCCTGCACAAATGGGCGCAGGATTACAGCCACGGCCCGATCGAACGCGCGGTCCACGCGCGCGACGGCGTGACCTTCACCTGTGTCCGCAACCCCTATGCGCGCATTCTGTCATCATTCTTCGACAAGATCGCGGGGATCCAGCGCAATGGCCGACGCTATCGCGGCAACCTCGTGCCGCAACTGATCCAGCGCTACGGGATTGACGTGGGCAGCCCTGAAAACGGGTTTGATTTCGACCAGATCGCCAGCTTCCGCCGCTTTCTGCTGTTCGCCCGGGACACCATCCGCTTTCGCAAACCGATGGAGCCCGACATCCACTGGTCGGCGATGTCGGGCCATATCTCGACCTTCATCGTGAATGGCGGCCGCTACGATCAGATCTTCTTCACCGAGGCGTTCAACGACGGCATGGCCAAGGTGCTGGACGCGGCCGAAACCCCGGTCAAGCTGGACCTGTCCGAGGTGCCGCGCTTCAACGAATCCGAAGGGCACGGCCCCAAGCGCGCCCACAAGGTCAGCGACTATTTCGACGACCTGTCGCGGCACCTGATCTGGGAAATCTACAAGGATGATTTCCAGCTCTTCCGCTACGATTTCGACAATCCCGACAACAAGATGCCCCTGGGAGAGGTCGATCTGGACGAGGTTCACGCCAAGCTGGGCCGCTAAGCCTTCGCGGCCGCCTTACGCGGCCTCGAGATGGCTTTCCATGAACCACAGATCCTTGTCGGCCGTGCGCGAGGCGCCCGTCAGGATGTCGGCACTGTCCTCGTCGCCCGCTTCGCCCACGGCCTCGATCCCCTTGCGCAGCTTCGCCCCGTGGGCGCGCATCCGCGAACAGATCTCGCGCAGGTGATCCTCGGCGGCGGTCAGGTCGGTCGGATAGGGCGCCAGCCCCGAAGCCTCGGCCACAACCTCGGCCGTCCCGCGCGCGGTGCCGTCAAGCTGCTGCACCCGTTCTGCGAATTCGTCCAGATGCACGTCCAGATTGGCGCGCACCGTGTCGAAAAGCTCGTGGATCGCGATGAAGTTGCGGCCCTTCACGTTCCAATGCGCCTGCTTGATCGCCAAGGCCAGCGCCAGACCATCGGCCAGACGCGCATTCAGTTCGTCGATCGCCGTCTTGCGGGCATTGTCGGAAAGACCTTCCAGATTGACCGGCATGGTGTGCCTCCTGATATGATGGAATCGCTCCATCAACACCGAGTGCACGGGACGGGTTCCGGCAAGAAAAAACGGCGCCTCGCGAAGCGGGCGCCGTTCAGGTCATCGCGGCCGGGGCCGCGACGAGGGCGGGATCAGACCGCGCCCTTGATGAAGTTCACCGCATCGCCGACGGTCTGGATGGTCTCGGCGGCGTCATCGGGGATCTCGATCCCGAACTCTTCCTCGAAAGCCATGACCAGCTCGACGGTGTCGAGGCTGTCGGCGCCCAGATCGTCGATGAACGAAGCGGATTCGACCACCTTGTCCTCATCGACACCCAGATGCTCGACCACGATCTTCTTCACGCGATCAGCGATATCGCTCATGTCATATCCTCATTGTCGCGGGCATCCGCCCAAGTTTTGCACGCCCCCGAGGGAACGCTTCAGCACAGGGCGGCTCCCCTGCTGCTAAGGGCCGGGATATAGCACCGGGCGACGTTCATGCAACCGCTTTTGCAACGGGGCAACGCGGCGGCCAGATGCCCGGCCCGGCTCAGATCATCGCCATGCCGCCATTCACATGCAGCGTGGCGCCGGTCACATAGCCCGCCTCGCGGCTGGCCAGATACAGGACGGCAGCGGCGATATCCTCGGGGCTGCCCATCTGCCCGGCGGGGATCTGGGTCAGGATCTTGCCCTTCTGCTCGTCATTCAGCTTGTCGGTCATGGCGGTCGCTATGAAGCCGGGGGCGACGCAGTTCACGGTGATCCCGCGGCTCGCGACCTCATAGGCCAGGGATTTCGACATGCCGACCAGCCCGGCCTTGGCAGCGGCGTAATTGCCCTGCCCCGGATTGCCCGTCGCCCCCACGACCGAGGTGATGTTGACGATCCGCCCCCACCGGGCCTTCATCATGCCCCGCAGCACGGCGCGCGACAGCTTGAACACGCTGGTCAGGTTCACGTCCAGAACCTGCGCCCATTCCTCATCGGACATGCGCATGAACAGGTTGTCCCGCGTGATCCCGGCATTGTTCACCAGGATATCGACCGAGCCCATCGCCTCGGCGGCCGCCTTGGGCAACGCCAGAACCGATTCCGCATCGCCCAGATTGGCGGTGACGACATGCGCACGCTCGCCCAGCCTCTCGGCCAGTTCACGCAACGGCGCCTCGCGCGTCCCCGACAGTGTCACGGTGGCGCCTGCCTGATGAAGCGCCTCGGCGATGGCGCCGCCGATCCCGCCCGAAGCGCCGGTCACCAGCGCGGTCTTTCCCGTCAGATCGAACATCCAAAGCCCCTTCTTCTTCACCCAAATATCCCGGGGTCCGGGGCAGAGCCCCGGTCCGCCCTCAGCCCTTCAGCGCCGCGATATCCGCCGGAGCGCCGACATTGCGCACGACCGCATCCTTGGCGATGCGCTTGATCATCCCCGACAGCGCCTTTCCGGCCCCGATCTCCCAGAACTCGGTCACGCCGCTGGCCGCCATGTTGGCGACGCTCTCGCGCCAGCGGACGGTGCCGGTTACCTGCTCCACCAGCAGGCGGCGGATCGCGCCGGGTTCGGTCACGGGCTCGGCGCGGACATTGGCAAAAACCGGCACGGCGGGGGTCTGGATATCCACCCCGGCCAGCGCGTCGGCCATCACGGCGGCGGCAGGCTGCATCAGCACCGAATGGAAGGGTGCCGACACGGGCAGCATCAGCGCGCGCTTGGCGCCGGCGGCCTTCATCGCCTCGGCGGCGGCCTCGACCGCGCCCTTGTGACCCGAGATCACGACCTGCGCCGGGTCGTTGTCATTGGCGGCCTGCACGACCTCGTCACCGCCCACCTCGCGGGCGATGCGGTCCACCGTCTCGAAATCCAGCCCGAGGATCGCGGCCATGGCGCCCATGCCGACCGGCACGGCCTCTTGCATGGCCTGCCCTCGCAGGCGCAGCAGACGGGCCGTGTCCGACAGGCTCAGCGCACCCGCCGCGCAGAGCGCGGAATATTCGCCAAGCGAGTGGCCGGCCACGAAATCGGCGTCACCGATGCCGAAGCCCTCGGCCTCCAGCGCGCGCATCGCCGCGATCGAGGTCGCCATCAGCGCGGGCTGGGCGTTCTGCGTCAGGGTCAGCGTCTCGGCGTCACCCTCCCAGATCAGCGCGGACAGCTTTTCGCCAAGCGCCTCGTCCACTTCGTCAAAGACCGCCTGCGCGGCAGGATAGGCCTGTGCCAGTTCGCGGCCCATGCCGATGGTCTGGGCGCCTTGCCCCGGAAACACGAATGCCCGCATGGCACCCCCCTGAAATCAAACCGTCGCCCACGGGCATAGCCGCTGGCGGGCCGTGCCGCAACCGACCGCCTGTGCCGCTTGCGCAAAGAAAAGGGGGCCGAAAGGCCCCCTGATCGCGGATATGGCAGGCGTTCAGCCGACCAGTTCCAGCCCCGAGAAGAAAAAGGCGATCTCTTGCGCGGCGGTTTCCGGCGCGTCCGAGCCATGGACCGAGTTCTCGCCGACCGACAGGGCGAATTCCTTGCGGATCGTGCCTTCGTCGGCCTGAGCCGGGTTGGTGGCGCCCATCACTTCGCGGTTCTTCGCGATGGCGCCTTCGCCTTCCAGAACCTGCACGACGACCGGCTCCGAGGCCATGAACTCGACCAGTTCGCCATAGAAGGGACGGTCCTTGTGGACCTCGTAGAACTTGCCGGCCTGAGCGGGCGACAGGTGGATGCGCTTCTGCGCGACGATGCGCAGGCCGGCATCCTCGAACTTGGCGTTGATCTTGCCGGTCAGATTGCGGCGGGTCGCGTCGGGCTTGATGATGGAAAGCGTGCGTTCGATGGCCATGATGTTCACCTTGTCATGTATGGGTCGCAAATTCTGCAACGTCGCGGGGGACGGCTGGTCCCGCCCGCGCCGATCCGCGCCCGGTTAACAGGCTTGCCGTCGCCCGGCAAGGCGTGGCCTGTCGGGAACCCTGCGCCCCTTGGCGGCTTGTCCCTGCGACATCCCCAAAGCCCGGTGCCTCATGTCCGACACGCCCGACCGCGCGCTGCCCGCCCCGGCGCCGCCCGCCCAGCCCGCGCCCGAACGCGCCATCGCGCCCGGATCGATCATCGCGGCGCTGCTGCTGGCGCTTCTGGTGGCGGCAAGCTGGTTCTGGTCGGACGTGCTGCTGCTGACCTTCGGCGCGATCCTGCTGGCGATCGCCTTGCGGGCCGGGGCGCGGGGGCTGCACCGGCTGGTGGGACTGAACATCAAGATCGGCGTTCTGGCGGTGATCCTTGCGGTCATCGGCGCGATCGCGGGTGTGGTCGCTCTGGCCGGGCCCGCGATCCGCGACCAGTTCGACCAGCTCATCGGCTCGCTTCCCGATTCGTGGGAGGCCTTGAACAACTGGCTTTCCGGCACCGCGGTGGGCGGGGTGGTGCAGGACCAGATGGAGAATGGCGAGGATCTGGGCAACAACGCCGCCGAGATGGCGCAGCGCCTGCCCGACCTGATCGGTACCGTCTCGGGGGCGATCAACGCCACGGTCGGCGGGATCATGTCGGTCTTTCTGATGCTGATCGTCGCGCTCTATCTGGCGCTGGAGGCCGGGCGTTACCGCGCAGGCGCCGTCGCGCTTTTGCCGATCCGGCACCGCGCCCGTGCCTCGTCGATCCTGGACGAGATGGGCGGCAAGCTGGGCCTGTGGCTGGGCGGGCAGGCGCTGGACATGCTGGCTGTGGGCATCATGGCGGGGGTCGGGCTGTGGCTGCTGGGCGTGCCGCTGGCCTTCATCCTGGCGCTGATCGCCGCGCTGACCAACATCATCCCGATCATCGGGCCGTTCATCTCGGGGGCGATCGCGGTTCTCTTCGCCTTCACGCAGGGCTTCGACGTGGCGCTGCAAGTGGCGATCCTGTTCGTCGTCATCCAGCTGATCGACGGCGAGATCATCCTGCCCTTGATCCAGCGATTCGCCGTGCGGCTGCCACCCGCGCTGACCGTGATCGGAATCATGGCCTTCGGCAACCTTTTCGGTCTGGCAGGGGTGCTGCTGGCCACGCCGCTGCTGGTCGTGCTGATCGTGCTGATCCAGCGGGCCTATGTCGAGGATATGCTGGGCGACGATCTGGACTGACGCCGAAACGGGCAAAGGGTCGCGCAAACCGTTGACGGCTTCGTGATTCCGACACATGGATGGGCTAATATGGCGTCGGACTCACCAAGGGTGACAGGGATGCAGCCGATCCTCAGAGGCCATTACAAGGCGCGACTGGCGCAGGACGACACCGACCTGCGCGGCGCCCAACGCCTGCGCTGGCTGTGCTTTCACGGGCGCAACGGTATACCCGATGACGGGCAGGCGCTGGATCGCGACGGGCTGGACGCCGAATGCCGTCACATGCTGGTCGAGGATGTGGCCACCGGCACGCTGGTCTGCTGCTTCCGCTTCCTGCCACTGGCCGACGGCTCGCAGATCGCGCGCAGCTATTCCGCGCAATTCTACGACCTGCGCGCCCTCGAGGGCTTCGACGGCCCCATGGTCGAGATGGGCCGCTTCTGCATCCATCCCGACCACCACGACCCCGACATTGTGCGGATCGCATGGGCCGCCATGACCCGTTTCGTCGAGGAAAGCGGGGTCGAGATGCTGTTCGGCTGTTCCAGCTTCATCGGCTGCGAGCCCGAGACCCATGCCGAGGCCTTCGCGATGCTCAAGGAACGCCACCTTGCCCCGCGCCGCTGGTGGCCGCGCGTCAAGGCGCCGCGCGTCTTCCGCTTTGCCCGCGCCTTCCGGTTGCGCCAGCCCGATGCGCGGCAGGCCATGGCAGCCATGCCGCCGCTGCTACGCAGCTATCTTGCGATGGGCGGATGGGTCAGCGATCACGCGGTCGTCGATCCGGCGCTGCGGACGATGCACGTCTTTACCGGGCTCGAGATTCGCGCGATCCCGCCCGCGCGCAGGCGCCTGCTGCAGGCGATGGCGGGCTAGGCAGCCGCGCTTTCGCAGACCGCCCGTCGGCTGGGCAGACCGCCCTCGAAACGGGCAGCATCCGCCATGATGCCCGCGATCAAGGCAGCCGCGGCCGCCGCGCCGATTGACCTTGCCCGCGCCGCGCCGCCCTCTGCCCATATGTTCGACACGGATGCCCCCCTTGCCCCGATGCAGCGCAGCCAAGGAGCCGCGCATGTGGTCATGGGCGCACGCGGTCTGGTGGATCTGGCGCAGCGCGGCTCGGCCAAGGCGATGCTGCCGCGCATGAATGCGGGCCTGCCCGAGATCGTGTTCCTGAACACCTCGGGCGGGCTGGCATCCGGCGACCGGCTGCGCTTTGCGGTCGATCTGCGGGCGGGCGCGCGGGTGCTGGCCACGACCCAGACCGCCGAACGCGCCTATCGCGCCACCGCCGCCCCCGCCGGCGCCGAGGTCGCGCTGAGCGTCGGACCCGGCGCCTGGCTGGACTGGCTGCCGCAGGAAACCATCCTCTATGACGGCGCCCGGCTGGAGCGCGACACGATTGTCGATCTGGCCACCGACGCGGGCTGCCTGCTGCTGGAGATGGTCGTTCTGGGCCGTCTGGCGATGGGCGAACGCCCGTCCCGCCTGCATCTGCGCGACCGCCGGATCGTCCGCCGCGCCGGGCGGACGGTTCATCACGATGCGCTGGCGCTGGACGACGACGCGCTGGCCCGCATGACCGGCGCGGCGATGACCGGCGGCGCGCCCGCCATGGCGACGCTGGCGATGATCGCGCCCCATGCGCCCGACCTGTTGGCTGCCGCCCGCGACGCCCTGACCGAACCCGGCGTCAGCGCCGCCGCAAGCGCCCCGCCGGGCCGTCTGGTGATCCGTATGCTGGCCGCCGATGGCTGGCCCCTGCGGCGCCAGATCAACCGATTGCTGCGCGTCCTGCGCCCCGATCCCCTTCCCCGCATCTGGCAGGTCTGACGATGAACCTTTCCCCCCGCGAACGCGAGAAGCTGCTGGTCTCGGTGGCCGCGATGGTCGCCCGAGGCCGCCTGTCGCGCGGCGTCAAGCTGAACCACCCCGAGGCGATTGCCCTGATCACCGATTTCGTGGTCGAGGGCGCGCGTGACGGCCGCACGGTCGCCGACCTGATGCAGGCGGGGGCCCATGTGATCACCGCCGACCAGTGCATGCCCGGCATCCCCGCAATGATCGAATCTGTCCAGGTCGAGGCGACCTTTCCCGACGGGACCAAGCTGGTCACCGTCCACCACCCCATCCGCGAGGCCTCTGAATGAACCGCCCGATGAAACGCCTGATGCTTGCCGCCCTGCCCTGCGTGATCCTTCCGGGGGCGGCGCTGGCCCATCCCGGCCACCATGACGACGTCTCGTGGACGCATCTGCTGACGCAGGGCGACCATCTGGCCACCGTCGCGATGATCACCGCCCTGGGCGCCGCCGCCTGGCTGTTCCTGCGGAACCGCCCATGATTCCCGGAGAGGTCTTTCCCGCCGATGGCACCATCGCGCTGAATGACGGGCGCGAAACGATCACGCTGATGATCGCCAATACCGGCGACCGGCCCATTCAGGTCGGCAGCCATTACCATTTCGCCGAAACCAACGCCGCGCTGGATTTCGACCGCAAAGCGGCGCGCGGGATGCGGCTGGCCATTCCCGCAGGCACCGCCGTGCGGTTCGAGCCGGGACAGTCTCGTCAGGTCACGCTGGTCGAATATGCGGGCGCGCGGGTCGTCCACGGCTTTCGCGGCCAGATCGGAGGTGCGCTGTGACGACGCTGTCGCGCGCCGATTACGCGGCGCTTTACGGCCCCACCACGGGCGACCGCATCCGTCTGGCGGACACGGAAATCATTATCGAGGTCGAACGCGACCTGACCATCCCGGGGGAAGAGGTCAAGTTCGGCGGCGGCAAGGTCGTCCGCGATGGCATGGGCCAAAGCCAGATCACCCGCGAAGGCGGCGCGATGGACACGGTCATCACCGGCGTCGTGGTCTTTGACCATCAGGGCATCGTCAAGGCCGATGTGGGCCTTAAGGACGGGCGCATCGCGGGCATCGGCAAGGCCGGCAACCCCGACACCCAGCCCGGCGTGACCCTGATCATCGGCCCGGGGACCGAGATCATCGCCGGCGAAGGCCGCATCCTGACGCCCGGCGGCTTCGACTGCCACATCCACTATATCTGCCCGCAGCAGGTGGATCATGCGCTGCATTCCGGCGTCACGACGCTTCTGGGCGGCGGCACCGGCCCCGCGCATGGCACGCTGGCCACGACCTGCACCCCCGGCCCCTGGCACATCGCCCGCATGCTGGAGGCCTGCGCCGACCTGCCGGTGAACATCGGCATCGCGGGCAAGGGCAATGCGTCGATCGCCGCGCCCTTGGAGGAGCAGATCCGCGCAGGCGCCTGCGCGATGAAGCTGCACGAGGATTGGGGCACCACGCCCAAGGCCATCGACACCTGCCTGAGCGTCGCCGACGCGATGGATGTGCAGGTGATGATCCACACCGACACGCTGAACGAATCGGGCTTTGTCGAGGACACGATGGCCGCCATCGGCGGGCGCACCATCCACGCCTATCACACCGAAGGCGCGGGCGGCGGCCATGCCCCCGACATCATCCGCATGGTCGGCATGGCGAATGTCCTGCCCTCTTCGACCAACCCGACGCGGCCCTACACGGCCAACACGGTCGAGGAACATCTCGACATGCTGATGGTCTGCCACCACCTCGACCGCCGCGTGCCCGAGGATGTGGCCTTCGCCGAAAGCCGCATCCGCAAGGAGACCATCGCGGCCGAAGACATCCTGCACGATCTGGGCGCATTCGCGGTGATGTCGTCGGACAGCCAGGCGATGGGCCGCGTGGGCGAGGTCATCACCCGCACATGGCAGACCGCATCCAAGATGCGCCAGCAGCGCGGCCGCCTGCCCGAGGAACAGGGCCAGAACGACAACATCCGCGCCCGCCGCTACATCGCGAAATACACGATCAACCCGGCCTTGGCGCATGGGGTCAGCGCCCATATCGGCAGCATCACGCCGGGCAAGCGGGCCGATCTGGTCCTGTGGGCGCCCGCCTTCTTTGCAGCCAAGCCCGAGATGGTGCTGGTCGGCGGCCAAATCAGCGTGGCGCAGATGGGCGATCCGAACGGCTCGATCCCGGTGCAGCCGGTCTTTTCGCGGCCCATGTGGGGGCATACCGGGCGCGCCTCGGCGCTGTTCCTGTCGAAAGCGGGGCTTGAGGCGGGCGCGGCGAGCGGCCTCTCCACGACCCTGATCGCGGTCGAGGGCACGCGCAGCATCGGCAAAGCCGACATGATCCTGAACAACGCCATGCCCGTGATCGAGGTGGACCCGGAAACCTACGAGGTCCGTGCCGATGGACAATTGCTAACCTGCGAGCCCGCGACGGAACTGCCGCTGGCACAGCGCTATTTCCTCTTTTGAGGGAGGACATAACCATGATTGCAACCGCACATACCATCATCCGCAATGCGCCCGGCCCCTTTGATGCCGATGTGTCGCTGGATTACGAGGGCCGCCTGCTCAGGCGCAAACGCCTGGCCTGCTCGGGCGGCGATTTCCTGGTGGATTTGGCCGAAGTGACCAGCCTTGAGGATGGCGACGCGTTCGAATTGTCGGACGGTCGGATGATCGCGGTGCGCGCAGCGCCCGAGCCGGTTCTGGTCATCCGGGGCCATCTGGCCCGGCTGGCTTGGCATATCGGCAACCGCCACACCCCCTGCCGGATCGAGGCCGACCGCCTGATCATCCGGCAGGATCACGTGCTGGAAGCGATGCTGAAGAAGCTCGGCGCCGATATCTGCCGCAAGGAACTGCCCTTCCGTCCCGAAGGCGGCGCCTATGGCCATGGCCGCACCTTCGGCCATGATCACGGGCCGGACCGGGGGCATGGCGACGGCCACCATCATTCCCACGATCACGGCAGCCATCACCATGACCATCACGGCCACAGCCACGACCATACCCCCAGTCACGCCTGACGCGGCGCGCCTGTTCCTGCAGCAGATCCTGTCGCCCGCCTTTCCGGTGGGCGGCTTCGCCTGGTCGCAGGGGCTGGAATGGGCGATGGATCAGGGCGCGGTGACGCGTGCGACGCTGCCCGTCTGGCTGGCCGACTGGCTGGATCACGGCACGGGCCGGGCCGACGCGCTGCTGGTCGCGCTGGCGCTGCGGCCGGGGGCGGACCACGCGGTTCTGGACGATCTGGCCCGCGCCACCTGCCTGACGACCGAGCGCCTGACCGAGACGCAGGAACAGGGCGCGGCCCTGACCGCCAGCCTGTCCGCGCTGACCGGAACCGCGCTGCCGCCCCTGACCCTGCCCGTGGCCTTTGGCCGGGCCTGCGCCGACCTGCCCCTGCCCGCCCCCGAGATCGTCTCGGCCTGGCTGCTGGCGCAGGCGGCCTCGCTGATCAGCGCGGCGGTGCGCTTCATGCCGCTTGGCCCGCTGGAGGGGCAGCGCCTGCTGGCCACGATGCATCCCGCGATCATGGCCCGCGCCGCCGGGGCCTGCGCCGCCGATCAGGACGCGCTTGCCAGCGCCACATGGGGCGCTGATATCGCCGCCATGCGCCACGAAACCATGACAACGAGGATCTTCCGCTCATGAGCCAAAACGGCCCCCTCCGCGTCGGCATCGGCGGCCCCGTCGGCGCCGGCAAGACGACGCTGACCGAACAGTTGGCCCGCGCGCTGGCGCCGCGCCTGTCCATGGCCGTCGTCACCAACGACATCTATACCCGCGAGGATGCCGAGGCGCTGATGCGCGCGCAGGTCCTGCCCGTGGACCGCATCCGCGGCGTGGAAACCGGCGGCTGCCCGCATACCGCCATCCGCGAGGATGCCAGCATCAACCTTGCCGCCATCGCCGATCTGAACGCGGCCTTCCCGGATCTGGAGCTGATCCTGATCGAATCGGGCGGCGACAATCTGGCCGCGACCTTCAGCCCGGAACTGGCCGACCTGACGATCTATGTCATCGACACGGCGGCAGGGCAGGACATCCCCCGCAAGCGCGGTCCCGGTCTGGCGCGATCCGACCTTCTGGTGGTGAACAAGACCGACCTTGCGCCCCATGTCGGCGTCGATCCCGTGCAGCTTGAAAAAGATGCACATGATGCACGCGGCACGCGTCCGGTCGTGATGGCACAGCTTCGCCACGGCAAGGGCGTGCAGCAGATCGTCGATTTCCTGATCGAACAGGGCGGTCTGGCGCCGAACGCAGCCTGAAACTGCCCCTGCGGCGGGCATCTGCCTCTGGCGATGCCCGCCGCCGCGCCAAAACCTGCGCGACCCGCCTCCGGACTGCCCGAATCCTGTCCAGATGCCCGATTTCCGATTTTTCTGCATCTGCGAAGGCGCTGCCTTCCACAGGGACAACAGGGACATCCGGCCAGACCGGGGGAGTTTTAACGATGATCAAGACAACGCGACTGCTGATGACGACCAGCGCCCTTGCGCTGGCGGGCATGGCCCATGCGCAGGAAGGTGAGCCGATCAAGATCGGCGTGCTGCATTCGCTGTCCGGCACGATGGCGATTTCGGAAACCACGCTGAAGGACACGGTCCTGATGATGGTGGAACAGCAGAACGCCAAGGGCGGCGTGCTGGGCCGCCCGCTGGAAGCCGTCGTCGTCGATCCGGCCTCGGACTGGCCGCTTTTCGCCGAAAAGGCGCGCGAGCTGCTGACCGTCAGTGAGGTTGACGTGATGTTCGGCTGCTGGACCAGCGTCAGCCGCAAGGCCGTGCTGCCCGTGATCGAGGAACTGAACGGCCTGCTGTTCTATCCGGTCCAATACGAGGGCGAGGAATCGTCGCGCAACGTGATCTATACCGGCGCCGCCCCGAACCAGCAGGCGATCCCCGCCGTCGATTACATGATGGAGGAGCTGGGCGTCGAAAGCTGGGCGCTTCTGGGCACCGACTACGTCTATCCGCGCACCACGAACAACATCCTTGATGCCTATCTCAAGTCGAACGGCGTCGCCGCCGAGGATATCTTCGTGAACTACACGCCGTTCGGCCATTCGGACTGGTCGCGGATCGTGGCCGATGTCGTGGCGCTTGGCGCGGGCGGCAAGAAGGTCGGCGTCGTCTCGACCATCAACGGCGATGCGAATGTGGGCTTCTACAAGGAACTGGCGGCGGCGGGGATTTCCTCGGACGACATTCCGGTCATGGCCTTCTCGGTCGGCGAGGAAGAATTGTCGGGTCTGGACACGACCAACCTCGTTGGCCACCTGGCCGCCTGGAACTACTTCCAATCGGCCGAATCGGCTGAAAACGACGCCTTCATCGAGGCATGGCACGCCTTTACCGGCGACACGAACCGCGTGACCAACGACCCGATGGAAGCCACGATGATCGGCTTCAACGCCTGGGTCGCCGCCGTCGAGGCCGCCGGCACGACCGATGTGGACGCCGTGCGCGACGCCATCGTGGGCATCGAGGTTCCGAACCTGACCGGCGGCACCGCGACCGTCCTTCCGAACCACCACCTGACCAAGCCCGTCCTGATCGGCGAGATCCGCGCCGATGGCCAGTTCGACATCGTCAGCCAGACCGATCCGGTGCCGGGCGACGCCTGGACGGACTTCCTGCCGGAATCGGCGGTGCTGGAGGCCGACTGGCCGGGCAAGGGCTGCGGCATGTGGAACACCGAGACCGAAAGCTGCGTGCAGATCCAGTCGAATTACTGATCCCTCGCGCGGGGCGGCGTTGCGCCGCCCCGATTGCCGAATGACCCAAAGGATACGCGCGTGCCCCGGTTTTTCCTGATCGCCCCGCTGCTGGCGGTGCTGATGCTGGCGGGCCTTTCTGCCCCCTCTGCCGCAAATCCCGCGCTCGAGACGCTGATCTCCGAGAATATCGACCAGATCGACCAGCCCTCGCGCCGGACGGTCGAGCCTCTGGTGGCCCGCATCGCCGCCACCGGCCCCGAAGGTCTGGCACTGCTGCAGGCCTGGGCCGACCGCAGGCTGGGCCTGCTGGACGGGCGCGCGGTGATCGCCGATGGCGACGCGCTGACCGACGCCGCGACCGGCGTCCCGGTGACGGGCGACGCGAAGATGCTGCGCCCCAATTCCGGCGTGCGCGGCGTGATAGAGGCCGCGCTGGCCGCCGGTGCGCTGACCGATCCCGACCCCGCCCGCCGTGCCGCCGCGCTGGACAGCCTGTCGCGCGGTGCCGACGCCGAGGGGCTGACCGCGCTGCGCGCCGCGCTGGACGATCCCGACCCGGCGCTGGCCGCCCGCAAGGCGCGGCTGGAACGGCTGCTGACCATCCAGCACGACCCCGACAGCGCCGCCCGCGTCGCCGCGATCGAGGAACTGGCGGGCGATGTCGGCCTTGATTTCCGCGCCGCGCTGAACCCGCTGCTGGCGACCCGCCGCGTGGTCGGGACGACCGAGCCGCAGGGCAATATCGCGGATGAACTGACCCCGGGCAGCAAGGATCTGCCGCGCGAGGCGGCCATCGCCCTGCTGATCCAGCAAGGCGCGCTGGACCCGGCCCTGACGCCCGCCGAACAGCGCACCCGTCTGGCCGCCAACATCCAGAACGGCAGCGTGGGCGGCATTCAGGTGGCGCAGCTTTCCGACCCAGCCGCCCGCGACCGCGCCTACGAGGCGCTGGAGGCGTCGGGCGCCGTTCCCCCCGCCGCCACCACGGCCGAGATCGACGCGGCGCTGGCCGCGCACCGCTTCTTTGACCTCTATGCGGAACCCGACCCCGCCGTGACCGATGCCGCCAAGGCCGCGCAGATCCGCGCGCAGGTGCGGCTGGCCGCGATGCAGGGCATCGATCTGGGGCTGGACGCGCTGTCTCTGGCCTCGATCTACTTCCTTGCGGCAATCGGTCTGGCGATCACCTTTGGCGTGATGCGCGTGATCAACATGGCGCATGGCGAATTCATCATGATGGGCGCCTATACGGGCTTTACCGTCCAGACCATCATCGCGGACCGCACGCTGTCGCTGATCGTGGCGCTGCCCTTGGCCTTTGTCGTGACCTTCGGGGCGGGCGTCGTGCTGTACCGGCTGGTGATCCGCCATCTGGCGCATCGCCCGCTTGAGACGCTGCTGGCGACCTTCGGCGTGTCCATCGCGCTGCAACAGCTGGCCAAGAACATCTTCGGCACGCAGGCCCGGCCCCTGACGGCGCCCACATGGCTGGAAGGCTCCATCACCATCAACGACGTGATCGGGATCAGCTCGATCCGCGTGGCGATCTTCGTGCTGGCGCTGCTGTTCCTGGCGCTGTTCCTGTTCATCATGAAGCGCACCCGGCTGGGGCTGGAGGTCCGCGCCGTGACCCAGAACCCCGGCATGGCGGCCAGCATGGGCATCAACCCCGACCGCATCGCCATGATGACCTTCGGCCTTGGCTCGGGCATCGCGGGGATCGCGGGCGTGGCCATCGGCCTCTTCGCGCAGGTCACCTCGGAACTGGGCCAGCAATACATCGTGCAGAGCTTCATGACGGTGGTCGTGGGCGGTGTCGGCAACATCTGGGGCACGCTGGCGGGCGCCACGCTGATCGGCGGGCTGTCCAAGGTGATCGAGGCGCTCAATCCCGCGAACACGCTGGCGGCGCAGACCTTCATGATCCTGTTCATCATCATCTTCATCCAGTTCCGGCCCCGCGGGATCATCCCGCAAAAGGGCCGCGCGGCAGAGGTCTGAGCCCATGACACGCACCCCCTTCGTGCTGCGGCACCCCTCGATCCTGGTTGTCCTGGCGGTTCTGGCGGTCTTTACCGCCGCCGTCACGGCGGGCAGCGCGGCCTATGGATCGGGCGCGATCCCGGTCTCGATGATCAAGCTTCTGGGCAAGACGCTGTGCCTGGCGCTGGCCGCCGTGGCGATGGATCTGGTCTGGGGCTATCTGGGCATCCTGTCGCTTGGCCAGATGGCGTTCTTCGGGCTGGGCGGCTACATGATCGGCCAATGGCTGATGTATGCCCGGACCGAGACCATCGTGGCGGCCCAACTGGCCCAGCAGCCCATCCCCGCCACCGCGCAGGAATTGCAGGACGCGGTGACGAACCAGATCTTCGGCGTGGTCGGATCGTCGGACCTGCCGCTGGTCTGGTCCTTCGCCCATTCGCTGACCCTGCAACTGATCCTTGTTCTGGCCGTGCCGGGGCTGTTGGCGCTGGTCTTTGGCTGGCTGGCCTTCCGTTCGCGCGTGAACGGGGTCTATCTGTCGATCCTGACGCAGGCGATGACGCTGGCGCTGGCGCTGTGGCTGTTCCAGAACGACAGCGGGTTCCGGGGCAATAACGGCCTGTCGGGGTTGCAGAACATCCCCGGCCTGGATCATGTCGGGCAGGCCACGCTGTCGGTCTGGTTCCTCTGGGCCTCGGCGCTGGCGCTGGCCTTGGGCTATGCGCTGGCCGCCTGGCTGGTCAGCGGCAAGTTCGGCAGCGTGGTCCGCGCGATCCGCGACGACGAAACCCGCGTGCGATTTCTGGGCTACCCGGTCGAGGGGTTCAAGCTGGTGGTCTTCACCATCGCCGCGATGATGACGGCCGTGGCGGGGGCGCTGTATTATCCGCAGGCGGGGATCATCAACCCGGCGGAAATGATGCCCATCGCATCGATCTATCTGGCGGTCTGGGTGGCGATCGGAGGGCGCGGACGGCTTTACGGCGCGGTGATCGGCGCGGTGATCGTGTCGCTGCTGTCCAGCTGGTTCACCGGCGGGCGGGCGCCCTCGATCCATCTGCCGGGCTATGTGGTGAACTGGGTCGATTGGTGGCAGGTGGCGCTTGGCCTGACCTTCGTGCTGGTCACGCTGTTCGCGCCCAAGGGCATCGCCGGGGTCTTTGACCGGCTTTCGGGCATCCTGCCGCCGCGCCGCCATGGCCGCGATCTGGGCCCCGGTCAGGGCGCCCTTCAGGAGAAAGAGGCCAAGGCATGAGCGCGCTTCTGGAAGTCAGCGGCATCAGCAAGACCTTCGACGGGTTCAAGGCGATCAACAACCTGTCCTTTTCCATCGGCGCGGTCGAACTGCGCGCGGTGATCGGGCCGAACGGGGCGGGCAAGACCACCTTCATGGACATCGTGACCGGCAAGACCCGCCCCGACGAGGGCGAGGTCCTGTGGGGCGAGGGCTCGAAGTCGCTGCTGCGGATGAACGAGGCCCAGATCGCCCGCGAGGGGATCGGCCGCAAGTTCCAGCGCCCGACCGTCTTCGAGGATCAGACCGTGGCTGAGAACCTGACCATGGCCCTGAAGGCCGAGCGCGGCCCCCTTGCCGTGCTGCGCTGGCGCCCTGATCGGGACAGCGCCACGCGCGTCGCGGAACTGGCCGCCGAGGTCGGCCTGTCAGAGCAGATCGCGCGCAAGGCGGGCGAATTGAGCCACGGCCAGAAGCAATGGCTTGAGATCGGGATGCTCTTGGCCTCGGCCCCGCGCCTGCTGCTGGTGGACGAGCCTGCGGCGGGCATGACCCTGGCCGAGCGCGAGCAGACCACGACGCTGCTCTGTCGTCTGGCCGAGACGCGGGCCGTGGTGGTGGTGGAACATGACATGGATTTCGTGCGCCGCCTGAATTGCCGGGTGACGGTGCTGCATCAGGGTTCGGTGCTGGCCGAAGGTTCTCTGGACCATGTGACGCGCAATCCCGACGTGATCGAAGTCTATCTGGGGCGATGAGATGCTGGAAGCCAAGAACCTGACCCTGCATTATGGCGGCAGCCAGATCCTGCACGGGATCGACATTGCCGCCCGGCCCGGCGCGGTGACCTGCGTGATGGGCAGCAACGGGGTCGGCAAGACCTCGCTGATGAACCTTCTGGCGGGGCGGCATCCGCGCTCCGGGGGGGATCTGTCGCTGGACGGCAAGCCCCTGGGCCGGGTCAGCGCGCAGGCCATGGCGCGGATGGGCGTGGGCTATGTCCCGCAGGGCCGCGCCATCTTTCCGATGCTGACCGTGCGCGAGAACATGGAGACGGGTTTCGCCTGTCTGCCCCGCGCCGAGCGCGCCATTCCCGACGAGATTTTCGAGAGTTTCCCTGTGCTTGCCGAGATGGCGCATCGGCGGGGCGGCGATCTGTCGGGAGGGCAGCAGCAGCAGCTGGCCATTGCGCGGGCGCTGATCACGCGGCCGCGCGTTCTGCTGCTGGACGAGCCGACCGAGGGGATCCAGCCCAACATCATCGCCCAGATCGGCCGGGTCATCGCCGCCCTGCGAGACCGGGGCGACATGGCCATCGTGCTGGTCGAGCAGTTCTTCGATTTCGCCTGGGATCTGGGCGACGCCTTTCTGGTGATGGAGCGGGGCCGCGCGGTCGTGCAGGGGCCGAAGCAGAGCCTGTCGCGCGAGGATCTGCATGCCCGGCTGGCGGGGCATGAGGCGGCCTGAGAGACGTTGCCGCGGGCGGGGTCTAGGGGGGCTGACTGCCCCCCTCTTGGCCTGCGGCCAATTCACCCCCCGTGGATATTTGGACCAAGGCAAAGGCCGGATTGGCCTAGCGCTTTCGTTCCCAACGGCCTGATTCTTCTGACCAATATTCGGATTCTATCGCAGCGGCGGCAAGCTGGCGCCATTGGTCGCGGGCCGTGTTCAAGGCCGTCGTGTCGCTGCCGTCGAAGAGGATGCAGGTTCGGTCCAGCCGGGCGATCTGCGCGGGATCGAGGGGCGGGCCGTCCAGCGTCATCAGGCAGGAGGGGGCGTTCGTCGCCTGCTGGTCGGGCAGGGTCAGCAGGACCGGCTGGCGGGCGTCATGGGGGCCGCCGGCAAGGCCGTGGGGCAGGAAGCCGTCGCCTTGCCACAGATGCAGGTCGAGCCGTTCGAGGCGGGCGGGGGTGGTCGCGCGCAGTTCCACCCGCCAGCCGGCGGCCAGCGCGCGGGTGAGGAGTTGCGGCAGCAGATCCTCGGCCGGGGATCGCGTGAGGTGGTAGAAGAGCGCCTTGCCCATCGTCAGGCCGCGCCGTCCCGTGGCGCAACGCGCGGTGGGTGTTGCGCGGTTCGCCGTGTGGGGACGGTTTTCGCCAGCGCTTGCTGGATTTCGGCGCGCTCCGGGCATACGCCGGGCGTGCACAGGATGTGCACAGGGCGTGCACCGCTTGCGGTTGCCCCGCGCGGGATGGGGCCGCGCCGGGCGGCGCGGCCTGTCAGGGTGCTGTGGCGGTGGGCGGGGGTCACTTGCCCTCGAACCGGTCGCGGACGAGGCGGTCGAGCGTCATCACGCCCCAGCCCGTCGCGCCCTTGGGTGCCAGATCGGTGGCCGAGGGCGGCAGCGCCACGCCCGCGATGTCGATATGCGCCCAAGGCTGATCCTGCTTGATGAAGCGTTGCAGGAACTGCGCGGCGGTGATCGAGCCTGCGGCGCGGCCTCCGGTGTTCTTCATGTCGGCCAGACGCGACTTGATCAGGCTGTCATAGGACGGACCCAGGGGCAGGCGCCATGCGCCCTCGCCCTCGGCCCTTGCGGCGGAGAGGATGCCGTCGGCCAGCGCGTCGTCATTGGCGAAGACGCCCGCATTGTCATGGCCCAGTGCGATGATGACCGCGCCGGTCAGGGTGGCAAGGTCGATCACGGCGGCGGGCTTGTATTCCTGCTGGGCGTACCAGAGGACGTCGGCCAGGACGAGGCGCCCCTCGGCATCGGTGTTGATGACCTCGATCGTGTCGCCCTTCATGGATTTCACGATGTCGCCGGGGCGTTGGGCGCGGCCGTCGGGCATGTTCTCGACCAGGCCGACAAGGCCCACGACATTGGCCTTGGCCCGGCGCAGCGCCAGCGTCCGCATGACGCCCGCCACGACGCCCGCGCCGCCCATGTCCATCGTCATCTCTTCCATCCCGGCGGCGGGCTTGATCGAGATGCCGCCCGAATCGAAGACGACGCCCTTGCCGACCAGCGCCAGCGGGGCCTGATCGCCCGCGCCGTTCCAGCGCATCACCACGACCTTGGAGGGCGATTCGCTGCCCTGGCCCACGGCCAGAAGCGCGCGCATGCCCAGTTTGGCGAGTTTCTTTTCCTCGATCACCTCGACCTCGAGGCCCAGTTCGCGCATCGCAAGCAGGCGGTCCGCGAAATCGCTGGTGGTCAGGACGTTGGCGGGTTCGTTGACCAGATCGCGGGTGAAGAACACGCCTTCGGCCAGGGCGGCGGCGTCGGCGGCGGATTTCGCCAGCGCCTCGGGGTCCTTGACCATGAAGGTCACGCGGGGCTGCGGGGTTTCGTCCTCGTCGGGCTTGCTACGATAGGCGTCGAAGTCGTAGCCGCGCAGGGCAAGGCCCAGCGCGATGTCGCCCGCGCGTTTGTGCGCGCCCGCCATGACCAGCATGTGCTGGCCGCCCAGCCGCGCGCCGATCGCCGCGCCCGCACGGCGCGCGTCAGTGACCGAGGCGCCATCGGGCAGGTTGACCAGCAGCAGCGTCTCGACCTGAAGGCCCGCCGGGAAGGCCAGTTCAAGGGCCTGGCCGGGTTTCAGCGCCTTGCCCGCCCTGGAGTCCAGCGCCCGGGTCACGGCCTCGCGCAGGGCGCGCGGCAGGCGGCCGGGCAGCTTGCCATCGGCGCCGAGGATCAGGGCGGCGCGGCCCTCATGCGTGGCAAGCCGGTCGGGGGCGGTTTCGGTGAAGCTGATCTGCACGGGCTGTGTCATGGGGGTCCTCACGTCTGGTTGCGCATGACCCTAGACCCGCGCCCGGCCCTTTTCCAGAGCCGCCCTTGCGGCTAAGCAGGGCGGAATGTCACGCGGCAAAGGGCCGGGATGCGCCAGATCGACCGATATATGTTTGGGCTGCTGACGACCCTGTTCGGGTTCTTCGCGCTGGTGCTGGTCTCGGTCTACTGGATCAACCGGGCGGTGCAGCTGTTCGACGACCTGCTGAATGACGGCCAGACCGCGCTGGTCGTGCTGGAATTCACCGCGCTGACCCTGCCCATCGTGATCGCCACGGTCCTGCCGGTCGCGGCCTTTGCCGCTGTGGCCTATGGCACGAACCGGCTGTCGAACGAATCCGAGCTGGTGGCGATGCAGGCGGCGGGGCTGTCGCCCTGGCGGCTGGCGCGGCCCGTCGCGGTCTTTGGCGTGATGGTCGCGCTGATGGTCGCGGTGCTGGTTCACGGGCTGGTGCCCATGGCGCGGGCGCGGCTGGCCGACCGGCAGGCCGAGATCACCGAGAACGTCACCGCGCAATTCCTGCGCCCCGGCGCGTTCCAGTATCCGGCGCGCGGGATCACGCTGTTCATCCGCGATGTGGCCGCCGACGGGCGCCTGCTGGACCTGTTCATCGAGGACCGGCGCAATCCGCGCGCCGCCGTGACCTATTCCTCGGAGGAGGCTCTGGTCGTGCGGACCGAGGCCGGGCCGGTTCTGGTGCTGCTGAACGGGCTGACCCAGACGCTGCGCGAGGACGGGCCGGGGCTGGCGGTCACGCGTTTTGCCGAGTTCAGCTATGATATCGGGGCGATGACGGGGGGGCGGTCCGAACGGGGCCGCGATCTGCGCGATTACGGCACGCTGCGGCTGCTGGCGCCCGATCAGGCGCTGCTGGAGGCCACCGGCGCCAGCGCGGGCGCCGCGCGGGCCGAGGCGCATGAGCGGATCGCCCAGCCCCTGCTGTCGCCGGTCGCCGCGATGCTGGGCTTTGCAACTCTGCTGATCGGGGGCTTCTCGCGGTTCGGGGTGTGGCGGCAGGTGGGCTGGGCGATCCTGGGCCTGATCCTGGTGCAGTTCCTGTCGAATGCCGCTGCCGGGCAGGTCGGGCGCAATCCGGGGCTGTGGCCGCTGCTTTACGTTCCGGCGCTGGTCGGCGGGGGGCTGTCGGTCGCGCTGCTGTGGCTGGCTGGGCGCGCGCGCGGGCCGAAAGGGGGCGCGGCATGATCCTGGCGCGGTATCTGGCGCGGCGCTTCCTGCGGGTTCTGGCGCTGATCGCGGCGGTCTTCGGGCTGATCCTGTTCCTGATCGACATGATCGAGACCGTGCGCCGCTTTTCCGGCCGCGGCGTCGGCCTGTCCGAGGCCGCGGGCATCGCCGCCCTGAACGTGACCGGCAGCTTCTATTCGATCCTGCCGCTGATCACCGTCCTGTCGGGGATCGCGCTGTTCATCGGGCTGGCGCGGTCCTCCGAGATGGTCGCGATCCGCGCATCCGGGCGGTCGGCGCTGCGCTGCGTTGCGGTGCCCGCGCTGACGGCGGCGGCGGTGGGGGTGGTGGCGGTGGCGCTGGTGAACCCTCTGGTCGCGGTGACGGGCGGGCTTTACGACGACGCGATCGCCGCGATCGACCGGGGCGGGCAGCAGACGGTCAGCCTGGGCGAAAGCGAGGTCTGGCTGCGGCAGGGCTTTGCGCAGGGCGGCGGGCAGGTCGTGATCCGCGCCGCGCGGACCAGCCCCGACGCGGCGGTGCTGTATCAGGCGAGCTTCATGATCTTTGACGAAAGCCGTGGCCCCGTCCGCCGGATCGAGGCCCGCGAGGCGCGGCTGGAGCCGGGCGAATGGGTGCTGACGGAGGCGCGCGACTTTCCGCTGGACGCGCCCAATCCGCAGGCCGCGATGGTCGCGCGGGACGAACTGCGCCTGCCCTCGGACCTGACGGCGCAGCGCATCCGCGAGGGGTTCGGGCGGCCCGATGCGGTGCCGGTCTGGCAGCTGCCCGCCTTTATCGACGGGCTGGAGCGCGCGGGCTTTTCCGCCGCCCGCCACAAGGTCTGGTTCCAGATGGAGCTGGCCCGGCCCGCCATGATGGCGGCGATGATCCTGATCGCGGCGGCCTTCACGATGCAGCATGTCCGGGGCCGCAATACCGGCGGCGCGGTGCTGATGGCCTTTGGCGGGGGGATTGCGCTGTTCTTCCTGCGCAATCTGGCGCAGGTTCTGGGCGATAATGGCCAGATCACGCCGGAAATGGCCGCATGGACCCCGCCCGCCGTGGGCGCGGCCCTGGCCGTCGCCCTGATCCTGAAGCGAGAGGACGGATGACCCGCAACAGCCTGATCCTGACCTCGGCGCTGGCCCTGCTGATCGGGGCTGCCGCGGCCGGGGCGCAAGATGGCCCCGAGGCGCCTTTCCTCGACATGTCGGCCATGAGCGGCACCCCCCTTGCCGACCGCAGCGGCGGGGCGGCGCTGGCGCCCGCCGCGCAGGAACTGGGCAGCGCGCCGGTGGGCGACCGCACGCCCACCCTGTCGCGCCCCGAGGCCGTCGATCCCGATATCGGCGTGACCCTGCCCGGATCGGCGGGCGCGCGGCAGGGGGGCGCGGCCACGGTTCTGGCCGATCACGTCGCGTTGCAGGGGGACCGCACGCTGATCGCCTCGGGCGGGGTGGTCGTCTGGTATCAGGGCGCGCGGCTGGTCGCCTCGCGGATCGTCGTGGACGGGGCCTCGGGCGATCTGACGCTGGAGGGGCCGATCCACCTGTCGCAGCCCGGCGCCACGGACCCCGATGCAGAGGCCGTGCTGATCGCGGATGCGGGCCAGATCGACGGCGAATTGCAGGACGGCATCCTGCGCGGCGCGCGCATGGTCATCGCCCGCGAATTGCAGCTGGCCGCGACCGAGGCCGAACGCAGCCAGGGCGGGCGCGTGACCACGCTGCGCCGTGTCGCGGCCTCGTCCTGCGAGATCTGCGCGGGCGATCCCGCCCCCCTGTGGGAGATCCGCGCCCGCAGCATCACCCATGACGCCGAGACGCGGCGCCTGTCCTTCGAGCATCCGCAATTCCGCGCCTTCGGCATTCCGCTGGCGCAGGCGCCCTTTACCATCACCGCGCCCGATCCGACCGTCCAGCGGCAAAGCGGGTTCCTGCGTCCGCAGATCCGCACGACCTCGGGGCTGGGGTTCGGGATGAAGCTGCCCTATTTCCAGACGCTTGGCGATCATGCGGATGTGACGCTGACACCCTATCTGTCCTTTGGCCGCACCCGAACGCTGGAGGCGCGCTATCGCCACGCCTTCGCCAATGGCGCGACCGAATGGAACGCCGCGATCACCCGCGACGACCTGCGCCCCGGCGAGACGCGCGGCTATGTCTTTGGTGCGGCGCTGTTCGAACTGGCGCGCGGCTACCGGCTGGCGGCGCAGTTGCAGGCGGCGACCGACCGGGCCTATCTGCTGGATTACAGCGTGACGAATGCCGACCGGCTGTGGTCGGGCGTCTCGGTCGAGCGGGTGCGCCGCGACCGGCTGTTCTGGGGCCGGGTCGGCAATTACCATTCGCTGCGCGAGGACGAGGACAACGCCACATCCCCCGCCCAGGTCGCCACCGCGATCTGGATGCGCCGGCTGACCCCGGACCTGATCGGCGGCGAGGCGCTGCTGGAATGGTCGGTCCATGCCCATCGCCGCCCCTCGGACGAGAACATCCTGGGCCGCGACGTGGCGCGCGGCTCGGTCGGGGTGGATTGGCGGCGTCATGCGATCCTGCCGGGCGGTGTGGTGGCCGCCGCGCTGACCTCGCTCGAGGCCGATCTCTACCGGATCGCGCAGGATGACCGGTTCGACAGGCTGGTGGGCCGCCTGGACCCGATGATCGGCGCCGAACTGCGCTGGCCGCTGGCCGGGGGCACGGGGGCTGCCACCCATCTGGTCGAGCCGGTGATCCAGCTTCTCTATTCGCCGCAGGGCAGCGACGACGACATCCCCAACGAGGACAGCCGCCTGATCGAGTTCGACGAGGGCAACCTGTTCTCGGAGAGCCGCTTTCCGGGCTGGGACGCGCGCGAGACGGGCCTGCGCGCCAATGTCGGCGCGACCTGGACACGGCTGGACCCGGCGGGCTGGTCGATCGGGCTGACCGGGGGCCGCGTGTTCCGGGCGCGCCCTCAGGGGGCGTTCTCAGAGGCGGGGCCGCTGGCAGGGCGGCGATCGGACTGGCTGATGGCGGCGCATTTCGACAGCGGCACGGGGCTGGCCATTGCCAACCGCGCGCTGTTCGACGATTCGCTGACCGTCTCGCGCAACGAATTGCGGCTGGGCTGGCTGCGCCCGGACCTGCAGCTTTCGGCGGGGCATCTGTGGATCGCCAGCGACGCCGAAGAGGGCCGCGACAGCGACACAAGCGAACTGGCCGCCACGGTCGGCTGGCAGATCGCGGATGGCTGGTGGGGCGCGGCCGAAACGCGCTATGACTTTGCCGCCGACCGCGCGCAGCGGGCGTCGCTGCGGGTGACCTATCGCAACGAATGCCTGGCGGTCGAGACGGGGGTGACGCGGCGCTTCACCTCGTCGGATCTGGTGCGGCCAGAGACCAGCCTGGACCTGTCCGTGCGGCTGGCCGGGTTCGGGCAATCGCCCGGCGGTCCCGGCACGGTGGCGCGGCGCAACTGCATGCGCTAGATTGCGCGGCAAGACGAATGAAAGAGGGCGGCGAATGCGGCATATCCTATCCGGCATGATCCTGGCGGCGGCGCTTGCCCTGCCCGTGGCGACACCGGTCGCAGCCCAGGGGCTGTTCCAGCCGGTCATCTACGTCAATGACAGCGCCGTGACCCGCTACGAGGTCGAGCAGCGCCAGCGTTTCATGCGCTTTCTGGGCGCGATGGACACGACCGCCGCCGATGCCCAGCAGGCGCTGGTCGATGACCGGCTGCGCCTGCAGGCCGCCAGCCGCCTTGGCATCGAGATCACCCCCGAAGGGCTTGCCGCCGGGCAGGAGGAATTCGCCGGCCGCGCGGGCCTGACCACGGACGAGCTGATCCAGCGTCTGGCGCAGGGCGGGATCGAGCCGCAGGTCTTCCGCGACTTCATCGAGGCCGGCACCGTCTGGCGCGAGGTCGTGCGCGCGCGCCTTCTGGCGCAGATCAACGTCTCGGAGGCCGAGGTCGAACAGGAACTGCGCCGCGTTCTGGAAACCCCGATCATCGACCGGGTGGCCCTGTCGGAACTGATCATCCCCGCGCCTCCGGGACAAGAGGCGCAGGCCATGGCCATCGCGCAGCGCATCGTCGCCTCGAACCCGACCGAGGCGCAATTCGCGGCCTTCGCGCGCGAGTTCTCGGCCGTGCCCTCGGCCGAGCAGGGCGGGCGGCTGGACGTCGTGCGGCTGAACGAATTGCCGCCCTCGCTGGCGCCGATCGTCACAGGGCTGCAACCGGGGCAGGTCACGCAGCCGCTGACGGTCGAGGGCGCGGTGGTGCTGTTCTTCCTGCGCGACGCGCTTGGCACGCTGCGCCCCGGCGCGCGCGCGCAATTGCTGGACTACATGACCCTGCGTCTGGCGACCGAGGCCGAGGCCGCGCGTCTGGCGCAGATCACCCGCAATTGCGACGACCTCTACACGCAGGCGGGTGCCGCCGCCTCGCAGATCCGCCGCCAGACCCAGTCACCCGAAGGGGTCCCGGCGCTGATCGCCACAAGGCTGGCCTCGATGGACCCGGACGAGGCGACGGCGCTGCCCTTGGGCGACGGCACGGCGGAACTGGTGATGCTGTGTTCGCGCCAACCCGCGCTGGCGCCGCTGCCGCCCCCGAACGTGCCGGTGACGGCCGAGCAGCCCGACGGGATAGGCACGACCCCCGAAGGCGTCCCCGCGCGCGAGGATGTCCGCAACCAGGTCTTCAACCGCAAGATCACGGCAGCGGCCGAGAACCTGCTGGCCGATCTGCGCGCCGATGCGCTGATCCGGCGGCCCTGATGGCCGATCGCATCCTGCTGACCTCGGGCGATCCGGCGGGGATCGGCCCGGAACTGGCGCCGCTGGCGCTGGCCTCGGGCATCGATCTGGTCTGGCTGGGCGATCCGCGCCACCTGCCGCAGGGCGCGGTATTCGCCGAAATCGCCCACCCCTCGGACCCGGTGCCGCCGGGCCATCTGCCGGTGCTGCGCCACGACTTTCCCGCCCCGGCGCGTCCCGGCCAGCCCGACCCCGCCAATGCGGCGGCGACGGTCGCGGTGATCGAACGCGCGGCCCAACTGGCACTGGCGGGCAAGGTCGCGGCGATCACCACCGCGCCGATCAGCAAGGAGGCGCTGCAAAAAGGCGCGGGCTTCGCCTTTCCGGGCCATACCGAATTCCTCGCGCATCTGGCGGGCGACGTGCCGGTGGCGATGATGCTGGCCTCGACCACAGTAACACCGCCCTGCCGGGTCGTGCCGGCAACGATCCACATTCCGCTTAAGGACGTGCCAGAAGCCCTGACAGAAGCGGCGCTGGAACAGGCGATCCGGCTGACCCGCGCAGCCCTGATCCGCGATTTCGGCATCGACGCCCCGCGCATCGCGGTGGCGGGCCTGAACCCCCATGCGGGCGAAGGCGGACGGATGGGCCTTGAGGAACAGCAGATGATCGCGCCCCTGATCGCGCGCCTGCGGGCCGAGGGCTTCAGCCTGACCGGCCCCCTTCCCGCCGACACGATGTTCCACGCCCCCGCACGCGCCCGCTACGACGCGGCGATCTGCGCCTATCACGATCAGGCGCTGATCCCCATCAAGACGCTGGATTTCGCCGGGGGCGTGAACGTGACGCTTGGCCTGCCCTTCATCCGCACCTCGCCCGATCACGGCACGGCCTTCGACATCGCGGGCAAGGGTCTGGCCGATCCCTCATCCACGATCGCGGCGCTGAAGATGGCCGAGGCGATGGCAAAGGCCCGCGCATGAAATTTCTTCTTCACTCAAATATCCAAATCCCGGCGGCGCGGCCATGAGCACGATCGACGACCTTCCGCCGCTGCGTCAGGTGATCGCCACGCATGACCTGCGCGCGAAAAAGCAGCTGGGCCAGAACTTCCTGCTGGACCTGAACCTGACCGCCAAGATCGCGCGTCAGGCGGGCGACCTGTCGGGCTGCGACGTGCTGGAGATCGGCCCCGGCCCGGGCGGGCTGACCCGCGGCCTTCTGGCCGAGGGCGCGCGCCATGTGCTGGCCATCGAAAAGGACGAACGCGCCCTGCCCGCTTTGGCCGAGATCGCCGCCCGCTATCCGGGCCGCCTGACCGTGATCCATGGCGACGCGTTGCAGATCGACCCGCTGGCGCATCTGACGCCGCCGATCCGGGTCGCGGCGAACCTGCCCTATAATGTCGGGACGGAATTGCTGATCCGCTGGCTGACGCCGCCGGAATGGCCGCCCTTCTGGCAATCGCTGACGCTGATGTTCCAGAAGGAGGTCGCCGAACGCATCGTCGCGCGGCCCGGCGACAAGGCCTATGGGCGGCTGGCGCTGCTGGCGCAATGGCGGGCCGAGGCGCGGATCGTCATGCATCTGGCGCCCGAGGCCTTTGTGCCAGCGCCCAAGGTCCATTCGGCGGTGGTCCACCTGACCGCCCTGCCCGAGCCGCGCCACCCCGCCGATCCGGCGGTCCTGTCTCAGGTGACGGGCGCGGCCTTCAACCAGCGGCGCAAGATGCTGCGCGCGGCGCTGAAGGGGCTGCATCCGCAGATCGAGGCGCTGCTGGAAGCCGCAGGCATCCCCCCCACCGCCCGCGCCGAGGAAATCGGGCTGGACCGCTTCTGCGCGCTGGCCCGCGCCCTGGCCGAGGCGCGCCGCCCGGCCTGACGGCTTTCCCTCGCCGCATTGAAAAAGGCCGCAGCGCGGGGCTGCGGCGTTGGCATTCGTGCCATCAGGCGGGGCTCAGTCCCCGGAGCCTTCGGGGGAAGCCGGCGCTTCGGCGGGCGCGCCTGCGGCGGCGGCGGGCTTGCGCCGGCTGCGAGCCGGGGCGATGCGCGGCGCCGTTTCCTCGCCGCCAGTGCTGCGCGGACGGCTGCTGCGGCGCGAGCGGGGCTTGGCCTCGGTTGCCTCGGGGGCCTCGGCGGCTTCGGGGGTCTCGACCGGGCCGGTCTCGGACTCGTCGCCGACGGGATCGGGCAAAGCCGGAGTATCCTCGACCGGGGCGGGTTCGGAGCGCTGTTCGGCACGAGGCTCGGGGCGAAGCTCTGCACGGGGCTCTTGCCGGGGCTCGGTGCGGGCCTGATCTCGGGCCTGATCTCGGGGCTGGTGCTCGCGGGGCTGCTCGTCATCCTGGGTGCGACCCTGCTGGGCGTAGCCGCCCTGATGGCCGGAATGCTGCCCCCCACCACCATTCTGGCCACCGTTCTGGCCGCCCTGATGACCCTGATGGCCGTGCTGCCCGTTGCCGTTCGGCTGGGGCTGGCGTTCGGCCATTTCGCGCTGAGCCTCGCCCAGCATGCGGGTGTAATGCTCGGCGTGCTGCAGGAAGCTCTGCTCGGCGACGCGGTCATGGGACAGCTGGGCGTCGCGCGCCAGCGTCAGGTATTTCTCGATGATCTGCTGGGGCGTGCCGCGCACCTTGCCCTCGGGGCCCGAGCTTTCGAACACGCGGTTCACGATGTTCCCAAGGGAACGCTGGCGGTTCGACTTGCTACGCGAACGTGATTTGGATGATCTCATCAGTCTGTCTGTCAGGTTGTCGGGTCGTCTTGGCAGAGGCTTCGACGCACGGCGTTGGATGACGGCAGCATCGGCGTCTTTGCCGATGCGCTCAGCCCTGCCTCGCCCCTCGATGGGCGCACATGGCGCCCCTTGCGGAATCGGCATTGTCAGGCTGACCGATGCGAGGGGTTCCCCCCTCGTCACGCTGCCGACTAACCACGCCTGCCGCCGCGAGACAAGCGAAAACTTGGCAAAATGGCGCAGATGGGCGGCAATCGGCGGATCAGGCGGGGAATTCGGCCACAACCACGCGGTCGCGCCCGTCCAGATCGGGCCGGATCGAGACCCGTGCCCCCGCCGCCGCGAAGATCGCCGCCACATCGGCGCCCTGGGCCGCCCCGATCTCGACCAGGACATGCCCGCCCGGCGAAAGATGCGCACGGCAGCCCGAGGCGATGGCGCGATAGGCCGACAGCCCGTCGCCGCCATCGGTCAGCGCGGAATGGGGCTCCCAGTCGCGGACATCGGCGGCAAGGCCCGCCATCTCGGAGGCCGCGATATAGGGCGGGTTCGACACGATCAGGTCAAAGACGCCCTCGACGCCCTGAAACCAGTCGGCGCGGCGGAAGCGGGCATCGACGCCGATCCGGCGGGCATTGTGGCGGGCGACATCCAGCGCGGCATCCGACAGGTCGGTGCCGGTGCCGCGCGCGCCCTGACGCGCCGCCAGAAGCGAGATCAGGATCGCCCCCGTCCCGGTCCCCAGATCCAGAACCGTCCGCCAAGGCAGGGTCAGCGCGGCCTCGACCAGGGCCTCGGTCTCGGGGCGGGGGTCCAGCGTGTCCCGCGTGACCTTGAAGCGGTGCGCCCAGAAATCGCGGTAGCCGACGATCTGGGCGACGGGCTGGCGCAGGGCGCGGGCGGCGATGCCGTGATGGAAGGCGGCGGCCTGATCGGCGGTCAGGGCGCGATCCTCGGTCATCCGCAGGGCGCCCGGCTCAATTTCCAGTACGGCGGCCAGAATGCGGTCGGCGTCGCGCGAGGCGCCCTCGATCCCGGCGGCGCGCAACAGGGCCGCGCCCTCGGCCTGGGCGTCCGACAGCCTCATTGCGCCATGGCCAGACGGGCCGCCTGATCATGGGCAACCAGCGCGTCGATGATCTCGGACAGGTCGCCCGCCATGATCCGGTCCAGCGCGTAGAGCGTCAGGTTGATGCGGTGATCAGTCATGCGGCCCTGCGGAAAGTTGTAGGTGCGGATGCGTTCGCTGCGGTCGCCACTGCCGACCTGGCTTTTGCGATCGGCGGCGCGTTCGGCATCGGCGCGCAGCCGTTCGGCGTCGTAAAGGCGGGCGCGCAGGACCGCCATGGCATTGGCGCGGTTCTGGTGCTGGGACTTTTCCGAACTGGTCACGACGATGCCGGTGGGCAGGTGGGTGATCCTGACGGCGCTGTCGGTCGTGTTGACGTGCTGGCCGCCCGCCCCCGAGGCGCGCATCGTGTCGATGCGGATATCGGTGGCGGGAATGTCGATATCGACCTCTTCAGCCTCGGGCAGAACGGCCACGGTGGCGGCACTGGTATGGATGCGCCCGCCCGATTCGGTCTCGGGGACGCGCTGGACGCGATGCACGCCGGATTCGTATTTGAGCCGGGCAAAGACACCCTCGCCCGCGATCCGCACCACCGCCTCGCGCACGCCACCCAGTTCGGACCGCGTCAGTTCCAGGATCTGAAAGTCCCATCCCTGCGCCTCGGCATGGCGGCGATACATCTCGAACAGGTCGCCCGCGAACAAGGCGGCCTCGTCGCCGCCGGTGCCGGGGCGGATTTCCAGGATGGCGGGGCGGGCATCGGCGGCGTCGCGGGGCAGCAGCGCGACGCGCAGGGCCTGTTCCAGCGCGGGCAACTCGGCCTCCAGCCGGCGCAATTCCTCGGCGGCCAGATCGCGCATCTCGGGGTCGGCCAGCATCGCCTCGGCCTCGGCGCGGCCCGAAAGGCCCGCGCGCCACAGGGCGATCTGCTCGACCACGGGTTTCAGTTCGGAATATTCGCGGCTGATCCGCGCGATCTGGTCGGCGGCGGCCCCGGCATTCAGCTGCGCCTCGAGAAACTCGAAACGCTGCACGATCTGGATCAGGCGGTCTTCAGGCAACATCGGATCGGATTACAGCCAGGCCTGCCGCAGGACAAGCCGCGCCGAGACGATGCGGCGGCGGGGGTCCGGGGGGCGCCCCAGCCCCCCGGCACGTCGCGGGACGCCATTCACCGCCGGTTCCAGCCCAGAAGCGCGATCAGTTCGACCGCGACATGCGCCCCCGCAATCGCCGTCGCGCCGGTCGTGTCATAGGGCGGCGAGACCTCGACCACGTCGCCCCCGATCAGGTCGATCCCCGCCAGCCCGCGCAACAGCGCCGCCGCCTGCCAGCTGGCCAGCCCGCCCCAGACCGGCGTGCCGGTGCCGGGCGCAAAGGCCGGGTCCAGCGCGTCGATGTCAAAGGTCAGGTAGCAGGGCCTTTCGCCCACAACCGCCTTGATGCGTGTCAGGGTCGCCTCGACCCCGTCCCGATGGACCGAGGCCGCGTCGAGGATCGTCACCCCCATCGTGTCGGGATTGTCCGTCCTGATCCCGACCGAGACACTGGCGGCCGGGTCCACCAGCCCCTCGCGGATGGCCTTGTAGAGGAAGGTGCCGTGATCGATCCGCGACGGGTCGTCATCGACCCATGTGTCGGAATGCGCGTCGAACTGGATCAGCGCCACCGGCCCCCGCCGCGCCGCCACTGCCCGCAGGATCGGCAGCGTCACGAAGTGATCGCCCCCCAGTGAAACCGGCGCCGCCCCCGCATCCAGAATCGCGCCCAGATGCGCCTCGATCCGGCCCGGAACCTCGTGAACGACGGCATAATCAAAGGCCATGTCGCCGTAATCCACGATGCTCAGCAGGCTGAACGGATCATAGCCCCAGCCATAGGGCGCATCAAACGCCTGCAAGGTCGAGGCCTCGCGGATCGCGCGCGGCCCGAACCGCGCGCCGGGGCGATGCGTCACGGCCTGGTCAAAGGGAATGCCCGTGACGGCCACATCCACCCCGGTCAGGTCCTTTGAATAGCGCCGCCGCAGAAAGCTGACCGCGCCGCCAAAGGCGTTCTCGTAGGACAGGCCGCGCAGGCTGTCCCGGGTAAAGGCCTGATCCACCTGTGTCTTTGCGTCTTCCAGCGCCATCGCGGCCTCCCTGCCTGTCGCCCGCACTCTGCGGCGCGGCCCACAGACCCGCAAGCCCGCTTTGCGGCCCGAGGCGCGGCGGGACGCGCGTCAGAAGGCCCGAATCGCCTTGCATTTCCCGGCCCCGCCCCTATAAGACCCCATCCTTCCGCCGCGATTTGACTCAATCGGCGCAGCCTCTCGTGACGGGATGCGGAAGGTCAGCCCGTCGATGAAATGCGCCCGGACACAGAAAGGATCGCCATGCCTCTCTATGAGCATGTGCTGATCGCCCGTCAGGACCTGTCGAACACGCAGGCCGAAGGGCTGATCGAACATTTCTCGACCGTTCTCGCCGATAACGGCGGCAAGGTTGTCGAGCACGAATACTGGGGTGTCCGCACCCTCGCCTACAAGATCAACAAGAACCGCAAGGGCCATTACGCCTTCCTGCGTTCGGACGCCCCCTCGGCCGCCGTCCAGGAAATGGAGCGTCTGGCCCGCCTGCATGACGACGTGATGCGCGTGATGACCGTCCGCGTGGACGAGCATCAGGAAGGCCCGTCGGTCCAGATGCAGAAGCGCGAAGAGCGTGGCGAGCGTGGCGACCGTCCGCGCGGCGACCGTGGTGATCGCGGCGACCGTGGCGATCGCGCTGACCGCGGCGAACGCCGCGAGCGGAACTGAGAGGATCTGAACCATGGCGAACAAACCCTTCTTCCGCCGCCGCAAGGTCTGCCCGTTCTCGGGTGAGAACGCGCCCGCGATCGACTACAAGGACACGCGCCTGCTGCAGCGTTACATTTCCGAACGCGGCAAGATCGTGCCCTCGCGCATCACCGCCGTCTCGGCCAAGAAGCAGCGCGAGCTGGCCCGTGCGATCAAGCGCGCCCGCTTCCTCGCCCTGCTGCCCTATGTCGTGAAGTAAGGAGACCTGAAAGATGCAAGTCATCCTGCTGGAACGTGTGGCCAAGCTGGGCCAGATGGGCGACGTCGTGAACGTCAAGCAAGGCTATGCGCGCAACTTCCTCTTGCCGCAAGGCAAGGCGCTGCGCGCCTCGGAAGCCAACATCAAGGCGTTCGAAGGCCAGAAGGTGCAACTGGAAGCCCGCAACGCCGAGACCAAGGCCGAAGCGCAGGCCGTGGCCGAGAAACTGGACGGGCAGACCTTCGTGGTCATCCGTTCGGCATCGGATTCGGGCGCGCTTTACGGTTCGGTCACGACCCGCGACGCGGCCGATGCCGCGACCGAGGCCGGCTTCTCGGTGGATCGCAAGCAGGTCGTCCTGCGCGCGCCCATCAAGGATCTGGGCATGCATGACGTCCATGTCGTGCTGCACCCCGAGGTCGAGGCGACGATCATCCTGAACGTCGCACGCTCGGCCGAAGAAGCTGTGCTGCAAGCCCAGGGCAAGTCGATCCAGGATCTGGCCGCCGAGGCCGATGCCGAGGCCGAATTCGAGATCGCCGAACTGTTCGACGATATCGGTGGCGCCTCGTCGGACGAGGACGGCGACGACCGCAACTGATCTTTGTCAAAAAGGTCGGACAAAATCGCCGCGCCGGGAAACCGGCGCGGTTTTCATTTGTTGAATGCCCGTCTCCACCTGAGATTGTGAAAACGGACGGCGCGACCTATCATGGACATGATGATCGGACAGACCGGGGCGATGGCCGCCCCGGCAGGGAACCTGGCGATGACGGATGCCTTGAGCCGCCTTCTGGCGGAACGCGACTGGGTGATGGCCGACGGAGCGACCGGGACGGCCCTGTTCAACATGGGCCTGGAATCCGGCAGCCCCGCCGAATTGTGGAACGCGACCCGCCCCGAGGCGATCCTGACGCTGCATTCCGACGCGCTGGCCGCGGGGTCGGACCTGTTCCTGACCAACAGCTTTGGCGCGAATGCGGGCCGCCTGCGCCTGCATGGCCTGTCGGACCGCGTGGCCGAGCTGAACCGTCTGGCCGCCGAACTGGGCCGCGAGGCCGCCGACCGCGCCGGGCGTCCGGTCGTGGTGGCGGGCAGCATGGGGCCGATCGGCGATTTCATGGCCCCGATGGGCAGCCTGACCCATGCCGCCGCCGTCGAGATCTTTCACGAACAGGCCGAGGCGCTGCGCAACGGCGGGGCCGACATCCTGTGGGTCGAGACGCTGGCCTCGCTGGAGGAATTGCGCGCCGCCGCCGAGGCCGCGCAGCGTGCGGACATGCCGTGGTGCGGGGCGCTCAGCTTCGACACGGCGGGGCGCACGATGATGGGCACCACGCCCGCGCAACTGGCCGCCGCGGTCGAGCGTCTGCCGAACCCGCCCGTCGCCTATGGTGCCAATTGCGGCGTGGGCGCCTCGGACCTGTTGCGGACGATGGCCGCGCTGGTCGCCTCGGGCAATGAGCGCCCGCTGATCGCCAAGGGCAATGCCGGCGTCGCGCGGCTGGAGGGCGGGCATCTGCATTACGACGGCACGCCCGAATTGATGGCCGATTACGCCTGTCTGGCGCGCGATCTGGGCGTGCGGGTGATCGGCGGCTGCTGCGGCACGATGGCCCCGCATCTGCGCGCCATGCGCGACGCACTTGAGACGCGGCCCCAGGGCCCGCGCCCGACGCTGGACCAGATCGCCGAAAAGCTGGGCGCCTTCAGCGCCGGGCTGGACGATGACCGCCTGACCATCGGCCGCCGGAACTAGAACAGCGACAGCTGGTCGCCGGCGCGGGGCGGCGCCCCGAAGCGCGAGCAATCCAGCGCGGGCGCCCCCTCGGCATAGCCCAGCCTGCGCCGCGCCAGCCGGAAACGCTGGCGGGCCAGATCGGCCTCGATCCCCTCGCCCCGGAAGCGGCTGCCAAAGCGTGGGTCGTTGTCGCGCCCGCCGCGCATCGCCTGCACGCGGTTCATCACATGCGCCGCCATGCCGGGCCGGTGGCGTTCCAGCCAGTCGCGGAACAGGGGCGCGACCTCATGCGGCAGGCGCAGGGGGATCATGCTGGCCGTGGTCGCGCCCGCCTCGCGCGCGGCGGTCAGGATCGCCTCGATCTCGGGCTCGGTCAGGACGGGGATGACGGGAGCGACCATCACGCGGACCGGCACGCCCGCGCGGGCCAGCGCGCGGATCATCCCGATCCGGGTGGCGGGCGCAGGCGCGCGGGGTTCCAGCGCGCGGGCGAGGCCTGCGTCCAGCGTGGTAACGCTGATCCCGACCGCCGCCTGATCGCGCGCGGCCAGTTCCGCCCAGAGGTCCAGATCACGCAGCACCGTCCGCCCCCGCGTCACCAGCGTCACCGGGTGGTTCCAGTCGCGCAGCACGCGCAGGATGCCGGGCATGATCGCCAGCTTCGCTTCCACCGGCTGATAGGGGTCGGTATTCGTGCCAAGCGCGATCGGCGCGGGCTTGTAGCCGGGGCGCGCCAGTTCCCGCTCCAGCAGGCGGGCAGCATCGGGCTTGGCGGTGATCTTCGTCTCGAAATCCAGGCCCGGCGACAGGCCCAGATAGCCGTGGCTGGGGCGCGCATAGCAATAGATGCAGCCATGTTCGCAGCCCCGATATGGGTTGATCGAGCGGTCAAAGGAAATGTCGGGCGAGGTATTGCGCGTGATGATGCTGCGCGGCTGTTCAAAGGCCAGTTCGGTGCGCAGCAACGCGTCGTCCTCGGGGATGTCCCAGCCGTCGGATTCGCGCAGCCGCGTCTGATGGTCGAACCGCCCGGCGGGGGCCGAGGCGGCACCGCGCGCCTTGAGGCGCAGATGGGGATCGCGGGGCGGCAGCATGGCGTCATGCTAGAACATTAGCGGAACATCGCCAAGCCCCCGCGCGGGTTGATCTTGGGCGCCCGCGTTCACATCTTGCAGATCAGGCAATGAGGGAACGCGATGAGCACCTATTACACCCCGCCCAAGGTCTGGACCTGGGACAAGGAAAACGGCGGCCAGTTCGCCAGCATCAACCGCCCCACCGCAGGCGCGCGCTTTGACCGCGACCTGCCGCGCGGCAATCACCGGTTCCAGCTGTATTCGCTGGCCACGCCCAACGGGCAGAAGGTCACGATCCTCTTCGAGGAACTGCTGGAGGCCGGCCATGACGCCGAATACGACGCCTGGCTGATCAGGATCGGCGATGGCGACCAGTTCGGCAGCGGCTTCGTCGCGGCCAACCCGAACAGCAAGATCCCCGCGCTGATGGATCACGGCACCGATCCGGCGCAGCGCGTGTTCGAATCGGGCTCGATCCTTCTGTATCTGGCCGAGATGTTCGGGGCCTTCCTGCCCAAGGACCCGGCGGCCCGGACCGAGGCGCTGAACTGGCTGTTCTGGCAGATGGGCTCGGCCCCGTTCCTGGGCGGGGGTTTCGGGCATTTCTACGCCTATGCGCCGACCAAGATCGAATATGCGATCGACCGCTACGCGATGGAGACCAAGCGCCAGCTTGACGTGCTGGACCAGCATCTGGCCACAAACCGCTTCATGGCGGGCGACGAATATTCCATCGCCGACATGGCGATCTGGCCGTGGTATGGGCAGCTGATCGCGGGCAAGCTTTACGGGGACGCGGCGACCTTTCTGGACGCGGCCAGCTACAGCAATGTCCGGCGCTGGCATGACGAGATCGCGGCCCGACCCGCCGTCCGGCGCGGCGTGATGGTCAACAAGACCTCGGGTCAGCCCTCGGAGCAGTTGCACGAACGGCACTCGGCCTCGGATTTCGAGACCATGACCGAGGACAAGCGCGCCGCTCAGGCCGGGGCGTAATAGCCATAGCGCGCGGCCTCGGTGAAGCCGAGGCCGCGATAAAGCGCATGCGCGGCGGCATTGGCCTCGGACATGGCCAAGGCCAGCCGCGTGGCGCCCTGTTCGGCGGCCCAGAAGGCCGCCTGCCGCACCATCCATCCTGCCAGACCCTGACGGCGGAAATCGGGCAGGACCTCAAGCCCGTGCAGCATGGCGACATCGCCCGCCACCGCGACGAACCCCGCCGCCGCCGCCCGGTCGCGCAGGCGCCCCAACAGCGCGGCCTTGGGCAGGGCGACACGATCCATCACGGCCTGACGGGCGGGGTTGATGTTGCCTGCCTCCCAGATGCGGCGCTGGATCGCCAGAGGCGGCCAGAGCGCAAAGCCCGTCACCGGCGGCAGGGGCCGGTCGGTCAGGGCGGAAACGGGCGCCTCGAGCACCAGGGTCGGGATTACCAAGCCGTAACCGCGCCCTTTCAGCGCCGCGATCAGCGCATGATCGCCGTCCCAGGCGCGAAACAGCGGGCGCTGGCCCCATGCGCGGTGCTGCGCCTCGGCCAAAGCGATATCCTCGGGGCGCCAGTCCGGCAGGGCGAGGGCCGAACTGACGCGGCCTCCGGCGCCCTCGCCCAGACCCACCAGAAAGCCGCCCGCCCGTTCGGTCCGGGCGGGCGGCCAGCTTGCCTCGAAGGCATGGGCCAGCGCCGCGTCGGGCAGATGCGTCACAGCCCGATCCGGGCGCGCAGATCGGCCATGGCCGCATCGACGCGCGCCTGATCCAGCCCGCGCACGACCAGGTTCGTCCCCCAGCCGGTCGCGTCATGGAAGGGATAGCTGCCAAGCGACAGGTCGGCATATTCGGCGGCCACGGCCTTCAGCTCTTCGGCGACGTCGCTTTCGCCGCGCCGCACCTCGACCGTGGCCGAACAGACCGGCCGCCCGGCAGACAGGCGCGGCAGAAGCCAGTCCACCATCGCGCGGAACACCTCTGGCACGCCCGCCATCACATGCGTATTGCCGATGGAAAAGCCCGGCGCGGCGGACACGGCATTGTCGATCAGCGTCGCACCGACCGGGATGCGCGCCATCCGCAGGCGGTTCTCGGTCAAGACGGTCCCCATCCGATCGCAGCGGGCCTGAAGCAGGGCGCGCGCCTCGGCGTTGACCTCGATCCCGGTGCCGTGGGCGGCGGCGACGGCATCGGCGGTGATGTCGTCATGCGTCGGCCCGATCCCGCCCGAGGTGAACAGCAGGTCGTAATCGCCGCCCAGGCTGCCATCCAACGCCCGGATCGCCGCCACGATACGGTCATGGTCATCGGCCACCACGCGGATCTCGCGCAGGTCGAACCCGGTCGCGGACAGGACCTGCGCCAGATGATGCGCATTGCCTTCGCGCGTGCGCCCCGAGAGGATCTCGTCCCCGATGACAAGGATCGCTGCGGTGGGATTGTCGGACTGCATTTCCTGCCCTTTTCGATGATGCCCCTTCTTGTAAGCGCCCGCGCGGGGCTGGAACAAGTGCGGCATCGCGTCTATCTAGGCGGGATGACGAAAGGAACCGCGATGGACGAAGGCCGCATCACCCGCGAGGGCATCCGCATCCACCTGCCCGGCGATTTCGACGGGATGCGCAAGGCAGGCCGGGTCGCGGCGCAAATCCTTGACGAGGTGGGGCCGCTGGTCCAGCCGGGCGCCACGACCGGCGCGCTGGACGATTTCATCCGCACCCGGATCGAGGAACTGGGCGTCACCTCGGCCACGATCGGCTATCGCGGCTACCAGCATGCCAGCTGCATCAGCGTGAACCATGTCGTCTGCCACGGCATTCCCGGCGACAAGGTGCTGCAGGACGGCGACATCCTGAACATCGACGTGACCGTCATCGTCGAGGGCTGGTTCGGCGACACCAGCCGCATGTATGTCGCGGGCCGCGCGCCGCTCAAGGCGCAGCGCCTGATCCAGGTCACGCATGACGCGCTGATGAAAGGGATCGAGGCCGTCCGCCCCGGCGCGACCTTCGGCGATATCGGCCACGCGATCCAGACCCATGCCGAGGGCCACCGCATGTCGGTCGTGCGCGATTTCTGCGGCCACGGCATCGGCAAGGTGTTCCACGCGCCCCCGAACGTGCTTCATTTCGGCCGCCCCGGCAAAGGCCCGGTCCTCGAGGAAGGCATGATCTTCACCATCGAGCCGATGATCAATCTGGGCCGCCCCGAGACCAAGGTCCTCGCCGATGACTGGACGGCGGTGACGCGCGACAAGTCGCTCTCGGCGCAGTTCGAACACTCGATCGGGGTCACCGCCGAGGGCTGCGAGATCTTCACCCCGTCCCAGAAGTTCTTCCCCGACTTCGGCTGAGGCGCGATTGCGTCCCGCGAAGCCCCGGGGGGCTGCACCCCCCGGTCCCCCCGCGCGCGACCGCGCCACCGCTAAAGCCGATCGCCACCAGCGCCCTGTCACGGCGCGGATTTCTTCTTCACTGAAATATCCTCGGGGGGTCCGGGGGGCGAAGCGCCCCCGGCCACCGCGGGACGCAAGTCAGGCGCGGCCTGCCGTGCCTGACAGAAGCGAGGGGTCGATACCCTGCGCCTTCAGCGCGCGGCTCCACTTGTCCTCGTGCGAGGGCGCAAAGATCAGGTCCTCGGCGCTATCGCCGGTCAGCCAGCCATTGGCCAGCATCTCAGCCTCCAGCTGGCCCGGACCCCAGCCGGAATAGCCAAGCGCCAGAACCGCCGGGCGGGGACCCTCGCCCGAGGCGATGTCCTCCAGGATATCGCGAGTCGTCGTCATCGCCAGCCCGCCCGAGATGCGCAGCCGCCCCTCGGGGTCGCTTCCATGTTCCGGAACCTTGTGCAGCACGAAGCCGCGCCCCGGCTCAACCGGGCCGCCAAAGCGGACCTCGATCATGCGGGCGCCGTCATCGGCGTCGATCCCCAGCTGCTCAAGCAGGTCGTCGAATCGGATCTCGGGCAGGGGGCGGTTCAGGATCAGGCCCATCGCGCCTTCGACGGAATGAGCGCAGACCAGCACCACCGACCGCTCGAATCGGGGGTCGGTCATGCCCGGCATGGCGATCAGGATCTTGCCCGTGAGGTTCTCGGCCTTGTCCGCTGTGGTCATTGCGTCTCCTTTCCATCACAAGATCGGCACGAGAGCCCCCCGATGCAAGCGCCGCGCGGCTTTGTGACTTCTCAGACGGTCGCGGGCAGCGCTATGTCAGGGGCATGTTGCGCCTTTCCCTTGCCCTTGCCTGCCTGCTGGCCCCGCCCGCCTATGCCCAGATGCGTCTGGCCGAGGGCGAGTTGCCGCTTGGCCTTGTCGATGCCCGTCTGCTGCCCGGCTGGACCGACGCGGCGGGCAACCGGATCGCCGCACTGGAACTGGTGCTGGAGCCGGGCTGGAAGACCTATTGGCGCAGCCCCGGCGACAGCGGCCTGCCGCCCAGTTTCGCATGGGACGGCTCGGACAATCTGGCCGGCGTGGTCTTTCACTGGCCCGCCCCCGAGGCGATCAGTTCCGGCGGCGCGCAGGAGTTGGGCTATCACGAGCATCTTGTCCTGCCCTTCACCGCCAGCCCCACCGATGCTGCCCTGCCCCTGACACTGCACAGCCAGATCGAGCTGGGCCTGTGCGACAACATCTGCGTGCCGGCCCAGCTTGACCTCAGCGCGCCGCCGCCCGGCACCCTGCCCGACAGCCGCATCAAGGCCGCCATGGCCGACACGCCGCGTCTGGTCGAGGACCTGCCCGAATGCCGGATCGACGCGATCGAGGACGGTCTGCGGGTCGAGATGGCGCTACCCTCGGAGACACCCGAACTGGCCGCGATCGAGGTCGAGGGCAAGCCCGACCTCTGGGTCTCGGGGGCCGAGATCGAGATGCGCGCCGATGGCCCCGTCGCCGTGGCCGAGATGGTCGGCCCCGAGGCCGCGCCCTTTCCACTGGACCCCTCGGCCCTGCGGCTGACCGTGGTCAGCGCCGATGATGCGGTCGAAAGCTTCGGCTGCCGTCTCAGCCCCTGATCGCGGGCGCGCGGCGCAGCGCCCAGAGCCCTGCGCCCAGCACCACCGCCAGCAGCGCGAGCGCATAGGCGCCAAGCGCCGCACCGACCGAGCCCGCCACCGGCCACCAGTCGGGCAGCGCCAGCCCCGTCGCGGGCAACAGCGTCACCGGCAGCAGCGTCAGCGCGAAGGCCAGCGCGCCGCCCGCCACCGCCGCGCGCATCACCCCCGCCACCGGCCGCGCCCGGCGGCTGCGCGCAAAGGCCTGCCGCGCCCGCCCCAGATCGGCGCCGATGGCCAGCACCGCCGGCACGACCAGCAGGACGATCAGCATGCCAAGGCCCAGCCCATAAACCAGCGTCACCACGGTGGGCTTCAGGAACAGCGCCTGCGACGAGCGTTCGTAAAGCAGCGGCGCAAGGCCCAGAACCGTGGTCGCCGTGGTCAGCAGAACCGGGCGGAACCGGTCGCAGACCGCCGCGACGATGGCCGGGCGCAGGCCGCGCTTGCGGGTATATTCGTCGATGGTCGAGATCAGCACGATGGAATCGTTGATGATGATCCCCGACATGCCGATCAGCCCCACGATCGAGAACATCGTCAGCGGCAATTGCCAGATGTAATGCCCCCAGATCGCGCCGATCAGCCCGAAGGGAATGACCGACATGACCACCATGGGCCGCGTCCAGCTGGCGAAGATCCAGGCCAGCACCATGTAGATCCCGGCCAGCGCCAGACCGAAACCCAGGACCGCGTCGCCCAGGAATTCCTGTTCCTGTTCGGCCAGCCCGGTGATCGTGTAGCTGATGCCGAATTCAGCGGCGATGTCGGGCATCAGCTCGGCCTGCAGCGCCTGCGTGATCTGCGCCGCGCGCGCCGGGTCGTCATCCGAGATGTCCCCCGTGACCGAGATCATCCGCTCGCCATTCTCGCGCCGCACGACCGAGAAACCGGCCGCCGTCTCGACCGTGACGATATCGGCCAGCGGCACCCATTGCCCCGAGGCCGCGCGCATCATCATCCGGTCAAGAAAATCGCCCTGCCGTTCCTCGGGCGGCAATTCGACATTGATCGCGCCCGACCTTGTGCCGACGGGGAAAGTCGCGGCCTCGATCCCGCCCAGACGCTGGCGCAATTCGCGCGCAAGGCCCTGCGTGGTGAAGCCTAGCGCCTCGCCGCGCGCGGTCAGGCGCAGGGCCAGCTCGTCCTTGTCGTAATCCATGCTGTCTTCCAGCGCGGAGACCTCGGGGAAGGCCGACAGGCGCAGCTTCAGCGCCTCGGCGGCGTCCTTCAGGACGGTCGCGTTTGCCCCCGTCATCCGGACCGAGATCGCATCGCCCCCCGGCCCCGACCGGAAGCCGCGAAAGCTGATCACCTCCAGCCGGGGATCGGTGGGCATCGCCTCTTGCAGGGCAGAGACGAATTCAAAGCTGGAATAGGGGCGGAAATCAGGGTCGATCAGCTCGATCTGGACGGCGCCCAGAAGGTCGGCCTCCTTGGTTTCCGCGCCGGGCAGGGGGCGGCCCGAATTGCCGCCCAGAAGCGTCATCGAATGGGTGATCGGGTTGGTGCCGTATTCGGCCTCGTAGCGGGCGGCGACGCCGTCCACGGCCTCTTGCACCATGCCCATCACACGTTCGGTATCGGCGCGGCTGGCGCCCGCCAGCATGGCGAAATTGCCCGTCACGCTGCCCTGTTCGGGCGCGTCGAAGAACCGCCACGGCACCTTGCCGCTGATCAGCGTGGCCGCCGACCAGGACAGGGCCACCACCGCGAAGGCCAGCGCCGGATAGCGCCAGACCAGGACCAGACGCGCCACCGGGCGCACCACCGCGGCGACAAAGCGGTCCAGCCAGCGGTTCACAAAGGCCGAGGGGCGGTCATACCAGCGTTCCCGCGCCGAATGGGCCAGCGCATGGGCCATGTGGTTGGGCAGGACGAGGAAGCATTCCACCAGCGAGGCGATCAGCACCATGATCACCGTCCAGGGAATGTCCCCGATCATCTCGCCGAAGCGGCCGCCTACCGTCACCAGCCCGGCAAAGGCGATGATCGTGGTCAGGGTCGAGGACACGACCGGCGCGCCCATCCGTTGGGCGGCGCGTTCGGCGGCGACCTGCGGCGGCTCGCCCAGCTTGCGGTGGCGGTAATCGGCATGTTCGCCCACCACGATGGCGTCGTCCACGATGATGCCGAGCGTCAGGATCAGCGCGAACAGCGAGATCATGTTGATCGTCATGCCCGCCGCATACATCAGCGCGACCGCGCCCAAGAGGGCGGCCGGGATACCCGCCGCGACCCAGATCGCGGTGCGTGCGTTCAGGAACAGGAACAGCAACCCCAGAACCAGCGCCAGACCAAGGATCGCATTGTCCAGCAGCAGCGCCAGCCGCCCCGAGATCAGCTCGGCCCGCGCCCGCACCAGGTCGATCTGGACGCCTGCGGGCAGCATGGGCTGCATCTGCGCGACGACCGATTCCACCTTGCGCTGCATTCCGATCGCATCGCCCGAGGCGCTGCGCTCGACCCCCAGCATCACGGCGGGGTTGCCCGCGACGAAATAGGCGGTGCCGCGGTCGATCCCCTCGGCGCTGACATCGGCCACGTCGCCCACGGTCAGCTGCGTGCCGTCCGGCAGCGCCTTGAGGACCAGCGCGGCCACGCCCGCCGGATCGCGCGTCTCGGCCCCCGTCCGCACCCGCGCCGCCCCCGAGGCCACGTCGCCCGCCGGGATCGGCGCCGCCGCCGCCCCGATGACGGCGGCGACCTGCTCCATCGTCAGGTCGTGGCGGATCAGGTCGGCCATGCGGATCTGCACCAGCGTCTGGGGGGCCGAGATGCCCGTCACCGACAGCCGCGTGACGCCGCGCGCATAAAGCCGGTTCGACATGTCGTCGGCGATGCGGCCCAGCTGGTCCAGCCCGACCGGCCCCGAGATCACCACATCCGCCACCCGGTCGCGCCAGGCGCGGCGGGTGATCTGCGGCTCTTCGGTGCCTTCGGGCAGGTTGCCCGCGCCCGCGATCGCCGTCTCGACCTCGGACATGGCGCGGGACATGTCCCAGCCCGGCTCGAATTCCAGCCGCAGCCGGGCCGAGCCCTGCACCGCCTGGGACGAGGTCAGGGCCACGCCCTCGACCCCCATCAGCGCGGGTTCCAGCACCGCGACGACCGACTGGTCCACATCATCCGCGCCCGCGCCGTCCCACCGGACAGAGACGTCGATTTCCTGCACGACCGTATCGGGGAAGAACTGCGCGCGCAGCTTCGGCGCGCTGTAGAGACCCGCGACCACCATGACCGCCAGCACCAGATTGGCCAGCGTGCGGTGGCGCACGAACAGCGACAGAAGGCCCCGGCGATCAGCCACGGCCCGCCCCTTCGCGCCGCGCCTGCTGACCCTCGGGGGGCGGGCCGCCGCGCCGTGCGGCGGGTGCGGTGGCGTCGTCGCCGGGCGGGGATGGACGCGCGCCCACATCTCGGACGCGGATGCCCGTGCCCAGCTGCGGCGCGCGTTCGGCCACGATCCGCGCCCCCGACAGCGGGGCGGGAACAGCCACGATCAGGTCGTCGCCCTGACGCCGCAGCACCTCGACCGGGGTCGAGGACAGCCGCCCCTCGTCATCGGCGACCAGAACCGCACCGTCGCCGCCCACGGCCGAGGCCGGGATCTGCGCGGCCTGGTCCAGCACCGGCTCGGCGATGCGGACGCGGACGAAATCGCCCGGCCGCAGCGGCGTGTCGGCGCCCTGAAGACGGGCAAAGACCTGACGGCCCGCGCCCCCTTCGGCCACCGAGGCGGCGGAACGGTCCAGCACGGCGTCGATCGCCACCTGCCCGGCCGTCCCGTCCAGAACCACGGCGACCGGCACGCCCTCGATGGCGCGGCCTCCGGCCAGAAGCCGGGCGAACTGGTCCAGCGACAGGGGGATCTGCACCTCCAGCGCGGCGGGGTCGATGATCGTGGCAAGCTGTTCGTTCATGCCGACCAAGCCGCCCTCGACCGCGCTGACGGCGGTGACGCGGCCATCGAAACCGGCCCGCAATTCGGTATCGGCCAAGGCGCGGCGCGCTTCTGTCAGGGCGATCTCGGCGCGGCGCAGGGCGTTCTCGGCGGCGGTCACGGCGCTTTCGGCATCGGCCAGGGCCGCACGGCGGCTGATCACGGCCTGCTCTGCGGTCGAGGCGGCCAGTTCGACATTCTCGCGTTCCGTGCTGGTCCCAAGGCCGCGCCCGGCCAGATCCTGTTGACGGGCGACGGCGGCCTGCCGCAAGTCATACTGACGCTCGGCCGCGGCCAGATCCTCGGCGGCGATGGCCACGCTGCGGCGGCGGTCGGCCAGATTGCCCTGCGCGTCGTCGCGTTCGGCCTCGCGGCTGTCCAGGGCGGCCTGCGCGGCCGAGGGGTCGATGCGGACCAGAACCTGCCCCGCCGTGACCGCGCCGCCTTCCTGCATGGCGGGGTCGAGAAACACGATCTGCCCCGCAGCGCCCGCGCGCAGTTCAAGCTGGCGGCGCGACTGGATCGTGCCGAAAACCTGCATCTGCGGCGTGATCTGCCCAGGCTCCAGCGTGATCAGCCGCGCGGTAAAGACCTGTTCGGCGGGTCGAAAGCCCGGACCCCCGCCCGCGCGCCGCTGTTCGGCCGCCTGCCAGATCTGGAACACCGCCAGAAACAGCAGGCCAAGCGTGATGAAGGTCAGAAACAGCCCGGCAAGGCTGCGCGTCAGGAATCGCATGCGTACAGGTCCATCTGTTGGACGTTCCGGTTAGCCCATGATGCGGAAACCGAACCTAAACGGAAAGGGCTTCCAGACGCGCGGCCAGCGACAGAAGGTCCGCCCATGCCTCGCGCTTGGCGGCGGGGTTGCGCAGCAGATAGGCGGGGTGCGTCATCGGCAGGGCCGGACGGTCGAAAGCCTGCACCCACTGGCCGCGCAGGCGCAGGATGCCGCGCTGGCCGATGGCGGCCTGGGTCGCGACATTGCCCATCAGCACCACAAGATCGGGCTGCGCCAGCTGGATATGGCGCCGCACGAAGGGCAGGCTCACGGCAATTTCATCGGGGCTGGGGTCGCGATTGCCCGGCGGGCGCCAGCCGAGGACGTTGGTGATGTAAAGCGCGCGTTCCGCATCGACCGCGTCGCGAGCCAGCCCGATCGCGCCGAACATCCGGTCCAGCAACTGCCCGGCCCGGCCCACGAAGGGGCGGCCCTGCCGGTCCTCTTCATCGCCCGGCGCCTCGCCCAGGATCAGCACGCGCGCCCCCGGCCGGCCATCGGCGAAACAGAAGCGGCGGGCGCCCTTTTTCAGCTCGATCCCGTCGAACCCTTCCTGCGCGGAGGCCAGCGCGTCGAGACTGGTCGCGGCGGCGGCCAGCGCCTCGGCCTCGGATATGCGGGCGGGAAGGTCGTCGGCTTCGGGCGCGGCGACCTGCGGGGCGGGCTGGGCCATCGGGATGGCGGGCGCGGCCTGCGCGGGCAGATCGAACCGGTCCACCGGATCATCCAGCAGCGGCGTGTCGGCGCCCATCTCAAGCTGCCATTCCAGCAGCGCCAGCGCCGTCTGGGCGTCCAGCGCGAATCCCTGATATGTCGCCTGATCCATCACCGCCAAAGGCTAGGGCGAATGGCCGCCCTAGTCCACCACCAGCATGTAGCCCGTGCCGCGCACGGTCTGGATGTAACGAGGCTCGCGCGGGTCGGTCTCGATCTTGCGGCGCAGGCGGGTGATCTGAACGTCGATGGCGCGTTCGCTGTTCTCGCCCTCGTCGCCCGTCCCCCGGCCCAGATCCTCGACCAGTTCCGCCCGGCTGACGGGCTGGCCCCGGCTGGAGGCAAGCCGCCGCATCAGCGCCGCCTCGGTCCCGGTCAGGCGCAAGGGCTGGTCGCCCTGCCACAATTCGCCCTTTTCGGTATCGTAGCGCAGCGCGCCGAGGGTCAGGAATTTCGGCTGCGTCATCTCGACCACCGGCACGCGGCGCAGGATGGCGGCGATCCGCAGCAGTAATTCGCGCGGCTCAAAGGGCTTGGGCAGGTAGTCGTCGGCCCCCGATTCCAGCCCGGTGATCCGGTCCTCGGTCTCGCCCTTGGCGGTCAAGAGCAGGATCGGCGTGTCGATGCGGCGGCGCAGATCGCGGGTCAGGGCCAGCCCATCCTCGCCCGGCATCATCACGTCCAGCACGATCAGGTCGAATTCCAGCCCCGCCAGCAGCCGCCGCGCCTGAGCCGCGTCGCGCGCCAGACTGACCATATAACCGCTTTTCCGCAGGAACTTGCCCAGAAGCGAGCGGATACGCTCGTCATCGTCAACGACAAGGATATGGGCATCTGGCGTGGTCATGGCGGATCAGCGGTCCTCGGGCAGTTCCTTCAGGGCCTGATACTGCGCCCGCGTCTCGGGGTCCATCATCGCCTCCAGCACCTGCCGGAAACCCGCCACCGCCTGCGGCCCGGCCTTGCGATAGGCCGCCCGCATCCGCGCCCGCTGCGATTCCGACAGCCGCCGTTCCAGCGCGACGCCCTGCGGGGTCAGGTAAAGCTGACGCTCGCGCCGGTCGCGCCGACCCACGCGGCTTTCGACAAGGCCATCGTCGATCAGGGTCCGCAACACGCGGTTGAGGCTCTGCTTGGTGACGCCCAGAACCGCCAGCAGCGCGGTCACGGTCAGGCCCGGATCGCGGTTGACGAAATGCAGCGCGCGGTGATGGGCGCGGCCGTAATCCAGATCGGCCAGGATCAGGTCGGGATCGGCCGTAAAGGCGCGATAGGCGAAAAACATCGCCTCGATCCCGCGGCGCAGCTGATCGTCGGTGAGGAACAGAAGATCCTCGCCCACCATGGCCTGGATCCGCGCCTTGTCCTGCATTCCTGACACCCTCGCACCTTGGATCGCCGATATGGCAGCGTTGTTGACTTTCTAACCGCTGATTGCTAGCCGTCAAGCATCTTGCGTAACAAACGGACTGTTCTGCCCTGTCATACGCAAGAATCGTACAGGTTGGGCGGCGGAGGAAGAATGAACATGACGGCGGCATATGACGATCGGGACGGCTGGATCTGGATGGATGGCGAGCTTGTCGCCTGGCGCGAGGCGAAGGTGCATATCCTGACCCACGCCATGCACTACGCCAGCTCGGTCTTCGAGGGCGAACGCTGCTACGACGGCAAGATCTTCAAAAGCCACGAACATTCGCTGCGCCTGATCGAATCGGGCCGCTTGCTGGACATGCCGATCCCCTACACGGCCGAGCAGATCGATGCAGCCAAGGAAGAGGTCCTGCGCGCCAACGGCTTCGAGAACGCCTATGTCCGCGTCGTCGCCTGGCGCGGCTCGGGGCCGGACATGGGCGTCTCGGCGGCGCGCAACCCGGTGCGAATGGCGGTCTGCGCCTGGGAATGGGGCAGCTATTACGGCGATGCGAAATGGCAGGGCGCGAAACTGGACGTCGCCAAATGGAAACGCCCCTCGCCCGAGACCATCCCCACCGCCGCCAAGGCCGCCGGCCTCTACATGATCTGCACCATGTCCAAGCACGCCGCCGAGGCCAAGGGCTGTTCCGACGCCCTGTTCATGGACTGGGAGGGCTATGTCGCCGAAGCCACCGGCGCCAACATCTTCTTCGTCAAGGACGGCGAGATCCACACGCCCCTGGCCGACCGCTTCCTGAACGGCATCACCCGGCAGACGATCATCCAGATGCTGCGCGACAAGGGGCTGACCGTCCACGAACGCCGCATCCTGCCCGAAGAACTGGAAGGCTTCAGCGAATGCTGGCTGACCGGCACCGCAGCCGAGGTCACCCCCGTGGGCCAGATCGGTGACTGGCATTTCCAGGTGGGCCAGATCACGCGCGAGGTCGCCGAGGATTACGAGGCGCTTGTGCGGGCCTGAACCGGAGAGGGGGCTCTGCCCCCATCGCTCCGCGATTCCCCCGGGATATTTGACCCAAGGCAAAGCGCAGGTTTGGTCTTTGCCTTGGTGGCAAGTATCCTCGGGGGGAAGGCGCAAGGCGCCTGGGGGGCAGACAGCCCCCCTTCTTCTTTCGTCCTGGTGCCGTCAGGCTGAGTGGCCGCGCATGATGCGGGCATATTCGACCGCGCGGCGGCTTTCGTCGCGCGATTGCGGCCGCTTGTGCAGGCTGGCGATGCTGGGATGGGGGCCGGCCTCGCGGTCCTGGCGGACGAAGGCGCGCAGCCGCGCGGTGCCGGTGCTGCGGGGTCGGTCGGTCACGTGTTTCTTCATGGTCGATCCTCCTGTCGCGAGCCGACAGTATAGGACCGAATCGGACCGATTGGAACCGTCAGGCCGCCCGGATGCCTTGGGCGGCCGCAAGCACGGCGTGCAGCGCCACCGGGTCGTCATTGGCGCGCAGTTTGGTGCGCAGATCGGCGTCGCGAAGGGTGCGTGAAACCAGCGCCAGCGCCTTGAGGTGATCGACGCCGCCGGTTTCGGGCGCGAGCAGCGCGAAGACCAGATCGACCGGCTGGCGGTCCACCGCGTCGAAATCCAGCGCCTTGTCCAGCCGGATGAACAGACCCGCGACCTTGTCCAGCCCGTGCAGCCGCGCATGGGGCAGTGCGACGCCTTGTCCGACGCCCGTGGGCCCCAGGCTTTCGCGTTCCTGAAGGGCGTCAAGCACCTCGGGGGCGGAGAGGCCGTATTCGGCCTGGGCCAGTTCGGAAAGCTCTTGGAACAGCCGCTTTTTCGACGTGAGCTGGCCGAGCGAGCGGACGGCTCCGGGCTTCAGGATTTCGGCAATCTGCATGCGGTCGCGACTTTCCCAAGATAGGCGCCCCCGCCACGGGGGACGGGGGCGTTTTCTTCGTCTGCGGCGCGAGGCGGACTAGCCGTTTCCGCGCGGGTCGATCCAGCCCACATTGCCGTCATCGCGGCGGTGGACGACGTTCACGCCGCCATGTTTCTCGTTGCGGAACACCAGAAGCGGCGCCCCTGCCAGTTCCATCTGCATCACCGCATCGCCCACCGACAGGGTCGGGACGCGGCTTTCCATTTCCGCGATGATGATCGGTTCGAGGCTGTCGCCCGTCGATTCCCACTCATCCTCGTCGGCGGCCAGCACATAGCTGCCGGCCTCGCCAAAGACAACAGGCTCGACGCGGTCCTTGTGGTGGTCCTTGAGGCGGCGCTTGTAGCGGCGCAGCTGCTTGTCCATGCGCTCGCGGCAGGATTCGAAGGCGGCGTAGATCTCGGTCGCGGCGCCCTTGGCCTGAACGGTCAGGCCGGTGGACAGATGCACCACCGCGTCGCAGGTGAACTGATGTGCATCCTTGGAGAAGGTGACCGTCGCATCGGTGGGACGTTGCGAGTATTTCTCGATCGTCTCGCCCAGTTCGGATTTGACATGCGTGGTCAGGGCATCCCCGACATCGATGTGTTTTCCGCTGATCGTGTAGCGCATCATGCCTCCTCTTCGGTTGCCCGCGCCCCGCAGGGGCGACCTTGCGGTTGCCACGCGCCGGCGCGGGGTGCGCGCAGGGTAGCCAAGAGCCGTCCCTGCATATCTCAATTTGGTGACAGCAGGCGCGTCCTGTCAACGGGAAGCCACGGCGCCGTGATGGAAAAAGCGAGCCCTTGCCGGAAGCCGCGCCTAGACCATGCGGAAGCCTTCGCCCAGATAGACCTCGCGGACGCGGGGATCGGCCACGATCTCGTCGGTCGTGCCCGACATCAGCACATGGCCGTCATGCAGGATATAGGCGCGGTCCACGATGCCAAGCGTCTCGCGGACGTTGTGGTCGGTGATCAGCACCCCGATTCCGCGCGATTTCAGGTCATGGACCAGCGTCCGGATCTCGCCCACGGCGATGGGATCGACGCCCGCGAAGGGTTCGTCCAGCAGCAGGAAGGCCGGGTTCGAGGCAAGGCAGCGCGCGATCTCGGCCCGGCGTCTTTCGCCGCCAGACAGGGCCAGGGCCTGTGCGCCACGCAGATGGGTGATCGAGAAATCGGCCAGCAATTCCTCCAGCCGGTCGCGGCGGTGGCGGGGGTCGTCCAGCGCAACCTCAAGCACGGCCATGATGTTCTGCTCGACCGTAAGACCGCGAAAGATCGACATTTCCTGCGGCAGGTAGCCGATGCCCATGCGGGCGCGGCGAAACATCGGCAGGCGCGTGGCGTCCTGGCCGTCGATGATGACCTGACCCGCATCGGGCACGACCAGCCCCGCGATGCAGTAAAAGCACGTCGTCTTGCCCGAGCCGTTCGGCCCCAGCAGCGCCACGACCTCGCCCCGGCGCAGATCGACCGAGACCTCGCGGATCACCAGCCGGTTGCGATAGGACTTTCGCAGCTTGCGGACCTGAAGGCCGTCCCTTGGCGCGTCGGGCATCAATTCCCCCCGCCCTGCTGGCCCGGTTGCAGGATGGTGCGGACGCGGCCCTCGACGCGGGCGGCGCCGGTGGCCAGATCGACCTCCATCCGCTGGCCGGTCAGCACGTTGCCGCCCTGCGCCAGGATCACGTCGCCGATCAGCGTGACCTGCCCGGCCTCGACATCGTAAAGCGCCTCTTGCGCCTCGGCCGCATCGTCGCCCGAGACCAGCGTCACCTCGCCCTCGGCCCGCAGCGAGCGGATGCGGGTCGTGCCGCCCTCGGCATAGGTCACGTCCACGCGGCCCGCGGACAGGCGCATCGCGCCCTGCCCGATCACGACATTGCCGGTGAAGACCGCCGTGCCGTCGGACTGGTTCACCGCCAGCGCGTCGGCGGCGATCTCGACCGGGGCCGAGGTGTCGGCGCGCATGCCGCCAAAGGTCAGGTTCTGGCCCCAGGCAGGAAGCGCGACCACAAGGGCCAGAGCGGGCAGATAGCGCAGCATCTTTGTCATCCTTCGGGCGGCTCAGGGCTGGTATATCAGACGCACACCGCCCGAGAAATTCAAGACCGCGGCACCCGTCGCGCCCTCGTCGCCGGGTTCCAGCCGCATCCGGCCGGCGCTGATCCGGCCAAAGGGCGCCTCGGCCTCAATCCCGTCATCGGCGGTGATCTCGGACCGGTCGGTGGCCGCGTCGATGCGCGGCGCGTCCATCTGCCAGCCGGTGCTGGTCGTCATGCGGACCCCGCCATCCAGCCGGATGCGGCCATCGGCCAGCCCGCCGGTCGGCGCGACCAGCATCGCGGCCAGACCATCGGGGCGCTGCCAGTCCAGATGCAGCGCCTCGGCCTCGGCGCGGTCAGGGTCGGGGCGCGCGGCGCTGGCCGTCAGGCTGATCCGGGCGCCGTCCTCGGTGACGGCGGCATATTCGGGCGCCACCAGACGCGGGTCGCGGGCCATCGCCTCGGCATCGACCTGCGCGTAGGGGATGCGCGATTCGGTCTCGGACCCGCGCGAGATGAGGAACAGCGTGGACAGCATCGCCAGCGCCGCCAGAGGCAGGATCACACGCAGCGATCTGACGATGCGGGTGCGGTTCATGGGCTAGACCAGACCGGCGCGCAGGCAGTCATGGATGTGCAGGATACCGACGGGGCGGCCATCCTCGACCGCGAAAAGGCAGGTGATCTTGCGGGCCTGCATCTCGGCCAGGGCGGCGGCGGCAAGGGCCTCGGGTTCGATCACGCGGGGGCTGTGGGTCATCACCTCGTGGGCGCGGCGGGACAGCAGGCCCTCCATGTGGCGGCGAAGGTCGCCATCGGTGATGATCCCGGCCAGACAACCGTCCGCATCGGTGACGCCGGTGACGCCGTAGCCCTTCTGGCTGATGACCAGCAGCGCCTCGGACATGGGGGCGTCCTGCGCGACCAGCGGCAGGTCGCGGCTGGCCAGATCGCCCACCTTCGCCAGCAGCGCGCCCAGCTTGCCGCCGGGATGGAAGGTGCGGAAATGTTCGGGGGTGAAGCGGCGATGCTCCATCAGGGCCACCGCCAGCGCGTCGCCAAGCGCCAGCGTCATCGTGGTCGAGGTCGTGGGCACGATGCCGTTGCCGCAGGCTTCCTGAGCCTGGGGCAGGACCAGCGCCACGTCCGATTGCCGAAGCAGCGTCGAGCCGGGCCGCGAGGCCACGCCCACCAGCGGGATCTTGAAGCGCCGCGTATGGGCGATCAGGTCGGCCAGTTCCGGCGTCTCGCCGCTATTGGACAGGACCAGCGCCAGATCGGCCTCGGTCACCATGCCCAGATCGCCGTGGCTGGCCTCGGCGGGGTGGACGAATTGCGCGGGCGTCCCGGTCGAGGCCAGCGTGGCCGCGATCTTGCGCCCGACATGGCCCGACTTGCCCATGCCCGAGACGATCACCCGCCCGCGCACCTGCAGCATCAGCGCGACCGCGCGCGAGAATTCGTCGCCCAGACCCGAGGCCAGCGCCTCGAGGCCAGCGATTTCGGTGGCGATCACCCGCCGCGCCGTTTCGATGTAATCCGCCACGCGCCCGCTCCTGCTTTTGGGTCGTCAAATCCTGTCCGGGCTGGTCGCCTCAGTGCCGGAAGATGTCACCCTCATCGCTCCAGCCCAGAAGGTCCAGATGGGCGCGCGCGGGCAGAAAGTCAAAGCAGGCCTGCGCCAGACCCAGCCGGTTCTCGCGCTTCAGCCGTTCCTCCAGCGCCTCTTTCAGGCGGTGCAGATACAGCACGTCGGATGCCGCATATTCCAGCTGCGCGTCGCTCAGATCGGCGGCGCCCCAGTCGCTGGTCTGCTGTTGCTTGCTGACATCGACGCCGACCAGCTCGTTCAGCAGATATTTCAGCCCGTGCCGGTCGGTATAGGTCCGCACCAGCCTTGAGGCGATCTTGGTGCACCAGACCGGCGAGGTGACGACGCCAAAGGCGTTTTCCAGCGCGGCGATGTCGAAGCGGCCGAAGTGGAACAGTTTCAGCACCTTGGGATCGGTCAGCAGGCGCGTCAGGTTCGGCGCCTCGGTCTGGCCACGATCGATCTGGACCAGATGCGCCTCGCCGTCGCCAGCGGACAGCTGCACCAGACACAGACGGTCGCGGCGGGGATCGAGGCCCATCGTCTCGGTGTCGATGGCCACGACCGGGCCAAGGTCCAGATCGTCGGGAAGATCGTTGGGATAAAGGTGAATGCTCATCGTCTGCTGCCTCGGACCACTTACCGGACTGCGCTGCGCCGGCCTCGCCCTCTCAGACCAGAAACGGCGCGCGCGTTCCAGCGAAAATCGGTCGGCGCGACCTGAGGGCGCGGCACCGGTCCCTGCCAAGGTCCCGCCGCAACGGCGTCAGGCACGCCCGCGCCGCCGCCCGGCGCTAATAGGTGCCGGGCGGGTCGCTGGCCGGAAAGGACTGGTCGGACAGATCGTCGGCGCGGCTCCAACCCTCGGGGGGGTCGCGCATTTCGGCCGGTCCGGCATCGCGGACGGGCCCGGGGGCGCGTCGCAGGGCGGGTCGGTCATGGGAACGGGCCTCGCGGCGGGCCAGGTGCGCGACCAGCGCGCCACCCGCCAGCCCTGCGCAAAATGCGGTTAGCTTGTTCATGGCGCCCCTCAGATGATCGGCTTGCCGCCGGTGACGGCGATTGTCGCGCCCGAGATGTAGCTGGACACCGGCTCGGCCAGCATCACGAAGGCCGAGGCCAGCTCGACCGGCTGGGCGGGGCGGCCCATCGGGTAGTTCTGCCCGAAGGTGCTGACCTTGTCGCCCGGAAAGCTGGCGGGGATCAGCGGCGTCCAGACCGGGCCGGGGGCCACGGCATTGGCGCGGATGCCGCGTTCGGCCAGCATCTGCGCCAGACCGGCGGTGAAGTTCTGGATCGCGCCCTTGGTCGTGGCATAGGCCAGAAGGTCCGGGCTGGGCTGGTCGGCATTGACCGAGGACGTGTTGATGATCGAGGCGCCCTTGCCCATATGCGCCACCGCTGCCTTGGTCAGGTAGAACATCGCGTCGATATTGGTGGCGAAGGTGTAGCGCCATTCCTCGTCGTCGATATCCTCGATCTTCGAGAAGCTGCGCTGGTGGGCGGCGTTGTTCACAAGGATGTCGATGCGGCCGAAGCGCTCGGCGGTCCGGGCGATCACGTCGCGGCAATTGGCGGCGTCGGACAGGTCGGTCTCGATCACCAGACAATCGCGGCCCGCCTCGCGGACCAAGTCTGCAGTGTCCTGCATGTCCTCGGTCTCGTTCAGGCAGACCAGCGCCAGATCGGCGCCTTCGCGGGCATAGGCGATGGCGACGGCCCGGCCGATGCCGCTGTCGGCGCCGGTGATCAGGGCGACCAGACCCTCCAGTCGGCCCGCGCCGCGCCAGCTGTCCTCGCCATGGTCGGGCACCGGGTCCATCTTGCGGAAGCTGCCGGGCAGTTCCTGTTCCTGTTCCGGAAAGGGGGGGTGCGGATGGTCGGTCATGCGCTGTCTCCTGCATTGGGCCCGCCGGGGTGCGGACCGGCCGTCAGAACCGGCGGATCGGACAGATGTTCCAAGGGTGGGGGTCAGGCGCGGCTCCAGGCGAAGCAGCCGGCCGGCAGGCCCGCCCCCGCGACCAGCAGCGCGCCCTGCCCGTAAAGCCGCCAGCCCGCGCCGCGCGGCAGGTCCACAACCGCGATGCCCGCCTGTTGGTCGAACCAGACCAGCGTCGCGCCCGCCTGATCCAGCCGGGCGCGGATCGTGTCCTCGGGCAGCGACTGGCGGAACACGACCGAGGTCAGGGGCAGGTCGGGCGGCGGCTGCATCGCCCAGAGCCCGGCCCCGGTCGTCAGCGCCAGAAGCCCCGCGAAACGGCCCGCCATCGGGCGGCCCGGCCCCGGCCCTCCGGTGATCAGCCACAGCCCCGCCAGCGCGGGCAGGATGCCGAAGGCCGCCAACCAGCCCATATCCCACAGAAGCGGCTGCGGGCTGTCCACCTTGATCCGGTGGATGCCAAGGATCCAATGCGACAGCACCGCGTCCAGCGCATGCCACAGCCCGAACCCGATCATCAGCGGCGCCCAGAGACGGCGCCGCGTATCCTGCCCGATCTTCGCCCGATGTCGCCACAAGGCCACCAGCCCCGCCACGCCCACCAGATACATCACGGCATGGAAGTAACCGTCCCACAGGATCTGCGTCCGCAGGTCGGTGACGCCGGGGACAAGGCTCAGCAGGTGGTGCCATTGCAGGATCTGATGCAGCAGGATGCCGTCGAAGAACCCGCCAAGCGCCAGCCCAAGCGTCGCGGCGGGAACGTAGCGTCGCATCCTCAGAATGCCAGCCAGACGATCACGATCAGCAGGATCACCGCGACCGGCAACCCGATGATCGCCGCCAGATGCAGCGCGCCAGAGCGGGGGCCGATCCGGTAATAGCGCATGTCCGAGGGCATCCCCCCCTCGCCGGGGGATTCGTCGGTCCGGGGGTCGTCCAGCCCCTCGCCCGATTCGCGGTCGGGCCAGTGGGTGTTCTCGCGGCGGGTGTTCTCGGGGTTCATGGCGCGCTCCTGTCGCATGGAAGGGCTGAACCGCCGCGCGGCCCGGATGTTCCCGGGAACAAAGCGCCCCCGCGCCGGTTCAGCGGCCCGGACTTCGACAGAAAGGACCGCGACATGACCGATCGCCGATCCCCTCTTGGGGCCATGCTGGGCGTCGCGGCGCTGGCCGTGGGTGTGACGGGGCTGATCCGGCTGGCCGGCGCCAGCCGTCCGCCCGACAGCGCACCCTCCAGTGCCGCACGCGGCAGGGGGCTTGGCGGACAGCGCCATGCGGCCCGCACCGTCACCATCGGCGCGCCGCGCGACCAGATCCACGCGACATGGCGCGACCCGCAGCGGCTGGCCCTGTTCATGCAGGACATCCTGGCCGTCGAGGGCGACGCCGAACGCCCGGTCTGGGTTTTGGGCGATCCCGACGCCCCCCTCAGGGTCGAGACCCGCCTGACCGAGGATCGCCCCGGTCGCACGCTGCGCTGGAATTCGGTCCCCGGCGCGGATCTGGAGATCGAGGCTTGGATCGACCTGGCCGACGCGCCCGGTGGTCGCGGCACCGAGATCCGCGGCCATCTGCGCTATCGCCCGCGTCTGGGCCTTGCCGGGCACTGGCTGGCCCGCCTGCGCGGCACCGATCCCGAGATGCGCGCCAGACAGGACCTCAAGCGCCTGAAGATGCTGTTGGAAACCGGTGAGATCGCCACCGCCTCGAACCAAAGGAGCCTGTGATGCGCGCCCTCACCTGGCACGGCAAGCACGATGTCCGCGTCGATACCGTCCCCGATCCGGTCATCGTGAACCCCCGCGACGCGATCATCGAGGTCACGGCGACCGCGATCTGCGGATCGGACCTGCATCTTTACGATGCGGTGATCCCCGGCATGCAATCGGGCGACATTCTTGGCCACGAATTCATGGGCCGCGTGGTCGAAACCGGCCCCGGCTCGACCCTCAAGAAGGGTCAGCGGGTCGTGGTGCCGTTCACGATTTCCTGCGGCAGCTGCTTTTTCTGCAAGGCCAGCCTCTATTCCGCATGCGACAATTCCAATCCGGTCGAGACGCAAGAGGCGACCGAGCTGCTTTACGGCCACGCCGTCAGCGGGCTTTTCGGCTATTCGCACCTGACCGGCGGCTATCCGGGCGGGCAGGCGCAATATGTGCGGGTGCCCTTTTCGGATGTCGGGCCGGTCGTCATCCCGGACGGGCTGCCCGATGAACAGGTGCTGTTCCTGTCGGACATCCTGCCCACCGGCTGGATGGCGGCCGAGAATTGCGACATCGCCCCCGGCGACAGCGTGGCGATCTGGGGCGCGGGGCCGGTCGGCCTGTTCGCGGCGCAATCCGCGCTGCTAATGGGTGCCGCGCGCGTCATCGTGATCGACCATTACCCGAACCGGCTGGCCCTGGCGCGCGATCTGGGTGCCTCGGTGATCGATTACCGCCAGACGCATGTGCTTGACGCGCTGATGGAGATGACCGGCGGCCTTGGCCCGGATGCCGTGATCGACGCGGTGGGCATGGAAAGTCACGGCTTTTCGCCCGACAACCTTCTGGACACCGCCAAGCAGAAGATCGGCGTCGGCGCCGACCGCGCTCATGCGCTGCGCATGGCGCTGATGGCCGTGCGCAAGGGTGGGCGCGTCTCGATCCCCGGCGTCTATGGCGGGATGACCGACAAGTTCCCGCTTGGTGCCCTGATGGAGAAGGGACTGCAGATCCGCAGCGGACAGACCCATGTGCAGCGCTACACGCGCCAGCTTCTGGACCTGATCCAGGAGGGCGAGATCGACACGACTTTCCTGATCTCGCACCGGCTGCCGCTTGAAGAGGCACCGACCGGCTATCGCAACTTCCGCGACCGTCAGGACGACTGGACCAAGGTCGTGCTGACCCCCTGACCCCCGTTATCGAAAGGACATCCCATGGTCACCACGACCGGCAAAGAAGACGGCATCCGCGACCTCGTCACCAGCCTGATCCTGCTGGAACGCGACGCGATCGCGGCCTACGAGACGACCATCTCGCGCCTGACCGACCCGGCCCTGTCGAGCCAGGTCGAGACCTTCCGCCAGGACCATCTGCAGCATCTGGACGTGCTGACCCGGATCGCAGCCGAGACCGGCGCCGACGCCCCGCAAGAGGGCGACATGAAACAGATGCTGACCACCGGCAAGGTCGCACTGGCGGGCCTCTTGGGCGATGCCAGCATCCTCAAGGCCATGCGCACCAACGAGGAAGACACCGTCACAGCCTATCAGCGCGCCTCGGATCATCCCGACGCGCTGCCCGAGACGCAGGCCTTCTTCCGGAAGGCATATGCGGACGAATGTCGGCACCGCGACTGGATGGAGCAAACCGCCGACAGCCTGTGAGGGATACCACCCCCTCCCCCCGGGGGCGATCCCTCGGGACCGGCGCGGCGCCCATGCGCCGGTCCCTTCTCCATCCGGCATCCGGGAGGGGGCGTCACGCCCGACAATCCTGGAACATAAGCGCCCCCGCCCGGTTGGGGGCGTCCAAGGCGGCAACAGTCGCATCCCGAACCCCCTTCAGGAGGACGAAGATGACCAATGCCCTGACCATGACCAGCCGTGCAGCCATCGTGGCCGCAGCCCTCGCCGTTCCGGCCCTGCCCGCACTGGCCCAGACGCCGGCGCCCGCAGACGACGCGACGACCACGGCCCCCGATACCGCCGCCCCGGACGCGGGCACCGGCGGCACCAACGGCGGCGGGACGACCGGCGCCCCGGCTGCGGGCACGCCCGCGATGGATTCGCCTGCCATGGACACGCCCGCCGCGGAAGCGCCCGGACTTGGCGGCACGTCGCCCGGATCCAGCGGGATGGCCGCAGGGGACATGAACGCCGATGAGCCGAGTTATCAGCGCCTGCTCTCGGACCTGCGCACCGGCCGCGATTTCAGCGAGGATCTTGACGGAATCGACGACGCGGCCTCGGTCACGATCCTGCCGCTGAGCGAATTGCAGGGCCGCGACGGCGCCTCCAGTCCCGGCATGGCCGGTGACGTCCCCAGTGGCGCCTCCGACATGGCCCCGGACATGGCCGCCGAGGGCGCGGGAACCGAAGGCGCGGGAACCGACAGCCCGTCGCTGGATGCACCCACGGCCGATGCCCCGACGGCGGATGCCCCGTCCATGGGCGGCGCGGCAACCGACATGTCCGGTTCGGGCATCGCGGGTGACACCCCGCCGGGCCTGACCTCCGGTGGCCATGACGATCTGGACAGCGCGCTGGACCAGAGCGAGGGCCTGAGCGACATGCGCGAGGCGCTCGCCGACAACGACGCTGTGACGCAGGCGCTTGAGGATGCGGACCACGAGGCCGAGGACGTGATCGGCCTTTATCGCGACGAGAACGAGCTGACCGTCATCGTGGACGACCGCGACGACTGATCGAAAAGGGCATCGGGGGCGCGTCCCCCGATGCCCGCCCCCGCGTCAGCTGGCGACGCGCCATTCCGCCAGGACCTGATCAGTCGTCGCCACCTCGATCTGCTGGCCCATGCGCCCCGCGAACAGCCCCAGCACCGCGTCATGCGTCTCGTCCGAGGACGAACAGACCGCATCCACCGCCACGATGACCCTGTATCCCCGATCGACCGCGCCCAGAACCGTCGCCAGCACGCAGATATCCGTCTCGCTGCCCGAAACGACCAGCGTGGTCACGCCCTTGTCGCGCAGGGCGGCATGCAGTCCAGACTGGCTCCACGGGGAATAGACCGACTTGTCGAAGACATGCCCGGCCGGCGCCAGAGCCTCCAGTTCCGGCAACAGCCGCAGCCAATCGGGCGACAGCGTCTCGCGCAGGATTTCGGGCCAGGCGGCGTAATAGCGCCCCCAGCTGCCGGGCGCGCCGGTCAGCGACCGCGGCGGGATGAAGCGGGTGAAGAAGCTGCGCCCGGGCCGGGCCGATGCCAGCCGCGTGACCGCGGGCAGCCTGCGCGCGACCCAAGGCGCACCCCAGGGCGAGCCGGGCGCGAACAGGTTCTGCATGTCCACGCAGAGATGCGCCGCGTCCTCGCCCAATGGGCCGAATTTCAGTCCCGTCCGCACCGCGTCCTCCGATCATGGCCTGCTGCGCGGCGAACAGGCGGCAGGGGGCTTTGTTCCCGGCGCCCTGCTCAGGGCCCGGTCGTGTCCACGGCCGCCGCTTCGGGAATGAGGGCGCGCAGCCGTTCGACCTCGGATTCCAGGGCAAGGCCGTGGCGCGCATGCTCGAAGGCGAGGGCGGCCTGAACGCGGGCGGCGTCGCGAAAGGCCGCGTCGCCCATGCCCATCAGCGCCGCCAGCGCCTTTTGCAGGCGGACCTGAACCTCGATCACCCCTGCCCCGTCGCGGGCGATGGCGGAAAAGGCATCCTCGAACAGGTCGCCGGTCTTGATCTGCGGGACATGGACATGCGGATAGCGAACATCGTCCTGCGGCACATCCTCGGACCACAGGGCCACAAGCGCGGTGATACGGGCGATCATGTCGATGGCCGTCCCCGGATCGTTGATCCCCGGCGACAACGCGCGAGAGCCGATCTCGGCCAAGACCAGCAGGCCAAAGCGCGGATCCTGATCGAAATCGCGGCTGGACGAAACGGCGCAGGCGGCGTGGATGCAATCGGCCAGCGCCTCATCGGGTGCGCCATCGACCCATGCGAGGGGCGCGCCGGGATGCACGAAGCTGCCGGGCAGGATGGCCAGATCGACGCGCCGATCCGCCGACGCGGCGGCCTTTTCGATCTTCTGCATGTCCACATGCAGCACATAGCCGATTTCGCGCGCCATGACCGGCCGCGCCGTCGTCGGCAGGGGCTGGCCGGGCCGCCTGATCTTGCCGCCCATGCCGGGTGCGGCGCGACGGTCGGTCAGGGCGCGGCGGGCGACCTGTTCGACACGGGCGGCGGTCTCGTCCACGCGGCCCAGTCGGATCAGGTGGTCGATCCAGCGCAGCAGCGAGACGACCACCAGCGCGATGACCCCGATCGTCGCGATGAACAGCACGGCCCGACCCGTCGCGCCATAGGCCTGTGCCTGCAGCACCACCAGCCCGACGATGCTGAACAGAAACGCGCCCACGAAGCTGGACAGCACGTTCTGCGTCACCCGGTCCTGCATCAGCAGGCGCGTCGCGCGCGGGCTGGCATTCGAGGTCGCCTCGCCCAGGGCCCCCGTCAGTGTCGTCAGCGAGAACGTCGTCACCGCCAGCATGGACGAGGCCAGGATGGTCAGGATCCCGTCCACCGCATCGGCGCCTATCTCGAAGGTCCAGCTGTCGGGCAGGAACCGATCGGCCACCACCGCCACCACCGCCGCCGCCACACCGATCAGCCCGACCAGCGTCGCCCTGAACCACAATTGCCGCGTCAACCGCGCCAGAAGCCAGTTCCACCGAGACAACATAAGCACCCCTTCCCCACGATCCGCCTGCCGGGCGGCTTTTCCGTGGGATAGTGCCCGAACCCGCCGCAAGGTTCCGCACAGATGGCCAACGCTGCGCGTTTTCCCGGCTCTGCCTGTCCATTGATCGCGGCTTACGGGAACATGCCGCCATGCGGGTTGCACAGCCGTCAGAACCGGGGATGCCATGACCCTCCACGCCTCCCGCGCGATCCCTCGGACCGGGGACTGCAGACCTGGCTCTGCCTTTCGGGCAGCAAGCGCCGCGCGCCTTTCACACCGGGGCCTGCGGCGCGCTCGAAGCCGAGCCGCGGGACGCCACGCGGATCGCGGTCACCTCGATCGGCGCCATCGTCGTCGCCCTGATCGCGAGCAGCCCCCCGGTCGCAGGGACAAACCGCGCAACACATGTCTGGACAAGCCTGCGCAGAGGCCGGGGATGGGTCGGCGCAGGCTGCTGGGCCAGCCCTGTTCGCCGCTCCGCTGCCCGGCCTGGCCAAGATCCTGCCCGGCATGCCGCCCGATCCGGCGGTCCTTGACTGCCGCGCGACCCGCCGCCTGCTGCTGAGCCATGTCGAATGCAACCGGATGAAAGGCGGTAAGATCGAGGCGACCGTCACCATCACCGATGCCCAGACGGACGAAGCCCGCGCCTTCCGCAACTCTGACGCGCCGCTGACGGTCAATCACCTTATGGACAGCAGCGCCCTGCTGGTCCTGTTCTCCCCCGCCGTCATCGACGGCCGGCCCTTTTTCGATACGGGGATGACCGAGAACATTCCGCGGTGCCCGCCGCTCGACCCGTGCGACAATGCGCTGATCCTCGCCTGCGATCTCGACAGCCCGACCGGAACGCTGCAGCGCTGAATAGCGGGCGTCACGGACCGCCCGGGAGCCCCTGGCTGCCAAACGCGACCCCTGCCGCCCTCGCCGGACATCGACGGCCGTCGCCTGCGTCCGGCCCACGACGCCCGCCATCCAGCGCAAGACCGCGGACAACGTCGTCTGAACGAGGGCCAGCTGGAAAAGGCTACCCCGATCCTGATCTTTGCGGCCTTCCTGCACCGCAATGGCCGGACCTTGCCGCAGGCCCATCGCTTCAATCCGCCGGCGTGGCAAAAGGGGAGCGAGCGCCCCGGTCTCGGCCCGCTGCCGTGCCGTCAGGGGCCGGTCGCCCATTCGACCATGCGGTTCGTGCCTGCAATCGCGATATTGGCAAAGCTGCCGCTGTCGCGCCCGAGGCTGGCCCCGGAGAAAGGGCAGCGCCTCCTGCCCGAACGTCCGCCCGGGACGCTGGACAATAAGCGGCTGCGCATCCCGGTTTGCCCTGCCTCTCACCAGGAAAGCCAGGCAGGGGCTGCGCTGCCCGCAAATCAGCAGCGGCCAGACGCGGCACATCGGCCCCAATGACCTCATTCGATGATCAGATCCGCGTGCAAGGCCCCGGCCGTATGGATGGATTTCAGGATCTCGATCATGTCGCGGGGGCGGACCCCCAGCGCGTTCAACCCGTCGACCAGATCGCCCAGACTGACCTCGGACGACAACTCGACAAAGCCTATGCCCGGCTGGTTTTCGATCTCGGCGCGCGTGCGGGGGACCGTGACCGTCTCACCCGCAGCAAAGGGGTTGGGCTGGGAAACGACAGGCGCCTCGCTGACCCTCAGGGTCAGCCCACCTTGCGAGACAGCCACCCGCGAGATGCGCACGCGTTCGCCGACCACGATCGTGCCGGATTTATGGTCGATCACCACCTTGGCCCGGTCCTCGGGTTCGATCAGCAGGTTCTCGATCCGGCCCACGACACGAGCCGGGTTGACCGCGCCCAGGTTGCGAAAGTTCACAAGCACGGTGCCGCTGTCCAGCGTGACGGCCAGCTGCCGCTGGAAATCACGGTTTATCGCGTCCTCGACCCGCGTGGCCGTGGTGAAGTCGGCGTTCCGCAGCGCGATCCGGATCGTGTCTATCCCGGCAAAGTCGAACTCGACCTCGCGTTCGACCCGACCGCCGACAGGGATCTTGCCCGTGGTCGGCACACCGTCAACGACCCGAGCCCCTTCACCCGCGGCCGAAACCCCGCCCGCGATGATCGAACCCTGCGCAACAGCGTAGATATTCCCGTCCGCCGCCTTCAGAGGCGTCATCACCAGGGTGCCGCCCAGCAGGCTTTTCGCATCACCAATGGCCGAGACGTTCACGTCGATCCGGCTGCCCGACCGGGCAAAGGGCGGCAGCGTCGCGGTCACGATCACCGCTGCCACGTTCTTCGAACGCAGCGCCTCGTCGGTAACGTTCACGCCCAGTCGCTCCAACAGGCTGGCCAGCATCTCTTCGGTGAAGGGCGCGTTGCGAAAGCTGTCGCCGCTCCCGTCAAGGCCGACGACCAGCCCGTAGCCGACCAGATCATTGCCGCGCACCCCATCAAAATCGGCCAGATCCTTGATCCGGACCGGGATCGCCATGGCTGAGCCGGCCAGAACAAGCGCGACAAGCGCGGAAATGAGACATCTGATCATGTGAGGAAGTTCACCAGCTTGAGCTTGGAGAGCCGCGCCGTGACCGCATACATGGACTCGATCTGGCTCTGGACCTCGGAAAGGGCGGCCGCCGTCTCGAACGGATCGGCCGACCGCATGTCGTTTCGCCTCGTCCCGAGGATCGTCAACGCGGAGGCATTCGCGCCCTGCGCCTGTTCGACGGTCTGCTGCGAGACGCCGACGCGAGCGATCTCGGCGATGACGTCACGATCCGCCTCGATCAACGCGGAACCTGCGCCGAGGATCAAGGCCCGCTGCTCGGCAGGATTACCCGCCAGCGCACCATGCGCCGGCAAGGCGGCCAGCGACAGCGCCTTGAGCAGGTCGCGCAGTTCGGGCGAAGCGGCCGAGCTGCGGATGGCGACGGCGCTGTCGCCCGAAACAGGGATGATTTGCGGCTCTCCGACAGTACCGCGATAGGCCTGATCCAGAAAGCCGCCGCCGCCCGGCGGGGCGTCGAACCAGTCGCTGACCGCCTGCCGCACGTCATCCGCGCTGGTCAACCCGGCCGTGACCGTCGACAACATAGCCGTTATCTGCGCGCCCGAGACCAGAGGCGGGACATCGCTGGACAGGCCTGACAGGACAAAGCGCCCGCCCACCGCGAAATTCAGACGCTCTACCACCTGGTTGAGCGCGGCGGCGGCCCGGTCCGACCGGTTGCGTAACGAGGCCGTGTCATGCGCGAAAAGCTCGGTCGCAAGCTCGACGCCCAGGCTCGAAGCGACCTCTCGGGCGCCACCAAGCGCGTGCTGGACCCCGTCCAGCAAAATCGCGGCATCCGCCGCATTGCGCTGAAACTGCTGCAAGGCGCCGATCCGCGCCTCGATAGCGCCGAGCAGGCGCGTATTGCCCTGCAACCTGGTCCCGATATCGGCGACCTCGCCGCTGGACAGCTCTTGCGTCAAGGTCTGCAGTGACTGTTTCAGCCGGTTCGTGGCGAGGCTTTGGGCGAAAAAGCGGGCCTGATCTCCGATCGTCGAAATGGTCATCTCAGATCCTCAGAAGCTGGTTGATCATGTCGTCCAGGGCGCGGATCACCCGGGCATTGGCAGCATAGGCTTGTTCGTATTGCAGCAGCTTCTGCATCTCGGCATCGCTGTCGACGCCGCCGGTCAGCATACGTTCGCTGATCGTGTTCAAACGTGCATTCCGCGCGGCCAGCTCGGCCTCGGACCCGACGCGCTGCGTCGTGACGTTCGCGCCGAATTCGGCCAGCCGGACGGGCAGCGAGGCACGCGCGCCCGTCACAGGACCGCCCGCCGGCGGGCGCGTGGCGTCCAGCGCCGCCGCCATCGCGTTCAGCCGCCCGGTCTCGGAAACGGGGCCGGGTGTCGGTGCGCCCAGCCCCGCGCGTATCTGCCAGAGCGCCCCTCCCTGGGTCGGATCGGCCATGGCGTTGACAGCGATACGCCCGGCCAGGCCGGCGACAGAGGCTGCGGAGGCGAGCTCGCCAGCATCGGTGAAAAGCCCCGGCCCGCCGCCCAGGGTCGGGTCGACCGTGGGCTCCGAGAGCCGCGCCTGCAGGTCCAGCGCCAGAAGGTCCAGATCGTGCTGAAGGTCGGGCGCAAGCTCGTCCCGGATCGCGAAATGTCCCGCGAGGCTGCCACCACCAAGCAGTTTCATCTGCTCGGGCGCGAGCGTCGCTCCGTCGACCGAAATCAGCGAAAGTGGGCTTCCGACACCGGACTGAGCGTCGATCACCGGCGACGGCGCGAAGCCCAGTTGCAAGGGCCGCGTTCCGTCAAGAAGCGCAAGCCCCTCCTGCGTGAAAAGCGCGATCTTGCTGCCCTCGCGCGCCACTTCTTTGAGCGGGATTATGGAAGACAGGCGATCGACGACCCGCTGCCGCTCGTCCATGAGAGAGGCCGCGTCCTTGCCGCTGGCCTCCAGCGCGGAGATACGGCGGTTGAGCGTCGCAACCTGCTGCAACCCGTCGTTCAGGGTCGTGACCTCGGAGGCGATGGCACCGTCGGCCTCGGCCCGGGCGGATTGCAACGCATCGGTCGCTGTGGTGAAGCCGCGAGCCAGCGCCGTCGCACTGGACAGGACCTGCTGCAGGCGCAGATCGTCGTCCGGGCGGGCGGCGGCTGAGACCAGCGAGGACTGGAAATCCGACAGACGCGCGGCCAGGCCACCCGCCTGCCCCGGCATGCCGATCACGCCCTCGATCGAGGAAAGAAAGGCGGCGCGGGTCGCGGCCTCTCCCTGCGCGGCGCTTGCCAGGCGCCCCTCTGACAGCATGGACAGGTTGACGGCGCGCACCACGCCATCGATCCGCACCCCCCCCATATTGCCGCCCATGGCCTGGGGACTGATCGCCAATTCGCGCCGCGCATAGCCCGGGGTCATGACGTTGGCGATGTTTGCCGATACCAGCTCGGTCCCGCGCGCGGTGGCGGTCAGGCCGGACATGGCGTTCGACAGGGCGCGGGTGATGCTCATCTGCGTCTCCGATCAGGCGTCAGCGCTTGATGTTGGTGGTTTCCTGCAGCATCTCGTCCACAGTCTGAATGATCTTGGCATTCGACGAATAGGCGCGCTGCGTGGTGATCAGGTTCGTCAGTTCCTGCGCGATGTCAGTCGTCGATGCCTCGCGCGCATAGCCGAGGATCGATCCCGTCGGGCCGTCACCGGCATCCCACAGGAAGAAGCTGCCCGAATTGGGCGAGATGCGGTAGGATTGGCCATCAGAAGTCGCAAGCCCGTTGGCATTGGGCACGTCAACCAGCGGGATCTGATACAGACGCCGCGTGAATCCGCTGTCATACGAAGCCGTCAGGAAGCCATCGGCATCGACCTCGACCCCCAGCAGGTTGCCCGCAGCCGAGCCATTCTTGATCACGTTGGTCGGCGAAAAGCTCGAGGCGAACTGACGCAGGCCCGCATTGCCAAGCGGCGTGCCCACGAAAAGGTCCAGCATGCCGCCGCCCACCTGCACCGGAATATTGCCGGTTGCGGGATCATAGGCCTGCCCCGTCAGGGTGGTGATGGACGCGATGCTGCCGCCATGCGCCTGCGAGCCGTCAAAGACGATTTGGTAGCTGGCGATCGGGTTCAGCGCCGGATCGGTCGCGCTGTCGCTGATGGCCATGGTCCAGGTGTTCGAGGTTCCGACCGTCGCCGTCGTGTCGGGCGTGAAGCTGAAGCTGAGCGATTCGGCCGTGCCGAGGTTGCCGTAATATTCGACGCGCATCGGCAGGGTCACGCCCGCCGCACCGGCTGCGGTTTCGCTGGCCGGCAGGTTCACGCCAAGCGAGATCCGCGTCGTCGGATCGCCCGAAGTCTGGTTGGCCTGGATCCGCACAGGCTCCAGCTGGCCCATCGTGTCGCGCGACACGGTCGGGACGTTCCCGTTTGCATCGACCGGCCAGCCCAGCAGAACCAGCCCGCTGCTGGTGCGCAGGATGCCGTTCGCATCCGTGTCGAACGCCCCCGTCCGGGTCATCATGAAGGGCAGGTTCGTCGAATTGTTGTTCAGGTCCACCATCGAGGTCACAGGCAGAAAGCCGCGCCCCGAAATCGCGATATCCAACGGGTTCGAGGTCGTGACCAGGGCGCCATCCGCGTCGATGACGCGTGAAGTGCTGGTGCGGACGCCACCTGCTGAATAGATCCCCGCCACCCGGTTCTGGTTCAGCACGACCGAGGTGAAATCGGTCTCCATCCGCTTGTAGCCGAAGGTGGACGAGTTCGCGATATTGTCCGAGATCGTTCCCAGACGCGAGGAATTCGCCGCGAGCCCGGCGACGCCGGCATTCATGGCAGAGGACATGGACATGGACGGACCCTTTCGATTCAGCTTGTCCCCCGGAAGCTGCCCGACAAGGTTTAAGATTCGGATAATCCCCGCCCGCTCCCCGGCCTATCTCAGTAAAATCACCTCGATCCGGTTGTTGGACGGGTCCATCGGGTTGCCGTTGCGGTTCTTGCGGTCGGCGTAGCCCGACACGCGGTGCATCCGCCGCTGGTCCAGCCCGGCGCCCTCCAGAAGCTGGCGGACCGTGTGCGCGCGCCCTTCCGACAGGGGCCAGACCGGCGAATTCACCAGCGTTTCGGGATAGGCGCGGACATGGCCGGAAATGGCGATGCGGTTGCGCGTATGGCCCAGGGCGCGCGCAATGATCGGGGCCAGTTGCACCAGCGCGGGCTCGGCTGCGGTGCCGTCGGGGGTGAAAAGGGCCGCGTCGGTGAGGTCGGACAGTTCGATCACCAGCCCCTCGTCGGTCATGCGGGTCACGACATGCTTCAAAAGATTGGTTATCTGCTGCGATTCAGCCCCGGTTCCGGTCAGCACGTCCTGCACCTGCTGCGCCAATTCCTGGAACTGGGCGGCATTCTCGCTGTCGGGCAGGTCTTCCTCGATCGCCTGGCGGACGCCCTCTTCGATGCCGTCCCCGGATGAGCCCGGCGTGCGCGTCACCGAGGGCGAGAAGTAATCCGCAAGCCCGCTGCGCTGCGTTTCCGTGGTCGCGTTCAAGAGCCACATCAGCAGGAAGAAAGCCATCATCGCCGTCACGAAATCGGCATAGGCCACCTTCCATGCGCCACCGTGATGGCCACCCTCGGCGTTTTCACCACCGCGCTTGATGATGATCGTCGTTCCGCCCTTGCCCGTCGCCATGATCGCAACCTTTCCTGTTCAGGCTGCAATGTCGCCCCGACCCGGCGACCAGACAAGTTAACGGATCAAATACGATCCATTCAGCAAGGCTTAATCATAGCTGCGCCGGTCCTCGATCACCTTGCCGTCATTGGGCAGGCTGCCCGGAGCGACCAGTTGCACGCGGCCCTTCATCTTCAGCATGTCCACCACCGACAGGCTGATCAGGTCGGCGCAATCGGCGGTCGTCTCGACCTGAACGGTCATCACGTCCATCTCGCCGTCGCGGTCGGCGATGACGCGGGCGCGGGCGATCTCGGGGTGGCGGGCCACAAGGGCGGCGACCTGTTCGGGGCGCACGAACATGCCCTTGATCTTGGTGGTCTGATCGGCGCGGCCCATCCATCCCTTGATCCGCATGTTGGTCCGGCCACAAGGGCTGGTGCCGGGCAGCACCGCCGACAAATCGCCCGTCGCAAAGCGGACCAGCGGGTAATCGGCGTTCAGCGTGGTGACCAGAACCTCGCCCACCTCGCCCTCGGGGACGGGATCGCCGGTGCCGGGGCGCACGATCTCGACGATGACGCCCTCATCGACGATCATCCCCTCCATCGCCTCGGATTCATAGGCGATGTTGCCCAGATCGGCGGTGGCGTAGCATTGCAGCGTGGCGATGCCGCGATCCGCATAAAGCTGCCGCAGCGAGGGGAACAGCGCGCCCCCGCCCACCACAGCCTTGCGGATCGCCAGCGCCTCGCCCGTCTCGTCGGCGCGGTCCAGGATCACCTTGAGGAAATCGGGCGTCCCGGCATAGCAGGTCGTGCCGATATCGACGGCGGCGCGAACCTGTAGGTCGGTCTGCCCGGTCCCTGCGGGCAGCACCGCCGCCCCCACGGCACGCGCACCCGATTCGAACATCATCCCGGCAGGCGTCAGGTGATAGCCAAAGCAGTTCTGGACGATGTCGCCCCGCCCGACCCCTGCCGCGTGCAGAAACCGCCCCAGCCGCCACCAATCGCCGCCGCGCATGCCGGGTTCGTAGATCGGGCCGGGGCTTTGAAAAACATGGTCGAATTCGGCCACGGGACGGGCGGCGTAGCCCCCGAACGGGGGCCGTGCCTTCTGCGCCGCCGACAGATCGGCCTTGCGGATCACCGGCAGGCGGGCCAGCGCGGCGCGGTCGGTCACGCTGGCCGGGTCCACGTCGGCCAAGGCCTCGGCCAGGGCGGGCGCGACCTTGGCGCGACGGATCGCGGCGGGCAGAGCGGTTGCCAGATCCCGGTCCCGTGCCTCGGCGTCACGGGTTTCCAATGCGTCGTAATGTGCCATCTTGGGCTCCTCAGGCCAGCCAGCGCTTGCGGCGGCGATAACTGCGCACCTCGCGGAAGGACTTTCGTCCCGCGTCGGACATGCCCAGATAGAATTCCTTGACGTCGGGGTTCTCGCGCAGCTGGGCGGCGGGGCCGTCCATCACGATGCGCCCGTTCTCCATGATGTAGCCGTAATGGGCGAAGCGCAGCGCGACGTTGGTGTTCTGTTCGGCCAGAAGGAAGGTGACACCTTCGCCCTCGTTCACCGCCTTGACGATCTGGAAGATCTGCTCGACCAGCTGCGGGGCCAGACCCATCGAGGGCTCGTCCAGCAGGATCATCTCGGGGCGCGACATCAGCGCGCGACCCATCGCCGTCATCTGCTGTTCCCCGCCCGAGGTGTAGCCCGCCTGGCTTTTGCGGCGTTCCTTGAGGCGCGGGAAGTATTCATAGACCATCTCGAGATCGCGCTTGATCGCGGCGGCCCCGTCGCGGCGGGTATAGGCGCCGGTCAGCAGGTTCTCTTCGACCGTCAGGTGTTCAAAGCAGTGGCGGCCCTCCATCACCTGGATGACGCCCTGCCGCACCAGCGCGGCCGGATCGGCGGCGCCGACGGGCTTGCCGCGATAGCTGATGCTGCCCTTCGTCACCTCGCCCCGTTCCGAGGCCAGCAGGTTCGAGATCGCCTTGAGCGTGGTGGTCTTGCCCGCCCCGTTGCCGCCCAGAAGCGCGGTGATGCCGCCCTTCGGGACCGACAGGCTGACGCCCTTCAGCACAAGGATGACGTGGTTGTAGATCACTTCGATGTTGTTCACATCCAGAAGCGTCTCGCGGTGTTCGGTGTCGAACATGGGCATCCCCCCGGTGATGGCGTGGGACCGGCGGCAGCGGGGCCGCCGCCGGTCTGGACCTCAGTTGCAGCGCGGCGTGATGCCCGATTCCTGCGCGAAGGCGGCGCTGTCGGCCTCGATCAGCGGGTTCAGAACATCCGCGTCCGGCTCGATGAAGTCGGTGATCAGCGACCATTGCGCGTCACCGGCACTCCATTGCTGAAGACGCGCCAGACCGTCGCCGCCGTGGTTTTCGCAGGACAGGCTGACCGGCTGGCCGAAATCGGGCAGGCCCAGTTCGGCCATGCGCTCAGCGGTGATGTTCAGCGCCTCGAACCCGTCGCGGACCTGCGCCGCGTTCACGTCGGGCGTGCCGGCCAGTTCCTGCGCGGTGCGGATCGCCTCGGCGATGACGACGGCGGCATAGACGCCGCGCGAATAGAGCACGCTGCCCATCTGATCGCCCGCGCCCGACGCCTTGCCGGCGTCAAAGACATATTGCTGCATGTCATCGTAAAGCGGGTAGTCGCGGCCCACCCCGTGGAAGGTCAGCGCCTTGTAGCCATCCGCCCCGGCACCCGCCGCGCGCACGTCGTTTTCCGAACCCGACCACCAGATGCCGATGAACTTGTCCATCGGGAAGCGGATGTTCACGGCCTCCTGAATGGCGACCTGGTTCATCACGCCCCAGGCATACATGATCACGTAATCGGGCCGGTCGCGGCGGATCTGAAGCCATTGTGACTTCTGTTCCTGACCCGGCGCATCGACCGGCAGCAGGGTCAGGTCGAACCCGTGCTTTGCCGACAGTTCCTCAAGCGTGCGGATCGGCTCTTTGCCATAGGCGCTGTTGTGATAGACCAGCGCGATCTTCTTGCCCGACAGGTCGCCCCCCTCCTGGTCGAGGATGTGCTTGACCGCGACCGAGGCGCCGTCCCAGTAATTCGCGGGCGCGTTGAACACCCATTCAAAGACCGAGCCGTTCTTGGCCGAGGTCCTCCCGTAGCCCGGCGTGTACAGCGTGATGCCGTCCACGGCGACGCGCGGGATCAGCTGATAGGTGATGCCGGTGGACAGCGGGTTCAGCACCAGCGGGTTCTGCGGACGCAGCGATTCGTAGCACTCGACGCCCTTTTCGGTGTTGTAGGCCGTTTCGCATTCCGGCACCGCCACCCGCACGCCGCCGATGCCGCCATCGCGTTCGTTCAGCAGGGTGAAGTAGTCGTTGAACCCGTCTGCATAGGGAATGCCGTTGGCCGCATAGGGGCCGGTCCGATAGGACATGTTCGGCACGACCAGATCGGCCAGAACGGGGCTGGCGGCCAGAATGGCGGCGGCCAGGGTGGTGAAGCTCAGTTTCATTGCGGGGTCTCCTCCCAGAGATGATGCCGGTTGCCCGGTTCTTGCAGTGAAAGTCAGTGCGGGAACGGCCAGAGGCGCAGTTTTTCCTTGGCCAGGCTCCAGAGCCGCGCAAGGCCGTGCGGCTCGACGATCAGGAACAGCACGATCAGCGCGCCCACGATCATCAATTCGATATGGGCGGCCAGATCGGTGGGCCAGCCCATGCCGCCGACCAGCAGGTTCTTCAGCAGGACCGGCAGCAGGACCAGGAAGGCCGCGCCCGCGAAGCTGCCGAAGATACTGCCAAGCCCGCCGATGATGATCATGAACAGGACCAGAAAGCTCTTGTTGATGCCGAAAGCCTCGCCCACCTCGGCCGCGCCCAGATAGACCGCGAAGAGAAGCGCGCCGGCGATGCCGATGAAGAAGCTGCTGACCGCAAAGGCCGAGAGTTTCGCGCCAAGGGGGTTCACGCCGATGATCTCGGCCGCGATGTCCATGTCGCGGATCGCCATCCATTTGCGCCCAAGTGTGCCACGCGTCAGGTTGCGCGCCATCCAGGCCAGGGCAAAGGCGAAGACCAGGCAGATCAGGTACTTCGCCGGGGCCGTGGCGGTCGGGCCGGTGACGGCATGGTCCAGAACGGTCCGCGTCGGCGCGTTGATCTGCCCCGAGGCCGAGTAATTGTAGAACCACGGCACCTTGTTGAAGAGCCAGACCAGGAAGAACTGCGCGGCCAGCGTGGCGACGGCCAGGTAGAAGCCCTTGATGCGCAGGCTGGGCAGACCGAACATGACCCCCACCATCGCCGTGATGCCGCCCGCCAGCAGGATGTGGATGACGATGTTCACATCCGGGAAGGCGGTCATCAGCTTGTAGACCGCATAGGCGCCCACCGCCATGAAGCCGCCCGTCCCCAGGCTGACCTGACCCGCATAGCCGGTCAGGATGTTCAGCCCGAGCGCCGCGATGGCGTAGATCAGGAAGGGCACAAGAACCGCGTTGGCCCAGTAATCGTTGATGACGAAGGGGATGATCCCGAAAGCCACCGCCAGCGTGATGTAATAGCCCCACCGGTCCAGCCGGATCGGGAAGGTCTGGCTGTCGTCACGGTAGCTGGTCTTGAAGTCGCCTGCCTCGCGGTAGATCATCGTGTCACCTCGTCTCGGGCCGGGTCGGCGGGGGCCAGCCCCCGCACCCCCGGGATATTTGGATGAAGAAGAAGGGGCATGGTTGTCAGACCCTCTCGATGATGCGTTCGCCGAAGAGGCCCTGCGGTCGGAAGACCAGGAAGACGAGGGCCAGGACATAGGCGAACCAGTTCTCGGTCGCGCCGCCGACCATCGGGCCGATGGCGAATTCGAAGAGTTTCTCGCCTACGCCGATGATCAGGCCGCCCACGATGGCGCCGGGGATCGAGGTAAAGCCGCCCAGCATCAGGACCGGCAGCGCCTTGAGCGCGATCAGCGACAGGCTGAACTGCACGCCCGACTTGGTGCCCCACATGATGCCCGCGACCAGCGCGACGAAGCCCGCGATCGACCAGACCATGACCCAGATGAAGCGTAGCGAGATGCCGACCGACAGCGCGGCCTGATGGTCGTCGGCCACCGCGCGCATGGCGCGGCCCTGCTTGGTGTATTGCGAAAAGGCCACCAGGGCGACGACCAGCAGCGCCGCGATCACGGTCGCCCAGATGTCGAGCCGGTCGATGAAGAAGCCGTAGCCGAACCAGTTGGCCGTCACCTCCTCGACCGTGTCCGAGATGCCCTGGGGCAGGCCCACATCCAGCGTCTTGATGTCGGCGCCCCACATCACGTCGCCCAGACCTTCGAGGAAGTAGGCCAGGCCGATCGTCGCCATGAAGAGGATGATCGGCTCCTGCCCGACGAGGTGCTGGAGGACCAGTTTCTCGATCAGGAAGGCCAGAAGCACCATGACCCCTGCCGTCAGCAGGATCGCCAGCACCGAGGGCACCGTCCAGCCGAAATGGTGCAGCGAGGTGCCGAAAGCCGCGTTGATCAGGTGCGCGAAGGGGATCTGCCCGTTCTGGATGCCCACCAGCGTCAGCGCCGCGAATAGCGCCAGCACCCCCTGGGCGTAGTTGAACACCCCCGAGGCCTTGAAGATCAGCACGAAGCCAAGGGCGACAAGCGCATACATCACGCCGGTCATCAGCCCGTTCAGCACGACCTCGGCGGCAAAGATAAGCTGGTCCATCATTCGGTCCCCCGATTGGCTGCGTCAGTGGCGCGTTCAGTCATGGGCCACCCCCAGATAGGCGTCGATCACGGCCTGATTGCTGCGCACCTCGGCGGGCGTGCCGTCGCCGATCTTCTTGCCGTAATCCATCACGACGACCCGGTCCGACAGGTCCATGACCACGCCCATGTCGTGTTCGATCAGGCAGATCGTGGTGCCGAACTCGTCGTTTACGTCGAGGATGAAGCGGGACATGTCCTCTTTTTCCTCGACGTTCATGCCGGCCATCGGCTCGTCCAGCAGCAGCAGCTGCGGCTCGGCGGCCAGGGCGCGGGCCAGTTCCACGCGTTTCTTCAGGCCATAGGGCAGGCGCCCGACGGGCGTCTTGCGGATGTTCTGGATCTCGAGGAAGTCGATGATCTTCTCGACGGCCTCGCGGTTCTCGTTCTCTTCGCGCTCGGCGCTGCCCCACCACATCGCCTGGGCGAGAAACCCCGCCTTCATGCGGTTCAGCCGCCCGGTCATGATGTTGTCCAGAACCGACATCCCGTCGAACAGCGCGATGTTCTGGAAGGTGCGCGCGATGCCGAGGCGCGCGACCTGATAGGGTTTCATCGGGCCGCGGCGATAGCCCTTGAACCAGACCTCGCCCTCTTGCGGGGTGTAGAAACCCGAGATGATGTTCAGCATCGAGGACTTGCCCGCCCCGTTCGGGCCGATGATCGCGCGGATCTCGCCCTGGCGGATGTCGAAGCTGATATCCTTGATCGCCACCACGCCGCCGAAGCGCAGGGTGATATTCTTCAGTTCCATCAGCACCCCGCCGATCTGGCGGCCATCAGGGGTGACGTAACCTTCGGTGGTCATCTGGTTCATTGGGCGGCCACCTTCTGCTGGCGCTTGTCGCCGAAGACCGGGGCATCCTCGATGCGCAAGGTGGCCTTGATGCTGCCCTTGCGGCCATCTTCGTAGGTCACTTCGGTTTCGGTATAGACGCTGTTCGATCCGTCATAGAGCGCGGTCACGAGGTCGGCGAACTTCTCGCTGATGACCGAGCGGCGGACCTTGCGGGTGCGCGTCATCTCGCCGTCATCGGGGTCCAGTTCCTTGTGCAGCACCAGGAAGCGGTGGATCTGGCAGCCCGACAGCATCGGGTCCGACGCGACCGAGCGGTTCACCTCGGCCACGTGTTCGCGGATGGTCTGATAGACCTGCGGATGCGCGGCCAGTTCCTGATAGCTGCCATAGGCGATGTTGTTGCGCTCGGCCCAGTTGCCCACGGCGGTCAGGTCGATGTTGATCATCGCGGTGCAGAAATCGCGGCCATTGCCGATCACCACGGCCTCTAGGATGTTGGGATAGAATTTCAGCTTGTTCTCGACATATTTGGGCGCGAACATCGTCCCGTCGGCCATGCGGCCCACATCCTTGGCGCGGTCGATGATCCGCAGATGGCCGCTTTCCTTATCGAAGAAGCCCGCATCGCCGGTGGCCACCCAACCCTCGGCATCCTTGGTCGAGGCCGTGCTTTCGGGGTTCTTGTAATAGGACATGAACGTGCCGGGGCTGCGATAGAACACCTCGCCCGTCTCGGCGATGCGGACCTCGACGCCGGGCGAAGGCACGCCGACCGTATCCGAGCGGACCTGCCCGTCGGGCTGCTGGGTGATGAACACGCTGGCCTCGGTCTGGCCGTAAAGCTGCTTGAGGTTGATCCCAAGCGCCCGGTAGAAATCGAAGATCTCGGGGCCGATCGCCTCGCCCGCCGTGTAGCCCACGCGGATGCGGCTATAGCCAAGGGTGTTCTTCAGCGGCCCGATCACCAGCAGTTTGCCAAGCGCATAGGACAGCCGGTCCATCGCGCCGACCGGGCGGCCATCCAGAAGCGCAGGCCCGACGCGGCGCGCGACACCCATAAAGTGCCGGAACAGGCCGCGTTTCAGGCGGCCGGCGTCCTCCATCCGGATCATCACGCTGGTCAGCTGGCCCTCGAAGACGCGGGGCGGGGCAAAGAAATAGGTCGGCCCGATCTCGCGCAGGTCGGTCATCATCGTATGCGCGCCCTCGGGGCAGTTCACGGTAAAGCCGCACCACATCGCCTGACCCATCGAGAAGATGAAATCGCCCACCCAGGCCATCGGCAGATAGGCGACGATCTCTTCGCGCTGGTCCAGCCGGTCGAATTCGGCGCTGTTCTTCGCGGTCTCGATGATGTTGCGGTTCGACAGGACCACGCCCTTGGGCTTGCCGGTCGTGCCGCTGGTATACAGCATCACGCAGGTCGAATCGTAATCCAGCGCGGCGATGCGGCGGTCCAGTTCCGCCCCCAGACGCTGCGCGGCGGCGCGGCCCTCGGCCTGCACATCGGCCAGCGCGTTCATGCTGGCATGGTCGTATTTCCGCATGCCGCGCTTGTCGGTATAGACGATCTGCTCGACGCCCTGAACGGTCTGTCCGACCTCCAGCACCTTGTCGACCTGCTCCTGATCGCCGCAGAGGACGAAGCGCGCGCCGCAATGTTCCAGCACATAGGCCATCTCTTCGGCGACCGCGTCCTGATACAGCGGCACCGGCACCGCGCCGCACATCTGCGCCGCGATCATGCCCCAGTAATGCGCCGGGCGGTTGCGCCCGATGATCGCCATGTGATCGCCCGGCTTCAGCCCAAGCGCCAGCAGCCCAAGGGCCAGCGCCCGGATCTCGTCTGCAGCCTCGGCCCAGGTCCAGCTTTGCCAGATCCCGAATTCCTTTTCGCGATAGGCGGGCCGGTTGCCGAAACGGGCCACATTCCGCGCCAGAAGCGCGGGCACAGATCGCAATTCGCCCGAAGGCGTCAGCCGCTCTGCCATGTTTCCTCCCTCATGCGCGGATCGCGCCTGTTCGCCGGGCCTCCCCGCCCTTGTGCGAACGGGACCCAGTCTTGTCCGCAATCCTTGCCGCAGTTTTTCCGGATTCCAACGAAATGTTACGGCGCTTTCGGCGCGTGACGCAGGGTGCTATCCCCGACAAAGGGGGGCAGCCAAGGGGACGGGGCCATGCACCAGCCGGTGATCGACACGGCGCTGACACAGGCGGAGATCGAGGCAGAGCTGATCCGTTCGGGCCTGAACCTGATCGGTCAGGCCCTGTCGATCTTTGACGCCGACCTGCGGTTGCGGGTGGCGAACCGGCAGTATCAGGCGATGTTCGATCTGCCCGACGCGCTGACCCTGCCCGGCACACGGTTCGAGGACACGATCCGCTTTCTGGTCCTGCGCGGCGAATACGGCCCCCAGCCCGACCCCGATTCGGCGGTGGCCTTCCGCGTCGAACAGGCCCGCGCCTTCCGGCCGCACTACTTCGAACGCGAACGCGCCGATGGCCGGTGGGTCGCGGTCGAGGGCGCGCCCCTGTCGCAGGGCGGCTGGGTCACGGTCTATACCGACATAACCGACATCAAGCAGCAAGAGGCCCTGCTGCGGGCGCGATCCGACGCGCTGTCCGATCAGGTGCTGCACCATGCCGAACGGCTGGCAGCGGCGAACCGCAAGCTGGCCGCCACCAACGCCGCCCTGTCCGAGGCGCAGCGCATCCTGACCCGGACCGAGGCCCGAACGCGGCAAGTGACCGAGATGGTCCCCGCCCATATCGCCCATATGGACGCGCAGTTCCGCTATACCTTCTCGAATCGCAGGCTGGCCTCGGTCTTTCCGGGGGCGGCCAGCGACATCATCGGCAAGACGGTCGAACAGGCGCATGGCGCGGAAACCTTCGCCACGCTGGAACCCCATATGCGCCGGGCCTTGGCGGGCGAGGCGCAGGTCTTCGAGATCACGCATCCCATATCCGGGCGGCGCATCCGCATCGCCCTGACCCCCGACCGCGAGGGGCAGGGCGTCTATATCCTGTCCACCGATGTCTCGGCCGAGGTGCAGGCCCGCGAGGCGCTGGCCCATGCCAGCCGCCGCAGCCTGGCCGCGCAGCTGACCTCCGGCATGGCGCATGATTTCGGCAATCTGCTGACGATCATCCTGGGGCTGCAATCGCGTCTGGCAGCCCGCGACCTGCCCGATGACGCAGCTGATGATGTCGAGGCCACCTTAGCCGCAGCCCGCCGCGGCGTCGCGCTGCTGGAAGGTCTGTCGCGGATCAGCGCGCCGCGCGACCTGACGCCCGAGCCTGCGCTTCTGTCGCGCCTGCTGCCGCAACTGGCGCGGCTGGCCCGCCCCAGCCTGTCCGAGGGGACGGACCTGCACCTGGAACTGGACCTGCCCGACGGCCAGGTCCTTCTGGACCCCGGCGCACTTCAGGATTCGCTGCTGAACCTGATCCTGAACGCCAATGCCGCCATGACCGGGCCGGGACAGATCACGCTGAGCGCACGCCAGAACGGCGACTGGCTCGAACTGACCGTCTGGGATACAGGGCCGGGCTTCACTCCCGAGGCGCTGAAACGCGCGACCGAGCCCTTCTACAGCACCAAGAAGGGGCGCGGCTCGGGGCTGGGGCTGTCGATGGTCTATGACCAGACCAAGCTGGCGGGCGGCACGCTGCGGCTGGACAACAACCCCGAAGGCGGCGCGCGGGTGACGCTGCGCCTGCCCTGGCGGCCGGTCGCGCCGCAGATGGTGCTTCTGGCCGAGGATGACGACGCGATCCGCGCCGAGGTGCGCGACCAGCTGACCGGGCTTGGCCATTCGGTGATCGAGGCCGCCTCACTGGCCGAGGCCCGCGCGCTCTCGGACCTGCCCGGCCTGACGCTGATCCTGTCGGACATCCAGCTGGGCGACGGTCTGGGCCACGAATTGTCCGGACGCGGCCTGCCGCTGGTGCTGATGACCTCGCTGCCCGCGGGCGACGAATTGCGCGACTGCGCCAGCGGCCCGGTCCTGACGAAACCCTTCCCGCCCGCCCGCCTCGCCGCCGCGCTAGCCTCTGCCACAAAGGCCCTGCCATGACCGACACACCCCTGATCGCGATTCTCGACGACGAGCCGGAAATCCGCCGCCTGCTGTCGGCCGCACTGGAGGATGCGGGCTTCCGCACCCAATCCTTCGCCCGCGCCACCGAATTCGAGGCCGCGCTGCGCCGCATCACCCCCGATGCCTGCCTGATCGACCTGGGCCTGCCCGACCGCGACGGGCTGGCGCTGGTCCACCGCCTGGCCAGCGACACGGGTGCGGCCATCATCATCATCTCGGGACGCGCGCAGGTGCAGGACCGGGTGACGGGCCTCGAACTGGGCGCGGACGACTACATCATCAAGCCCTTCGAGCCCGCCGAGGTCGTGGCCCGGATCCGGGCACGCCTGCGCCGCCCGGCGCAAAGCCAGACGGCCCGCGCCCAGAACATCCGCTTCGCGGGCTGGCACGCGGATTTCGACCGCTACATGCTGACCGCGCCCGACGGCACGGAAACACCCCTCAGCCATGCCGAAGCCGAGGTGCTGCGCCTCTTCACGGACAATCCCCGCCGCCTGATCACCCGCGCCCAGATGCTCGAGGCGCTTGGCGGGGCCGCGGGCGACAGCTTCGACCGCGCGATGGATGTCCGCATCTCGCGGCTCAGGACGAAACTGGGCGAAGACCCCAAGAACCCGCGCCTGATCAAGACGATCTACGGCGCGGGCTACATCTTCCTCGCCGAAATCGGCTGAGCCTCCGCCACCACAGCCCCGGACGAACAGCCTGCGAAATTGCCCTGCCGGGCGGTGGCAGCGAAAGCCGGTCCCCATTGAGGGGACCGGCTTTCGCGCGGGGCCATGCCCCGCCTCGCCCCCTCGGGCCTGGCGTGCCACAAAGCCCCTTTGCCTTGGTCGAAATATCCCACAGGGGGGTCCGGGGGGACGTGAAGTCCCCCCGGCTTCGCCTGCCCGTCAGGGCAGGCAATCAGGCGTCAGTGTCCCAGCCGCTGATGGCCTTGCTGTCCATGAACTCCTCCAGCCCCATCACGCCGCCCTCGCGCGCACGGCCCGACATCTTGACCCCGCCAAAGGCCGAACCCGCCCCGCGCGAAACGCCGTTCATCTCGACCATGCCGGACCGCAACTGCCGCGCCACGCGGTTGCGGCGGGCACCGTCCTGCGACTGGACATAGTTCGTCAGGCCATAGGGCGTGTCATTGGCGATGCGGACGGCCTCTTCCTCGCTGTCAAAGGGGATGATCGACAGGACCGGACCAAAGATCTCCTGCTGGGCGATGGTCATGTCGTTGGTCACATCGGCAAAGACCGTGGGCCGCACGAAATAGCCGCGATTGACGCCCTCGGGCAGACCGGTGCCGCCAGCGACCAGCCGCGCGCCCTCGTCGATCCCGGCCTGGATCAGGCCCTGGATCTTGTCCCATTGCTGTTTGCTGACGACAGGTCCGATATGGCGGCCGGGCTGGTGCGCGCTGGCCACGGCGGTCTCGTTGGCGACCTTCGCGGCGATCTCGACCGCACGGTCATAGGCCGAGCGTTCGACCAGCATCCGGGTGGGCGCGTTGCAGGACTGCCCGCTATTGTAGAAGCAATGCCGCGCGCCGCGCACCACCGCCTTGTCGTCGGCATCGGCAAAGACGAGGTTCGCGCCCTTGCCGCCCAGTTCCAGACAGACCTTCTTCAGGCTGTCCGCCGCCGCCTTGCTGATCGCGATCCCCGCCCGCGTCGAGCCGGTGAAGCTGATCATCTCGACATCGGGGTGGACCGAAAGCTGGCTGCCCACGCCCTGCCCGTCACCATTCACCAGGTTGAAGACACCCGCAGGCACCCCGGCCTCGTCAAGGATCTCGGCAAAGACCATCGAGGACAGGGGCGCGATCTCGGACGGTTTCAGCACCGAGGTGTCGCCCGCCAGAAGCGCCGGGATCACCTTGAGCGTCACCTGGTTCATCGGCCAGTTCCAGGGCGTGATCAGGCCGACCACACCCACGGGCTCCCACGCGACGTTGCTGGTCGGGGCGTGATCGCCAAGCGGGCGCACGAAACGGAAATCGCGAAAGGCGGTGATGAAGTTGCGGATGTGGTAGCTGCCCGAATCGACCTGATCGCCAAGCGACATGTCGGTCGGGGCGCCCATCTCCAGCGTGATCGCACGGGCCATGTCGGGGGCGCGGCGCTCGTAGATCTCAAGGATCTTCTCGACCAGGGCCAGACGCTCGGCAGGGGGCGTCGCGGCCCATGCCGGAAAGGCGCGCTTGGCGGCGGCCACGGCGCGGTCTGTATCGGCCTGATCGCCAAGCGAGATCACCGCCACCGGTTCCTCGGTCGAGGGGTCGATCACCTCCAGATCGCGCGGCGCGGCGGGCGCCACCCAGGCACCGTCGATATAGAAGCTGCGCTTGTCCATCACTTCGGCCATGTGACCCTCCATCTGCGTTTCGTGCAAAGCCTGTCATTGCAAACCGCCCGCCGCAAGGCCGGTTCCGGGGCAGCCCGCCCGTTCGCGCGGCACTTCGCCCGCTCTGGCATTCGCGCGCAGGCTGCTTATGTTCAGCCCGAGCCAATCAACCGAAAGGACAGAGCATGTCCCTGCGCATCAACGACATCGCCCCCGACTTCACCGCCGAATCGACCGAAGGCACGATCCGCTTTCACGACTGGATCGGTGACGGCTACGCCATCGTCTTCAGCCATCCGCGCGACTTCACCCCGGTCTGCACGACGGAATTCGGCGCCGTCGCGCAGCTGGCCCCCGAATTCGAGGCCCGCAACACCAAGGTTCTGGGCGTCTCGGTGGACAGCGTGGACGATCACCGAAAGTGGAAGGCCGACATCGCCAAGGTGGCGGGTGTGCCGGCGAATTTCGCGATCATCGACGACAGCGATCTGGCCGTGGCCAAGGCCTATGACATGCTGCCCGCGGATTACTACCTGCCGACCGAAGGCCGCACGCCCGCGCATTCCGCGACCGTCCGCACGGTCTTCATCATCGGCCCGGACAAGAAGGTTCGCCTGACGATGACCTATCCGATGTCGGTCGGCCGCAACTTTGCCGAGATCCTGCGCGCGCTGGATGCCGTCCGCAAGACCGACGGCGTGCCGCTGGCCACCCCCGCGAACTGGGTGCCAGGTCAGGACGTGATCGTCGCGCTGGCGCTGGACGACAAGGCCGCTGCAGAGAAGTTCGGCCCCCTCGACATCAAGCTGCCCTATCTGCGCTATGCCAAGGACCCGGCATAAGCGACTCTAGTAACGGTCGAGCCCCTCGACGGGCTCGACCACCGGGACGCGTTCGACCGCCTCGGCCTCGTAGCGTTTGGCTTCGGTCAGGAAGGAATAGACCGCCCCCTTGGCGCAATGGATGAACCCCGGCCAGCCGCAGCGCCACATCCCGTGCCCCAGATACCAGCGCAGGAAAAAGACCGGCGGGCTGGCGATCATCTTCCACGGCCGCGCGTCTTTGCCATCGCGCCGACGCATCTGCGCCTTGAGGCTGGAATAGCGGTTTTCCTTGAGCATCTGGTCATGCAGCGGAATGGGGCTGTAATGCAGCAGGCCGCCCTCGCGCGCCTTGCGGACCTCTCCGTCGATCAGGATGCCCTCGTGGACAAGCGCATCCGTGTCAAAGCGGCCCTTGCCGCGCCGGAACAGCCGGTTGTGATAGCGTTCCCGCGCGGCGGGCGGCACGTAGCCGTAACCGTTGATGTAGTCGTAGCGGGTGATCCGCCAGCCATCGACGGCGGCATCGTCCAGCAGCCCGGCAAAGGCGCGCGACAGGCGCGGGCTGACCCGTTCGTCACTGTCGATGCTCAAGCACCAATCCTGCGTGCAATGGTCCAACGCGAACTGCTTCTGCGCGCCAAAGCCGCGCCAGGGCTCGTGGATGATGCGAAGCGGCAGGCCCTCGGCGCGCAGGGATTGCAGGATCTCGATCGTGCGGTCGGTCGAGCCGGAATCGACGGCCACGATCTCGCGGCAGAAGGCGACGCTGCGGATGCAGCGCTCGATCACCTTTTCCTCGTTCTGGCAGATGAGGAATGCCGATACCGGCAGCGTGCTCTGGCTCATGCGCGTCTCCTGTCCGGGCCTTCCCCTGCAAGGACCATAGCCTCACCCCCCGGTCAAGGTGGCGCCGCGCGGGGTCGTCGCAGCCGCGGCAAGCGCCTGATGGGCGGCGACAGCCCCGGCCAGGACCGACAGGGCCAGCGTCGCGGGATCGCGGGCGGCGGGGATCAGGCCGGCGGGGCTGTGCAGGCGCGACAGGCTGGCCGGGTCGTGCCGGGCGGCCAGACGCGCGGCCCGGCGCTGGCGGGCGTGGGCGCCGCCGATGGCGGCGATGTGGCAGGCCTCGCTGTCCAGCGCCCAGTCCAGGATGCCCTCGTCGCGTTCGTGGTCATGCGACAGCAGCAGCACTGCCGTCCATGGATCGGGGCGGCGCGCGGGCGGGCGGCCTGACGGGTTCAGCGCGCAAGAGATCCCCATGGCGCTGGCCAGGCGGGCCACGGCCTGACATTCGGGGGCCACGCCGAAGACCTCCAGCCGCAGGGGCGGCAGGCACAGGCGCTGCATATCAGCCGGGTCAGGCAGGTCCAGAGAAGCGGGCCGCCTGTCGCGCAGGGCGGACAGGGCGGCGCGGATCGCGCGGCGGTCAGGCGCGGGGTCGATCAGGATGTCCAGCCCACTGCCGCAGGGCAGGCGAAAGTCGATGATGTCCGAACCGCGCCCGTAGCGCAGTATCCTCGGGGCCTGCCCCCGCAAACGCTGCGCCTGAAGCGCCAGGTCGCGCTCAAGACAGCCATCGGCCAGCGATCCGCGCATCCGCCCGTCCCAGCCCACGGCCAGATGGGCACCCACCGCGCGCGAAAAGCTTCCCTCGACCCCGGTCAGGGTGCAAAGCGCGCCCTCGGACCCGGCCAGAAGGCGCAACGCGGCTAGATCCTGCGGGTTCATGCGGGGCTTGTCCTTGCAAGAATGGGCCGACCGGCAAGATAGGCGCGGCGCCGCGCGATTGCCAGAAATCCGGCGAAACCCCGCCGATCCCGACAGCGTGACGGGACCGTGGCGATCCGCGCGCGTTAAACCCGCCACAGATCGTCCGGATACGGAGAGAAAAATGACCAATACGACCATTTCTTCCGTCGCCGCCCTTGTCGCGGCGGCCCTGACTCTGGCGGCGACCCCCGCGATGGCGGGACCGGGCAAGGGTAACGGCCCGCACGGGGCCCAGTACGCGCAGGCCGGGCATTGCCCTCCGGGTCTGGCGAAGAAGAACCCGCCCTGTGTGCCTCCGGGGCAGGCGCGCCAAGGCGCATCAAGCCCGCGCGTGGGTGATGTGCTTCGCGTGGGCGACTACGTCGTGATCCGCGACCCCGCGCGCCATGACCTGCGGACCAGCCCGGACTGGCGCTATTATCGCGACGGCAACCGCGCCTATCGGATCGACCCGGAGACGCGGCGCGTTCTGGCGGTGGTCGAACTGATCGACGCCTTCGTGAACTGAAAACGCGATGCGGCCCGGCATCACGCCGGGCCGCAGGGAGGCTTGGGGCCGACCCTAGTAATAGGTCAGCTGCGTCGCCTTTCCGCGGAACACGGTATAGGTGAGGATCGAATAGGCCGCGATGATGGGCAGGACGATCAGCGCGCCGACCAGAATGATGATGAGGCTTTCAGGGGCCGAGGCGGCCTCGTAGATCGTCATCCGCTCGGGCACGACATAGGGATAGAAGGAATAGGCGAGGCCGCCGAAAGCCATGACGAAAAGCCCGGTGCCGATGGTGAACGGCGCCCAGGCCCACCGGTCGCCCGGCAGGGGCAGGCGCTGCAGAAGCCGCCACAGGACGTAAAGCAGCACCGCCGACAGGATCGGCAAGGGCGACAGATAAAGGATCGACGGGAAAGAGAACCACTTTTCCCAGATCCGCCCGCTGACCAGCGGCGTCGCCATCGAGATCGCGGCGATGCCGAACAGCACCCCCCAGATCCCGCCGCGCGCCCATGCGACGGCCTTGCGCTGCAACGGCCCCTCGGCCTTGGCGATGATCCAGCTTGCGCCGATGAAGCTGTAGCCCACCGTCAGGAACAGCGCCGTCAGCACGCCAAAGGCGATGGTCGCGGGCGTGATGACCAGCCCGGTGACGTAAAGCCCCAGCATGAAGCCCTGCGACAAAGACGCCATCAGGCTGCCCGCAAAGAACGCCCGGTTCCAGGCCCCGCGATGGCGCGTCGGCGCCTTGACGCGGAACTCGAACGCGACGCCGCGCAGGATCAGCCCGATCAGCATGACCGCGACCGGCAGGTAAAGCGCGGTCAGGATCGTGCCATGCGCGACCGGGAAAGCCACCAGCAGGATGCCGATGGCCATGACCAGCCAGGTCTCGTTGGCGTCCCAGAAGGGGCCGATCGAGGCGACCATGCGGTCGCGCTCGTCGCCGTCGGCAAAGGGGAACAGCAACCCCACGCCAAGGTCAAAGCCGTCAAGGACGACATAGACCAGGATCGAGATGCCCATCAGCACCGCAAAGGCGAAGGGCAGCCAGATGGCGGGGTCTCCGAACAGGGTCATCATGGCACTACTCCGCCGGGGTGAGGATTTCGATCCCGGCATCGCGCGGCGCCGGATCGGGGGTGGTTCGGTCGCCATGGCTGGCCTTGCGCGCCAGATAGGTCAGCGCGCCCAGATAGGCGACGGTCAGGAAGGCATAGACCGCCAGATAGGCCAGCAGCGTGGACAGGACCATTCCGCCCGACACGTCAGCGACGGATTCCGCCGTGGTCAGCACGCCCGTCACCAGCCAGGGCTGACGCCCGATCTCGGTCACGTACCAGCCCGCCAGCGTGGCCAGCCAGCCCGAGAAGGCCATGCCCGCGAAGGCGTAGATATAGACCTTGGGCAGCCCCTCGATGCCGCGCTTGCGGCGCATGAACCACAGGGCCGACCAGGACAGGGCCAGCATCGCAAAGCCCAGACCCACCATCACCCGAAAGGCGAAGAAGACCGGCGCCACGGGCGGATGCTCGATCACGCCGTCTTCGGTGACGAAATCGTTCAGACCGGGCACGACACCGTCGAAGTCATGCTTGAGGATCAGCGACGCCATGCCGGGGATCGCCACCTCGAAGCGGTTCTCGCGCGCTTCCTGGTCGGGGATGGCGAACAGGACCAGCGGCACGCGGGACTGGGTTTCCCAGTTCCCCTCCATCGCGGCAACCTTGGCGGGCTGATGCTCAAGCGTGTTCAGGCCGTGAAAGTCGCCCGCAAGGATCTGCATGGGGATCAGCACCGCGCCCATGATCGCGCCGAAGCGCAGCGTGGCGCGCACCTCGGCGCCCCGGTCGCCCCAGATCCAGCGCAGCGCCGACAGACCGGCGATCAGGAAGGCGACCGTCAGGCCGGATGCCAGCAGCATATGGACCAGCCGATAGGGCATCGAGGGGTTGAAGACGATGGCGAACCAGTCGGTCGCGTGAACGACGCCGTCGCGCAGCTCGAACCCGGCGGGGGTGTGCATCCAGCTGTTCAGCACAAGGATCCAGAAGGCCGACAAGGTCGTCCCGAAGGCCACAAGCGCCGTCGCGGTCGTGTGCAGCCACCCCGGCACGCGCCGGAAACCGAACAGCATGATCCCCAGGAACGCGGCCTCGAGGAAGAAGGCGGTCATGATCTCGTAGGCCAGCAGCGGGCCCGCGACATTGCCCACGACCTCCATGAAGCCCGGCCAGTTGGTGCCGAACTGGAAGGACATGGTGATGCCCGACACGACGCCAAGCGCAAAGGACAGGGCAAAGACCTTCACCCAGAACCGGTAGGCGTCCATCCATTTCTCATCACCCGTGCGGTTGAAGCGCAGCTTGAAGAACAACAGCACCCAGCCAAGCGCGATGGTGATGGTCGGAAACAGGATGTGGAACGAGATGTTTGCCGCGAACTGGATCCGCGACAGGATGAGGGGATCCATGGTCTACTCCTTTACCTTGCGAAAGGGGATCAGGCGCCCTGCCCCTTCGATCATGCGGTTCAGACGGGCGCCCATGTTCAGCAGCGCGACCAGACGTTCGGTCTCCAGACGGTTCAGCTCGTCGTGAAAATGGGTCATCTGCTCGATGACGGCGCGCAATTCGTCGATGCGGGCGCGAGCGGCCAGATCGCCCTCGGCGGGCTGGGTCATGGCAAGCTCGCGCAGCTTGGTCAGGGTGGGGTCGATCTCGCGCTTGCGGCGCTCGGCAACAAGGGTGCGGACGATCTCCCACAGGTCGTCGGGGGTGGCGAAGAAATCGCGCCGGTCGTCGGGCCGGTGTCGCAGCCGGACAAGGTTCCAGCTTTGCAGCTCTTTCAGCGCCATCGACACATTCGAGCGCGAAAAGCCAAGCGCGGCCACGATGTCGTCGGCGCAAAGCGGATCATCGGCCAGAAACAGCAGCGCGTAGACCTGCCCCACGGTGCGGTTGATGCCCCACCGCGACCCCATCTCGCCGAAATGCAGGATGAACTCCTGCCTGAGAGGAGAAATGTTCATGTTTCGCGCGCTCCGGTCTTTTCGGGAATTTCTGAAATGTCAGATAGCGCGAAAAGGCTGGCACACCACGGGGCCGATTGTCGCATTTCGGCCTCGTGATCGGGAACAAAGACCCCGCAGCCCGGTTGACGCAGCCCCAAGACCGAAGGAGTGACCATGGACCACGCAAATCACCCCCGCCTGACCCCGGACGAAATGACCGAGGCCGTGCTGACCGGCGCTCAGATCTATGGCCCCGCGGGCGAAAGCATCGGCACGATCGCCCATACCCACGGCACGGGTCCCGAACAGGGCGTCGTGGTCGATGTCGGTGGATTCCTGGGAATCGGGGCCAAGCCCGTCATGGTACCGTTGCGCGATCTGGACATGATGCGCGACGAGAATGGCGAGGTTCACGGCCTGACCCGCTACAGCAAGGACGAGCTGAAGGCGCTGCCGGAACACCGTCACGGCTGATCACGGCGCGCTTGACGCAGGCGCGGGCCGCATGAGACACGCGCCCATGCGCCTGCGCCGACCCGCCCTGGTTCCGGAAGACGACATGCCGGATGATGCCGCCCCGCGTCGGGGCGGTTTGCTTGTGACTGGACTGCGGGCCTTGCGTCGGCTGGCCCTGCGGGTGGGGCTGGCGGTGCTGGGGCTGGTCACGATCCTCGCCTTCGTGAACCCCCCGGTGACATTGACGATGCTGGCCGAACGGCGCGACCATCCGCTGGCCGAACGTCGTTGGGTGCCGCTGGATCAGATCGCGCCCGTGATGCAGCGATCCGTCGTCGCAGCCGAGGACGCGAATTTCTGCCTGCATTGGGGTTTCGACATGTCCGAGATCCGCAAGGTCGTCGCTTCGGGATCGAGCCGGGGCGCTTCCACGATCACGCAGCAGACCGCCAAGAACGTGTTTCTGTGGCAGAAACGCAGCTGGACCCGCAAGGCGCTGGAGACCGGCCTGACGCCGGTGATCGAGGCGCTGTGGTCCAAGCGCCGCATCCTCGAGGTCTATCTGAACGTCGCGGAATTCGGGCCGGGCGTCTTCGGCATCCACGCCGCCGCCGCGCATCATTTCGGCACCACGCCCGACCGGCTGACCGCGGCGCAGTCGGCGCGACTGGCGGCGATCCTGCCCGCGCCCAAGACCCGGCGGACGGATCGCGCCTCGGCCCGGTCGCGGGCGATCCTGGACGGGGCGGCCACGATCCTGCGCGACGGGCGGGCAGATTGCTTCCAGCCGCGCAGCCGGGAACGGTCCGGCGGTTGAAAGGCCGGGGGGCCGCGCGTATCAAGGCGCCGTTGCGACACGAAGGGGTCCCGAGCAGTCAATGAATACAAACACCCAGACCACGCGACTCTATCATACCGCGCTTTCGCCCTATTCGCGCAAGGTGCGGCTGGTTCTGGCCGAGAAGAAGATCGAGGTCGAACTGGTCGAGGAACGCTATTGGGAGAACCCGCCCGACCTGAAGCGGCGCAACCCGGCAGGCAAGCTGCCGGTGCTGCGCTACCGGGGCAACATGCTGGCCGAAAGCCAGGCGATCATCGAATACCTGGACGAGGCCGTGCCCGCGCCCTCGCTGATGCCGCAGACGCCGCTTGAACGCCACGAGGTCCGGCGCCTCTGCGCCTGGTTCGACGACAAGTTCAACGCCGAGGTCACCCAGCCCATCCTGGGCGAGCGCGTCTGGAAGAAGCTGACCCGGCAGGGCTATCCCGACAGCCGCGTCGTCAAGGACGGGCTGCGCGCGATCAAGGAGCATATCGACTATCTGACCACCCTGCTGGAGACGCGGCGCTGGCTGGCGGGCAACACGCTGAGCCTGGCGGATTTCACGGCGGCGGCGCATTTCTCGTGCCTCGACTACATCTCGGACGTGGACTGGGACCGCTCCGAGATGCTGCGCGACTGGTATGCGACGATCAAGTCGCGGCCGGCCTTCCGCTCCGTTCTGGCCGATCAGGTGCCGGGCATTCATCCGGCCCCCCATTATGCCGAGCTGGATTTCGGGTAAGCCGCCGGCGGGACGGTTGCGTCCCGCGACCGCCGGGGGGCCGGCCCCCCGGACCCCCCCGGACAGCGCGGATCCGACCGACTGGCACCAGGCCCGCACCGAGATCGAGGCCGAGGCCCGCGCGATCGGCTTTGCCGCGATGGGCGTCACCCGGCCCGACGCGCTGCCTGAACTGCCCGCGCGGCTGGCGGCCTTTCTGGAGGCCGGGCATCACGGGCAGATGGGCTGGATGGCCGAACGCACCTCTTGGCGTGCCGACCCCGCCGCCCTGTGGCCCGAGGCGCGGTCGGTCATCATGCTGGCCGAGCTTTACACCCCCGAGACCGACCCGCTGGCAGTGCTGGACCAGCCCGACCGGGCAGCGGTCAGCGTCTATGCGCAGGGGCGCGATTACCACGATCTGGTGAAGAAGCGCCTGAAGCAGCTGGGCCGCTGGATGCTGGAACGCGCGCCGGGGCATCAGATCAAGGTCTTTGTGGACACAGCGCCGGTGATGGAAAAGCCCCTTGCACAGGCGGCGGGGCTGGGCTGGCAGGGCAAGCACACGAACCTTCTGTCGCGCGATCTGGGCAGCTGGTTCTTTCTGGGCGCGATCTTCACCACTCTGCCCCTGCCGCCCGACCGGCCCGAGCGCGAGCATTGCGGTTCCTGCCGCGCCTGTCTGGATGCCTGCCCGACCGGCGCCTTTCCCGCACCCTTCCAACTGGATGCGCGGCGCTGCATTTCCTACCTGACGATCGAGCACAAGGGGCCGGTCGATCCTGAACTGCGCGCGCTGATGGGCAACCGGATCTATGGCTGCGACGATTGCCTTGCGGTCTGCCCCTGGAACAAGTTCGCGCAGGCCGGGTCCGAGATGCGCTATCGCGGGATCATCGGGGCGCCCCTGCTGGCGGAACTGGCGGGGCTGGACGATGCGGCCTTTCGGGCGCGGTTCTCGGGCAGCCCGATCAAGCGGATCGGGCGCGACCGCTTCATCCGCAACGTGCTCTATGCCATCGGCAATTCCAGCCTGCCCGCGCTGCGCCCCGTGGCGGCGGCGCTGCTGGAGGACCCGGACGCGACCGTCGCCGACGCCGCAAGATGGGCCTGTGCGCGGCTGGAAGAGGGCTAGAACAGGAAATCCTCGGCGCCGAGGCCATTCACGCCTTCAAGGCGGATCAGCATGTCGGCGCGCCGGTCTCCGTCAAGGTCGATCCAGACTTGCGTCTCGTTGCCCGAGACCTGCCACCGGACCGAGCGTTCTCCCGAATGCCCCCCCTGCCCCACATACCCGACGCGCAGAAAGGACAGGTCCAGCCGATCCTCGCCGCGCGTGAAGTCGCGGATCAGGTCGGGCGCATCGACACGGCTGTCGTCGCGGCCCAGCACGCGAAAGAGGTCGCGGCCTCGCCCGCCGATCAGCGTGTCGGCACCAAAGCCGCCGACCAGTGTGTCGTTGCCATCGCCTCCGTCCAGCAGGTCGTCGCCCATCTGGCCGCGCAGAAGGTCATGGCCGCCTGCACCGCGCAGCGTGTCGCGGCCCGGACCGCCCACCAGCGTGTCATTGCCGAAACCGCCATGCAGCAGGTCATGGCCCGGACCGCCCAGGATGCGGTCGGCCCCCGGACCTCCGAACAGGCGGTCACTGCCGCCGCCGCCGAAGATCCGATCATTGCCGTTTCGTCCCTCGATCGTGTCATCCCCGGCGCCGCCATAGAGCGTATCATCCCCCGGCCCGCCCAGGACGCGATCATTGCCGCGACCGGCAAACACAAGATCGGCCCCCGTCCCGCCAAGGATCGTATCGCGCCCTGATCCGGCGCGGATGGTGTCATTGCCCGGCCCGCCTGCGAACCGGTTGTCGCCGATCATGTCCTGCAACAGGTCGTTGCCAATCCCACCGACCAGCCTGTCGTTGCCCGATCCGCCCAGGATGCGGTCGGCGCCCGGCCCGCCGAACAGCCGGTCATTGCCCGCGCCCCCCATCAGGCGGTCGTCGCCCCCCTCGCCGTGCAGGCTGTCGTCGCCCGGCCCGCCATCCATGAAGTCGTTGCCGCCGCCGCCAAATGCCAGATCGTTGCCCGCCCCGCCGAAGATCCGGTCGCGCCCCGCCCCGGCGCGGATCGTGTCATTGCCGTCGCCGCCGTCAAAGAGGTTGTCGCCCTGATCGTCGAACAGCAGGTCGTCGCCCAGATCGCCCTGCATCCTGTCATTGCCAAGGCCGCCTCGCAGCGAGTCGTTCCCCGCGCCGCCCAGCAGCAGATCGTCGCCGTCATCGCCCCAAAGCTGATCACTGCCAAGGCCGCCATGCAGCGTATCGTCGCCGCGGCCGCCATAGAGCCAGTCATCGCCATCCTCGCCATGCAGCACGTCATTGCCGTCGTCACCGTGCAGCGTGTCGCGCCCATCGCCGCCGAACAGCACGTCATTGCCCACGCCGCCGCGCAGCACGTCATCCCCGCCCTGCCCCCACAAGGTGTCGTCGCCGTCATCGCCCCAAAGCTGGTCATTACCGCCACCGCCATATAGCCGGTCGCGGCCTGCGCCACCGCGCAGCGTGTCATTGCCCTCGTCCCCGAAAAGCTCGTCGTCGCCTGCCCCGCCAGCCAGCGAATCGTTGCCGTCCCCGCCCTCCAGCCTGTCGTTGCCGTCCTCGCCCAGCAGCGTGTCGTTGCCGCCGCCGCCGCGCAGCAGGTCATTGCCGCTGCCCCCGTTCAGGTAATCGGCCCCCGCCCCCGCAACCAGCGTGTCATTGCCCGATCCGCCCAGCAGGCGGTTGTTGCCCTGCAACGCCTCGAGGTAGTCGTTCCCGGCCTCACCCGACAGCGTGTCATTGCCGCCTCCACCGAACAGCCGGTCATTGCCGTTGCCGCCATAGAGCAGGTCATCGCCGCCCCCGCCGTGCAGCACGTCATCGCCGTCCCCGCCATAGAGCGTGTCGTTCCCCTCATCCCCGTGCAGGATGTCGTTGCCCGCATCCCCGAACAGCGTGTCGCGACCCTGACCGCCAAAAATCAGGTCGTTGCCGTCCCCGCCGCGCACCACGTCGTTGCCCGCCCCCGCGCGCACCGTGTCGTTGCCGCCCCCGGCCGAAATCGTGTCATTGCCCCCGCCCGCATTGATCATCTCGGGGCGGGCGCCGCCCAGCAGCAGGTTCGCCCCCTCGGTGCCGAACAGCCATTCGGGCGCGTCCGAGGGCGTGCCCTCGGGGCGGATGCGGGACGGGTCCAGTTCCGGCAGCAGGTAATGCGCGACCGGGAACAGCATCTCGTTCGAGAAATCGCCGATGGCCAGCGACCGGCCGTTGCGGGTCTGGATGTCGATGACCATCTCGCCCGCGACGATCAGGACGCCGGTGCTGGTCGGAATGAAGCGCAGCTGCCAGATGCTGCGGACATTGCCCAGAAGCGACAGGTCCAGCCGGTCGATGCCCGGCTCGTAATCGGTGATCGTGACGGTTCCGCGCGTGCGCGTCACGACGAACAGATCCGCCCCGTCACCGCCCGTCAGGCTGATCTGGCGCCCGCCGGTCACCAGGATGTCGTCGCCCGCACCGCCCGACAGACGCGTGGACAGGGCGCCCGCCAGCAACAGGTCGCTGCCGCTGGTGCCGTTCTGCGCGCCGGTCCCCGTCTGCGTGGTCAGGCCGATCCGGCCGGGGTCAAAGACGAATTGCGTGATCCCGGTCTCGGTCGTGCTGGACACGAACAGCATCACGCGGCCCTCGACCACCAGCGCGCGGATCGCGCCCACATTGGCCAGCGTGGTGCCGCTCGCATCCTCGATCGTCACCAGATGCAGCAGCCGCCCGTCCGGCAGCAGCGTAAAGACCGAGATCCCGTCATCCGCGCCGCCCACGAACAAAAGGGTGCGGCCGTCCACCTCGACGCTTTCCATGGCGGTGACGGACTGAAAACGGGTCGTGCGCTCGTCGATGATGTGGTCGGTGCCAATCAGCCGCCCCTGCCCGTCCAGCCGGAAGACCGAGATCGAGTTCGACCCGCCCCCGCCCAGAATGACGAAGGTGCTGCCCCCGACCTCGACCACCTGCAGCTGCGAGGGTTGGTCATATCCCATCCCCCGCGCCGCGACATGCAGGTTGCCCGGCCCGATATGCCCGCTATCCGACACCAGATGCGTAGACACGAAATTGCCGTTCCCCGAGATCGTGACGACGATGGTCTGGCCATCGACCTGCGCCACGGCCACCCTGTCGATCTGGGCGCCGGGCGTCGCGCGGTCCGGCGTCGGGATCGTCAGCGAGGATTGCCGCACCAGCCCGCCATCCGCGCCCACGCGATGCAGGCTCAGCGTCAGACCGCCCTGCGCGATCAGCACGAACTCGCCCCCGGGCAGCGACACCGGTTCCAGCGCGGTGATCCTGCCCGGCGGCAGGCCAGAGGGGAAGGCCGTCCCGAAGGCCGGCATCGCGCCGTTGTCGATCCGGTAGGTCAACCCCAGATTGGTCGCGCCGCCCAACTGACCCAGATGCAACAGGTTGCGCCCGCCAAGCGACAGCAGCGTGATCTCGGGCGGGCCGGAATAGGTAAAACTGTCCAGATATGCCCGGTTCCGCAGCATCTGCAGCGGCAGGTCGGGATCCCCGATCGCGTAGCTGGTCACCCCGCCGCCGATCTGGGTCGCCGCGAACAGCATGAACCGCCCGTCCGATTCGGCAATCGCCAGATCGGTGACGTTGGACAGCCAGCGTTGTTGCGTGACACCGAAGGTTGTCACGTGGCGATAGGTGATCATGATGTTCAACGGCTGCGATGGCCCCGGCCCAGACCGGCTTATGCCTAGGCAGGATGGGCGCTTCGCCGCAGGCTGAACAGCCCCGCTTTTGCTTGGATTTTAACAGATCGTCATGATTTACAGGATGTTAACCCTGTTTCTCCGGATCAGGCAGGGCCAGGGGGCCATAAAGGATCAGAGCCGGTTGGTCGGGAACAATCCCCTCAAGACGCCGGGCCAAGGCCTCGATCGTGGTCGGCTCAAGCCGCTGTTCGGGATGGCCCACGGCCTCGGCAAAGAGGGCAGGCGTGTCGCCCGGCAGGCCATGCGCGCGCAGGCCCGCGACCAGTGCGGGAAAGCTGCGCTGGCCCATGAAGACCGCCGTCGTGGCCTGCGGATCGGCCAGCGCGGCCCAGTTCACATCCTGCGGCAATTGGCCGGTCACATCGGCACCGGTGACGAATTGCAGCCGCCGCGCGGTCAGGCGCCGGGTCAGCGGCATCCCCGCTGCCGCCGCCGCCGCGCTGGCGGTGGTGACGCCCGGCACGATCTCGAACGGGATGCCCGCCTGCGCCAGGGCGACCAGCTCTTCCTCGAGCCGCCCGAAGATGCCCGCATCGCCCGATTTCAGCCGCACGACGCGGCGCCCCGACCGGGCGTGATCCACGATCAGCCGGTTCACGGCCTCTTGCCGGGCCGAGGGTCGGCCCGCACGCTTGCCCACCGCGATCAGCTGGGCATCCGGGTTTGCGTGATCCAGCACCGAGCCGGATGCGAGGTCGTCGAACAGCACCACCTCGGCCTCGGCCAGACGGCGCGCGGCCTTCAGCGTCAACAGTTCGGGATCGCCCGGCCCGGCAGAGACCAGCGAGACAAGCCCGGTTGCTGGCGGCGTTTCGGTCACGCTGTGGGGCATCCTTGTTCTGGCGCGGTCAGGGCGACAGCTATAGCAGCCCTGCCCGGTGTGACAATGGCGCGCATCCCCTTGCCGCCGAAAGCAGGGCGTGATCGGGAAACTTTTCGACGCTTTCGCGCGTGTTGGTGCAACGGGAAAGGGCAAATCATGACGGTCATCTGCTGGTTCCGGCGCGTCCTGCGTCTTGACGATCACCCCGCGCTGATCGCGGCCGCCCAGGCGGGCGCGGTGATCCCGCTGGTGATCCTTGACCCGGCCGAGGCCGCGGACCACCCCGCCAGCGCCATGCGGCAGGCCCTGTCGCTGCCGCGTCTGGATGCCAGCCTGCGCCAGCGCGGCAGCCGCCTGATCGTCAGGCGCGGCAACCCGGCCGAGGTGATCGAGGCCCTATTGCTCGAAACCGGCGCGACCCAGATCCATGCCAGCACGGGCTTTCCCTTTGCCTCGGATCACGGGCTTCGGGCGGCGGCGGAGCGCGGCGGGGCCAGCCTGCACCTGCATCCGCTGGCCGATCTGGTCGAACGGGCCAGCCTGCGGACGCAGACGGGCGGGCCATACAAGGTGTTCACCCCCTTCTGGAAGGCGCTGCGCCAGCAGGACATCGCCCCGCCGCAGGACGCGCCGCGCCTGTCCTCGCCCGATGACTGGCCCGACAGCGACGGGCTGGACTGGCCCGAGGCGCGGGCGGCGATGAACCGGGGCTGGGACGTGGTCGCCCGCCATACCCGCCCCGGCGAGGACGAAGCCCATGCCCGCCTGTCGGAATTCCTGGACGGCCCGCTGCCGGATTACGACACGCATCGCAACCACCCCTTCCGGCCCCGCTCCACGTCCGGTCTGGCCGATGCGCTGGCCGTGGGCGAGATCAGCGCCCGGCGCGTCTGGCACCGCGCTTTGCCCGCCTTTCACGACGGCAGGCCCGGCGCCGAGGGCTTCCTGTCGGAACTGGCCTGGCGCGAATTCGCCCGCGACCTGCTGCACGAATCGCCCCGGATGAACCAAAGCTGCTGGCGCGAGGAATGGGACCGCTTTCCGTGGAAGCGCGACAATGCCGATGCCGAATGCTGGCGGCGCGGCCAGACCGGCGTGGGCATGGTCGATGCCGGCATGCGAGAGCTTTACGCCACGGGCCGGATGCACAACCGCGTGCGGATGATCACGGCCAGCTACCTGACCAAGCACCTGCTGACCGACTGGCGCGTCGGGCTGGACTGGTTCGCGCGCTGCCTGACCGATTGGGACCCGGCCTCGAATGCGATGAACTGGCAATGGGTGGCGGGCTGCGGGCCGGATGCCTCGCCGTTCTTCCGGGTGTTCAACCCCGATGGTCAGGGCGACAAGTTCGACCCGAAATGCGCCTATCGCGACCACTGGATGCGCCCCGCCGGCGAGGGCGCCCGCGATTTCGCCGCCGCCGCGCCCCGGTCGTGGCAGATCGACCTGACGCGGCGGGCCATGCCGTCGATCTCGTTGGCGCAGGGGCGGGCGCGGGCGCTGACCGCATACGAGGAACTGAAATCCTGACAAAGGAGAGGACGGGATGGAAAAGGCACTGATCCTTGGGGCCTCGGGCGGGGTCGGCGCGGCGCTGGTGGATCGCCTGCGCGCGCAGGGCGTGGCGGTCACAAGCCTGTCGCGCAGCGGCGACGGGCTGGACCTGACCCGCCCGGACAGCGTCGCCGCCCATGCCCGGGCGCTGGCGGATCACCGCTTCGACCTGATCTTCAATGCGACGGGCGCGCTGGTCATCGACGGGCGCCAGCCGGAAAAGACGATGGACGCACTGGACCCCGAGGCCATGGCCGCGCATTTCGCGCTGAACGCCACGGGCGTCGCGCTGGTCATCCGCCATTTCGCGCCGCTGCTGTCGCGCGAGGGGCGGCCCGTGCTGGCCTCGCTGTCGGCGCGGGTCGGCTCGATCGGGGATAACGGGCTGGGGGGCTGGGTGTCCTATCGCGCCGCCAAGGCCGCGCAGAACCAGATCATCCGCACCGCCTCGATCGAGTGGCGGCGGCGCAATCCGCGCGCGGTGCTGGTCGCGCTGCATCCCGGCACGGTGGCCACGCCCCTGACGGCGAAATATGCCGGGCGCCACCCGACGATCACCCCCGATGAAAGCGCGCGCGCGCTGCTGGGCGTGATCGAGACCCTGACCCCCGAGGATACGGGCAGCTTCCGCGACTGGAAGGGACAGATCGTGCCCTGGTGACGGCTCAGCCCCGCAGATGCGGCGCGAATCCCTGACGGATCGCGTCCGCGCCGGGCCGGGTGAACGAATTCCAGGTGCCTATGACCTGCCCGTCCGGCCCCAGCAGAACCTTGGCAAAGTTCCATTTCGGCACGAACCCCGTCTGCTGACGGACCCACGCATAGAAGGGATGCACCTCGCCGCGCGCCACCGGCAGGATGTCGGTCATCGGCAGGTCGATCCCGTATTCCATCTCGCAATATTCGCGCACCTCTGCCCCGGTCGCCAGCTCTTGGTTGAAGTCATTGGATGGGACGGCCAGCACGACCAGCCCCTGCGGGCCATAGGTCTCGTGCAGGGTCTGCATCTCGCGCAGTTGGCCGGAAAACCCGCAAAGCGAGGCCGTGTTCACCACCAGCACCGGCTGGCCGCGCCAGGCCAGGCTGTCCAGATCGCCCCCGTCGATCGAGGGAAAGGTGAAGCCCGGCGCCTCGGCCGCACGCGCGCGGCCCGTCAGCGCGCCCATCGCGGCGGCCAGTCCAAGAAATACACGACGACGCATCAGAGCCTCCTGTTGATGCGTGAAGCCTATCTGCGCGCGTAAGCCTGCCAGATGCGACCGGACAGCGCAATCGCGGCCAGGGCGGCCAGCGCAACGATCACCCAGTTGCCGCGCGGCGCATTCGCGGCAACGACGCCCAGAAGCGCCCAGATCACCGCCGCCGGATAGGCCCATTCCAGCGGGCGGCGCGACTGGATCGCCAAAGCGGCCCCGGCAATTCCGATCAGGCACAGGATCGCAGCCACCTGCGGCGACAGCCAGCCATGCCCGCCCAGCCAGACGCCGATGGACACGCCCGAGGCCGCCGTCAGCCAGCCCGCATAAAGCGCGACGGGGCGCGCCTCCAGCCACGGATGCCCGCGCCCGGCCCGGATCATCGCGGTGACCGCCGTGGCCATCATCACCAGGATCATCACCGTGGCCAGACCCGGCAGGCGGTTCGCGACCGGGATCCAGAAGAAGCCGACGCCAAGGCTGGCCAGCAGCCACAGCCGCATCGGACGCCAATCGCCGTCACCGGCATGGCGCCAGAACCCGTAGCCCGCGCCAAGGATCAACCAGGCATAGATCACCCCCCAGATCGAGAAGGCCCAGCCCACGGGCTGCACCGGCGGGTTCTCTTGCGGGATCGGGAACAGGTCGGGGCGGTAGCCCGCGAATTCGGGAAAGATCACGGGCGAGGCCGCAAAGGCCAGGGCGGCGATCAGGACGGCGATGGCCAAAGCGCGGTTGCTCATGGTCTCTCCTCGATGCGTGGGAACATGGGATAACGCGCGCGCATTGCGGGCGTTCCCGCCTTCTGTTGCGATGCTTGCGCCAGTAAGCATCGGGCGTCTATGATCGTTTTCGCGCCGCGACATGCGGCGGCCAGATCGCGGCGCATCAGGGGGCGCCGCGACCCCCGGAACGACCCCGACAAGACGGCAAGCAGGACATGAGGCTCAAGGAATTCGCCCGGCTGGTGGGCATGTCGCAAACCACCGTCAGCCGCGCGCTGAACGGCCACCCCGAGGTGAACGAACAGACGCGCGCGCGCCTGATCGCCGCCGCGCGCGAACATGGCTACAGCCCCAACGCCCATGCCCGCTTTCTGGCGATGGGTCGCGCGCCGGTCATCAGCTGCGTCATCCCGATCACCGGCCGGAACGAGATCGTCAACCCGATCTATGCCGATTTCCTGGCCGGGGTCGGCGAGGAATGCGCCCAGCACAAATACGAGATCAACCTGACCGTCCTGCCCGACGAGGAACAGGAAGCCGCCTATCGCAGCCTCAAGTCACGCCAGATGGTGGGCGGCGTCATCGTGCAATTCCCGCAGCATGAGGACCCGCGCCCGGCGCTGCTGGACAGGCTGGGCATGCCCTATGTGGTGCATGGCCGGGTCTCGGGGCGGACAGCGCCCTATTCCTGGGTCGATGTGAACAACCGCCGCGCCTTTGAGCGCGCGACGGGCTTCCTGATCCAGCTGGGCCACAGACGCATCGCCCTGGTCAATGGCGACGAACGGCTGGACTTTGCCCATCGCCGCCGCGAAGGCTATCTGAACGCGCTGCGCGAGGCGGGGCTTGCGCCCGGCGCCGACATGCCGGGCGGAGAGATGACCGTCGCGCATGGCTACGCCGCGACGATGCATCTGTTGCAGCAGCAGCCGCGCCCGACGGCGATCCTGTGTTCCTCGACCATGATCGCCGAGGGCGTGCGGCAGGCCGCCCAGGAATCCGGGCTGCAACTGGGCCGCGACCTGTCCGTAGTCTGTTTCGACGACGACCTGTCCTATTACAGCAACCGCGATGCGGTGCCGGAATTCACGGCGATGCGGTCCTCGGTGCGGCTGGCGGGGCAACGCATCGCCGCCATGCTGATAAACCGGATCGAGACCGACGACCCGACCCCCGTTCAGGAATTGCTCGAGGCCGAACTGGTCGTCGGCCGATCCACCGCGCCGCCCAACAGCTGATCGCGCCAGGGCCGCGCGGCCAGCACGGCGGCAGCGGCGGCGTCCAGCGCGGGCTGGTGTCCGAAGCCCAGGATCTGCCCCTCATCGGCCAGCGCCGTGATCGCGGGATGCGGCATCAGCAGCGGCGCCAGCGCATCGGCATCGTCCAGATGGCGCAGGACATGGGCCAGGACCGTCACCTCGGCCTCGTCGCGGCAGGCAAAGCCGTCAGCCGCGCGCACGGCCTGCCCGATCAGCGAGGGATAGACCTCGGTCAGCACCACGCGCGCGCTGTCGCAGGGCTGAAAGGGCCAGACCGCGATGCCCGGCGCGCGGCGCAGGCGGTTCAGCCAGGCGATGCCCGTCAGGCTCTGGGCGCCGACCGCCCCTGCACCCGCCAGCTGAAACACCGATTTCGGACGCGCCGTGCCGCTGGCGGCCTCGGTCGCGCGGTGCTGGGGCAGGTCGGGATGGGCGCGGGGCTTCAGGCGCGGCAGATCGGGCGTGGCCAGCTTGCGCCCGTCGCCCCAGAAGACCGGCTGGCCCAAGGCGCGGTTCATTGCCGCCGCCAGATCACGGTAATTGCTGCGGTTGCGGTCATCGTCCTGATGGGCCGCGCCCAGATGATCCCACAGGGCCAGCGCACCCGGTTGCCCGGTGATCCGCCGCGCCAGCCCCGCCGGATGGCCAAAGGCGAAATCGGCGCCGACCAGCACACGCTCGCCCGTCTTGCGCGCCCGCGACAGGGCGCAGCCCAGCAGCTTCCATGCGCGGCGGCGCGTCTCGGGGTTCTGGGCGGGGGCGCGGTCGCTGCCGATCCAGATCGAATCGCGGCCCCTTTTCGGCGATCCCGCCGCCGACCAGTCGAGGATCATGATGCGGTCGAACAGTGGCAAAGGCGGCCTTGGTGCAGGGCGACGGATAGGGTCGCGGGTGGGGTCATCCCGCCAGATTGGGCAAGGCCCGCGCCGGGGGCAAGCCCCCGGTCATGCGGCACTTTGCGGCAGCAGCCAGACGCCTTGGTCGGGGGCGTGACGCACCCGCAGGGGGCAGCCATAGGCGCGCTCCAGCAGGCGGTCGGTCAGAACCAGATCGGGCGGTCCCTCGGCCAGCACGCGGCCTGACTGCAACAGCAGCACGTGATCCGCGACCATCGCCGTCAGGTTCAGGTCATGCATCACCGCGACCGTGCCGCCACCGGCCTGAGCGTGGCTCTGCGCCAGTCGCATCACGGCCAGCTGATGGGCGATATCAAGGCTGCTGACGGGCTCGTCCAGCATCAGCCACCGGGGTGGGCCGTCCGGCTGGGGCAGCGCACGGATCTGGGCCAGCGCGCGGGCCATTTGCGCGCGCTGCTGTTCGCCGCCCGACATGTCCTGCCACAGCCGCCCGGCGTGACCGGCCAGCCCGACCTCGGCCAGCGCGGCGCGGATCAGCACGGCGCGTTCGGGCGCGGTCAGGGGCAGCCCGTCCAGCGCGATGCCCACGATCTCGGACGCGGTGAAGGGGAAACCGATGGCGCTGTGCTGCGGCAGGACGGCGCGCTGACGGGCCAGAGCCTCGGGCGGCTGGCCAGCGATGTCGGCGCCGTTCAGCGTGACGCGGCCCGCCTGCGGCGCGACCTCTCCGGTCATGGCGCGCAGCAGCGTCGTCTTGCCCGAGCCGTTCGGCCCGATGATCGCCGTCACCTGCCCGGCCTTCGCCGTCAGATCGACGCCGTGCAGCACCATGCGCCCCGACAGCGCGATGTGCAGGGCGGATGCAGAAAGGCTCATCCCAGCACCTTGCGGTTCGACAAGAGCACCCACAGGAAGAACGGCCCCCCGATCACGGCGGTGATGATCCCGATGGGCAATTCGGCGGGCGCCACGATGCTGCGGCTGATCATGTCCGCCGCGATCAGCATGGTCGCGCCCAGAAGGCCCGAATTGACCAAGAGCCAGCGATGATCCGGCCCCTGGATCAGCCGCAGAAGATGCGGCGCCACGATGCCCACAAAGCCGATCCCGCCCGAAATGGCGACCGAGGCCCCCGTGGCGGCCGAGGTTCCCAGGATCGCCGCCGCCTTGACGCGCTGGACGCGGATGCCGGTATGCGCGGCCACGGCCTCGCCCAAAGCCAGCGCGTTCAGGCCGCGCGCCAGGAAGGGCGCGCAGGCCAGCCCCGCCAGAATGACGGGCGCGGCGGCGGCCAGCTTGGTCCAGCTGGCGCCCGCCAGCGAGCCCATCCCCCAAAAGGTCAGGTCGCGCAGCTGCGCGTCATCGGCGGAATAGACGATCAGCCCCGACAGCGCGCCCACCATCGCGGCCAGCGCGATCCCCGCCAGCAGCATCGTCGCAACCGAGGTCTGCCCGCCCCGCGTCGCCACCGCGTAAAGCACCAGCATGGCGACCCAGCCGCCCGCAAAGGCCGCCAGCGGCACCAGATGCCAGCCCGCGAAGGCCGCGATGGCGGGCGGCAGCATCCCGCCCAGAACGATCGCCGCGATGGCGCCCAGCCCGGCGCCCGCGCTGACGCCCAGCAACCCCGGATCGGCCAGCGGGTTGCGAAAGAGGCCCTGCATCACCGCGCCCGACACAGCCAGACCCGCCCCGACCAGCACGCCGGTCAACAGACGCGGCAGGCGGATCTGGAACAGCACCACGCGGTCAGTCACAGCGACCTCGCGCCCCGCGATCAGGTCGCGCAGCACCGCCAGCCCCGACACGCCCGAGGCCCCCTGCGTCAGCGACAGGGCCGACACGACCAGCAGCGCCGCCAGCAGACACATCCCGACCATGCGCCCGATATGGCGCCGGTCGCCTTCGAGGCGCAGGCCAATCTCGGTCGCAACCATCACGGGGCCTCGTAGAGGGCGCGGTGCAGGTCCAGCGCGGCCTGCCCGGTGCGGGGGCCGAAGCCCAGCAGATACAGCCCGTCCATGCGGATCACCCGACCCTTTTGCGCGGCAGGCGTGGTGCTGATCGCGGGCATGGCCAAGAGCGCCGCGTCCGAGGCGCCGTGATCGCTGTCGCCCTCGCCCCGGTTCATCATCAGGATGATGTCGGGCGCGGCGGCGGTGATCGCCTCGTCGGTCAGGGGTTTGTAGCCGGAAAAGCCCGTCACGGCATTTTCGGCCCCGGCAAGGCGCAGCATCGCATCGGCGCCGTTCTCCTGCCCCGCCGCCAGCACGCGCCCGCCTTGAAGCGACAGGATGAACATGACGCGGGCGGGCTGATCGACGGCATCGCGCGCGGCCTCCAGCGCGGCGAAATCGGCGCGGATCGCCGCCAGCGGCGCAGCGGCGGCCTGCGGCGTGCCAAGCGCATCCGCGACGGCCTCGATCCGGGCAATCACCGAGGCCTCGTCCTCGCCCGAAGCGATCTGGTGGAGCGGGATGCCCGCCGCTTTCAGGATATCCACCGTTTCGGGCGGGCCCGCGCCTTCCTCGGCGATGATCAGGTCGGGGCGCACCGACAGCACGCCCTCGGGCGAGAGCGCGCGGACATAGCCCACATCGGGCAGGTCCAGCACCTCGGGCGGATAGCTCGAGGTCGTGTCGCGCGCCACGAGCCGGTCGCCCTGGCCCAGCACGTGAACGGTTTCCGTCACCGCACCGCCAAGGGCCAGAACCCGGTCGGCCAGCGCGACCGAGGGCAAGGCCAGCACCGCCAGCAGAAGCGCCGCACCCCTCATGCGGGGACCTCGACGCCCGGCAGGGACGCGACCAGCGCCGCCCAGCCCTCGGCATCGCCGCCCTTTTCCGGGCGCCTGCCGAAACATTGCCAGATCAGTTCGCCCGCCGCGTCGAAGGCCTCGACCGACAAAGCCGGGCCGCGCTTGGTGGGTTTCTCGACGGCCCAGACCTCGGCCACATGGTCGGCGCGCAGATGCAGGTTGAAGCGTGCATCCATCACGTTCAGCCACGGCCCCATCGGTTTCAGGCTTTGCACCGGGCCCGAATGGATCTGGATGCAGCCCATGTTGCCGACGAACAGCATCACCTGCTGGCCCTGAGCCAGCAGCGCGCGGAACATCGCGTCCGACGCCGCCGCCGCCAGAGGCCGCGCCCAGGGCGCGCCCACCAGCCGATAGGCGCCAAGGCGGTTCATCTTCAGCCGCCGGACCAGCGTGTTGAACTGATGCGTGTCGGTCATCGCCGCCCATTCGGCGCGCAGAGCCTCGGCCCGGTCGGGCGCGATGCGGGCGCCTTCGGGGGCGGGGGCGGGGGCGTAATCGGACAGGCCGTGCTGATCGGGCAGCGCCAGATCGGTCCGCAGCCAGTCCCACGCCGCCAGATCGCTGGTCTCGCGCAGATGGACCTTGTGGACCGCAGCCCCCGCCGCATCGAAGACCTGCACCGACCGGCGCGTGCCCGATGGCGTGTCGGCCTGAACCGCGAAGGCATGGACCCAGTGGCGCGGAAAGATCCGCAGGTCGATTTCCGCATCCAGCGTCATCGCGGCGTGGTCGCCGTCGTGGAAGTCGTTGTAGGTGCCGATCTTCTCGATCACGCAGGACCGGTTGCGCGTCAGGGCCATCACCTCGCCCAAAGCCTGCACGGCGGGGATCAGGCGCCCCGGCGTCGGGTCGATCCGGGTGGCGCCATGACCCAGCTCGGCCTCGACCAGTGCGGCTTCGGACAGGCCAAGCTGCGCGGCAAGATCATAGGGGCGCAGGGCAGCGTCGCGTTTCAGTTCGCGCAGGCGCGCGGGCGTCAGGTCATTCATGTCAGGCCTCGATCCAAAGCGGTGGCGGGCATCTGGCTGACAGGCTGGACGCTATTCTTGACATCTTTAGTAAGATTCCTTACGCGGCGCAAGACGCCAGCCCGATGCCAGCGCGAACACGCGACGCAAAGGGACAGACATGCGCGGAAACCTGACGGCCTTGGCCGCCCTTCTGGGAACGACCTTGATGACGACGCCGCTTCTGGCACAGGAACAGGCGGACGGGTTGCTCCTTGACCCGATCGTGCTGCGTGCGGGCACGGAAAAGGTCGCATCCTCGGTGCCGCAATCGGTGACGGTGGTGGATCAGGACCAGCTTGACGACCTGAACCCCGGCACGATCGGCGATGTGCTGGCCAATGTGCCGGGCGTGCAGGGCGTGGGTTCGGCCGGGTTCTTCGGACAGGGCTTCAACATCCGCGGCTTCGGCGCGACGGGATCGGCCGCCTCCGAGGCCGGGATCGTCCAGATCATCGACGGCGAGCGGAAATACTACGAAAGCTACCGTCAGGGGTCTTTGTTCGTGGAACCGGACTTTCTGAAACGGGTCGAGGTGCTGCGCGGGCCGGGGTCGTCCACGCTCTATGGCGCGGGCGCGCTTGGCGGCGTCATCGCGATGGAGACGATCGAGGCGGGCGACCTGATCGCCGAGGGCCGGACCAGCGGCGGGCGCGTGCGTCTGGGCTATGCCAGCAACCCCGACACGGCGCTGGCCAGCGCGGTCTGGGGCTGGCGCCCGACCGACGGGTTCGAGGCGGTCGCGGGCCTTGCCTTCCGCAAGCTGGGCGAGACCGAGGATGCCGACGGCAACACCATCGTGCGGTCGAATTCGGAAACGCCGAACCTGCTGCTGAAGGCGCGGCAGCAACTGGGTGACCATTATGTCGAGGCCAGCTATCTGCATCTGGAAGCCGATGGCAGGGATCAGGACTACAACCAGATCGACGGCCCGCAGGTCGGGCTGTTCCCGAACTTTCCGGGTTGGGGCGTCGGCGACATCCTGACCCGCGACCAGACCGCGCGTCTGGTCTGGGGCTACAACCCCGCCGACAATGCGCTGATCGACGCGCGGGTAACGCTGTCCTATACGAACACGATCAAGGATGTGCAGCAGGGCTCGGTCGCGGCGGAGCCCATCATGCCCAGCCTGCTGGGGCGGCGCGATTATGCGCTGTGGAAGCTGAACGTGCGGAACGTCGCGGACCTGTCGGGCGCGGGGCACGAGCATTACCTGACCATCGGCGCGGAAACCTCGCGGCAGGACCGGTCCTCGACGACGATCTCGTCCTCGCATCCCGAAGCCTTCACCCGGCAGAACGCGATCTATGCCCTGTCCGAGGTGACGTTGGGCGCGCTGACCGTGAATACCGGCCTGCGCCAGACCTGGCAGCGGACCGAGCCCAAGGACAGCGTTACCGTCAGCGATGACCGCCTGTCCACCAACGCCGCCGAGCCGCAGATCGCCGCGATCTACCGGCTGAACGACAATTGGCGGGTCTTTGGCTCTGCCGCCGATGTGCGCCGCATCCCCACCGTGGACGAGCTTTACGACGGCTTTGCCGGCGGCGCCGCCTCGCCCGACCTGCGGACCGAAAAGGGCCGCAACCTGGAAATCGGCTTCAGCTATCGCGGCGGCGACCTGCTGGCCCAGGGCGACGAGGCCGCGCTGCGCGTCACGCTGTTCCGCAACCATATCCGCGACATGATCGTGCGGACCAATGGTCGCGCACCCACCCCCGCCTATCAGAACATCGACCGCGCCACTCTGCGCGGCGGCGAGATCGAGGCCAGCTATGCCAGCGCGGGCTGGCAAGTAGGCGCCTCGGTCACGGTGGTCGAGGGCGAGGATCAGGACGGCGCCACGTTGGACACGTTGCAGAACAACCGCCTGATGCTTCAGGCCAGCTATCGGCTGTCCGACAGCTGGAAGATCGGCGCGCGCAGCACGCTGGCCGATGGTCGCGAAAAGGCCAACGGCACGCATCGGTCGGGCTATGGCGTGCATGACATCTATGCCACCTGGACGGCGCCCGACAGCGTGGCGCAGGGGCTGGAGGTCAATTTCGGCGTCGATAACGTGACCAATCGCGATTATACCCCGGCGACATGGCTGACCGGTCCTGCGGCCGGGCGGAATGTCAAACTGACGCTGACCAAGGCGTTCTGATCCGCCCCGAAAGGCGGGATGGCAGACAAGGAGCCACCGAATGAACCAGATGACCGAGACCCTGTCCGCCCTGCCCCTGATCGGCATGATCCGGGATGGCGGCTGGACGATGTGGCTGATCGCGGCCCTGTCGGTGCTGACGCTGACGGTGGTTCTGTGGAAGCTGTGGTCGCTGTGGCGGCTGGGGGTCTGGGGTGGGCGCCATTCGCGCCGCGCCATCCAGCTGTGGTCCGAGGGCCGCTGGCGCGAGGCCATGGCCGAGGTGCGCGGCCGCCCCTCGGCCCGCGCCCGGGTCGTGCAGGCGGCCATCGGCACCACGCTCGACCCCGCCTTTGACGAAAAGGCCGCCCGCGAGGAAACCGCGCGGGTGGCGCGACAGGCGCTCTATCGCTCGCGCGAGGGGTTGCGGGCGCTGGAACTGATCGCGACGATTGCGCCGCTTCTGGGCCTGCTGGGCACGGTTCTGGGCATGATCGCGGCGTTTCAGGTGCTGCAAAGCTCGGGCAATCAGGCCGATCCGTCGGATCTGGCGGGCGGCATCTGGGTCGCGCTGCTGACCACGGCGGCGGGGATGGCGGTGGCGATCCCCGCAGGCGTCGCGCTGTCATGGTTCGAAAGCATCAGCGACCGGCTTCAGGCGGATCTGGAGGATTTGGCCACCCGCGTCTTTGTCGCGGCACCCCGCGCCCTGTCGCGGCCCGAACCGCAGGCGGATGAGGACTGGCAACGGCAGGCCGCGGAATGAGCCACACGGACGACACCGAGGGCTTCGATCTGGGGCCAAGGCGGCATCCCCGGCGGATGTCGCTGACGCCGATGATCGACGTGGTGTTCCTGCTGTTGATCTTCTTCATGCTGGCCTCGCGCTTCGGCATGGATGCGGTCCTGCCCGTCTCGGGCGGGACCGGCGGCGCGGGGACCGAATGGCAGGGACCCCCGCGCCTGCTGGACGTCACGCCCGACGCGCTGCGCCTGAATGGCGCCGAGATCGCGCCCGAGGCCCTGCCCGACGCCTTGGCCCAGCTGATGCCGGTCGAGACCATGCCCGATGGCGGCGCCGTCATCCTGCGCCCGCGCGACGAGGCCGACCTTCAGCGTCTGGTCGCGGTGATGGACCTGCTGCGCGCGGCGGGTTTCACCGACCTCATCCTGATCGAGTAGCCCATGCGGATCGACATGCCCCCCCGACGCCCGCGCGGCGAATCGATCATCCCGATGATCAACGTGGTGTTCCTGCTGCTGATCTTCTTCCTGCTGACCTCGCAGATCGCGCCCTCGACCCCGTTCGAGGTGACGACCCCCGAGGGGGGCGCATCCGAATTGCGGGCCGAGGCGCGCGACGTGCTTTACGTTTCGGCATCGGGCGATCTGGCCTGGAACGAGGCGCGCGGCGACGCGGTCTGGCAGGCCATCGCCCTGGCCGCGCCCGAACAGGCGGTCGAGATCCGCGCCGACGCCGCGACCCCGGCGGTGATCGTGGCCGCCCATCTGAAACGCCTGCGCGAGATCGCCCCCGAGGGCGCGCGCCTTGTCGTCAGCGGAGGGTAAGAATGGCACAGAGACGCGTTCTGGAAACCGCCGGTTTCATCACCATCGCCGCCGCGCTGCATGTCTCGGCGGCGGCGATCCTGATGCCCGAGCAATTGCAGCGCGGCGAGATGGGCGATCTGGGTCCGACCGCACTGGCCGCGGGCGGGGCCGAGGTGCAGTCGATGGTGTCCCAGTGGGAAAACACGCCCGAAATCGCCACGCCCACCGATCTGGCGCAACCCGAGACCCCGCCCGAGATGCAGCCCATGCCGCAGCCCGAGCCCGTCGAGATGACCGCCCCCCCCGAGGCGCCCCCGGCCCTGACCGCGCCCGAGATGCCGATGGCCGCGCCGAACCTGCCCGAGGCGCCCGAACCGCCCCGGATCGAAGCCGCCGACCTGAACCTGCCCGAGATCCAGCGCTTCGAGCCGCCCGAGATCGCCGTCGAACCCGCGCTGACGCTGGAAGCCTCGGCCCGGCCCGAACGCAGGCCCGATCGCAGCCGACCCGAGCCGCAGCAGCAGCGCGCCGAGCCACGCCAGCGCGCCCCCGAAGCCCCCGTGCGCCAGCAGGCGCAATCGCAGCCCCCGCCCCAGCAGGCGGGTCAGGGCGGCACTGCGCCGGCCTCGAACCGGGGCGGCGGCGGGGCTGGCGGCGTCAGCGAGAACCAGCGGGCGAACCTGATGACCCAATGGGGCGGCCAGATCCGCAACTGCATCAGCCGTAGGGCCGACACGCCGCGCGGGGCGCGCGGGGGCAGGGTCGTGTTGGCCTTGTCGGTCGGGCGCGACGGGACGATCCAGAACATCGCGGTCGCGGCCTCGTCGGGGCGGGCCGATATCGACCAGTCCGTCGCCAGGGCGGCGCAGCGGGCCGGTCGTTGCCCGGCGGCGCCGGCGGGCCTGACCGATGCGCGCTATTCCTTCCAGTTGCCGATCACGATCGACCGCTGACCCCGGCAAGCCGCGAAAGCCGCCCCCATCGAAGGGGCGGCTTTCGCCGGGGGCTGCGCCCCCGATCCCGGCCCGACCGGAGTGCGGATATCAGGCGTGGTGCAGGACCAGCGGGCGGCCCTGATGGCGGCCCACGGCAATCGGGGCATCGTAGAGGCGCGACAGCAGATCCTCGGTCAGCACGGCATCCGGGGCGCCTTCCGCAAGGATGCGGCCATCCTTGAGCGCGATGATGTGATCGGCCCAGGCGGCGGCATAGTTAACCTCGTGCAACACAACGGCCACGCCGCGCCCCTGCTGATCGACCAGCGCGCGCAGGCGGGCCATCAGCGCGCGGGCATGGCTCATGTCCAGATTGTTCAGCGGTTCGTCCAGCAGCAGCCATTCCGTGTCCTGCGCGAAGGCCATGGCGATATGCGCGCGCTGCGCCTGTCCGCCCGACAATTCATCCATAAAACGATGCGCCAACGGGCCAAGGGCAAAGGTCCGGATCGCCTCGTCCACATGGGCGCGGTCTGCGGCTTTGGGGCGGCCCTTGTGATGCGGCCAGCGCCCGAAGGCCACCAGTTCGGCCAGGCGCAAGCGGCTGGCGATCAGCGTCTGCTGGCCCAGGATCGCCATGACCTGCGCCAGCCGGTCGGTCGGCGTCGCGGCGATGTCATGGCCCGCCACGCTGATCCGGCCCGCCTGCAACGGCTCCAGCCGCCCGACCAGGCGCAGCAGCGTGGACTTGCCCGCCCCGTTCGGCCCGATCAGCGCGGTCAGCCGCCCCTCGGGCAGGCGGGTCGTGATATCGTGCAGGATCGGCGTTCCCGCGATCTGATGGCTGACGGCCCTGATCTCGATCATCGGATGCGCCCCTTGAGAAGAAGATAGAGGAAAAACAGCCCGCCCGCGAATTCGACCACGACCGACAGCGTGGCGGCCTGGCCCAGTTGCCGCTCGAACAGCCATTGGCCGCCGACAAGGATCGTGGCACCGATCAGCCCGGCGGCAGGCAGCAGCACCGCATGCGAGGCGCTGCGCGTCAGCCCATGCGCCAGCCCGGCAACGATCAGCCCGAAGAACGCGACCGGCCCCACCACCGCCGTCGAGACCGAGACCAGCAGCGCCACCAGCGCCAGCGCCGCGACGACCACGGCCCGGTGCCTCAGCCCAAGCGAGACCGCCGCGTCGCGCCCAAGCGCAAGCACATCCAGCCGCGCCGACATCCGCCACGCGGCCAGCACGGCCAGCAGCGTGACCACACCCGCGACCGGCAGCAGCGTGGCGTTCACCCGGTTGAAGCTGGCGAAGCTGGCCGCCTGCACCACCGCGTATTGCGCGGGGTCCATGACGCGGCCCATGAAGCCCGCCAGCGACCGGAACAGCACGCCCAGGATCACACCCGTCAGGATCATGCGCGGAATGTCCCGCGCGCCCTGCAGCATCAGCGTCCCGAACAGCGCCGAGGCCAGCAGGACCATCAGCGCGATCTCGGACAGGAACTTGGCAGTGGCGGGCAGCCCCGCAAAGCCCGCAATCCCCAGCGAGGCCACCAGTGCCGTCTGCAACAGCACGTAAAGCGCATCGAACCCCATGATCGAGGGCGTCAGCACCCGGTTCGCGGCGATGGTCTGGAACATCACGGTCGAGACCCCGACCGCCACCCCCACCAGCGCCAGCGCGGCCAGCTTGTTCGCCCTCAGACTTAGGACAAAGCCGCGATTGCCGCCGCTCAGCCCCTGCCACATCCACAGGGCCGACATCACCGCCAGCAGGCAGGCCAGCCCCGCCAGCACCCAGACAGGGCGCGAGGGGGCGGGGCGCGCCGCCGGAATGGCCGTCGCCTCAGCCATGGGTGGGCCTGCGATGCAAGAGCCACAGGAACAACCCCGCGCCCAGCACGCCCAGGATCAGCCCGGCGGGCAGCTCGTAGGGGGCCACGACGATGCGCGCCACCAGATCGCAGGCCAGGACCAGCACCGCCCCGGCAAGCGCCACGACCGGCAGCGTCTGGCGCAGGTTGTCGCCCAACAGCCGCGCGACCAGATTGGGCACGACCAGCCCCACGAAAGGCAGCATCCCCACCGTCGTGACGACCATCGCCGTGACCACCGACACGACCAGAAGGCCAAGGCGCATGACGGCATCGACCGACAGGCCAAGCCCCGTCGCCACGGTATCGCCCAGCCCCAGAATCGCGAAACGGTCGGCCGCCAGCCATGCCAGCGCCGCAGCACCCCCCGCGATCCACAATAGTTCATAGCGCCCCGCGATCGCGCCCGAGAATTCACCGCTGCCCAGCCAGGTTCCAACGAACTGCATCAGGTCATGCTGCCATGCGATGAAGGTCACGACCGAGCCCACCACGCCCGACAGGATGATCCCGGCGATGGGAACCAGCATCACCTCGCGCGCGGGCAGGCGGCGGATGACGGCCAGAAACAGCGCCGTCGCGGCCATCGCGGTCAGGCTGGCCACCACCATCCGCAGCCAGAGCGGACTGGCCGGCGCCCAGATCGTGATCGCCAGCAAGCCAAGCGCCGCGCCCTCGGCCGTGCCCGAGGTGTCGGGCCCGACGAAACGGTTGCGCACCAGCGCCTGGATCAGCACGCCCGCCACCGACAGGGCAGCCCCGGTCAGCGCCACGGCCAACATGCGCGGCAGACGCGATTCCAGCAGGACCAGCATCGCCAGCGGGTCCTGCCGCACCATCCGCAGATCGACATGCGCGGCACCGATGGTCAAGCTGGCCAGCATCAGCGCGATCAGCGCCAATGACAAGGCGGGCAGAACGCGCATCAGCTGTGGGTTTCGGCGCCCTCAAGCGCCTCGGACAGCTGGCCGATCAGCGTCATCATCGCGCCGAAACCCCCGGCCGAGATATAGGCCGCGCCGGGGTCCAGGTTCACGACCTGCCCTTGCGACCAGGCTGTCGTCTGCTCGACCAGACCGGAACGCAAGGTCGCCTCGGCGCCCTGCCCCTCTTCGCCGATGGCAGAGCTGCGATCGACGACGATCAGCCAGTCGGGATTCACCTCGGCGATGAATTCGTGGGTGATCGCCTGACCATGCGTGGCCTCGTCCAGACCGGGCGCGGCCTCTTCCAGCGCGGTCGCATCGAAGATCCAGCCAAAGCGCGACCCCGCGCCATAGGCCGACATCCGCGTGCCGTTGGTCAGCACGACCAGCGCGCGGCCCTTCCCCTCGGAGGCGGCGCTCAGACGATCCAGCGCGGCCTCCAACTCGCCAGTCAGGGCCTCGGCCTCGGCCTCGCGCTGAAACAGCCGGCCGTAGCCCGCGATCCGGGCCTTGGTGCTGGCCATCAGATCCTCCTCCAGCGTCATGTCGATGGCGGGGGCGACCTGCGACACCGCCTGCAACTGCGCCGCCGACCGGCCGCCGACGATGATCAGGTCCGGTCCGACCCCCGCCAGCGCCTCCAGATCGGGTTCGAACAGCGTGCCCACGCGCTCGGCCCCGGCGACGGCCTCGGCCAGGGCGGGCACGGTCACGCGCTCGATCGTGGCGGCGGGCGTGACCCCAAGCGCGACCAGCGTGTCCAGCGCGGCCATGTCATAGACGGCCACCCGTTCAGGCGCGGCCTCCAGCGACACCTCGCCTTGCGCGGTGGGGATCACGACGGTTTCAGCCAGCACGGCCGAGGACAGGCCAAGGGTTGCAAGGGCGGTCATTGCCAGAAGACGCATGCCATTTCCTTTCCGGTATGGGCCGGGCGGCAGGCAGCGCCCCGGCGACAGGCGGGGCTTAACGCGTCATTTGCACGACGTAAAGAATGGCCATGTGTTTTAGTCAGGTTATCGCGTCGATTTGTTGACAAATTGCATCAACATTCGCTACCCGCCCCGCAGAACCCGATGACAGGAGCGCCCATGCAGATCACCGCCACCTTCCCCACCGAACGCGGCCCGGCCCTGATGGGCACGATGGCCAAGCATTTTGGCCACAAGATCCCGGTCGAGACCACCCAGACCCAGGCCCTGCTGCAATTCCCCTCGGGCACCGCGACCATCGCGCTGATCCCGACCGGCCTGCATCTCGCCGTGGAAACCCCCGACCCCGCACCGCTGGAAACCCTGCGCGGCGTCGTCGAAAGCCACCTGCTGCGCTTCGCCCATCGCGAAGACCCGCAACCGCTGGACTGGCAACCCGCCTGAGCCCTTTGCCTTGGGCCAAATATCCCGGGGGGAATCCCCGGAACGGGGATGGGGGGCAGCGCCCCCCTGCTCCATCCGACCAAGGCAGCGCCGTGGCCCGTGCGACGCCCTTTCCTCTGGTCCTCGCGGCCCCTTCATCCTATGTCATGGGTCATGCAAAAGATCGCCCTGCCCGTCCGCCCCGACCTGGCCGCGAAAGCTGAAGAGGTCGGCTTCACCTTCGCCAACATGCATGGCGAGCCCTATTGGGATGAAAGTTCGGCCTACCGCTTCACGCTGGCCCGGATCGAACAGGATATCGAAGCCCCGGCGACCCAGCTTCACGCCATGACCCGCGAAGCCGTGGCCGCCATCGTCGCGTCCGAACGGCTGATGGCGCGGCTGGGCATCCCCGAGGCGCATTTCGACCTGATCGCCGACAGCTGGGCGCGAAACGAGCCCGAGATCTATGGCCGCATGGATCTGGCCTATGACGGCACCGGCCCGGCGAAACTGCTGGAATACAACGCCGACACGCCGACCTCGCTTTACGAAAGCGCCGCGTTCCAGTGGCAATGGCTTGAGGATCAGATCGCGGCGGGCCACCTGCCCGAAGGCGCCGACCAGTTCAACGGCATCCACGAGGCGCTGGTCGAACGCTTCCGGGACCTCTTTGCGCCCGATACCGACATCCACTTCACCGCCATCCCCGGTAACCCCGAGGATTACGCCACCGTCGAATCCATGGCCTGGGCCGCGCGCGAGGCCGGGATGGGCGCGCATTACAGCGATCTCGACAAGATCGGCGTCAGCCAGGGGGGCCAGTTCCTCGATGCCGAGGGGCGCGTGATCGGCACGCTCTTCAAGCTCTACCCGTGGGAAGACCTGCTGGCCGACGATTATGCCCGCCACATCGCGGGCTCGGGCTGCATGTTCCTGGAACCCGCCTGGAAGGCGGTCGTGTCGAACAAGGGGCTTCTGCCGGTCCTGTGGCAGATGTTCCCCGGCCATCCGAACCTGCTGCCCGCCTTCTTCGCCGAGGACGTTGCCGATGCGCTGGTCTCGGGCGGGCGGACCGCGCCCGACGTGGCCAAGGCTTTCGAGATGGCGGCCGAGACGATGCGCCGGGGCCATGTGGTCAAGCCGCTCTTTTCGCGCGAGGGTGCGGGCGTCGCCATCGTCGAGGCGGGCGAGGTCTCGGAATCCAGCCCGGCGGGCGATTACGATCGCCATGCCCGCATCGTTCAGGCCTATCACGCGCTGCCCGAATTCGACGGGTTCCGGCCGGTGATCGGCGCCTGGATCGCGGGGCATGATTGCGTGGGCATCGGGGTGCGCGAGGACAGATCGCGCATCACGCAGGATCTTTCGCGCTTCAAGCCGCATTTCATCGCCGAGTGACCCGCAGACTTTCAGGCCGAGCCATCCGCCAAGGAGGGGATATGAGAAAACGATCCAGAACCGTCGCGCTGACCATCCTCGGCGCCGCCGCCTTCACCGTCGCGGGCTGCCGCGAGGAACAGGTCGATGCGCAGGCCTTCCCCGATCTGGCAAGCTGTCAGGCCGCCGCCGCCCAAGGCGGGCTGTTCACCGCAGCCGAATGCGACCAGGCCTTTGCCGAGGCCGCAGCCCTGCATGTCGAGGCCGCCCCGCGCTATGACAGCCTCGAGGTCTGCGAGGAACAGCACGGCGCGGGCAATTGCGGCTCCGAGGCGCAGCAGGCCGGCGGGTCGGGCAGCATCTTCATGCCGCTTCTGGCAGGCTATCTGATCGGGTCGATGCTGGGTCGCGCGACCGCAGGCCAGGCCGCCGCGCAGCCGATGTATCGCAACGCGCAGGGCGGCTACACGAACGCGGCGCGGACCACGAATTTCGGCAGCAACACGGGCCGCGCGACGGTCGGCGGGCAGCAGTTCACCCGCCCCGCCGCCACTGCCGGTCAGGCGCCCATGACCCGCGCCACCGCCGCATCGCGGGGCGGCTTCGGCAGCACGGGCAGCAGCGCCGCCCGCAGCATCGGCGGCTGATCCGCAGCCCGTTGCAGAAATCGGGGAACCGAACGGCGTTTCGTGAATTGGGCTGCGGCCTCACCCGGATTCTGCCGGGGTCTGAAGACGTGGGCCGTGACCAGGACAGGAGTTTACGATGAGCCGACGCCGCCTTGCCCTTGCCGCGATCCTGATGATGGGGGCCGCAAGCGCCTCGGCGCAGGACATCACCGTTTCCTCGAAGATCGACACCGAGGGCGGGCTTCTGGGGAACATGATCCTGATGGCCTTGCAGGATGCGGGCCTGCCGGTGCGCGACCGCCTGCAACTGGGCGGCACGCCGATCATGCGCGACGCGATCACCACCGGGCAGATCGACATCTACCCCGAATACACCGCGAACGGCGCCTTCTTCTTCAACGAGGCCGACAGCGAGGTCTGGCAGGATGCCGAGGCCGGTCTGGCCCGCGTCGCGGAACTGGATCTGGAACAGAACGGCATCGTCTGGCTGACGCCCTCGCCCGCGAACAACACCTGGGCCATCGCGCTGCGGCAGGACGTGGCGCAAGAGAACGCACTGTCCACCATGTCCGAGATGGGCGCATGGATCGCAGGCGGCGGCTCGATCCGGCTGGCGGCCTCGACCGAATTCGTGACCTCGCCCGCCGCTCTGCCGGCCTTTCAGCAGACCTACGGCTTCGCCCTGTCGCCGGATCAGCTGATCCAGCTTTCGGGTGGCGACACGGCGGCGACCATCGCGGCGGCGGCGCAGCAGACCTCGGGCGTGAACGCGGCGATGGTCTATGGCACCGATGGCGGAATCGCCCCCGCCGGGCTGGTCGTGATGGAGGATGACAAGGGCGTGCAGCCCGTCTATCAGCCCGCCCCGATCATCCGCGCCGAGGTGCTTGAGGCCCATCCCCGGATCGCCGAGATCCTGGAACCGATCTTCCTGGCGCTGGATCTGGAGACCTTGCAAGACCTGAACGGCCGCATCCAGGTCGGCGGAGAGCCCTCGGACGCGGTCGCCCGCGAATGGCTGACGGAAGCGGGCTTCATCGACGGATGACCGCGCGGCTGGACCGGCCCGGCCTGCTGTTCGCGCTGATCGGCCTGGCGGGGCTGGCCCTGCCGCTGGTGCGGTTCCGCCCCAACCGCATCCTGCCCGGCGAGGGGCTGACCCTGCATCAGGCGCTGCCCCTTGGCTGGGTGCTTGCGCTTGCATTGGCAGCTTTGTTCATCGCCGCGCCACGGCTGCCGCTGCGGGCGCGGATCGTGCTGTCTCTGGCGGGGGTGCTGTCGCTGCTGCTGGCGCTCGGCGCGGCGGCTGCGGCCCTGACGCCCGAGGGCGACCGGATGGCCCGCGTCTCGCCCTCTGCCGGGTTCTGGCTGGCGGGTCTGGCGCTGTCGCTGATGCTGGCCGACGCGATCGCGCGGCTGGACCCGCCGCTGCGGCTGCGCTGGCTGATCCTTGGCGGCGCTGTGGCGGGGATTGGCGCGGTTCTGGCGTCGGGGGCGCTGGATCAGGTCTCGGTCATGCGGGAATATCAGGCGCGTCAGGCGGTCTTTCTGCGCGAGGCGCGGGCGCATCTGGCACTGGCCTTCGGATCGCTGGCGCTGGCGCTGGCGGCGGGCCTGCCCCTTGGCGTGCTACTGCATGGCCGGGCGCGGATGCGCGGGCCGATCCTGTCGGTGCTGAACATTCTGCAGACCATCCCCTCGCTGGCGATGTTCGGCATCATGATCCCGGTTTTCGGCTGGATCGCGGCGACCCTGCCCGGCGCCGCGCAGGCGGGCGTGTCGGGGATCGGCCCCTTTCCGGCGCTGGTGGCGCTGTTCCTTTACGCGCTGCTGCCGGTGGTGGCGAACACGCTGGCGGGTCTGGCCTCGGTTCCGCAGGCAGCGCTTGAGGCAGCGCATGGCCTCGGGATGACCCGCGCGCAGGTGCTGGCGCAGGTGATGCTGCCGCTGGCGCTGCCCGTGCTGCTGGCGGCGGTGCGGATCGTGCTGGTCCAGAGCATCGGTCTGGCCGTGATCGCCGGGCTGATCGGCGGCGGCGGCTTCGGCACCTTCGTCTTTCAGGGTCTGAACCAGACCGCGATGGATCTGGTCCTGCTGGGCGCGCTGCCCACCATCGCGCTGGCTTTGGTCGCAGGCATCGCGCTGGACCTGCTGACCCGCGCCAGCCGCCGCGAAAGGACCGCGCCATGATCGAGATCCGTAACCTGACGCGCCGCTTCGACGGGGTTCTGGCGGTCGATGATGTCAGCCTGACCGTGCCGACGGGCCAGATCGCGGCGCTGGTCGGCACGTCCGGTTCCGGCAAGACGACGCTTTTGCGGATGATCAACCGGCTGGTCGCGCCAAGCGCGGGGCAGGTGCTGATCGACGGGCAGGACACGGCCGACCAGCCCGCCCATCTGCTGCGGCGGCGGATCGGCTATGCGATCCAGGGCCACGGCCTGTTCCCGCATCAGAGCGTGGCGCGCAACATCGCCACCGTCCCGCGCCTTCTGGGCTGGCCGCGCGACCAGATCGCCGCGCGCGTGGACGAGCTGCTGACCCTGTTCCAGCTGGACCCCGCCGCCTATCGGGACCGAATGCCGCAGGACCTGTCGGGCGGCCAGCAACAGCGGGTGGGCGTGACGCGGGCGCTGGCCGCACGGCCCGACCTGCTGCTGATGGACGAGCCCTTCGGCGCGCTGGACCCGGTGATCCGCGCGCAGGCGCAAGAGGATCTGCGCGCCGTCCAGCGCCGCCTTGGCACGACCGTGATCCTGGTCACGCATGACATGGACGAGGCGATCCGCCTGGGCGACCGCATCGCGGTCATGGATCAGGGGCGGCTGGTGCAATACGCCCCCCCGGCCGAGATCCTGACCGCGCCCGCTTCCGATTTCGTGCGCGACCTGATCGGGGACCGTCAGCGCGCCTTTTACCTGCTGTCGTTGTCTCAGGTGGCAACCCTGCGAGCCGAGGGTCACGCGGATGGCGCCCCCATCCCGCCCGAGGCCAGCCTGCGCGACGCGCTGGCCGAATGCCTGTGGCGAGGGGCCGATGCCCTGCCCGTCGCGGGCGGCGGGATCGTCACACTGGAAGCCCTGCGCGCCGCCGCGCGGCCCGAAGGGGCGGCCCCGTGACGGGCCGCATCCTTCTGGCGCTGGCGGCGGTCTTGCTGCTGGCCTTTCTTATCCAGCCGCAGGCCTTCGCGCCGCTGTTCCAGCCCTTCGCCCGCAACAACGCGCCTGCGATCTATACGCAGACCCCGCTTCTGGCGCTGACGCTGTCGCATCTGGCGCTGGTCGCGCTGGCGGTTCTGGCCTCGACCATCGTGGCGCTGGCGCTGGCGGTGCTGGTCACGCGGCCCTCGGGGCGCGAATTCCTGCCGCTGGCGCGCACGATCACCAGCGTCGGCCAGACCTTTCCGCCCGTCGCGGTGCTGGCGCTGGCGGTGCCGCTGATGGGGTTCGGCACCGGGCCGACGCTGCTGGCGCTGTTCCTCTATGGCCTGCTGCCGGTCTTCGAGAACGCGCTGGCCGGGCTGACCGGCCTGCCCGCCCCCGTGCGAGAGGCCGCCCGAGGCATGGGCCTGACGCCCCGCCAGCGCCTGTGGCAGATCGAGCTGCCGCTGGCCCTGCCGGTGATCCTGACCGGGATGCGGCTGACGGCGGTGATCTCGCTTGGCACGGCGACGATCGGATCGACCGTCGCGGCCCGCACCCTGGGCGAGGTGATCATCGCAGGGCTTTTGTCCGGCAACACGGCCTTTGTGCTGCAAGGCGGGCTGATCGTCGGCATCCTTGCGGTGATGATCCACGAGGGGTTCCAGCGGGCCGAACGCATCGCGGCCCGCCGGGCGGGCGCGGCCTAGGGCGTGACCGGCTGCACGTTCCAGATGTCGCGCATATAGCCCCGGATCGTGCGGTCGGACGAGAAGAACCCCGACCGCGCGATGTTCAGGGCCGCCATCCGGTCCCAGCCCGCGGCGTCGCGATAGGCCCGGTCCACGTCGCGCTGCACAGCGAAATAGGCGTCGAAATCCGAGGCGACCAGGAACGGGTCGTCGTTCCAGGTCCGGTCCAGCAGCGAATAATAGCTTTCGGCGCGGCCGAACCGCCCCTCGGCGATCAGTTGCAGCGCGATCTTCATGTCGTCCGAGGCCTCGATGGCGGCGCGGGCATGGCCGGGTCGGGCAATTTCCGCAGCGGCCTCTTCGGTGGTCAGACCGAACAGAAAGAAGTTTTCGGCCCCGACATGCTCGCGGATTTCGACATTCGCGCCGTCCAGCGTGCCGATGGTCAGTGCGCCGTTCATGGTGAACTTCATGTTGCCGGTGCCCGACGCCTCCTTGCCCGCCGTGCTGATCTGTTCCGAGAGATCGGCGGCCGGGATCAGGTCCTCGGCCATCGAGACGTTGTAATTCGGCGGATAGGCCACCTGCAGCAGGTCGCGCGTCATGGGGTCATCGTTGATCGTGGCGGCCACGTCGTTGATCAGGTGAATTACCGATTTCGCCAGCCAATAGCCCGGCGCGGCCTTGCCGCCGAAGATCTTGACCCGAGGCGTCCAGTCGCCATTCGGATCCTCGTGGATGCGGTGCCACAGGGCGATGGTCTCCAGCACATTCAGAAGCTGGCGCTTGTATTCGTGGATGCGCTTGACCTGCACGTCGAAGATCGCGTCCGGGTCGGCCCTGACGCCCAGCCCCGCCAGCAGCCCGTTCGACAGCGCGACCTTGTTCGCCCGCTTGGCCGCGCGCAGCCGGTCCAGAAAGCCCGCGTCATCGGCATGGGCCTCAAGCCCCGCCAGAAGGTCCAGATCGGCGGTCCAGCCCGTGCCGATCGTGTCATCCAGCAGCCCCGCCAGCGCCGGGTTCGACATCCGCAGCCAGCGGCGCGGCGTGACGCCGTTGGTCTGGTTCACGATGCGGCCCGGATGCAGGCGGTGCAGGTCGGCAAAGACCGTGTCCTTGACCAGATCGGTATGCAGCGCCGACACGCCGTTCACCCGCCCCGCCATGATAAAGGCCAGTTCGCCCATATGGACCTGATCGCCATGCACGATGCCGACATGCGCCGGGCGACCCGAGGTCTGGCGGTGGCGGGTGTCGATCATCTCGATGATCTGCATGTGGCGCGGCAGGACGCGGCCCATCAGCCAAGTGGACCAACGCTCCAGCGCCTCGGGCAGCAGGGTGTGGTTGGTGTAGTTCAGGCAGCCCTGCGCCAGATCATGCGCGCGATCGAAGGTCAGGCCGTGTTCGTCCATCAGCAGGCGGATCAGTTCCGGCCCGGCAATGGCGGGGTGGGTGTCGTTCAGCTGGATCGCGACCTTCTCGGGCAGAAGGGTCAGATCGCCATGTTCCGCCATGAAGCGCCGCAGGATGTCCTGAAGCGCCGCCGAGGTCAGGAAATATTCCTGCTTGAGCCGCAATTCCTTGCCCGATTCCGTCGTGTCGTCGGGATAGAGGACGCGCGACAGCGTGCGGGCCAGCGCCTCGGGCTCGGCCGCCGCCGTGTGGTCGCCCGCGTTGAAGCGGCCCAGATCCAAGAGCGTGGTGGGATGCGCCCCCCACAGCCGCAGGCTGTTCGCCCAGTCACCGCCCCAACCGATCACCGGCGTGTCATAGGCCCGCGCGATCACGCTTTCGCCCGGATGCCAGACGTCGCGCCCATCCACGGTCTCGACATGGCCCTTGAAGCCAATCTCGTAGCTGTAGTCGATGCGGACGAATTCCCACGGATGGGGCTGGTTCAGCCAATCCTCGGGGGTCTCGACCTGCTGGCCGCCTTCGAACCGCTGGCGGAACAGGCCGTGTTCATAGCGGATGCCATAGCCGAAGGCCGGGCAGTTCAGCGAGGACAGCGATTCCATGAAGCAGGCCGCCAGCCGCCCCAGACCGCCATTGCCAAGCGCCGCGTCGGGTTCGTCATCCAGGATCACCTGTTCGTCCAGACCCAGCAGCGCCAGCGCATGGCCCATCGCGGGTTCCAGTTGCAGGTTGATGATCGCGTCGCCCAGAATGCGGCCGATCAGGAACTCCATCGACAGGTAATAGACGCGCTTGGCGCCCTGATCGCGCGCGGCGCGGATCGCGCCGACCCAGGGACCGACCATCAGGTCGCGCACCGTATAGCTGACGGCCAGGCGCCAGTCGAAGGTGGTGGCGAATTCGGGGCCGCGCCCCTGGGTGTGGGTCAGATGGTGCAGGATCTGGTCGCGCAGGGCTTCGGCAGTCGGACGTTCGGACACGGTAAAGGCCTCATTGGGGCATGATGGTGAAAGGGAGCCTTGCCTCAGGAGGCGGGGCAAAGCTGAAAGGCGGTGACGCTTTCGGCGGCGACGGTTTCAAGCGTTCCGGCGGGGTCGTCCACGTCATCGTCGCGGGCACTGTCCAGATGACGGCGCCAGCCGCCGCCAAGCGTCGTCTCGGGCAGGCGGACCTGCGTTTCGGGGCCGTTGTTGAAGACGACGAAGACCGCGCCGGGCAGCGCCGCATAATCGGGCGTCCCCGAGGCCATCCGCATCTCGACCGCCAGCAGGCGGCGGTCGCGGTCGTTCCAGTCCTCGGGCTGCATCGGGGCGCCGTCCTCGCGGCGCCAGAAGATGTCGGGCAGGCCGTCCTGACGGCGCGGCTGGCTGTGCAGGAACCGCTTTTGCCGCAGGATCGGATGGGCCGCGCGAAAGGCGATGACGCGGCGGACAAAGGCCAGAAAGTCCGGGTCGGCGCCGTCCCAGTTCACCCAGCCGGTCGGGTTGTCCTGCGCATAGGCGTTGTTGTTGCCGCCCTGCGAATTGCCCAGTTCGTCCCCCGCCAGCAGCATCGGCGTGCCCTGGGCCAACATCAGCGTGGCGATCAGGTTGCGGCGGCGGCGGTCGCGGCGGGCCAGGATGGCGGGGTCGTCGGTCGGCCCCTCGGCGCCCATATTGTCGGACAGGTTGTGGTTGTGGCCGTCGCGGTTGCCCTCGCCATTCGCGTCATTGTGCTTGTCGTTGTAGCTGACCGTGTCCATCAGCGTGAACCCGTCATGGGCCGCGATGAAGTTCACGCTGGAGGTCGCGGGCCGCCCGTCATGGTCGAACCGCGCCGCCGATCCCGCGATGCGCTTGGCCAGCTTGCCGATCATGCCGGGATCGCCGCGCCAATAGCAGCGGATCTGGTCGCGGAAGCGGTCGTTCCATTCGGCAAAGGGCGCGGGGCAGGCACCCAGCCGATAACCGCCCTCGCCCAGATCCCAGGGCTCGGCGATCAGCTTGACGCGGTTCAGGACCGGGTCCTGCCGGATCGCGCGAAAGAACGGCCCGTCGCGGTCGAACGCGCCCCGCGGCCCGGTGCGGCCCAGAACGCTGCACAGGTCAAAGCGGAACCCGTCCACATGCATCACCTCGACCCAGTAGCGCAGGCTGTCCATGACCAGCCGCAGCGCGAAGGGGTTGTCCAAGTCCAGCACGTTCCCGGTGCCGGCGTCGTTGACGTAATAGCGCGGGTTCTCGGCCAGCCGGTAATAGGACGCGTTGTCGAAGCCGCGAAAGGACAGGGTCGGGCCAAGCTCGTTGCCCTCGGCGGTGTGGTTGTAGACGACGTCCAGGATCACTTCGATCCCGGCCTGATGAAAGCGCGCGACCATCTGCTGGAATTCGGCGATGTCGCCGTCGCGCATATAGCGCGGCTCGGGCGCGAAGAAGCCGTGGGTCATGTAGCCCCAGTAGTTCCGCAGCCCTTTGTCGATCAGGAAACGGTCATCGGTGAAGGCATGGACGGGCAGCAGCTCGATCGCGGTGACGCCAAGGCGGGTCAGGTGGTCCAGCACCGGGTCCGAGGCCATGGCCAGATAGGTGCCGGCGTCGGGGATGTCGCTGCGGCCGGCGGTCAGGCCCTTCACATGCGCCTCGTAGATCACCGTTTCGGTCATGGGGCGGCGGATCGGGCGATCCTCGCCCCAGGTGAATGAGGGGTCCACGACCATGCAGCGGGGCATGTGGGGCGCGCTGTCGCGGCGGTCAAAGGACAGGTCGGCATCGGCATGGCCCGCCCGGTAGCCCATCACGGCGTCATGGATGCGCGGACTGCCCGTCAGGCGCCGCGCATAGGGGTCCATCAGCAGCTTGTTGGGGTTGAAGCGGTGCCCCTCGGCCGGCTTGTAAGGGCCATGGACGCGGTATCCGTAGCGCTGCCCCGGGCGAAGCCCCGCGATGTAGCCGTGCCAGACATGCCCCTCGCGTTCGGGCAGGTCCACGCGGATCTCGCGGTTGCGTTCGTCGAAAAGGCACAGCACGACCCGTTCGCCATGCTGCGAGAAGACGGCGAAATTCACCCCCGCCCCGTCGAAGGTCGCACCCAAGGGTGCGGGATGCCCTGCCGTCACGGCATGGGGGAAACGCTGGCGGGACAGGATCATCGGGCCTCGGTCAGTCTTGCGTAAAGCGCCGCATAGGCCCGCGCGGACGGGCCCCAGCCCACGGGATGGGCCATGGCGTTGCGCATGATGCGGGACCATGTCCGGCGGTCCTTGTAAAGCGCGCAAAGGTGTAGCAACGCGTTCGTCAGGTTTTCGGCATTGACCGGCGCGAATTGCAGCCCCGTTGCCGCATTTCGCGCCAGCGCGGCGGGCGAGGCGTTGATGACCGTATCCGCCAGCCCGCCCGTCAGCGCCACGACCGGGATCGTGCCGTAGCGCAGCCCGTAAAGCTGGGTCAGGCCGCAGGGCTCGAACCGCGAGGGCACGAGGATCGCGTCGCCCCCCGCGATCATGCGATGCGACAGCGCCTCGTCATAGCCGATGCGGACGGCGACGCCGGGATGGTGGTCGGCCAGCGCGCGAAAGCGCCCCTCGAGATCAGGGTCGCCCGACCCCAGCAGCGCAAGCTGGCCGCCCCGATCCAGAAGCGCGGGCAGGGCCTCAGCCAGCATGTCCAGCCCCTTTTGATGCGTCATCCGCGAGATGACGACGCAAAGCGGGCCTTTCGCATCGGGCAGGCCCATCTCGGCGCGCAGGGCGGCCTTGTTCGGGGCCTTGCCCGACGGCGTGTCATAGGGCGTGATCGCGGGATCGGTGGCAGGGTTCCAGACCTGATCGTCGATGCCGTTCAGGATGCCCGACAGCGCGTCGCGGCGGTGGCGCATCACGCCGTCCAGCCCCATGCCGAATTCCGCGCTCATCAGTTCCTCGGCGTAGCGCGGTGACACGGTGGTCAGCGCATCCGCCCCCATCAGCCCCGCCTTCAGCGCCGAGACCGCGCCCCAGAACTCGTATCCCTCGGAATGAAAGCGGCCGGGGTCCAGCCGCAGGGCATGGACAAGGCCCGGATCGGCGGGTCCGGGAAAGGCGATGTTGTGGATCGTCAGGACAAAGGGAGGCGAGGCGGGATCGGCGCGGCGATATTCCGCGATCAGCCCCGCCTGCCAGTCATGGCCATGCAGGATGTCGGGCCGCCAGCCGCCCGCACCTTCGGCCCCGATCCGGGCGGCGACCCATGACAGGGCCGCGAAACGCTGCGGATTGTCCGGCCAGTCGCGCCCGTCCGGCCCCAGATAGGGGTTGCCCGGCCGCGCGAACAGATGCGCCGCGTCCAGCGCCAGAAGATCGAGCCCCCCCGCCTGCCCCGCGACCAGCCGCGCCGGGCCGCCGAACAGGTCCGGCCATTCGGCCAGAGCCTCGCCGCCCTCAAGCGCGGACAGGATCGCCGGATAGCCCGGAACAAGCGTGCGCATCTGCACCCCATACCCGGCCAGCGCGGCGGGCAAGGCGCCGGTCACATCCGCCAGCCCCCCGGTCTTGACCAAGGGCGCAACCTCGGAGGCGACCGACAGGACCCGCATCACCGCCCCCGCCGTCACAGGCCCGCCGCCCGCCGGTCCAGCATGTCCTGCGTGATCAGCGTGACACCCTTTTCGCTGACGCGGAACCAGCGTGCGTCATCCTGCGGGTCCTCGCCCACGACCAGACCCTCGGGGATGGTCACACCACGGTCGATCACCACATTGCGCAGCCGCGCATGGCGGTGGACGGTCACATAGGGCAGCACCACGGCGTGATCGAGGATCGCGTAGCTGTTCGTCTGGACCTGCGTGAACAGCAGCGAATTGCGGATCTCGGTCCCCGAGATGATGCAGCCCCCCGACACCATCGAGGAAATCGCCACGCCGCGCCGGTCCTTTTCGTCATGGATGAACTTCGCGGGCGGCACGCTTTCGGAATAGGTCCAGATCGGCCAGTCGCGGTCCCACAGGTTCAGTTCGGGCACGAAATCGGTCAGGTCGATATTCGCGCGCCAGAAGGCATCGACCGTGCCGACATCCTTCCAATAGGCGGGCGCGCCCGGCGCCCGGATGCAGGACGTGTCGAAGCGATGCGCCATCGCCTTGCCGTTCTTCACGATCTCGGGGATCAGGTCCGTGCCGAAATCATGGCTGGAATTGGTGTCCTGGGCATCCTTCAGCAGCAGGTCACGCAGGAAGGCCCAGTTGAAGACGTAGATCCCCATCGAGGCCAGCGCATGATCCGGATCGCCCGGCATCGCGGGCGGGTCGGCGGGCTTTTCCAGAAACGAGGTGATCCGCCCCGTCCCGTCCACCGCCATGACCCCGAAGGCCGAGGCCTCGGCGCGCGGCACGGTCAGGCAGCCCACGGTCACATCGGCGCCGCTGGCCACGTGCTCGCGCAGCATCACTTCGTAGTCCATCTTGTAGATGTGGTCGCCCGCCAGGATGATGATGTAATCCACCCCGTAATCATCCACGATGTCGATGTTCTGCGTCACCGCATCGGCTGTGCCGCGATACCAGTGATCCTCGGATGTGCGCTGGCTGGCGGGCAGGATGTCCAGGAATTCGTTGCGTTCGGCGCGAAAGAAGTTCCACCCCCTCTGGCAATGGCGGATCAGGCTGTGCGCCTTGTATTGTGTGGCAATCGCGATCTTGCGGATGCCGGAGTTCATCGCATTCGACAGCGCGAAGTCGATGATCCGCGCCTTGCCCCCGAAATAGACCGCAGGCTTCACCCGCCGGTCGGTCAGCTCACGCAGCCGCGAGCCACGCCCCCCGGCCAGAACGAAGGCCATCGCGCGCCGCGTCAGTCTTGTATCGCCCATTTGACTTGCATCCTCCCCGATTAAACCCAGTCTTCCGCAACAAAAAACACCGTTGCAAGCGGCGGCAGCGTCACCGTGATGCGCGCGGGTTGCCCGTTCTGCGCGCCTTCCTCGGCGGTGACGCCGCCCAGATTGCCCATGCCGCTGCCGCCATAGACAGCGGCATCCGTGTTCAGCGCTTCGCGCCAGCGGCCCGCGCGCGGCACGCCAAGGGCAAAGCCCTCGCGCGGGACCGGCGTCAGGTTGCAGGCGACCACGACCGGCGGATCACCCGCCTCGCCCCACCGGATCCAGGCCAGCACCGACTGCGCGGGATCGCTGGTGATCCACTGGAACCCCTCGGGGACGCAGTCGCGCACATGCAGCGCGGGCGTGCCGCGATAAAGCGCGTTCAGGTCGCGCACCAGCGCCTGCACCCCGGCATGAGCGGGCTGGGCGGCGGCGTGCCAGTCCAGCTCGGCATTATGGTCCCATTCCTCGGGCTGGGCGAATTCGCAGCCCATGAACAACAGCTTCTTGCCCGGATGGCCCCACATATAGCCGTAATAGGCGCGCAGATTGGCGAATTGCTGCCAGGGATCGCCCGGCATCTTGCGCAACATGCTGCCCTTGCCATGCACGACCTCGTCATGGCTGATCGGCAGGATGAAGTTCTCGGAAAAGGCGTAGCTGATCGAATGGCTCATCAGGTGGTGATGAAAGCTGCGATGCACCGGATCATGCGCCATGTAGCGCAGGCTGTCATTCATCCAGCCCATGTTCCACTTGTAGCCGAAGCCCAGCCCCCCCGCATGAACCGGCGCCGAGACACCGGGAAACGAGGTGCTTTCCTCGGCCACGGTCATCACGCCCTCGCATTCGCCATAGGCGGCGATATTCATCTGCTGCATGAAGGCGATGGCCTCGTAATTCTCGCGCCCGCCATCCTTGTTGGGCAGCCATTCGCCATCCTTGCGCGAATAATCGCGGTAGAGCATCGAGGCCACCGCATCCACGCGCAGCCCGTCCAGATGATATTCCTGCAACCAGTACAGCGCGTTGGCGGTCAGGTAATTGGCGACCTCCAGCCGGCCGTAATTGTAGATCAGCGTGTTCCAGTCCTGATGAAACCCCTCGCGCGGGTCGGCATGTTCGTAAAGCGCGGTGCCGTCGAAGTGCACCAGCCCGTGCGGATCGGTCGGGAAATGGCCGGGCACCCAGTCCAGCAGCACGCCCAGTCCGGCCTGATGCGCGGCATCGACCAGATCGCGGAATTCATGCGGCGGGCCGAACCGGATCGTCGGGGCGTAAAGCCCGACCGGCTGATAGCCCCATGACCCGTCAAAGGGAAACTCGCTGACCGGCATCAGTTCGATATGGGTGAACCCCATGTCGCGGACATAGGCGACCAGGTCGCGCGCCATCTCGCGGTAGGACAGCGGCCGCCCGCCCTCGTCCCACCGGCGCCGCCAACTGCCCGGATGAACCTCGTAGATCGAGACGGGGGCGCTGCGCCCCTGCGCAGCGCCGCGCCGCGCCATCCATTCCGCGTCGCGCCAGCCATAGCCCGCGATGTCGCGCACCACGCTGGCCTTTTCGGGCGGATGCTGGCTGCCGAAACCGACCGGATCAGCCTTTTGCAGCACCCCGCCATAGGCATCGAGGATCTCGTATTTGTAGATCTCGCCCTCGGCCAGACCGGGCAGGAAAATCTCCCAGAAGCCCTGACCCACGCGGCGCATCGGATGGCGCCGCCCGTCCCAGCCGTTGAAATCCCCCACGACCGAAACGCGCCGCGCATTCGGCGCCCAGACAGCGAAATGCACGCCCGCCACGCCCTGATGCGCGATCACATGCGCGCCAAGCGCGCGCCACAATTGCCGGTGCGTGCCCTCGGCCAGCAGATGCAGATCGACCTCGCCCAGAACGGGACCAAAGCGATAGGGGTCTTCGAACTCCCACTCGTCGCCCTGCCCGTTCCGGGCGCGCAGGCGGTAATCGCCCGCCGGAATGACGGCCCGGAAGACGTCGCCCGAGAGGCGCTCCATCTCCTGCGCGCCGGCGGCGGTCAGCGCCCAGAGCGCCGACAGATCGGGGTGGAACACGGTCAGGACCTGCACCTTGCCCTGTGTCCGCGGGCCCAAAATTGAAAACGGTTGCGAACAGCGCCCCTCGGCCAAAGCCAATAGTTCAGCAGCGTCAAAGCCCTGTTCAGAAAACATTTTCGCAACTCCCCCTCAGAAACCGGCACACAGATTCGGACTTTCTTTTCGTGAACGCTAACACCTCGCTTTGTATCCCGCTATAGTCTCGGTTGAACATTGGGAATCCCTTGCGGCAGGAGGTCGAATAATGGCGGAATGGTGGCGTGATGCGGTGATCTACCAGATCTATCCGCGCAGCTTTCAGGACAGCGACGGCGACGGCGTGGGCGACCTGCCCGGCATCACGCGCAGGCTGGACCATGTGGCGGCGCTTGGGGTGGACGCGATCTGGCTGTCGCCCTTTTTCACCTCGCCGCAAAAGGACATGGGCTACGATGTCAGCGATTACTGCGACGTGGACCCGCTCTTCGGCACGCTGGCCGATTTCGACGCAATGGTCGCGCGCGCCCATGAACTGGGGCTGAAGGTCATCATCGACCAGGTGATCAGCCATTCCTCGGACAAGCATCCATGGTTCGAAGAAAGCCGCCAGTCGCGCGACAACCCCAAGGCCGACTGGTATGTCTGGGCCGATCCGAACCCCGACGGCACGCCGCCCAGCAACTGGCCCTCGGTCTTCGGCGGCCCGGCCTGGGAATGGGAGCCGCGGCGCAGGCAATACTACCTGCACAATTTCCTGATCGAGCAGCCCGACCTGAACCTGTGGAACCCCGACGTGCAGGACGCGCTGCTGGAAACGATGCGCTTCTGGCTTGAACGCGGCGTGGACGGCTTCCGGCTGGACACGGTGAACTACTATTTCCACGACGACAAGCTGCGCGACAACCCGCCAAATCCCGACCACAAAGGCCCGGAAACCTACGGCTTCCAGCGTCACATCTATTCCAAGAACCGCCCCGAGAACATCGCCTTCCTGAAACGGATGCGGGCGCTGACCGACGAATACGACGCCCGCATGATGGTCGGAGAGGTGGGCGACGGCGGCCAGACGGCCATCGACATCATGGCCGAATACACGGCGGGCAGCGACCGGCTGCACATGTGCTACAGCTTCGAGATGCTCAGCCCGGAATTCACTGCCGCGCATTTCCGCCGCTGCATCGAGGGCGTTCATCAGGGCGCCCCGGACGGCCATAGCTGCTGGTCCTTCTCGAACCATGACGTCATCCGGCACGTCACGCGCTGGTCGCCTCATGCACGCGAGCCCAAGGCGCTGGCGCTGCAATCGGCTGCGATGCTGCTGTCCTTCCCCGGCACGATCTGCCTCTACCAGGGCGAGGAACTGGGCCAGACCGAAACGACGCTGGTCTACGAGGAACTGACCGACCCCCCGGCCCTGCGCTTCTGGCCCGAGGTCAAGGGCCGCGACGGCTGCCGCACCCCGATGGTCTGGGACGAGGCCGAACCCCATGCGGGCTTCTCGACCACCGCGCCCTGGCTGCCGGTGAAGCCCGAACAGGCCGCGCGCGCGGTGGCGGGCCAGACCGCGAATGACAGCATCCTCGCCGCCTATCGGGGCACGCTGGCCTTCCGCAAGTCGCAGCCCCCCCTGCGCTACGGCGCCACGACCTTCCTCGACCTGCCCGAACCGATCCTGGGCTTCACCCGCACCCATCAGGGCCAGACGCTGACGGCGGTCTTCAACCTCTCGCCCGACCCGGTCACGCTGTCGGTCAAGGGCGAAACCGCGCCGACAGGCCCCTCGGCCGCCACAATGACCGGGGGACGCCTCGATCTGCCGGGCAACGGCTTCGCCTGGCTCACCGGCGCGCCGTCCCTCTCGGCCTGACATCAACGACGGTCCGGCGCTCAGCCGCCGGGCCGCCGCACGAACAGGACAAACCCCAGATAAAGCCCCGCCGCGGCAAAGATCATCCCCCAGAAGGGGCTGGCGAACCAGAACTCGACCCCCGCCCAGACCAGAGGCAGCACCACACACAGGACCCGCACCCAGAGCGGGCGAAAGAACGGTGCCTCGGGATCGACCAGTTTCATGCGGAACCCTCTCTTTACCTTGGTTCAAATATCCCGGGGGGTCCGGGGGGCTGGCCCCCCGGTCGTCGCGGGACGCAAAAGACCCCGCTGCCATGGCGGGTCGGCGGCGAAGGCCGCCGCGATGTGATCGACGAAGGCCCGCGTCTTGCGCGGCATGGGCCGGATCGGAGGCCAGACCACGCTGATCGGCAGAGGCTCGCGCACCAGATCCGGCAGCACCTGCACCAGCCGCCCGGACCGCAGCGCGTCATGCACGATGAACAAGGGCAGCAGCGCCAGCCCCAGCCCGCCCACCGCCATGTCGCGGATCGCCTCGCCGTTATTGGCCGCGACGCGCCCGCTGCGCGGCGGGGCGACATTCTCGCCAAAGGGCCAGATCTCGCCCAGACGGGCATTCAGATAACCGATCGCCTCATGCCCGGCCAGATCGGCCGGCGACGCGACAGCACGATGCAGCGCCAGATAATCGGGGCTGGCCACCAGCACGCGCGGGTCCTCGCACAGGCGCCGCGCCATCAGGCTGCTGTCCTTCAGATGTCCGATCCGCAGCCCCAGGTCGAACCCCGCCCGGCCCAGATCGGTATGGCGGTCGTCGTAATCCAGCACGATCTCCAGCCCCGGATGGGCGCGCGCGAAACTCGCGATGACCGGCCCCAGATGGCGGATGCCGAAACTCATCGGTGCGGCGATGGCCAGCCGCCCCCGCAGTTCGGCCCCGGGGCCCGAGGCGCTTTCGGTCGCGGCGACCAGTTCGGCCAGGGCCGGGCGCAGACGCTCGGCCAGGGCCAGCGCGCTTTCAGTGGGGGTGATCCGCCCGGCATGGCGGGTGAACAGCGCAACGCCTAGGGCGGCCTCGAAATCGCTGATCCGCTTGCTGACCACGGATTTCGACAGATCCGCACGCGCTGCCGCCCCCGAGATGCTGCCCGCATCCAGAACCGCCAGAAAGGTCTCGATATCCGCGATGCCCCAGCCCATGGCGCAACCCTAGCACGGCCCCCACCGTTCGCAAGAACCGAACACAGCGTTGCCAAGCAAACGGGTGCCGCGAACGCCGCGACTGGCCCATATTGCGATCAAGCACGAACAGGAGGCCAAGATGCAACTGACCGGAATCCATCACCTGACCGCGATCACGGCCGACGCCCCGGCCAATAACCGTTTCTACACCCAGACACTCGGCCTGCGCCGGGTCAAGAAGACCGTGAATCAGGACGACACCTCGGCCTATCACCTGTTCTTCGCCGATGGGGCGGGCAGCCCCGGCACCGACATCACCTTTTTCGACTGGCCCGCCCCGCGCGAGCGGCGCGGCACGAACGCGATCACCCGCACCGGGCTGCGCGTGGCCGAGGGCAGCCTCGATTACTGGGCCGACCGCCTGAACGGGCTGGCGGGCAAGATCACCACGCTGGACGGCCGCGCCACCCTGGATGTCGAGGACCCCGAGGGCCAGCGCCTGCGCCTGATCGCCGCCCCCGACCCGCAGGGCCAGCCCTGGCAGGGCACCGACATCCCCGCCGAACACCAGATCCGCGGCCTGGGGCCGATCACGATTTCCGTCCACGACATTGCCCCGACCGAGGCCGTGCTGACCCGTGTGATGAACATGCGCCGGGTGCGCGACTATGCCAGCCCCGACGGACAGGGACAGGTCCATGTGTTCGAGATGGGTCCGGGCGGTGCCGCCGCCGAACTGCATGTCGCGGTCCAGCCCGGCCTGCCGCAGGCCCGTCAGGGCGCGGGCGGGGTGCATCACGTCGCCTTCCGCGTGCCCGACAATGCCGCGCTGACGGAATGGGCGCGCCATGTCGCCGGTTTCCGCGTCCCGAATTCGGGCGAGGTGGAACGCTTCTACTTCCGGTCGCTTTACTTCCGTGAACCGGGCGGCAATCTCTTTGAACTGGCCACCGACGGGCCGGGTTTTGACGTGGACGAACCGTTCGAGACGATGGGCGAGGGCCTCTCGCTGCCGCCTTTCCTGGAAGGCAAGCGCGCGCAGATCGAGGCAGGGCTGAAGCCCCTGGCCTGAGACGCCTCTGGCGAAAGGAGACGCGATGACGACGATTCTGGGGATTTCGGGCAGTCTGCGAAAGCTGTCCTTCAACACCGGCCTCTTGCGCGCGGCGCAGGAGGTGGCGCCCCAGGGCGTCACGCTGCGGATCGGCTCCATCGCGGAGGTTCCGCTTTATGACGCCGATGACGAGGCCGCGCACGGCGCACCCCCCGCCGTCATCGCCCTGCGCGAGGCGCTGGAGCAGGCCGACGGCTTGCTGCTGGTCAGCCCGGAATACAACAACGGCATCCCCGGCGTTTTCAAGAACGCGATCGACTGGATGAGCAGCGGCAAGGCTGCCGCCCTGTTTCAGGGCAAGCCCGTCGCGGTGATCGGCGCCTCTCCCGGTGGCTTCGGCACCATGCTGGCACAGGCGCATTGGCTGCCCGTCCTGCGCGCGCTCGGCACGCGGCATTGGCAGGAAGGACGGCTGCTGGTCTCCAAGGCGGGCGGTCTTTACGACGATCAGGGCAACCTCACCGACGAGGCGACGCGCGGCAAGCTGGCCGAGTTCGTCGCGGGATTCGCCGCCAGCATCAAGGGCCGCGAATGAGCCGACGCGGCATCGCCCATGTCGCGCTGATCGTCCGCGATCTGGACGGCATGGCGACCTTCTACGCGACCGCGCTTGGCCTTGCGCCGATGGGCGGCGATGGCACGCAGCGCGATCTGGGCGCGGGGGGCCGCGTCCTGCTGCGCCTGATCGCCGACCCCGCGGCCCGGCCCCGCGACCCGGCGCAGGCGGGGCTGTTTCACACGGCCTTTCTGCTGCCCGACCGCGCCGCGCTGGCGCGCTGGCTGCGCCATGCTGCCAATACCGGGCTGCGCCTGACCGGCGCCTCGGATCACGGTGTCAGCGAGGCGCTGTATCTGGACGACCCCGAGGGCAACGGGATCGAGATCTACCGCGACCGCCCCGCCACCGACTGGACCCGCGACGGCGACCGGATAGAGATGTTCACCGCGCGGCTGGACCTGAACGACCTGGCCTCGGCCTCGGACGGGGCGTGGCGGGGCGCGCCCGATGGCACGAAAATCGGCCATGTGCATCTGCAGACCGGCGATCTGGACCGTGCCGAGGGGTTTCTGACCGGCGATCTGGGCCTGACGCGCAGTTTCGACGCGCCGGGCGGGCGCTGGTATGGTTGGGACGGCTATCACCATCATCTGGCGGCGAATGTCTGGAACAGCCGGGGCGCCGGTCCGCGGCCCGAGGGTCAGACCGGCCTTGCCCATGTCGCCCTGACAGGCTTCGCCGGGCCGGATCGCCGCGACCCCTTCGGGATCGCCTTCGTGATGCAGGAATAGGCCCCCGTCGCCGGGGGCCTTTTCTCATGCCTGGGCCAGCCAGCTCTTGGCCGCGTCCAGATCGGCCTGCGCCAACTCATGGCCCGCCGCGATCACCCGCGCATCCAGATCCGCGCCCGAACGGGCAAGCCAGTCGTTCAGCGCCGGGGCATGCGCGCCGTAAGGGTCGCGCGCGCCCTGCAGGGTCAGCACCCGCAGCCCGGACAGATCGGCCTCGGGCACCGGGTCCAGCGCCAGCATGGGCCGCATCAGAACCGCCCGCCGGATCAGGCCCGGATGCAGCGCCATCACCGCCCCCGCGAAATTCGCGCCGTTGGAATAGCCCAGCACCGAGACCCGCGCCGGGTCCAGATCATAGGCCGCCAGCGCGCCCTGCCAGAAGGCCGCGAAAGCCTCGGCCTCGGCGCGGATATCGGCCTGATCGAAGGTGGTCATGTTCAGCCGGCGGAAGAACCGCGCCACGCCTTCCTCGGTCGACCGGCCGCGCAGGCCCAGCAGCGTGGCGCGGGGCGCGATCCGGTGGGCCAGAGGCATCAGGTCGGTCTCGTTCCCGCCGGTGCCGTGCAGCAAGATCACGGTCGATCCGTCCGGGTCCTCGGGCGTGTAGAGGCGGTGGATGAAGGGCAGGTCGCGCATGGGTCTCCTTTCCTCGCCCGGTCGGGCGAATTGCGGCAGGCGCAGCCGCAGGTCGGTCGTGTCATCGAAATGCGGCGGGACGCGCAGGGTCCGGCCAGGTTCGGCCTCGTCCACCGCCATGCCGGGGCCGTCGGTCGCCGCCTCGATCAGCAGCCCCGCCGGATCGCGCATGTAGAGGGACACGAAATACAGCCGGTCATGCGTGGTCGTGTCGGGCAGGTCGCGGGCATGGGCCTCCAGCGCGGCGCGGTCGGGGACGCGCAGGGCGACATGGTCGATGACCCCGGTGCCGGGAATGCCCGGCACAAAGCCCGCCGCATCGCGGATATCCAGCACGTCGCGGTCGGAGCGCAGGCGCGTGACGCCCCCCTCGGACCCTGCCGGGGCATAGCCGAAGCGCGCCAGAAACTCCGCCGTCGCCGCCGCATCCCCGGACCACAGCGTCACCCCCGCCAGATGCGCGGGGGCAGCGGGCCAGCCCGCATCGGCAATCTCCAGCCCCACCAGCTTGACGATGATCCCGTCCGGGTCGCGCAGCCGCAGGACCGGCGCGCCGAATTCGCGGACCGGCCCCTGCACCGACAGCCCGTGCTGCATGGCGCGGGTCAGCCAGTCGCCGATCCGGGCGCGGGGGATGGCCAGCGCGATCTCGGCGGCCTGACCGTGGCCGACGCGGCCAGGCGCGCCGCCCTGCCAGACCAGAAAGCTGACCAGCGTTCCGGGCGCGCCCGTCGCATCGCCATAGAACAGGTGCAGCTGCTCGGCATCCTCAAAGCCCGCCGTCTGCTTGACCAGCGACAGGCCAAGAAAGCCCATCCAGAAATCGACATTGGCCTGCACGTCGCGCGTGATGGCCGTCACGTGATGAAGTCCACTCATGGCGACCTCCTTTCGGCGCCAAGATGACGCGCCGAAGCGTTCGCCGCCACCGGGTCGCGCCCCAACCCGGCGTTCGGCCATGGCGAACGCCTGCGCCCTTGCCCCGCGCCTCTGACACGCCCACCCTCTGACCAAGCGACAGGAGGAACGCATGAGCTGGAACCCCGCCCTGACCCCCGGCTGCCCCGATGCGGTCGCCGCCGATGCCATCGAGACGCTGATCATCCCCCGCGCCCGCGATCTGGGCGGGTTCGAGGTGCGCCGCGCCCTGCCCGCGCCGAAACGCCAGATGGTCGGGCCGTTCATCTTCTTCGACCAGATGGGCCCGGCCGAGTTCCTGACCGATCAGGGCATCGACGTGCGCCCGCATCCCCATATCGGGCTGGGCACTGTGACATACCTCTATCGCGGCAGCTTCCAGCATCGCGACAGCACCGGGGCCGACCAGATCATCACGCCCGGCGCGCTGAACTGGATGGTGGCCGGGCGCGGCGTCACCCATTCCGAACGCAGCCCCGAGGCGGTGCGCGCCGGTCCCAGCAGCCTGTTGGGCATCCAGACCTGGATTGCCCTGCCCGAAGAGGCCGAGGACATCGCCCCCAGTTTCGAACATCACGCCGCGAGCGCCCTGCCCGAGATCCGCGATCAGGGCGTCACCGCGCGGCTGATCCTGGGCGATGCCTATGGCGAACGCGCCCCCGCGACGATGCATTCCGAGACCTTCTATCTGGACGTGGCGCTTCAGGCGCGGGCGCGTTTCCCGCTGCCCGACAATCACGAGGATCGCGGCCTTTACATCACCGAAGGCAGCATCAGCGTGGCCGGGCAGGACTTCGAGGCCGGACAGATGATGGTCTTGCGCCCCGGCGACCGGATCACCGTGCAGGCGGGCGACCGGGGTGCGCGTCTGATGGCGCTTGGCGGCGCGACGCTGAACGGGCCGCGCCATATCTGGTGGAACTTCGTCGCCTCGTCCCGCGACCGCATCGACGAGGCGAAACGCCACTGGCGCGAGGGGCGTTGGGGCGAGGGCCTGTTCGACCTGCCCAGAGGCGACCGCGACGACTATATCCCCCTACCCTGACCCGGAAAGGCCAGACCATGACCAAGACCCCGCAAGAGATCCTCGATTTCTGGTTCTCGGACCAGATGAGCCGCTACTGGTTCGCCAAATCCGACGATATCGACCGCGAGATCACCGCCCGCTTTGCCGACACGCATGAGGCCGCCCATGCCGGGCATCTGGACCACTGGACCCAGGATGCCGACAGCGCGCTGGCGCTGGTGATCGCGCTGGACCAGTTCCCGCGCAACATCCATCGCGGCGGCCCTCGCGCCTTTGCCAGCGACGATCTTGCACTGAGCCATGCATGCGCGGCGCTGGAACAGGGCCACGACCAGGCGCAACCGCCCGAACGGCGGCAATTCTTCTATCTGCCCTTCATGCATGCCGAGGATCTGGCCGCGCAGGACCGCTCGGTCGCGCTGTATGAGACGCTTGGCAACGAGAATTCGCTGCATTTTGCCCGCGATCACCGTGACATCGTCGCGCGCTTTGGCCGCTTTCCGCATCGCAACGCGATCCTCGGGCGCGAGACGACGCCGGACGAGGCCGAATTCCTCAAGACCCATTCCGGCTTCTGAGGGGCTGGATGCAACTGGCGTGATCGGCCTATAGAGGTCGCCAGAGGGGGGCGACATGCGGATCTGCGTCATCAATACCGGCGGCACCATCAGTTGCGTGGGCGAGCCTTTGGCGCCCATGTCCTCGGCCCGGTTCGCCGAGGCGGCGCGGCAGGTGCTTGGCCCGGCCCTTGATGCGGCGCTGCCGGGCGTGGCGCTGCATTTCGACACGGGGCTGCGCTTTGACAGCCCCTCGGGGATGCTGGACAGCACCGATCTGCGCCCCTCGGACTGGTGCCGCATCGCGCGCCGGGTGCTTGACCTTTACGCCGATCACGACGCCTTCGTGATCCTGCACGGTACCGATACGATGGATTACAGCGGCACGGCGCTGGCCCTGCTGCTGAACGCGCCCGACGCGCTTGGCCTGCCGCGCGCCTGCCTGTCGAAGCCCGTGATCCTGACCGGCGCGCAACTGCCCCTGTTCCGCGAGACGCCCGACGGGCTGGTCCTGAACGCGGGCAGCGACGCGCTGGCCAATGTGACCGGCGCGCTTGAGGTCGCGCGCCTGCGCCTGCCCGAGGTGGGGCTGTTCTTCGATGGGCGGCTCTTGCGCGGCAGTCGGGCGCTGAAGGTCTCGACCACACGCTTTGCGGCATTTGGCAGCCCGCATCTGGCGCCCCTGGCAGAACGCGGCATCGGCATCCGCATGGGCGCCGCGCGCCCCCTGCCCGGCCCCGCCGCCCCCGAACTGGCGCTGGACGCGCCCGAGGCGCGCGCGCTGGCGCTGGCGCGGCTGGACCGGATCGCGGCACGGATCGACGGCCAGCGCATCGTGCAGATCCCCGCCGTGCCCGGCGATCACCGGGCCTCGGCCCCGCTCTTGGCGCAGATGGTCCGCGCGGCGCTGGACGATGGCGCCACGGGGCTGGTGCTGGAAGGCTTCGGCGCGGGCAACATGCCGCAAGGAGCGGGCGCGCTGGAACAGGCGCTGCGGGCGGCGCGGGTGCCGGTGCTGATCGCCAGCCGGGCGGTGGCCGGACAGGTCGGCGCCTTCGACTATGCCGCAGGCGCCTGGATCGCGGGGACCGGGGCGATTGCGGCGGGTGACATGACGCCGGTCGCCGCGCTGGCCAAGCTGATGATCCTGAACGCCGATCCCGACACGCCCGATCTGCGCGCGATGCTGCCCCGCAGCCTTGCGGGCGAATGCACGGCGCCCGACCGGATCGGGGATGCGCTGTGGCCCGGTCAGGTGATCGCCGCCACAGACGCGCCCTTGCAGCTGGAAAACGACCCCGCGCAAGGCCCTCGCCTGATCCGCGACGGTGCGGTCCTGTGGCAGGCCCCCCGCGCCGGGCGGCTTGAGATGCGCGGCGACCGGCTGGCCTTGATCGCCCCCGATGGCACAACCCTGTGGCACAGCGCGCCGCAGCCGGGCGGGCTGCCCGTCCTGACGGCGCAGGGCCTGCTGCTGGTCGATCCGGCCCGCCGCGCCGCGCCCGTCATTGCGCTGGCGTGCTGACAGCGCCCCGCCCTTGCGCTAGTCAGGGCGGACGAGGGGCGAAACCGACGGGGAAACCATGCCGCTGATCCATGTGCTGAACGGGCCGAACCTGAACCTTCTGGGCCAGCGCCAGCCCGAGATCTATGGCCGCGAGACCCTGGCGGATATCGAGGCCCTGTGCCGCAAGGCCGCGGCGCCCCATGACATCCGCTTCCTGCAATCCAACTGGGAAGGCCAGATCGTGGACTGGATCCACGAAGCCCGGCACGAGGCCGCGGCCATCGTCATCAACCCCGCCGCGCTGACCCACACCTCGGTCGCGGTGCTGGACGCGCTGATGGCCTTTGACGGCCCCGTGATCGAGGTCCACCTGAGCCAGGTCCACAAGCGGGAACCCTTCCGCCACCATTCCTATGTGTCGAAACGCGCCGATGGCGTCATCGCCGGTCTGGGGATCGAGGGCTACGCCGCAGCGCTCCGCCGGATCGTGCAGCTTCTGGGGTGAAAAAAGCCGCCGGTCGCCTGCCGAGGGAGGAGGAGGGCGGCTGGCACCGGCGGCTTTCCGTTCCGATTGGGGGGCAATCGGAGAATGACGAGTGCGCGTCTCGTACATTCAATATGCCACCAAATCCGGTCAGGGTCATCGGCTCGGCCCGTTCCGCGTGCTGCATCGCAGAATGAAACCCGGTTTCCTGCCCGGATTCGCGGCATCTGCCCATAAATCGGGCAGCTCGCCGATCAATCCGCCGGGCGAAGCCGTTCGAGATAGCGCGAGGACCACCACGACACGTCCTGCTCGATCACGCCTTGCAGCAATGCGGCATGGCGGCGGCGGCGCTCGGCGGGGGACATGGCAAGGGCCTCGGCCATCGCCTCGGCCATTTCCTGCGGATCATGGGGGTTCACGATCAGCGCGTCGGTCATCGTCTCGGCCGCGCCTGCAAAGCGCGACAGGATCAGCACGCCCGGATCGACCACGTCCTGCGCTGCGACATATTCCTTGGCCACCAGGTTCATCCCGTCCGCCAATGGCGTGACCAGCCCGATCCGCGCCTGACGGTAGAGGCCCGCCAGAACCGCACGCGGAAAGGGCCGGTGGATAAAGCGGATCGGCGTCCAGTTCAGCGTGGCGAACTGGCCATTGATGCGGCCCGCCAGATGTTCGGTTTCCTCGCGGATGTCCTGATAGGCCTCGACCTCGCCGCGCGTGGGCGGGGCGATCTGCAGAAAGGACACCTGCTCGGTCAGGTCGGGGCGGGTGTCCAGCAGCATCTGATAGGCGCGAAAGCGCTGCGGGATGCCCTTGGAGTAATCCAGCCGGTCCACGCCGATCATCATGCGCGCACCGGTCAGGCTGCGCATCCGGTCCTCGTCCGGGGCCTGCCGCGCCTCGGCGATGAAGGCGCTGGCATCGATGCCGATGGGAAAGACCCCCGCCCGCAGCGTGCGTCCGCAAAGCCGCAGCATGTCGCGGTCGATGGGCTGGAATTGCGACAATTGCCGCGCGCTTTCGACAAAGGCTCCCAGATCGCGGCGCGTCTGAAAGCCCAGCAGATCGTAATGGGACAGCCACTCGAACAGCTCGGTCGGGTTGGGCAGGGCCGCGCAATCGGCGGGGCCGGGAAAGGGGATGTGCAGGAAATGCCCGATCGGCGCGGTGACGCCCCGTTCCCGCAGCGCGGCGGCCAGCGGGAAAAGCTGGTAATCCTGCACCCAGATCCGGTCGTCGTCGCGCAGATGCGGCAGCATCAGGTCGGCGATGCGCCCGGCCACGCGGCGATAGCCTTCAAGGTACTCGGGTACGATCCGCATGAGATCGGCGCGCCCATGGCACAGCGGCCACAGCGTCGAATTGGAATAGCCCGCGTAGTAGCTGTCGTGCTCCTCGTGCGACAGATCGAAGGACAGCCGCCGGAAGCGCGCGCCGGGATGGTCGTGCAGATGGTCCGCAGGCGCGTCCGAGGGCTCGCCCGAAAAGCCGATCCAGACGCCGCCCGACGTGCCAAGCGCGTCCTCGAGCGCGACGACCAGTCCGCCCGATGGATTATCGCCAAGCGGCAGGCGGTTCGACACGACGACAAGACGGGAAGAGGTCGGGCTGGTCATGGGGGCTCTCAGGTCAGGGACGCGTCCAGCCAGCGGGCCAGCGCGTCGGGGTCGGGCAGGGTGTGGCGGGCGACCGAGGGGCCCGGCCCGATCTTGATGGCGAAACCGCCGCGCGCCTGCGCCTCGGCCATGGCGGGTTCGTCGGTCGTGTCGTCGCCCGCATAGACGGGCATCCGGCCTGCAAAGGGCGACATGCCCATCAGCCGGGCCAGCGCGTCGCCCTTGCCCACCCCGGCGGGGCGCAGTTCGACGGCCATCTTGGCGGGCTGCAGGGCAAGGCCCGGATTGGCCTCGGCCAGACGCTGCGACAGATCCTCGACGAAGCGCTGCAGGGCGGGGTCGGCGCGGTAATGCAGCGCGACGCCGTGGGGCTTTTCCTCGACCAGCACCGCCGGGTGGGGCTGGGCCAGTTCGCGCGCGACCCGGTGCAGGCGCGCGATATCCAGATCCGGGTGGCGGGCGGCCTCGATCCGGCCGGGACCGGGCGAGAATTCGGCGCCGTGGCTGCCCGCGACGACGCCTGGATAATCCGGCAGATGCCCGCGCAGATCGGCCACGTCGCGCCCCGAGATCAGCGCCAACGCACCGCCCTGCCGCTGCAACAGAAGCGTCAGGCGCCGTGTCAGCGCAGGCGTGACCTGCACCGCGTCGGGCCGATGCGCGATATCGACAAGGCAGCCGTCGAAATCCAGAAACAGGGCGGCAGAGGCAGGCAAGGGCGGAGGCGTCATGGCATGTCCCGGTCGTGATCCGTCACGCAATCAACACGCGAAGCCGCCGAAAGGTCCGGGGCGCGCGGATTTTCGCGCCGCTCAGAACTCGACGCCGGGCTGCGCCTTGATGCCCGCGCGGAACGGATGCTTGACCTGCGCCATCTCGGTCACGAGGTCGGCGGCCTCGATCAGCGCATCGGGGGCGCCGCGTCCGGTCAGGATCACATGGGTCATCGGCGGCTTCTCGGCCGTCAGGAAATCCAGCACCTCGGCCACGTTCAGATAGCCATAGCGAAAGGCGATGTTGATCTCGTCCAGCAGGACCATGCGGATCGCGGGGTCGCGGATCAGCGCCTTGGCCTTTTCCCATCCCGCCTCGGCCGCCGCCACGTCGCGGGCCTTGTCCTGCGTTTCCCAGGTGAAGCCCTCGCCCATCGCGTGAAACTGGCAGAGACCCGCGAAATGGGTGGTCAGCAGGCGACGCTCGCCCGTGTCCCAGGCGCCCTTGATGAACTGGACGACCGCGCAGGGCATCTGGTGGGCAATAGCGCGCATGATCATGCCGAAGCCGCTGCTGGATTTGCCCTTGCCCGGCCCGGTATGCACGATGACCAGCCCCTTTTCGCCGGTCCGGGTTTCCATCATCCGGTCGCGCGCGGCCTTCTTTTTAGCCATCTTCGCGGCATGGCGGGCCTGTTCCTCGGCTTGTATTTGGGTCATCGGGTCACTCCTTGCGGTTGACAAAGCGGCCTGTCGCGCCTTTGGTAGCCCCGCGCTGGTTCCCGCCGCAAGGCGGGCGAAGAGGGAATGTGAAGGGCCGTCACCGGCCTGAACGCAGCCGCCCCCGCGACCGTGACCGGAAAGGTCGCCCGATGCCACTGGTCCTGCACCCCATCCGGGGAACGGGCCGGGAAGGTGGGCCGACCGTTGGGCCGATGCCCTGAATCCGCAAGCCGGGAGACCTGCCAGCGCCGATGACAACGGGCGAACGGGGTGTTTCGCAACCGGCAGAAGGCGGCGGGGGCAACCCGTCCGCCCTGTTGGCCCATCCCCGACGCCAAGGCGAAAGGACGGGCCGCGATGCGCGCCATCTTGCATGTCTGCACCACCTGCCGCGGGGCCGCGGCAGAGACCGACCCCGAGGCGCCGCGTCCCGGCGCGGTGCTGCTTCAGGCCTTGGCCTCGGACGCGCCCGATCAAGTGCAGGTCCGGGGGGTCGAGTGCCTGTCGGCCTGTTCGCAGGGCTGCGCCGTCGCGCTGAGCGCACCGGGCAAATGGGCCTATGTCTATGGCCGCATGACCCAGGCCGACGCGCCCGAGATCCTGTCAGGCGCCCTTGCCTATGCCGATGCCGCCGACGGGATCGTGCCTTGGCGCGAACGCCCCGCCGTCTTTCGCAAGCAGAGCCTCGCGCGCATCCCCCCGCAGGAGTGACCATGACCGACCTCGTGAAAACCCCCGTCACCGTGATCACCGGCTTTCTGGGTTCGGGCAAGACCACGCTGATCCGGCATCTGCTGTCCAATCCGAACGGGCTGCGCCTGGCGGTCATCGTCAATGAATTCGGCACGATGGGCGTGGATGGCGACATCCTGAAGGGCTGCGCCGACGACAACTGCCCGGCCGAGAACATCTTGGAGCTGTCGAACGGCTGCATCTGCTGCACGGTCGCCGACGACTTCATCCCTACGCTGGAGGCGCTGATGGCGCTGCCGCAAAAGCCCGATCATATCCTGATCGAAACCTCGGGGCTGGCGCTGCCCAAACCGCTGCTCAAGGCCTTCGACTGGCACAGGGTCCGGTCGCGGATCACGGTCGATGGCGTGATCGCCCTGGCCGATGCCGAGGCCGTGGCCGCGGGCCGGTTCGCCCCCGACGTGGCCGCCGTGGACGCGCAGCGCGCCGCCGATGACAGTCTGGACCACGAGACGCCCCTGTCCGAGGTCTTCGAGGATCAGATCGCCTGCGCCGATGTCGTGCTGCTGACCAAGGCCGATCTGGCGGGCGATGCGGGCCTGGCCGCCGCCCGCGCCGTGATCGAGGCCGAGGCGCCCCGCCCCCTGCCCATCCTGACCGTCACCGAAGGCGCCATCGACGCCCGCCTGATCCTGGGTCTGGGCAAGGCCGCCGAGGATGATCTGGACGCCCGTCCCAGCCACCATGACGGCGCCGACGACCACGAGCATGAGGATTTCGACACCGTCGTCATCGACCTGCCCGAGATCACCGACCCCGCCGACCTGACCGCCCGCATCGCGCGGCTGGCCGAGGAACAGCACATCCTGCGCGTCAAGGGCCATGTGGCCGTCGCGGGCAAGCCGATGCGCCTGCTGGTGCAGGCCGTGGGCGCGCGGGTGCGCCACCAATATGACCGTCCCTGGGGCGATGCCCCGCGCCGCTCGCGGCTGGTGGTGATCGCGGAACATGACCATATCGATCCGGCCGCGATCCGCGCCGTGCTGGAAGGCGTCCCCGCCTGATGCATGTCATCTTCCGCGAACAGGTCGGGCTGGAACAGTCCGACACCCCCTTTGATCCCGGGCAGACGCCCGGCGATCTGGTGGTGCTGTCCTTCTCGGACAGCGACCTGGGGGCCTTCGCGGAGGGCTGGCGGCGCGCGGCGGGGGGGCTGCCCTCGACCAGGCTGTGCAATTTGGTGGCGCTGCGGCACCCGGTCTCGGTCGATACCTATGTGGAACAGACGCTGTCCGGGGCGCGCGGCATCCTGATCCGCCTGATCGGCGGCGAGGCTTGGTGGCCCTATGGGCTGGCCTCCGTGCAGGATCTGGCGCGCAGGCAGGGCATCGCGCTGGCCGTGCTGCCCGCCGATGGGCGCGACGATCCGCGGCTGGACCAGATCTCGACCGTGCCCGCATCGGTGCTGCGCGTGCTGCGGCGGCATTGCGATCAGGGCGGCGCGGTGGCCGCGCAGGCGGCGCTGGCGCAGCTGGCGATCGCGGCGGGGCTGGACGCGGCGCCGGTCGCCGGCGTCAAGACGCTGCCCGCGATGGGGTTCTATGACCCCGACCGGGGGGTGGTGGCCGACCCGGGGCCGGTCGCGGCTTTGGTGACGTTCTATCGCAGCTGGCTGGCGGCGGCGGATATGGCGCCGATCGACGCGCTGATCCGGGCGCTGCGCGCGCGGGGGATCGCGGCGATGGGGGTCTTTGCGCCGTCGCTGAAGGCCCCGGGGCTGGGCGATTGGCTGGCGGCGGCGCTGGCGCAGCCGCCAGCCATAGTCGTGAACGCCACCGCCTTTTCCGCCGGACCCGAGGCGCCCTTCGCCCCCTTCCCCGGCCCGGTCTTTCAGGTTGCCCTGTCCACCAACCGCCGCCGGGACTGGGCGGGGGCGGAACGCGGCCTGTCGCCCTCGGACCTTGCCATGAACGTCGTCCTGCCCGAGGTGGACGGGCGCATCTTCGCGGGCCTGATCAGCTTCAAGTCGCCCGCGCCACGCGACCCGGACCTGCAATATTCGCGTTTCGTGCATCGGACCGATGCCGCGCTTCTGGGACAGGCGGTGGGGCGCATCGTGGGCTGGCGCGGGTTGGCGCGACGCACCGGGCCGGTGGCGATGGTGCTGTCCACCTATCCGGGGCGCGACTGGCAGATGGCCCATGCCGTGGGGCTAAACGCGCCCGCCTCCGCCCAGGCGGTGGGGGCGATGCTGGGCGCGGACCTGCCCGCGCTGCCGGACGGAACGGTGTCCTGGCCGCTGGACGAATACCGCGCCGCGCTGGCCTGCCTGCCACGGACCTTGCGCGACGACCTGCGCGCCGCTTGGGGTGCGCCCGAGACCGACCCAGATTGTCAGGGAGGCGCCTTCCACCTGCGCGCCAGCCTGCACGGGCCGGTGATCCTGGCGCTGCAGCCCGAACGCAGCCACCGCGCGGGGCGGACGGACAGCTATCACGACCTGACCCGCGTTCCGCGCCACGCCTATGTGGCCTTCTATCTGTGGCTTGCGCAGCAGGGCGCGCGGGCGCTGATCCATATGGGCGCGCATGGCACGCTGGAATGGCTGCCGGGCAAGGCGGTGGCGCTGTCGGGCGACTGCTGGCCCGCGGCGCTGCTGGGCGCGATGCCGGTGATCTATCCTTTCATCGTCAACGATCCGGGAGAGGCCGCGCAGGCTAAACGGCGTTTGGGCGCCGTGACCCTGGGCCATATGCCGCCGCCCATGCGGGAGGCCGCCCTGCCCCCCGGCATGGCCGGGCTGGAACGCAGCTTGGACGAATATTCGACCGCCGACGGGCTGGACCCCGCCCGCCGCGACCGCCTGATCGCCGCGATCCGCGACGAGGCGCGCGCCCTGGGGGTCGAGGCCGATCTGGGCATTCCCCCGGACGCCAGCGCAGTCGAGGCGATCACCCGCATCGACCGCTTCGTCTGCGACATCAAGGAAAGCCAGTATGGCGAGGGGCTGCATGTCTGGGGCAGCGGTGCCTGCGGTCAGGCCGAACGCGACGGGCTGATGGCCGCGCTGGCCGGACGCTTTGTGCCGCCGGGGCCGTCCGGGTCGCCCAATCGGGGGCGGTCGGACGTGATGCCCACCGGGCGCAACCTCTACAGCGTGGACCCGCGCGCGGTGCCCACGCCATCGGCACATGCGCAGGGGGTCAAGCTGGCCGAGGAGCTGCTGCGCCGCCACCTGCAGGACCATGGCGACTGGCCGCGCGGGCTGGTGGTTGACCTCTGGGGCAGCGCGACCATGCGCACGGCCGGTGAGGAATTCGCCATGGCCCTGCATCTGGCCGGGCTGAAGCCGGTCTGGGATGCCGGGTCGGGCCGCGTCTCGGGGGTCGAGGTCGTGCCGCTGGCCCTGCTGGGCCGCCCGCGGATCGACGTGACGCTGCGGGTCTCGGGCCTCTTCCGCGACGTGTTCCCGGTGCTGGCGCAGCTGTTTCAGACCGGGGCCACGACGCTCGCCGCGCGGGACGAGGCGCCCGACCAGAACCCCTATGCCGGGGGCGCGCGGGTGTTCGGCCCGCAGCCCGGGCGATACGGGCTGGGCATGGGCAGCGCACCCGACACCTTTACCGACGCCGCGCGGCGGGCCGCGGGCGAGGCCTGGATCGCGGCCTCCAGCTGGGCCATCGGCGCGGATGGCGTCAGCCACGAGGACCGCGCCGCGCTGGAGGCGCGGCTGACCCGCGCCGACAGTTTCGTCCATGCGCAGGACCTGCCCGAGACCGACCTGCTGCTGGCCGCCGATTATGCCGCGCATGAGGGGGGATTCGCCTCCGCCATGGCGCGGATCGGGGCGGATGCGCCCGCTCTCTATCATCTGGACGCCACGCAGCCCGACCGCCCCCGCGCCCGCAGCCTGACCGAGGAGATCGCCCGCACCACCCGCGCCCGCGCCGCCGACCCGGCCTGGGCCGATGCGATGACCGCGCATGGATACCGGGGCGCTGCCGAGATCGCGGCCACGCTGGACCATATGGCGGCCTTCGCGCATCTGGCGGGGGCGGTGCCGACGCATCTGTTCGACCTCTATCACGACGCGACCCTGGGCCGCCCCGAGATCGTGGGTTTCATGGAACAGGCCAACCCCGAGGCGCTGGCCGCGATGCGCGACCTGTTCCGGCGCCTACATGAGGCGGGGCTGTGGGTGACGCGGCGCAACTCGATCGCGGCGGGGTTGGCATGATCCGCGGCTGGTGCCCCGGCGCGCTGCGGCCGATGGAATCGGGCGACGGGTGGGTGGTCCGCATCCGCCCGCCCGGCGGGCGGCTGGACGCAGCACAGGCCCAGGCCATCGCCGATGCCGGCCAGACCCATGGCAATGGCGTGATCGCGCTGACTGGCCGCGCCAACCTGCAGCTGCGCGGCGTCACGCCCGCGACCCATGCGCCGCTGATCGCGGCGCTGCGCCCGCATGGGCTGATCGACCCCGACATCGCCACCGAGACGCGCCGCAACATCCTGGTCACGCCCTTCGCGGATGCCGCCGCCGATACGCTGGCCGCCGATCTGGCCGCGGCGCTGGCCGAAAGCGAGCTGGCCCTGCCAGCCAAGTTCGGTTTTGCGGTCGATACCGGTCCCGCGCCCGTCCTGACCCGCGACCCCGCCGATATCCGCATCGAGGCAGGCCCGACGCTGCGTGCCGATGGCATGGACCGCGCCGCGCCCTATCGCGGGCCGCAGGATGCGCTGGCGCTGGCCCGCTGGTTCCTGGATCAGGGCGGCGCTCCGGGTGGACGGGGCCGCATGGCCGCGCTGACCGCGCGGGTGCACCCCCCCGGGGCCACCCTGCCCGCCCCCCGGCCCGCCGCGCCGCCGCAGCCGGGGCTGCATCCGCAGGGCCTGCTGGTCGCGCTGGAGTTCGGCCAGATCGCCCCCGGCACGCTGCGCCGCCTTGGCCGTCTGGCGCCGCTGCGCCTGACGCCATGGCGGATGCTGCTGGTCGAGGGGGTCCGCCACCTTCCCGCGCTGGAAGGGCTGATCCTGGACCCCCGCGATCCGCGCAACCGTCTGCGCGCCTGTCCCGGCGCGCCCGCCTGCCCACAGGGACGGGCCGCGACGCGCCCCCTGGCGCGGGCGCTGGCGCCGCTGATCCCGCCGGATGCCGTGCTGCATGTCAGCGGTTGCGCCAAGGGCTGCGGCTGGCCGCGCGCCGCCGATGTCACACTGACCGCGACGGATGCGGGCTTCGATCTGATCCGCCATGGCCGCGCCCATGATCCTGCCGCCCTGCGCGGGCTTGACCCCGACCAATTGCCGAAGGTTCTCTGATGCCCCACCTTTACGAAACGGACGGCGCCGCGATCTATCGCCAGTCCTTCGCCACCATCCGGGCCGAGGCGGCACTGACCCGCTTTGACGCCGACGAGGAACCCGTCGTCGTGCGCATGATCCACGCCTCGGGGCTGGTGGGGCTGGAACGCGACGTGGCCTTCACGCCCGGCATGGCCGCCACCGCCCGCAAGGCGCTGCGGGCAGGCGCGCCGATCCTCTGCGATGCGCGCATGGTCAGCGAGGGGATCACCCGCGCCCGCCTGCCCTCGGGGAACGAGGTCATCTGCACCCTGCACGACCCTCGCGTGCCCGACATGGCGCGCGACATGGCCAACACCCGCAGCGCCGCCGCGCTGGAGCTGTGGCGGCCGTTCCTGGAGGGCGCGATCGTGGCCATCGGCAATGCGCCCACCGCCCTGTTTCACCTGCTGAACATGCTGGAGGACCCCGCCTGCCCCCGCCCCGCCGCGATCATCGGCTGTCCCGTGGGCTTCGTCGGCGCGGCGGAGTCAAAGGACGCGCTGATGGCCGCGCCGCCCGCGCCGTCGGTCGTCGTGCGCGGCAGGCTGGGCGGGTCGGCCATCACCGTCGCCGCGATCAACGCGCTGGCCAGCCGGAGGGAATGATGGGACGCATCATCTGCGCAGGTCTGGGGCCGGGTGATCCGGACCTGATCTCGGTCCGGGCCGACAGGGCTGTGCGCGCCGCGCGCCACGTCGCCTATTTCAGGAAACCCGGCCGGCCCGGTCAGGCGCGGCGCATCGTGCAGGGGATGCTGGCCCCGGATGCGGTCGAATATCCGATGGAATACCCGGTCACGACCGAGATCCCCTTCGATCATCCCGATTACAACGACGCGCTGGCGGGGTTCTATGACCTCTGGGCCGCGCGTCTGGCGCAGCTGGCCCGGGCCGACGACGTGGTGGTGCTGTGCGAGGGCGATCCGTTCCTTTACGGCAGCTTCATGCATCTGCATATCCGCCTGGCAGGACTGGCCGAGGTCGAGGTGATCCCCGGCATTCCCGGCATGGTCGGCTGCTGGAACGCGGTGGGCCAGCCGATGACCTGGGGCGACGACGTGCTGACCGTGCTGATGGGCACCCTGCCCGAGGCGGACCTGATCCGCCACATTCAGGGCAGCGACGCGCTGGTGGTGATGAAGACCGGCCGCAACCTGCCCAAACTGCGCCGCGCGCTGGCGGCGTCCGGGCGTCTGGCCGATGCCTGGCTGATCGAACGCGGCACCATGCCCGGCCAGCGCATCGCGCCTGTGGCGGAGGTGGCCGATGATGACTGCCCCTATTTCGCGATCCTGCTGGTCCATGGCCATGGGCGGCGCCCGATGGCGCGGGTGGCGGAATGAGCGGCTGGATCACCGTCGCGGGGCTGGGGCCGGGGTCCGAGGCGATGATCACGCCCGAAGTCATGGCCGCGCTGGCTCAGGCGACAGATGTGATCGGATACATCCCCTATGTGGCAAGGGTGGCGGCGCGGCCCGGCCTTGTGCTGCACGCCAGCGACAACCGGGTAGAGTTGGACCGCGCCCGCCACGCGCTGTCCCTGGCGGCGCAGGGCGCGCGGGTGGTGATCGTCTCCTCGGGCGATCCCGGCGTCTTCGCCATGGCCTCGGCCCTGTTCGAGGCGCTGGAGGCCGAGGGCACCGATCCCGACATCCGCATCCTGCCGGGCATCACCGCGATGCTGGTGGCGGCGGCGCGGGCGGGCGCGCCTTTGGGGCATGATTTCTGCGCCATCAACCTGTCGGACAACCTCAAACCCATGGCGCTGATCGAACACCGCCTGCGCCACGCAGCGCGGGGCGATTTCGCGATGGCCTTCTACAACCCGCGCTCGGCCAGCAGGCCCGCAGGCTTTGCCCGCGTGCTGGAGGTGCTGCGCGAGGAATGCGAACCCGAACGCCTGATGATCTTTGCCCGCGCCGTCACCACGCCGGACGAGGCGCTGCGCGTGGTCACTCTGGTCGAGGCCACGCCCGAGATGGCCGACATGCGCACCGTCGTGCTGGTCGGCAACCGCGCCACGCGGCGCGTGGGGCGGTGGGTCTATACCCCCCGGGGGGCGGTCTGATGCAGCCAGTCCAGCGCCTGTTCCGGCGTGGCGACCTGCACGCGGTCGGGCGCAGCGGGGCGGTCGATCAGCACGACCCGCAGGCCCAGATCGCGCGCCGCGTCCAGTTTCGCGCGGGCCCCCGCGCCGCCGCTGTTCTTGGCGACCAGATGGGTGATGCCATGCGCCTGCATCAGCGCCCGGTCGCCCGCGACCGTGAAGGGGCCGCGCGCCAGCACGACCTGCGCATGGGGCAAGGGGGGCGCACCCGGCGCATCGACCAGCCGCAACAGCCAGCGATGCGGCAGGGCGGCAAAGGGCGCCAAGGTCTGCTTGCCGATGGCCAGAAACACACCGGTCGGCGCGCGGGGCAGCGCCGCGACCGCGCCCGCGATGTCGGGAACCCTCTGCCAATCGGGATCGACCGGCCAAGCGGGGCGGCGCAGCATCAGCATCGGCACCCCAGCCGCCCGGCAGGCTGCGTCCGCATTGCGGCTGATCTGGGCGGCAAAGGGATGGGTCGCATCGACCACTGCGCCGATGTCGTGGTCCCGCAGATAGCGCGCCATCCCCTCGGCCCCGCCGAAACCGCCGATCCGCGTGGGCAAAGGTTGCGCGACGGGCGTCGCGGTCCGTCCGGCATAGGAAAAGACGGCGTGCGCCCCGGCCCCTGCCAGCAGCGAGGCCAGACGGCTGGCCTCACTCGTGCCGCCCAGCAGCAGGATGCGTCGCATGTCTGACCCCTGGCTGACGATCATCGGGATCACCGAAGATGGACCGGACGGCCTGCCCGATGCAAGCCGCCGCGCGCTGGAACGGGCGCAGGTGGTCTTTGGCGGTGCCCGTCATCTGGCGCTGGCAGGGGTCGGCGCACGGGGACGGGAATGGCCGGTGCCCTTCGATCTGGCGCCGCTTCTGGCGCTGCGAGGGCGGCGCGTGGCGGCGCTGGTCTCGGGCGATCCCTTCTGGTGCGGCGCGGGGGGCAGCATTGCCACGGCGCTGGAGCCCCACGAATGGCGCGCCCTGCCCGCGCCGGGGGTGCTGTCTCTGGCGGCGGCGCGGCTGGGCTGGCGGCTGGAGGAAACCGTGACCCTTGGCCTGCACGCCGCGCCGCTGACGCGCCTGCGCCCGCATCTGGCGCGCGGCTGCCGGATCATCGCGACGCTGCGCGACGGCGAAGCCCCCGCCGCGCTGGCCGCATGGCTGGTCGGACAGGGCGCGGGGGCCGCGCGGCTGACGGTGCTGGAGCGTCTTGGCGGGCCGTCCGAGCGCGTCCGGACCACGCACGCCGACGCCTTCTCGCTGACCTGCGCGGCGCCGGTGGCGGTGGCGATCGACGGGGCAGAGTTGCCGCGCGGCTTCGGGCTGGCGCGCGTGCCGGGCCGGGCGGATCATCTGTTCACCGATGACGGGCAGATCACCAAATCCCCGCTCAGGGCGCTAACGCTGGCCGCGCTGGCCCCGCGCGCGGGCGAGGTTCTGTGGGATATCGGCGGCGGTTCCGGTTCCATCGCGGTCGAATGGGCGCTGGCCGGGGGCCGCGCCGTGACCATCGAGCCGCGCGCGGACCGCATCGCCCGCATCCGCGCCAATCTGGACGACTTCGGCGTCGCCCATCGCGTGACCGCCCTTCACGGCGCAGCGCCCAAGGCGCTGCCGCCCGACACGCCCGACGCGGTCTTTGTCGGCGGGGGCGCGTCGCAGGCGCTGCTGGCGGCGCTGTGGCACCGCCTGCCGCAAGGCGCGCGTCTGGTCGCCAATGCCGTGACACTGGAGACCGAGGCGCTGCTGGCGCGCTGGCACACGGCCAAAGGGGGCCGCCTGCTGCGCATCGACATCGCCGAGGCCGCCCCCCTGGGCCGGATGCGCGGCTGGACCCCCGCAAGGCCCATCGTGCAATGGAGCGTGACATGCGCATCGCCGGAATAGGCTGCCGCCCCGGCACCCCCCTGCCCGCCCTGCTGGCCGCCCTCGACGCGGCGGGCGGGGCCGATGCGCTGGCCACCATCCCCGAACGCGCGCCCGAACTGCGCCCTCTGGCCCATGCGCTTGACTTGCCGCTGCATCTGGTCGCCGTGGCGGGTATCGCCACGCCGACGAAGTCGCCGCGCATCCGCGCCGCCTTTGGCACCGGATCGGTGGCCGAGGCCGCCGCCATCGCAGCGGGCGGCCGCCTGACCCGTGCCCGCCACATCCACGGCCCCGTCACCATCGCCATCGCAGAGGTTCCATGACCATCCATTTCATCGGCGCGGGCCCCGGCGCGCCCGACCTCATCACGCTGCGCGGCCGCGACCTGATCGCGGCCTGCCCCGTCTGCCTTTATGCCGGGTCACTGGTGCCCGCCGCGCTGCTTTCCCATTGCCCACCCGGCGCGCGGATCGTGAACACCGCACCCCTGACGCTGGACCAGATCATCGACGAGATGCAGGCCGCCCATGCCGCAGGCCAGGACGTGGCGCGGCTGCATTCCGGCGATCTGTCGGTCTGGTCCGCGATGGGCGAACAGATCCGCCGGTTGCGGGCGCTGGAGATCCCCTTCGACGTGACGCCCGGCGTGCCCAGCTTTGCCGCCGCCGCCGCCGCGCTGGAAACCGAGCTGACCCTGCCGGGCCTTGCGCAATCCGTGGTGCTGACCCGCACGCCGGGCCGCGCATCCTCGATGCCCGCGCGCGAGACGCTGGAGGCCTTTGCCGCCACCGGGGCGACGCTGGCGATCCATCTGTCGATCCACGCGCTGAACCAAGTCGTGGCCGATCTGACCCCGCATTACGGCCCCGACTGCCCGGTGGCGGTGGTCTGGCGGGCGACATGGCCCGACCAGCGGGTCATCCGCGCGACGCTGGCAACCGTGGAGGCGCAGGGCATCGACCGCACCGCGCTGATCCTGGTCGGCCCCGCGCTGGCGGGCGAGGGGTTCGAGGACAGCCGCCTCTATGCCGCCGATTACGACCGTCGCTATCGCCCGGTGGGTGACGCACCGAGGTTTCCGGAATGACGCGCGACCTTTCGCCGGGCCTGATGATCTCGGCCCCTGCATCGGGCACGGGCAAGACGATGCTGATGCTGGGCCTTCTGATCGCGCTGCGCAGGCGCGGGCTGGTGGTGCAGCCCTTCAAGTCCGGGCCGGACTACATCGATCCGGGGTTCCACCTTGCGGCCTCGGGGCGGGCCAGCTTCAATCTGGATGCCTGGGCGATGGAGCAGGGGCGGCTGATCGCCCATGTGACCGGCCAGCCCCCTGCCGATCTGGTCCTGGCCGAGGGGTCGATGGGCCTCTTTGACGGGGTGGCCACGGCGGGCGAGACCGGCATCGGCTCCAGCGCCGAGATCGCCGGGATGATGGGCTGGCCGGTGGTTCTGGTGCTGGATGTCGGCGGTCAGGCGCAATCGGCGGCGGCCACCGCGCGGGGCTTTGCCACGCTGCGCCCCGACCTGCCCTTTGCCGGGGTGGTGCTGAACCGCGTGGCATCCCCGCGCCACGACAGGCTGATCAGCGACGGGATGGATCAGGCGAGCATCCGTGTGCTGGGCAGCCTGCCGCGTCAGGGCAACATCGTGCTGCCCGAACGCCATCTGGGCCTGATCCAGGCCGAAGAGACGGCGGGGCTTCAGTCGATCCTCGACCATGCGGGCGATTTCATCGCCGCGCATTGCGATCTGGACGCGATCGTCGCCGCCGCTGCGCAGCGCGCCCTGCCCGATGCCCCCGCGCCCCGACCGCTGACGCCCCCCGGCGGGCGGATCGCGCTGGCCCGCGACGCGGCCTTCAGCTTTGTCTATCCGCATGTGCTGGAGGCGTGGCGGCGGGCGGGGGCCACGATCCTGCCGTTTTCGCCGCTGGCGGATGAGGGGCCGGATGACAGCGCCGACTGCTGTTGGCTGCCGGGCGGCTACCCCGAACTGCACGCGCCCCGGCTGGCGGCCTGCGACGACTTTCGCACCGCCATGCACCGCTTTGCGGCGACGCGGCCGGTGCATGGGGAATGCGGCGGCTACATGGCGCTTGGGGCAGGCCTGGTGGATGCCGATGGCGTGCGCCACCAGATGCTGGGCCTGCTGGGCTTGGAGACCAGCTATGCGAAACGCAGGATGCATCTGGGATACCGCCGCGCCGAACCGCTGGCCGCCCTGCCCGGGCTGGGCCGGGTGGCGCTGCGCGGGCATGAGTTCCACTATGCCCGGGTCCTGTCCCAGCCAGACGCGGCGCTGGCCCGCGTGACCGACGCGACCGGTGCCGAGGTTCCGGAAACCGGCAGCCATAGGGGCCACGTCACCGGCACCTTCTTTCACCTGATCGCGCCCGCCTCGGCTTGACGCGGGCGGGCGCTTCCCGTCTAGGTAAGGGCCTGCATGGTGCCCGTAAGACGCTCAGCGTCGGGCTTCATCGGGAATGGGGAAGGGCGGACCAAATCGCGGCGCCCGAAGCCCCAGCCGCCCCCGCGACTGTATGCGGCGAGCGCACGTCACCAACGCCACTGGAGCGATCCGGGAAGGCCGACGCCGCGCCACGACCCGCAAGCCAGGAGACCGGCCATGACAGGCAGATCCATGCCGTCGGGTGGACGGCCAAAGGAGTATGACATGCATATCGAACAAGGCGTCGTCACCGGCGCCAAGATCGTCCTGAGCTACGCAACCGCCACGGCGGCCGGGCTCTATTCCCTGAAACTGGCCCTTGATGCGATACGCGCGCAGGGGGCAGGGTCTCTGGCCGCCCGCGCGGGTCTGGCCACGGCCGCGACCTTCGTGTTCTTCGAGGTCCTGCCGACCTGGCCCGTCGGCGTCTCCGAGGTGCACCTGATCCTCGGCTCGACGCTGTTCCTGATCTTCGGGGCGGCGCCGGCCGCGATCGGGCTGGCGCTTGGCCTGCTGATCCAAGGGCTGTTCTTCGCGCCCTTCGATCTGCCGCAATACGGGATGAACGTGACCACGCTTCTGGTGCCACTGTTCGCTGTGAGGGCGCTGGCACGGCGGATCATCGCGCCGGGGACGGCCTATGTGGACCTGCGCTACGGTCAGGCACTGGCGCTGTCGGCGGCCTATCAGGGCGGGATCGTGGCCTGGGTCACCTTCTGGGCCTTCTACGGGAAAGGGGTCGAGGCTACTTCTGGTATCCTGGCCTTCGGCGCGGCCTATATGTTGGTCTTGGCGCTTGAGCCTCTGGTCGATCTGGCGGTGCTGGCCGGGGCCAAGGCGGCGCGCGGGCTGCAGGGCAGCGGGCTGGTCACGCCGCGGCTTTACGCATGATCGACCTGGTGCTGATCGGGGCGGGCACGGGCCATCCCGACCACCTGACATTGCAGGGCGTCCGCGCCCTGCAAGAGGCTGATATCGTTCTGATTCCCCGCAAGGGAGCGGGCAAGGAGGATCTGGCCCATCTGCGCCGCGCGATGCTGGCGCGGCACAGGCCGGGCGGCGCGGTGGTCGAGGTCGATCTGCCGGTGCGCGACAGGGAAATGCCCTATCTTCAATCGGTTGAGGCCTGGCATGATGCCATCGCGCGGGCCTGGGCCGCCGCCATCTATCTGCCGCAGGGCGGCACGGTGGCGATGCTGGTCTGGGGCGATCCATCGCTTTACGACAGCAGCCTGCGGATCGCGGCGCGGCTGGGCTGGCGCGCGCGGGTGGTTCCGGGGATCACCGCGATCCAGGCGCTTTGCGCGGCCCACGCCATCCCGTTGAATTCGCTGGCAAACGAGGTCCGCATCACCACCGGTCGCCGCCTGCGCGATCATGGCTGGCCCAAGGGCTGCGACCGCATCGTGGTGATGCTGGATGGCGATTGCGCCTTTCGCGCGCTTGCGCCCGAGGGGCTGACGATCTGGTGGGGCGCCTATCTGGGCATGCCGGAACAGCGCCTTGATCACGGGCCTCTGACGCTGGCGGGACCGCGCATCGAGGCGCTGCGGCGTGAGGCGCGGGCGGCGCATGGCTGGATCATGGATTGCTACCTTCTGGCCCTCACCGACCGGCCACAGGAGGCGCACCAGACGTACACCGCGCGTACACCGACAACGCCCGGTCCGTTAAGCAGCCCTTAACCCCTGCCCCGCCATGCTGAGCGGGTTCCAGAGGCGGGGGCGTGCATGACGATCACCAAGGCCGAGGCCGCGCGGCGGGCCAATTACCACTATATGGCGGACGCGATGCGGATGCTGGAATGGGACCTGCACAGCACGATCCTGTCCCGCATGCGCATCCCCGAGGAATGGCACCGCATCGCGCAGGAACGCGGGCGGGTCGCCAAGACGCGTGTCACGCTGCGGCTGGATGCGGATGTGGTGGCGTTCTTCCGGTCGATGGGGCCGGACTGGCAGGCGCGGGTCAACCGGATCGTCAGCGCCTGGATGCATGCGCGGCTGGCGGGGCTGATCGAGGGGGCCGAGACGATGGACTACCTTGCGCGCCGCGATTCCGAGGGTCTGGACGGCCCGCGCCCGGAATTCGGCGACCTGCAGCGCGCGTTTGACGAGGCGCTGGAGGGCACGACCGAGCCGCCGCGTTCCCCCCTCGACCCGGAGGGGGTGCCGATGGAGGGCCCCCGCCGGATCAGCGAGAGGGGAAAGAGGGCGCTGCTGGAGGAGATGATGAAGCGGAATGGGTTGTGAGGTTCAAGCACTAAGATAAAATCACAACGATTGACGCCTGCTGTACTCTTTGGCTTTTTGAACTAGGTCAAGAGAACTTCCCCGTTCAGAACTCGCTATTGGATGCGTACCATAAACCAGCTTGATAAAATCTTCCCAGTACAGCTTCCGGGTCAGTTCTACTATTTTTTCAACGGCAGCCTTTTCACTACTAGTTAGACGCGCTACCGGGTGCCCATGCTTCAGACGAAACACCCGCTTCTTCCGCCCAAACATATTCGTCGTCTGAGCTATCTCGAAGATGTCACCCCTTGATTCGGCTATATCTTTTACCGTCCAAACAAAGGGTCCATGAGCGTCGTAAACCCACCGTATATCTGAAGACTGGCGACCGTGGTGTATACAATGGTACCAATCAATTAGGTATATCATCTTTGTAAAACGAGCAGTCGATAATTCTTCCGCCAAAGAGGCAGGGTAAGCTTCTAGCGTCGCAATCATAAGATCAAGAACTTCAGCCATCATAAACCGACTTCTGAGGGTCTGCTCGGGTCTGCAACATAGACACCGATGCATCCGATCATTCTGCCATATTGGTCTGCAACCCCATCTAGTGCTTCTTTGAGCTGCCTCTCATCGAACCGGTCTCGCCTGACGGACTCTATCACAATAACAGCCACGTGGCGATCATTGTAGCTCAAGCGTCTTCCGGCGAGAAGCGCGGGCTTCATACGCAGCTTGCGGCTTGTATTGCGCGGGACGCTGTACGTGGTGAGGTTGTACTCACGGTAGTCGGACTCGCGCGCTGGATCGGGAAACGAGTTGTCAAAATGCCAGTTAGTCTCCCACGCGCTTTTAATACCACCAGACTCATAGGGCAGCGCAGTACGCCCTTTTTTTCGTAATTCATGGTTGTATGAGAATCGGCCGCAAGGCACAAATTCCCGTCGCTTTTCATTAAACACGTAGATCGTAATTCTCTCTTGCCCTTCAGGCTGTAGATTCAGTTGGTGAGCAAGTCCAATCAAGATGTTCTCAAATAGCAAATAGACGTTTTCTGCGACCGCGCCGGACTCTTTCTTGAGCGTATCGATTTCAGAGCGGAGCTTTTTTAGGCTTCTCTGCCGCCACACGTTGTAAATAGAACCAACGGCTGCGACTACAGCAACCGCGATAATCAACCGATACAAAGGAAAGCCTTCAAAATGGTCGAACAGACCCGGCCACCTAGGATATCGCTCCCTTAAATCTTCAATGCGAACACTAAGTAACGCCACAAGTACGGCCAGCACTACGCTGGAGATTGGTGAAATCCAGCGCAGCACCCAACGATCAAGCCAAAGGCCAACCTTCAAGCACAGATCATTGAGGTACGAGGCAATCCTCTTGAAGGTCACTTAATATTGTCTCAGCTATCGAAGATTTATCTATTTCTAAGATTTACGCGAATGGAAGGCTCGCGAGTGAAAATGAATGGACTGGTTGTGAGCGTCAAGCCTGCAGCGACCTGACTCCGACTTCCCCCTCCTCGCGCGACTTGATCGCCGCCACGGCGGCGATACTCCCCGCGGCCGTGGTGAAATAGGGGATCTTGTCGTAGAGGGCGACGGCGCGGATCTCGCGGGAATCGGTGATGGCCTGGGCGCCCTCGGTCGTGTTCAGGACCATCGCGATCTCGCCGTTCTTCAGGCGGTCCACGATGTTCGGGCGCCCCTCATAGACCTTGTTCACGCGGGTCGAGGCCACGCCCTGCGCGTCAAGGAAATCCGCCGTGCCCGAGGTGGCGATCAGCGAAAAGCCCATCTCGACCAGGTCGCGGGCGGCCTGCGCCAGGGCGGGCGTCTTGTCGGCATCCTTGACCGACAGGAAGACGCGCCCCTCGGAGGGCAGGTCGGTGCCCGCGCCCATCTGCGCCTTGAGGAAGGCGCGGGCAAAGTTGCGGTCCCAGCCCATCACCTCGCCGGTGGAGCGCATTTCCGGGCCAAGCAGCGTATCGACGCCGGGGAAGCGGGCGAAGGGCAGCACGGCCTCTTTGACCGAGAACCAGGGCGTGATCGGGTCGGCCAGCGTCATCGGGTCGGCAAAGGGCAGGTCGGTTTCCGGGCCCACGCCTTCGGGATAGGGCGCGCGGGCGGGGAAGTTCGACATCGGCTCGCCCGCCATCAGGCGCGCGGCGATCGAGGCGATGGCGCTGTCGGTGGCCTTGGCGACGAAGGGGACGGTGCGGCTGGCGCGGGGGTTCACCTCGAGCACGAAGATCTGGCCGTCCTTCAGCGCGAATTGCACGTTCATCAGGCCGCGGACCTTCAGCGCGCGGGCCATGGCCTCGGTCTGCGCCTTGAGTTCGGCGATGGTGGCGGCGTCCAGCGTGTGGGGCGGCAGCGAGCAGGCGCTGTCGCCGGAATGGACGCCGGCTTCCTCGATATGCTCCATGATGCCGGCGACGTGGACATTCTCGCCGTCGCAGAGGGCGTCCACGTCAACCTCGATCGCGCCCGAGAGGTAGCTGTCCAGCAGGACCGGGCTCTTGCCCGAGACGGTCACGGCCTCGGAGATGTAGCGACGCAGGTGGTCCATGTCGCGCACGATCTCCATCGCGCGGCCGCCGAGGACATAGGAGGGGCGGATGACCAGCGGGAAGCCGATGCGCTCGGCGATTTCAATGGCTTGCGCGTCGCTGCTGGCGATGCCGTTGATCGGCTGCTTGAGGCCGAGATCGTTCAGCAGCTTCTGGAAACGCTCGCGGTCCTCGGCCAGGTCGATGGCGTCGGGGGTGGTGCCGAGGATCGGGATACCTTCGGCTTCCAGCGCGTTGGCCAGCTTCAGCGGCGTCTGGCCGCCGAACTGGACGATGACGCCGTGCAGCCGCCCGGCCTGCTGTTCGGTGTGCAGGATCTCAAGCACATGTTCCAGCGTCAGCGGTTCGAAATAGAGCCGGTCCGAGGTGTCATAATCGGTGCTGACCGTTTCCGGGTTGCAGTTGATCATGATCGTCTCGTAGCCCGCGCCGGTCAGCGCGAAGCAGGCGTGACAGCAGCAATAGTCGAACTCGATGCCCTGGCCGATCCGGTTCGGGCCGCCGCCCAGGATGACGACCTTCTTGGCGTCGGTCGGGCGGGATTCGCATTCCACGTCGCCCATCGCGGGGGCTTCGTAGGTGGAATACATGTAGGGGGTCTGGGCCTCGAACTCGGCGGCGCAGGTGTCGATGCGCTTGAAGACCGGGCGGATGCCCAAGGCGCGGCGGGCACGGCGGATCTCGGCCTCGTCGCGGCCGGTCAGGTGGGCCAAGCGGGCATCGGTGAAGCCCATCATCTTGACCTGGCGCAGGCCTTCCTCGTCGGTGGGCAGGCCATTCTGGCGGATCTGCTGTTCGGCATCGACGATCTCGCGGATGCGGGCCAGGAACCACGGGTCGAAGCTGGTGACGCGCTGGATCTCGTCATTGCTGAGGCCGAAGCGCATCGCCTCGGCGATGACGCGGATGCGGTCGGGGGTCGCCTTGGACAGGGCCGCGATGACGGCGGGCTTGCCCTGATCGGCAGCGCCCTCGATGACGATCTCGTCAAGGCCGGTCAGGCCGTTCTCCATCGAGGCCAGCGCCTTTTGCAGCGATTCGTGGAAGCTGCGACCGATGGCCATGACCTCGCCCACGGATTTCATCGCGGTGGTCAGCTCGGGCTTGGAGCCGGGGAATTTCTCGAAGGCGAAACGCGGGATCTTGGTGACGACATAGTCGATCGAGGGCTCGAAGCTGGCCGGCGTCACCTTGGTGATGTCGTTGTCCAACTCGTCCAGCGTGTAGCCGACGGCCAGTTTCGCGGCGATCTTGGCGATGGGGAAACCGGTCGCCTTGGAGGCGAGCGCCGAACTGCGCGAGACGCGCGGGTTCATCTCGATCACGACCATGCGGCCATCGGCGGGGTTGATCGCCCACTGCACGTTCGAGCCGCCGGTCTCGACGCCGATCTCGCGCAGGACGGCGATCGAGCCGTTGCGCATGATCTGGTATTCGCGGTCGGTCAGGGTCAAAGCCGGGGCGACAGTGATCGAATCGCCGGTATGGACGCCCATCGGATCGACGTTCTCGATCGAGCAGACGATGATGGCGTTGTCGTTGCGATCGCGCACGACCTCCATCTCGTATTCCTTCCAGCCCAGAAGGGATTCGTCGATCAGCACCTGCGCAACCGGCGAGGCGTCGAGGCCCGAGCGCACGATGCGTTCGTAATCGTCGCGGTTATAGGCGACGCCGCCGCCCGTGCCGCCAAGCGTGAAGGCCGGGCGGATGATCGCTGGCAGGCCGATTTCCTCGAGCGCGTCCATCGCCTGGGCCACACCGGCATTCACGTCGTATTTGCCATTCGCGCCCTTGGGGGCGGCGATGATCGTGGCCTTGGGGTTTTCCAGACCGATGCGGTCCATCGCCTCGCGGAACAGCTTGCGGTCCTCGGCCATCTCGATGGCGGCGCGCTGCGCGCCGATCAGCTCGACCCCGTAGCGGTTCAGGGCGCCGTTATCGGCCAGGGCCAGCGCCGTGTTCAGGCCGGTCTGCCCGCCCATCGTCGGCAAGAGCGCGTCGGGGCGTTCCTTGGCGATGATCTTCTCGACGATCTCGGGGGTGATCGGCTCGATATAGGTCGCGTCGGCCATCTCGGGGTCGGTCATGATCGTGGCCGGGTTCGAGTTGACGAGGATGACGCGATAGCCTTCCTCGCGCAGGGCCTTGCAGGCCTGGGCGCCGGAATAGTCGAATTCGCAGGCCTGCCCGATCACGATGGGGCCTGCGCCGATGATCAGGATGGACTTGATATCGGTTCTCTTCGGCATGGTCGCCCCCGGATGTGCTGGATTTGCGTAAATCGACCGGGGTTATAGTCAAGACCGCCTTGGGCGCAAGGTGCGGCGGGCCGCGCATGGCCGCAAAATGCGCGCAAGGCGAGGTCAGGGCCGGGCCAGAAGCGTCAGCGCGGCGCTGTAGCGGTTCTGGCTGACGGATTGAGTCAGTTGGGCGCGGGCCAGAAACGAGATGATCAGCCGTTCGGTCGCTGCGGGTTCGGCCAGTTCGGCCAGGCTGGACGTGCCGAACTGGCGCTGCGCGGCCTTCATGAATTCGGCGTTCTGACGCTCGACCGGAAGCTTGCCGAAGCTGGGGCCGAAGCCCAGCGCGGTCTCGAAGACCTTGCGCATGGGCGGGTTGCCCATCACCTCGTACCACTGGGTCGTGGCGCTTTTATCATTGTCCGCGAAGGCAGCGATCTCGCGCCGGGCATTGAGGGCAAGGCGCAGATCCTCGTCCCCCGCACCCACGCGGCGTTCGTATTCGCGCTGAATGAAGGCCTGTCCCAGCCTGTCGCCCAGATCGGCAGAGGGGCCGCCGGGGGCCGAGAAGCCCAAAGCCTCGGCCATCCGAAGATAGCGCTTGTCGCTGAGCCGGTTGACCAAGGCGCTGCGGTCGCTGAGGTCGGATTCCAGCACCTTGCGGATGAAGGCCTTGTTCGCGACGTCATTTTCCAGCCCGAAGGCCGAAAGCACGGCGCTGAGCATGCGGTAATCGCCGACAAGCGCCTCGGGCGAGGTCAGCTTGTCGGGGTTGTCGCGCAGATAGCTGGTCGAGCGTTGCACGACGGCATCCCGACGCAGGATCTCGATCTGGCGGGATTCGGTCCTTTGCAGGATCTTCCACCCCAGAAGCCCCCCCGCGCCGGTGGTGATCGCCATCATGCGCGCGCCCTCACTGGCGGGCCATGGCGAAGAGCCGTGCCTCGCGGGGCAGCAATTCGCGCAGGCGGCGCATCGCCTGATAGGGGTTGTCCTGGACGGCATGCTCGCTGGCCTCGGCCAGCAGGATGCGGCTGTCGCGATCGTCGAAGACCTGGCTCAGTTGTTCGATCGCGCGGATCAGGTCGCGCCGCCCGGTGGCGGTGTCGATGTCGCCGGACAACATGAGCTGGGCGATGTAGCAGGCGCGCGATACGGGAGTCGTCGCGGCCTCGGGGTGGATGGCATCGCGTAGGCGCAGCACGTTGACATTGGGTGTCTTGATCGAGATGCGCGACCGGCGGTCGCCGTTCTCGATGACGGCGCCATTGATCAGGACACGCTCGTTCGGGGCGAGCTTGAGAACCAGGCCGCTCATGCTGCGACCTCGCCGCGCAGTCCCTTCATGATAGACAGGTTGATGTCGATCAGTGCGTCCGTGCTGGCCTGGCCGGCGAGCGCCGAATGCCCGTGCCGCAGGCAGAAACCAGCCAGCGACAAAAGGCCCGCGCGCATCGCTTCCGGCAGGGCATTGCCGGGATCGGCAAGATCGGTGGCCAGAATGGTCCAGAGTTCATTGTTCAGGTGAACGGCCTGCACGGCCTCTGCCGTGGTGCATTGCCGGGGCGCCTGACGCATCAGGCGGGTGACGCGCGAAAAGGCGTCGTATTCGGCGTCGCGAGGGTTGCGCAGGGCTGCGCTTTTGTATCCGTGCTGGGTGAGAGGCGTGACCGCGTTCAAGGATGTCTTCCCGTTCTGGAGTGTCTTGGGGATGGGAGGGGGCGCCCGTGGGCGCCCCGACCGTCATCAGCGGAACAGCGACAGGATCGCCGAGGGTGCCTGGTTCGCGATCGAAAGCGCCTGAATGCCCAGCTGCTGCTGGGTCTGCAGCGCCTGGAGGCGGGCCGAGGCCTCCTCCATGTCGGCGTCGACCAACGCGCCCATACCGGTCTTGAGCGAGTCTGCCAGCTTGCCGACAAAGTTCGACTGATCCGAGATGCGTTTGCCGGCCGAGCCAAGGTCGGCAGCGCCCTGAACTGCGAGGTCGATCAGGGCCTCGATCTCGCCGATCGCGGTCACAGCGTCGGCCCGGCTGCCGATCGAGGTGATCGTTGCGCCGGCGATGTCGGCCTCGAAATCCACGCCGTTCACCGCGATCTCTCCGGCAGTGGTGGCAACCGTGCCGTTCACACGGTCCAGCGATCCCAGCACGGTGAAGCTGGTTCCGCCGGCGCCATTGACGTCCGTGGCCAGAAGGTTGATCCCGTTCAGCTGTGAAGCACCGACGATCGACGTGATCTGCGCCATCTTGGCGTCGATATCGGTCTGGATCTTGCCGAAATCGGCCGCGTCGTTCGCTGCGCCAATCGCCAGATCCTTCATCTCGCGCAGCAGATCGGTGATCTGCTCGGCACCGGCGCGTGCGGTGGCGACCACCGCATCGCCGACGTTCAGGTTCTTCTGGATGGTCTTGAAGGCCGACTGATCGGTTTCCATGACCTTGGCGATGGCCCAGACAGCGGCATTGTCCTTGGCGTTGCCCACGGCCTTGCCGGTCGAGATCTCGGCCTGCGCCTTGCCCAGATTGGCATTCACCGATTTCAGGGTCTGGAGCGCGACCATGGCGCTGTTGTTGGTCAGAATGCTGGACATGTTGTCCTCCGATTAAAAGGGGCGCTTTGCACCCGGGTTTGCATCTTCGGCCTTCTGACCCTGGGGTTTCCCCCGCCCTTTCGGCATGTGACCGGTTTAACCGCCGGTGATTGACAAGTAGTGAATTACCCCCTTTCCCTCAAACACAGTTCACTAAGCATTTTATCAAAACCTTTGCGGCATCGGGGCCAGCGTCGTCGCGCTGCGTCGGCGCCCGGCATCGTCATATGTCTGCAGCGACTGGGCCGAGACGATGATGTCGCGCAGGTCCTCAGCGGCCTGCCGGGCGCCCCGCAACGACGCCTCGGCCAAGGCGCGCAGCTCGGTCAGAGCGGGTTCAAGCACGCGGCGATGATCTTCACGCACGCCGCTTTCCAGCGATTTTTCCAGCAGATCCAGCGACTTTTGCGCCGATTCGGCATCACCCGACAGGATCGCGGCCTTGATCTCGGCGATTCGCCGTGCCGGGGCGGTCATGACGGCATCCCGCGCGGCAGGAAGCGGTCGAAGCCAAGATCGACCTGACGCGCCAGGATCGCGGCGTGTTCGCGCGTCAGAAAGCTGCCGAACTGATCCTCGCCCGCGCCGCCGGAAAAGGCCCCCGACATCGGCTTGGGCCCGCAATATTTCAGCATCTCTTCAAGAAAAGCTTGCTCAAGCTGGTCGGCCGAACCGCCACCGCGCGATGAGCGCGCAACATTTTCGGAAACAAGTGTCGAGGTTATTTCAATCACGATCCAGATTCCTCTGATTATGCCGGACTCCGTGAAGCCTAACCCTTGGCAGTAAATAATAAGTAAGGATTTCGCATTATGACGGAGGTCAAAGAAGGATCGTATGCGATGATCGAGTTAACCAGTCTTGCAGCGCCCGCGACGCCCCTTGAAGGAGCGCCCCCCCGCGATTCCCCGAGATCCGAGGGCGCGGATTTCGCCATGATCGAGAAGGTTCTGACCGGGCAGGCGCCCGATCCCCAAGCCGCGCATCCCGCAACAGATCCGGCAGGCGCCGAGGCGGCCGCGACCAAGCCTGCCGCTGACAAAGACCTGCGCGCAGAGCAGATGGATGACCGGGAAGGCGCCGATCCGGTGATCGCCCCTGATCCGCTGGAGGCGTGGCTGGGTGCTCAGACAGGGCTCAGCGCATGGCTGGCACCCGAACCGGCAGTCGCGGCGCGGTTAGGGGCGAATCCCGAGGCAGCACAGGTCGCGAAAGCACGCGATGCGGAGCCTGACGCAACGGTTTCAGCGCCGGCGCCCGTGAATTCGGGCTGGATGCAACATGGCGCCGCCCTGCAGCCCGAGGCAGCGCCTGGCGGTTCGGAGCAGCATGACGATGGTCCGGCTTTTGCGCAGCCGATGGCAGGGAGGATACCGCAGCAGATGGCAGCCTCGGCGGGGCCTGTGCCAGCGGCACCGAATCATGCAGGCAAGACGGCTGATCTTGCAAACCAATCCGATGCGTCGGACGCGGAAGGCCCGCAATCGCAGGCCACCGCCCTTTCGGCCGACGACCGGGTCGAGGCAAGGCCGGAGCCTTCGGGCATGTCCAAGCCCGGCACAAACCCCGAGGCAGTGACCGTGGGTCAGTCGCGCGTTCCTTTGGGCGCGGGCGCGTCGGATGCCCCTGTTGCAGAGGAGGCGTCGCCCGGACCAATCATGAAGGCCAACATGAAAGCGGCCCCTGAAAGTCAGATTGCGGCGCGGGCGGTGTCGCCGGACCATGAGCCCGGACCTGCCGCGAGGGCCGCGGCCCCTGCCGACATGGAGTTGCCCGCAGCCGGACCGCCAGCGGAAACGATGCGACCGCGGGTCGCCCTTGAGACTTCAGGAAAGCCTGCGACGGGGCTGGCTGTGGACCCGGCGGTCACGGAAATGCAGCAGGGCCCGTCGCCGCGCCAAGACATGCCCTTGATCGAGGCCACCGCCGCCCACCGCGAGGCGAACGCAGCGGTGCAGCCCGTGGCACGCCAGATCGTGGCGGCTTTGGTGCCGCCTCCGGCAAGCGGTGGGGTGGCGGTGACCACGGCGAGAGGCGTCACGGAAATTGCGCTGTCGCCCGAGGAACTGGGACGGGTGCAGATCTCGGTCTTGGGTCAGGACAAGCCGCTGATCGTCATCATGGCCGAGCGCCCCGAGACGCTGGAATTGCTGCGCCGCAACGCCGATCTGCTTGGCACCGAACTGCGCGAGGCAGGGCTGGAAGGGGGCGCGCTGTCCTTCCGCGACGGTCCGCCGCCAGAACCCCAACGGCTGCTGCGCGAAACCACGCAGGAGGGCTCCGTGGAGACTGGGATCCCGGTGATCCCCCTGGCCATCGCGCAAGAGGCCGGGCGGCTGGCGGCGCAGCGCCGAATCGACATCAGGTTATAGGAGAGCGCAATGAACGTGACAGAAGTCGGCAATGGCGCCGCCACCGGCCAGACCACCGGAGGGGTATCGGGGGCGGCCTCGGGCGCGGATTTCGAGACCTTCCTGCGGATGCTGACCGCGCAATTGCGCAACCAGGACCCGCTGAATCCGATGCAGGGGGCGGATTTCGCCGTGCAACTGGCGACCTTCGCCGGGGTCGAGCAGCAGGCCCATACGAACAAGCTGCTGGCGCAGATGGCGGGGGCCTCGGGCGGGGGGAACTTCGCCTCGTGGATCGGCAAGGAGGCGCGGACCACGGCGCCGGTCTGGTTCTCGGGGCGGCCGGTGACGCTGGACATCGCGCCCGACCCTTCGGCGGACAGCGTGCAGCTGGTCACGCGCAGCGGCACCGGCGTGGTGATCGACCGGACAGAGATCGGGCCCGGCAGCGGTCAGGTGGACTGGACGGGGCAGCGCGAGGACGGCAGCCGTCTGCCCGACGGGCAATACAGCTTTACCCTGGAAAGCCGACGCGATGGGCTTCTTGTAGCCGAGACCCAGGTCGGCGCCTACGGGCTGATCACCGAGGCGGCCTTTGGCGCGGACGGCACGCGGCTGATCTTTCAGGGCGGCGGCTCGGCCCCGGCAAGCGAGGTCACGGCCCTGCGCGCGGCGCCCTGACGCGTCCGGTCTTGACGCAAGGCTCGCAAGCGGGCAGGCCGCGTTCAGCCAGAGAGGAGGCCGCCATGAGCTTCGACCGACAGATCCGGATCGCGCCGTCGATCCTTTCCGCCGACTTCGCCAATTTCGGCGCCGAGATCCGCGCCATCGAGGATCAGGGCGCGGATTGGGTCCATGTGGACGTGATGGACGGGCATTTCGTGCCGAACCTGACCTTTGGCCCCCCGGCGGTCAAGGCGTTCCGGCCGCATGTCCGCGGCTTCATGGACGTCCATCTGATGATCGCGCCGGTCGATCCCTATATCGAGGCCTATGCCGAGGCGGGCGCCGACATGATCACCGCCCATGTCGAGGCCGGCCCCCATCCCCACCGCACGCTGCAGGCGATCCGCGCGACCGGCAAGAAGGCAGGGATCGCGCTGAACCCCGGGACTCCGCTCGAGGCCGTGTCCTGCCTGCTGGACCTGTGCGACATGGTGCTGGTGATGACGGTCAACCCGGGCTTTGGCGGGCAGAAATTCATCCACTCGCAACTGGACAAGATCGCGCGGCTGCGCGCGATGGTCGGCGACAGGCCGATCCACATCCAGGTCGATGGCGGGGTCGACCCCACCACGGCACCGCTGGTGGCAAAGGCCGGGGCGGATGTGCTGGTGGCAGGCTCGGCCGTCTTCAAGGGCGGCTCGGTCGAGCGGCCCGAGGTGTATGGCGCCAATATCCGCACGATCCGCGAGGCGGCGGAGGGCTGAGGCCCGAGGCCGCCCCCTTCGCGGCCAAGGCGCCGTAGGGCGGCCCAAGGCGGCATCGGACAGCGGCGGCAGGTCGGCCCGCTTGCCCGCCCGTGGTTCGAAGATCGAGGGTCGAGGGTCGAGGGTCGAGAAAAGCGGTGATCCCCCGCGCGCCTTCGACCATGGGGTTTGACATTGGCCCTGGCAGAGGTTTCGCTGCCCGGGCGACGAACAGGGAGGACAGGATGGATCTGGGGATCAGGGGCAAGCGCGGGCTGGTCTGCGCCGCGTCAAAGGGCCTGGGGCGCGGCTGCGCCGAGGCGCTTGCTGCCGCCGGGGTCGATCTGGTGATCAACAGCCGGACCGAGGCCGACATCGTCCGCACCGCCGAGGACATCGCGGCGCGGCATGGCGTCGCAGTCACACCGGTCGCCGCCGACATCACGACCGAGGCGGGCCGCGCGGCCGTGCTGGACGCCTTGGGGCAGGCCGACATTCTGGTGACGAATGCGGGCGGGCCGCCTCCGGGCGATTGGCGCGACTGGACGCGCGACGATTTCATCCGGGCGCTGGATGCCAACATGCTGTCGGCGGTCGCGCTGATGCAGGCCCTTGTGCCCGGCATGATGGAGCGCGGCTGGGGCCGGGTCGTCAACATCACCTCGCAATCGGTGCGGGCGCCGATCCCGGTTCTGGGCCTGTCGAACAGCGCCCGCGCAGGGCTGACCGGCTTCGTCGCCGGCATGTCGCGGCAGGTCGCGCGCCACGGCGTCAACGTGAACAACCTGCTGCCGGGCATCCACGCGACCGATCGCGCCGAGGGCCTGGATCGCGGCGTGTCGCAGGCGCAGGGCATCTCGATGGACGAGGCGCGGGCGCAGCGCAAGGCGACGATCCCGGCCGGGGATTACGGCACGGCCGAGGATTTCGGGGCGACCTGTGCGTTCCTGTGCAGCCAGCATGCGCGCTTCATCGTGGGGCAGAACATCCTGCTGGATGGCGGGGCGACCAATCTCACGATCTGATCAGGCGGTTGCGGCCTGCCTGATGCGCTGCTAGGGCGGGCCATACCCGAGCGAAACACCCGGCAAACAACAGGCAGATCGTGACCGAGCCCGCCCGACTGGAGGTCCAGAACCTGACCCGCGCCTTCGACGGGCGCCGCGTCGTGGACGATGTGTCCTTCCGGGTCGAGGCCGGGCAGGTCGCGTGTCTGCTGGGTCCGTCGGGCTGCGGGAAATCCACCACGCTGCGGATCGTGGCGGGCGTGGACATGCAGGACCGGGGGCGCATTCTGGTCGATGGCCGGGTGGTCTGCGACGGGGCGAACCGGCTGCCGCCCGAGGCGCGATCCATCGGGTTGATGTTTCAGGATTTCGCGCTGTTCCCGCACCTGCCGGTCAGCGAGAACGTGGCCTTTGGCCTCAAGGGCGGGTTCCGCGCGAACCGCGCCCGCGTGACCGATCTGCTGGAGCGGGTGCACATGCTGCGCCATCTGGACAGCTATCCGCATGAATTGTCGGGCGGCGAGCAGCAGCGTGTCGCGCTGGCCCGCGCGCTGGCGCCGCGTCCGGGCGTGCTGCTGATGGACGAGCCCTTCAGCGGCCTGGACGAGCGACTGCGCGACGGCATCCGCGACGAGACGCTTGCCCTGCTGAAGGACGAGGGCACCGCCGTCCTGCTGGTCACGCATGAGCCTGTCGAGGCGATGCGGATGGCCGATCTGATCCTGCTGATGCGGTCGGGGCGGATCGTGCAGCAGGGGGCGCCCTATAACCTCTACAATGCGCCGGTTGACCGGCAGGCGGCGGCTTTTTTCAGCGATATCAACGTATTGCAGGGGCGCGTACAGGGGGCGCTGACCGACACGCCCTTTGGGCAGTTCCTGACGCCGGGGATGCCCGATGGCTGCGAAGTCGATATCGTGATCCGGCCCCAGCATCTGCGGATCGACTTTGACCGGGCCGGTCAGGGACCTGCGCCGACGCCGGAAAACGGGCAGGCGGCGCTGGCGCGGGTGGTGCGCGCCCGCTATCTGGGCCGCGAATCGCTGGTGGAATTCGCGACCGAGCATAGCGGCATCGCGCTGAACGCGACCGTGCCGGGGGTGTTCCTGCCGCCCGCGGGCACGCCGATGTGGCTGATGCTGCGGCGCGACCGCTGCTTCGTCTTTCCGCGCGGGTGATGCCCTAAAGCTGCCCGGTGGCCGCCCGATAGGCCTCGAGCACGCGCGCCAGATGCAGGCGCCGCGCGGCCGGGTCGGCCAGACGGGCGGCAAGCCTGCGCGCGCGGGTGGCGATCTGCGCGCAGGCTTCGGGGCGGGCGCGCGCCCAGGCCAGTTTCTCGGGCAGATCGGCGGCGCCATGCTCCAGCGGGATGACGTGGCGCCAGGGGCGAAAGAGGCCGGTGACGAAACTTTCGGTGCCGTCATCCTCGGCCAGGACCACGGCCTCGTCCAGAAGCAGCGGCAAGAGGTCGCTGTCGCCCTCGGATGAGGCGAGGCTGATCGCGTAGCGCCCGGAGGGCTGGTCCGAGGCCAGGCGCGGCGGCGTCAGGGGCGTATGTGACAGCGCCTGTTCCAGCCGCGCGTCCGGCAGGATCGCGGCATCGAGGCCGGGCAGGTCCAGGCTGGCCAGCCGCCAGCGCGACAGCCCGGTCAGCGCATGCAGGGCACGCGGACCGGCATGGCCCCGGGCCAGCGCGTTCAGCACCTGTTCGGCGCTACGGCCATCGGCGGCGCGCCCCGACAGCCTGCCGCGCCAGACCGCCAGATCGGGCCGGTCGGCCAGGGCGGGGCGGTGCGGCAGGGGCGCGCCCGGAAAGCCGTCATTTCCGATCCGGTGCAGCCAGGGCGCGGGCCAGAGATAGACGTTCGCCGCGCCGCGCGGGCGCAGGCAGGCCAGAAGCGGCGCCTCGGCCGGGCGATCCGGACCCGAGGCGCGCATGTCCAGCCAATAGCAGCCGCCGGTCGCCACCTGCGCGATGTCGTTGGCGACCGGCGCGACGCGCAGCAGGCCGGGTCGCTGCGCGTCCAGATAAAAACCGTCGGGGCCGCGCCGCAGCGGCAACAGGGCACCATCGGCGCCGCGCAGCTCGGCCCGGTCGAGGTCCAGGCACACCGCCTGATCATGCGGGGCGCGGGGCGCGCGGGTCAGGCCCAGCCGGGCGGGCGCGGCCAGCGCGGCCAGACGGCGCGCCAGCCGCTGGCGGCTTGGGGGGGTGTAGCCCGCACCGGGGGGCGGCGTTTCCAGCATCTGGGCCACGCGCGGCAGGTTCTGCTGACGGGCCTGCCGGACGCCCGCGCCGGGCAGATCGGGAATGCGCGGCAGGTCGAACCAGGGCGACAGGGCGCGGCGGTAATCCTCGGGGGTGGCCTCGTCGATGTCGATCTCGATGAACTCGGGACGGCCCGCGAAATGCTGGCGGGCGCCGGTCAGGTGCCTGTCCCATTCCTCGGCCCAGATATCGGCCAGATCGCCCAGCGCCACGCCGCGCCATGCCGCGTGGCTGCGCGCATAGGCGCCGCCGCGATGCAGATAGCGGCTGGCGATCCAGTCCTCGACCCGGCGGGTGTTCAGCATGAAGACCGCGCCGGGATAATGCGCGTCAAGCAGCGCGTAATCCTTGAACGCCTCGATGATGGGCATGTTCAGGAAGCGCGCCGATTCCATGTCGGTGAAGGCCGTCACGCGGTCGGCCCAGCGCGCCAGAGGCCGGGCGCCGGTCAGCTTGGCATAGGCGATATCGTCGGCCAGGGCGCCTTCCAGCCAATGGGCGGCGGGGATGCCGTTCATGTCGAAAAGCCGCGCGATGAAGGTCGTGCCGCATTTGTTGAAGCCGATCTGAAAGAATTTGGGCTGCATGCCGGGCCTGTCCTTGCGCGCGGGCCGACCTTGGCGCGCAGCGGGCCAGGGTGTCAACCAGAGCGGCAGGGCAGCGTCCGAAAACGGCGTTTCAGGTCGCACTTGCGACAAGGTGCTTGCCTTGCGCGCGGCCTGCGGCTACGGGTGAGAACGGAATTCGGGAGACACCGGCACGGTGCCGGGGCCGAAGGAGAAGCCGCCCCGGCAAGCTCTCAGGCGAAAGGACCGCTTTCTGCAAGAACTCTGGAGAGTGGCCACAAGGCCCGCCGAAGGGATAACGATCTCAGGCGCCCGTTTCGGGCAGGGACAGAGGGGGCATCGTGGCGTGGATCATCCGCGTGCAACCGATGCCGGCTGTCCGGCTGTTTCGCAGGAGGGCCTGATGGCCGAGACGAGTCGCCGGACCGGACTTTACGATCTGCATGTCGAACTGGGCGCCCGGATGGTGCCTTTCGCGGGCTGGGACATGCCCGTGCAATATCCGATGGGCGTGATGGCCGAGCATCTGCACACGCGCGCCAGTGCGGGCCTGTTCGATGTCAGCCATATGGGTCAGGTTCTGGTTGCGCCGCAGGATGGCCGGATCGAGACCGCCGCTTTGGCGCTGGAAAGCCTGATCCCCGCCGATGTGCTTGGCCTGCCGGTGGGGCGGCAGCGTTACGGGCTGTTCACCAATGACGCGGGCGGGATCCTGGATGATCTGATGTTCGCCAACCGGGGCGATCACTTCCTGCTGGTGGTGAACGCGGCCTGCGCGGAACAGGACATCGCGCATCTGCGCGGGCTGGCAGGGGTGACGGTGACGCCGGTCACGGATCGCGGGTTGCTGGCGCTGCAAGGCCCCAAGGCCGAGGCCGTGCTGGCGCGGCTGGTGCCGGGCGCCGCCGCAATGCGGTTCATGGATTCGCAGGTTCACGACTGGGACGGGGCTTCGCTGTGGATCTCGCGGTCGGGCTATACCGGCGAGGACGGGTTCGAGATTTCGGTGCCTGCGGCGCGGCTGGAGGCTTTCGCCCGCGCGTTGCTGGACCAGCCCGAGGTGGCGCCCATCGGTCTGGGCGCGCGCGACAGCCTGCGGCTGGAGGCCGGGATGCCGCTTTACGGGCATGACATGGATGCGGGCGTCACCCCCGCCGAGGCCGGTCTGGCTTGGTCGATCCCCAAGCTCCGCCGTCCGGGCGGCGCGCGCGCGGGCGGCTTTCCGGGCGCCGGGCGCGTTCTGGAGGCCGAGGGCGGCACCCGCCGCGGCCTGCGCCCCGAGGGGCGCGCGCCGATCCGCGAGGGGGTGGCGCTGTTCGACACCGGGGGCCGGGCGCTTGGCACGGTCAGTTCGGGGGGCTTCGGTCCCTCGGTCGGCGGCCCCGTCGCCATGGCGCGCATCCCCGCCGACATTCCCGACGGCACCGTGATCGAGGCCGAACTGCGCGGCAAGCGCCTGCCCGTCACCGTCTGCCCCCTGCCCTTTGTCACGCCTTCCTACAAACGCTGAGGTTCTGTCATGCTGAAATACACCGAAGATCATGAATGGCTGCGTGCCGAGGGCGACGAGATCGTGGTCGGGATCACCCGGCACGCCAGCGACCAGCTGGGCGACGTCGTGTTCATCGAGCTGCCCGAGGAGGGGCGCGAGGTCGAGGCGGGTGACGAGATCGTCGTGATCGAGAGCGTCAAGGCGGCATCCGACATCGTGGCCCCTGTCGCCGGCGTGATCACCGCCGTGAACGCCGCGCTTGCGGATGCGCCGGGCGACGTGAACGGCGATCCGATGGCGGCCTGGTTCTTCCGCATCAAACCTGCGGATGCCGGTGCGATGGAGGGCTTCATGGACGAGGCGGCCTATCAGGCGCTGATCGGCTGAGGCTTTTGCCGGGCCTTGGCCCGGAGATGACGGAATTGCCGGGCCTTGGCCCGGCGGGCGCCGGGGGTTTCACCCCCGGACCCCCAGGATATTTGGATGAAGAAGAAGGGGCCCGCGCGCCCCGCAGGGAGGCGAGATGAGCCGCTGGAACGCGACCGAATACAACCCCGACGACTTCGCCAACCGGCGGCATATCGGGCCTTCTCCGTCCGAGATGGCCGAAATGCTGCGGGCGGTTGGGGCAGATAGTCTGGATCAGCTGATCGAGCAGACCGTGCCCGCCGCGATCCGGCAAGCGGATCGGCTTGACTGGCCTGCCCTGTCCGAGGCGGGGCTGATCGCGCGGATGCGCGAGATCGCGGCGAAGAACCGTGTGATGACCAGTCTGATCGGTCAAGGCTATTACGGCACCGTCACGCCCCCCGCGATCCAGCGCAACATCCTGGAGAACCCGGCCTGGTACACGGCCTATACGCCCTATCAGCCCGAGATCGCGCAGGGGCGGCTTGAGGCGCTGCTGAACTTCCAGACCATGGTGGCGGATCTGACCGGGTTGCCGGTGGCGAATGCGTCCCTGCTGGACGAGGCGACGGCGGCGGCCGAGGCGATGGCCATGGCGCGGCGGCAGTCGAAGTCCAAGGCCGATGCGTTCTTCGTGGCCCATGACCTGCATCCGCAGACGATCAGCGTGATCGAGACGCGCGCCGCGCCTCTGGGCATCCGGATCGTCAAGGGCTCGGTCGATGATCTGGTGGCCAATCAGGTCTTTGGCGCGATCTTCCAGTATCCGGGCACTTACGGCCATATCCGCGACCTGAGCCCCGAGATCGGCGCGCTTCATGCGGCGGGCGCGCTGGCCGTGGTGGCGACGGACCTTCTGGCGCTGTGCCTGCTGCGCGAGCCGGGCGCAATGGGGGCCGACATCGCGGTCGGTTCGGCGCAGCGTTTCGGCGTGCCGATGGGTTATGGCGGCCCACATGCGGCCTTCATGTCCTGCCGGGACGAGCTGAAGCGCGCCATGCCGGGCCGGATCGTGGGCGTCAGCATCGATGCCGCCGGGCGGCAGGCGCTGCGTCTGTCTCTGCAGACGCGCGAGCAGCATATCCGCCGCGAGAAGGCGACCAGCAATGTCTGCACCGCGCAGGCGCTGCTGGCGGTCATGGCGGGGTTCTATGCGGTCTTTCACGGGCCGGTCGGTCTGCGCGCCATCGCACAGCGCGTGCATTTGCATGCCGTGACCATTGCCGATGCGCTGCGCGCCGCCGGGGCCGAGGTCGCGCCGGATGCGTTCTTCGACACGATCACGGTCAAGGTGGGCGTGGGTCAGGCGGGGATTCTGGCCGCCGCCGAGCAGCGCGGCATCAACCTGCGCCGCGTGGGCCGCGACCGCGTTGGCATCAGCGTGGACGAGACGACCGATGCCGGGGTGATCACCCGCCTGCTGGACGCGTTCGGGATCGCCGACCCGGCGGCGGCGGCCAGCGCGCCCGCGATCCCGGACGCGCTGTTGCGCGAGAACGATTACCTGACCCACCCGGTCTTTCACATGAACCGCGCCGAATCCGAGATGATGCGCTACATGCGCCGCCTGTCGGACCGCGACCTGGCGCTGGACCGGGCGATGATCCCGCTTGGATCTTGCACGATGAAGCTGAACGCCGCGGCCGAGATGATGCCGATCACCTGGCCCGAATTCGGCGCGCTGCACCCCTTTGCGCCCCATGATCAGGCGGCGGGCTATCACGAGGCCATCGCGGACCTGACGGAAAAGTTGTGCCGCATCACGGGATATGACGCCTTCTCGATGCAGCCCAACAGCGGCGCGCAGGGGGAATATGCGGGGCTCTTGACGATCCAGGCCTATCACAAGGCGCGGGGCGAGGATCGCGACATCTGCCTGATCCCGGTCTCGGCGCATGGCACGAACCCGGCCAGCGCGCAGATGTGCGGGATGCAGGTCGTCGTGGTGAAATCGGCCCCGAACGGCGATATCGACCTTGAGGATTTCGCCGACAAGGCCGCCAAGGCGGGCGACCGGCTGGCGGCGGTGATGATCACCTATCCCTCGACGCATGGTGTCTTCGAGGACACGGTGCGGCAGGTCTGCGAGATCACGCATCAGCATGGCGGGCAGGTCTATATCGACGGCGCGAACATGAACGCGCTGGTCGGTCTGGTGAAGCCGGGCGAGATCGGCGGCGATGTCAGCCACCTGAACCTGCACAAGACCTTTGCCATCCCGCATGGCGGCGGCGGACCCGGCATGGGGCCGATCGGGGTCAAGGCGCATCTGGCGCCCTTCCTGCCCGGCGATCCCCGCACGGGCGAGCGGGCCGTGTCGGCGGCGCCTTACGGGTCGGCCTCGATCCTGCTGATCTCGTGGGCCTATTGCCTGATGATGGGCGGCGAAGGGCTGACGCAGGCAACGCGCGTGGCGATCCTGAACGCGAATTATATCGCCAGCCGCCTTGCCGGGGCCTATCCGATCCTGTTCATGGGCAATCGCGGGCGGGTGGCGCATGAATGCATCATCGACACGCGGCCTTTCGCCGAGCATGGCGTCACGGTCGATGACATCGCCAAGCGCCTGATCGACAACGGTTTCCACGCGCCCACCATGAGCTGGCCGGTCAGCGGGACGCTGATGGTCGAGCCAACCGAATCCGAGACCAAGGCCGAGATCGACCGCTTCATTACCGCCCTGCTGGCGATCCGCGACGAGATCACCGAGGTCGCCGAGGGCCGGATCGCCGCCGATCAAAGCCCGCTGCGCCACGCGCCCCATACTGTCGAGGATCTGGTCCGCGACTGGGACCGCCCCTATTCGCGCGAAGAGGGTTGTTTCCCGCCGGGCGCGTTCCGGGTGGACAAGTACTGGCCGCCGGTGGGTCGGGTCGACAATGCTCATGGCGACCGCAACCTGATCTGCACCTGCCCGCCGCTGGAAAGCTACGCGCAGGCAGCGGAATAGGGCCGTCCCCTGTCGCGGCGTCTTGACATCGGCGCCGCGACGATTAAACCAACGCAGACGTGGGGTCGTAGCTCAGTTGGTAGAGCGCGTCGTTCGCAATGACGAGGTCAGGGGTTCGATTCCCCTCGGCTCCACCATTTCTTCCCAGATCAAAGAAAACCCATCCTCGGTGAATATGGCTTTGATCGGCGGCCAGGCGCTCGGATCCGGGGCCTGATTGTGCATTGCGTCCGGTCTGGCGGCAAAAGCAGCGCGGTCCTGGCTAGGGCTTGCCAGGACCGGAAGGACATACCCCGCCTCAGAGCAGGAAGTCGTTGGCCGTCAGGTCGTAAAGCCCCGTCAGGCGGATGATCCCGTCCGCGCGCCCGTCGCCATCCACGTCCAGCTGGACATGGGTGACGTCGTTCTGCGTGCCGGGTCGATCGAGTCGGACGTAGGAGACCTGTCCCGCGCGCGAGAAATCCGCCGTGCCGATGAAACCGAAATCGTTGTTGCCCTCGCGGTTCAGATCGGCGTCAATCTGGCGCAGGTCGATCCGGTCGCTGCCGCGGCGGAAATCGGTGATCAGATCGGCGCGGGACGGGTCGCTGCCGGTCTCGCCCGGGTTGCGAAAGACGAACACATCGGCGCCCGGACCGCCGGTCAGCACATCGGTGCCGCGGCCGCCGATCAGCGTGTCGCTGCCCAGCCCGCCCAGCAGAGTGTCATTGCCTAGGCCGCCGTCCAGAAGGTCGTTGCCCTGGTTGCCTTCCAACCGGTCGGCGCCGAGGCGGCCGAACAAGCGGTCATTGCCGCCCCCGCCCAGCAGGATATTCGTGGCCGCATTGCCCATCAGCACGTCACTGCCCGCGCCGCCCTGGATGTTCGGAATGCCCCCGATCACGTCGCGGCCATAGCCGGTATTCTGCGGCCCCGAGATCGCCAGATCCACCCGCGCACCCCGCGCCCCCACGACCAGCCAGTCCCTGCCATCGCCACCGCGCAGCACATCATCGCCATCGTCCAGATGCAGCCGGTCGATACCCGGCCCGCCCAGCAGGGTGTCGTTTCCGGCGCCGCCGATCAGCGTGTCGCTGCCGATGCCGCCCATGATGTAATCGTTGCCGGCCTGGCCCAACATGCGATCATTTCCAGCGCCGCCGAACAGCCGGTCATTGCCGTTGCCGCCCAACAGCGCGTCATTGCCGCCATTGCCGAACATCGTGTCGTTGCCATCATAGCCCAGCATGCGGTCGTCGAAATTGCTGAGCTGGATGACGTCGTTGCCCGAGAGCGCGTTGCGGATCAGCGCGCGGTCGTCCTCCAGCGTGGCGGTGAGGCCGGCCTGACGCAGGTCACGAAGCGACAGGTCGATGCCGATGATTTCCCAATCGACGCTGGCGGCGAAAGGGTTGGTCAGTTCGAAGATCACATTGACCCGTCCCGTCGTCGCCGATGCGTTCGCAGGAAACGTGAAGCCGCTGCCTCCGAATGCAGCGCCGCCGACGAAGCCGAAACCGATATCGTAGAACGAGAAATACCAGTCACGATAGAGACGGCCATCATGCGACAGAAAGGAACTCGTCCGCAGTTCGTCCCGCAGCGGGTTCACAAAGGGCGGTGCGAGGTTCAGTCCGAGAACGTCGAACTCGACGCGGCTGCGCAAAGTGGCCATGGGGAATTCCTCGATAAAAACGCAAACATCCGGGGAACACCCCCGGATGTCTTAATGCCCCATCCATTTGGCCGTCAATGAAAGGTTAAGGTTAACAGCTCGTCAGAGGCTTGCGGCCTCGTCCAGACCCAGCATGATGTTGAGGTTCTGCACCGCCGCGCCGGACGCGCCCTTGCCCAGGTTGTCCAGCACCGCGACCACCGTGGCGCAGCCCGCCGCGTCGTCGCCATGCACGCTGATCTCAAGCAGGTTGGTGTCGTTATGCGCCGTCGGCACCAAACGCCCGCCGATCGCGTCCGAGGGGGTCACGCGGATGAAGGTCTGGCCGTGGTAATGCGCGGCCAACACCTGATGCAGCGCGCCGATGCTGCGGTTCTGGTCCAGATGCAGCGGCAATTGCACCGCCATCCCTTGCGCGAAATTGCCCACGGCGGGGGCAAAGACGGGGCGGCGGGTCAGGCCGGTCTGGCGCATGATCTCGGGGATGTGCTTGTGGCTCTGGCTCAGGCCATAGATGAAATGCGCGGGCGCCTCGCCCGACTCGTATTCCGCGATCAGGGCCTTGCCGCCGCCGGAATAGCCGCTGACCGCGTTGATCGACAGGGCCTCGTCGGGCTGGACCAGACCGGCCGCGATCAGCGGCGCCAGGATCGCGATGGCGCCGGTCGAATAGCAGCCCGGATTGCTGACCAGCCGCGCGCTGGCGATCCGCTCGCGCATTTCGGGGGCCAGTTCGGCGAAGCCGTAGACCCAGTCGGGATCGACCCGATGCGCCGTCGAGGCGTCGATGATCCGGGTGGGCAGGTCGGCACACAAAGCCACGGCCTCGCGCGCGGCATCGTCGGGCAGGCAGAGGATCGCCACATCGGCGGCGGCGAAGGCCTCGCGCCGGGCTTCGGGGTCCTTTCGGCGGGAGGGATCGACCTGCACCAGACGGATATCGGCGCGGCCCAGAAGCCGGTCGCGGATCTGAAGGCCGGTCGTGCCGGCCTCGCCATCGATGAAGACGCTGTAGGTCATGGGCCATCCCCCGTTGCGGAACGCGGCCTTCCTAGCGGAAAGCCGCGCGCGCCACAACGCCGGGTCGGTTGGGCGCGTCAGATGCTGCAGATCTCGGACCGGGTCAGAAAGCGCTTCTCGCGCCCGTTATCCAGACTGAACATGCCGCCGCGCCCCGGAACCACGTCGATGATCAGATCGGTATGCTTCCATGCCTCGTATTGACTGGCCGAGATGTAGAAGGGCGCGCCGCCGATCTCGCCCAGCTTCACGTCGCGTTCGCTGATGCGGAAATCCGATTGCGGGTAGCACATCGGCGACGAGCCGTCGCAGCACCCCCCCGACTGGTGGAACAGGACGGGGCCGTGATCGGCCACGATTTCCTCGATCAGCTTCAGGGCTTCAGGTGTCGCGCTCACCTTGCTCATGGGTCAGTCTCCTCCTCAAAAGACGCATGACCTGCCGCTCTTCGGGTCGCAGGCCGGGCTTGTCCAGATTGTCGTCGATCCGGCGACGCAGATCCAGCTTCAGCTCATCGGCAAGATAGGCCTCGATCACGCCGGGATGAACGTAGCATTTCCGGCAGATCGCGGGCGTGTTGCCCAGCCGGGCAGCGACGGATTCGATGGCGTCGCGGATATTGCGCTGGCGGGCGGCATCGCCCTGGGCGGCCTCGGCTTCGGCAAGGGCCAGGGCGGCGAGGACGGTGCCGGTCCAGGTGCGGAAATCCTTGGCGGTGATCGGCTTGCCGGTCACGGTGCGCAGATAGAGGTTCACCTCGGTCGAACTGACGGGCCGGATCTGGCCCTCGTCGTCGGTGTATTGGAACAGGTACTGGCCGGGCAGGTCCTGAAGCCGCCGGATGATGCGGGCGACGCGCCGGTCGCGCAGGCCCAGATCCCATTGCTTGCCGCCCTTGCCCCGGAACCGGAACCGCATGGTGTTGCCGGTCAGCCGGACATGCCTCCCCCGCAGCGTCGTCAGGCCATGCGAGCAGTTTTCCCGCGCGTAGGTGTCGTTTCCGACGCGGATCATGGTGTTTTCCAACAGGTAAACGATGGTGGCCAGCACCTTTTCGGGCGGCGTGCCGCTGAGGCCCATATCGCTGTCCACGCGGGCACGCAGGCGCGGCAGCGCGCGGGCGAAGTCCAGCATCCGTTCGTATTTGGCACTGTCGCGGACCTCGCGGAAGTCGGGGTGATAGCGGTATTGCTTGCGTCCCCGTCCGTCGCGCCCGGTGGCCAGCAGATGGCCCGAACGGTCGGGGCAGATCCAGACCTCGGTCCAGGCCGGAGGAATGGCAAGCGCCGCGATGCGCCGTCTTTCGGCCCGGTCGCGGATCGTCCGGCCCCGCGCGTCGCGATAGGAAAAGCCCCTGCCCGCACGGTGGCGGGTGATACCCGGCATGTCGTCGCTGACATGGATCAGGCCCGCGCTTTCGGCGGCGTCCTCGGGGTCGATGATCGTGCTGGAAGGGGACATGGCTCGCCCGGCTGCCTGTTGCGGGGAAACGCGACAGGGCGGCGGGCGGTTGCCACAGGGCGGCCCGAATGACGGGCCGCCCCTTGGTCAAGGGATCAGAAGAAGCCCAGCTTCTTGGGGCTGTAGCTGACCAGCATGTTCTTGGTCTGCTGGTAGTGGTCCAGCATCATGCGGTGGTTTTCGCGCCCGATGCCGGACTGCTTGTACCCGCCAAAGGCCGCATGGGCCGGATAGGCGTGGTAGCAGTTGGTCCAGACCCGGCCCGCCTGAATGGCGCGGCCAAAGCGATAGCAGGTGTTCGCGTCACGCGACCACACGCCCGCACCCAGACCGTAGAGCGTGTCATTGGCGATCGACAGCGCCTCGTCGGCATCCTTGAAGGTGGTCACGGACACGACCGGGCCGAAGATCTCTTCCTGGAAGACGCGCATCTTGTTGTGGCCCTTCAGGACGGTCGGCTTGATGTAGTAGCCGCCCGACAGCTCGCCGCCGTGATCGGCCGCCTCGCCCCCGGTCAGGACCTCGGCACCCTCTTGGCGGCCGATGTCGAAGTAGGACAGGATCTTCTCTTTCTGCTCGGACGAGGCCTGCGCACCGATCATAGTCGCGCTGTCGCGCGGATCGCCCTGAACGATGGCCTCGACGCGTTTCAGCGCACGCTCCATGAAGCGGTCATAGATCTTTTCGTGGATCAGCGCGCGCGACGGGCAGGTGCAGACCTCGCCCTGGTTCAGCGCGAACATCACGAAGCCCTCGATCGCCTTGTCGAAGAAGTCGTCATCCTCGCGGCAGACATCCTCGTGGAAAATATTGGGCGACTTGCCGCCCAGTTCCAGCGTGACCGGGATCAGGTTTTCCGACGCATATTGCATGATCAGACGGCCGGTGGTGGTTTCACCGGTGAACGCGATCTTCGAGATGCGCGGATTGCTGGCCAGCGGCTTGCCGGCCTCGAGGCCGAAGCCGTTCACCACGTTCAGCACGCCCGGCGGCAGCAGGTCGCCGATCAGGTCCATGAACACCATGATGCCGGCGGGGGTCTGTTCGGCGGGCTTCAGCACGACGCAGTTGCCTGCGGCCAGCGCGGGGGCCAGTTTCCAGCAGGCCATCAGCAGCGGGAAGTTCCAGGGGATGATCTGGCCCACGACGCCCAGAGGCTCGTGGAAGTGATAGGCGATCGTGTCGTGGTCGATCTCGCTGATGCCGCCCTCCTGCGCGCGCAGGACGCCCGCGAAGTAACGGAAATGGTCAACGGCCAGCGGCAGGTCGGCGGCCATGGTCTCGCGGATCGGCTTGCCGTTGTCCCAGGTCTCGGCGGTGGCCAGAAGCTGCAGATTGGCCTCCATCCGGTCGGCGATCTTCAGCAGGATGTTCGACCGCTCGGTCGTCGAGGTGCGGCCCCAGGCGTCCTTGGCGGCATGGGCTGCGTCCAGCGCTGCCTCGATATCGGCTGCGTTCGAGCGCGCGATCTCGCCGATGCTGCCGCCGGTGATCGGCGTGGTGTTCACGAAATACTGGCCCGACTTGGGCGCGGTCCACTTGCCGCCGATGAAGTTGTCGTAGCGGCTGGCAAAGGGCATGACGCCCACGCCCTTGAATTCATGGGTCTGGTCGTTCGGCATGATATCCTCCTCTGATATGTCGCCCGGATCTCCCCATCCGGGCTATGCCTTCACTTTGGGGGGCGGGCAGATTCGCGGCAATCGCCCCCGCTTGCCGCATCGCGTGACCTGTCTCAGTGGTGAGACAGTCTTGCGTCCCTTTCCGCGATGCCCAACCGGGTCATGCGGCGGTAAAGCGTGGCGCGGCCCACCCCAAGCGCGCGGGCCGCGCGGCTGACATTGCCGTCGGCGCGAGCCAGCGCGCGCATGACGGCAGCGCGCTCGGCCTTGTCAAAGCCGGTCAGGTCGTCCTGCCGCCCCAAGAGGTCGGCGGCGGGGCGCGGCCGGATCGCGCCCTCGCGTTCCAGCCCCAGGATACGGCGGGCGGCGCGGGTCGCGCCGATGGCCAGGTCGTCCTTGTCCACCGCCAGAAGCACGGCCTGATCGGCCGCATCCGAAGCCGCCACCACGATGCGGGCATCGGGAAAGCTGGCGCGGAAGAACATCGTCTCGATCGCGCGGGCGGTCTGGGCCACCTGCGCGGCGATCAGGCGGTTGTAGCGTTCGGTCTGGTCGGCGCGGGCGCTGCTGACATCCAGCGCGGCGGCGAGGCGCCCATCCGGCCCCCAGATCGGCGCGTCCATGCAGGACATGGCGGTGTTGCGGGTGTGGAAATGTTCGTCGCGGTGGATCGTGACCTGCCGCCCCTCGGCCAGGCAGGTGCCGATGCCGTTGGTGCCCTGAGCGGCCTCGGACCAGTCATTGCCGGTCCAGAGCCCCCAGTCGCGGAACTGCGCGGCATCGCCGTCGGCGACGCGGTGATCCAGAACGATGCCCCGCGCATCGGTCAGCAGGACGTTGCAGCCCGACAGGCCGACCAGCGTGTAAAGCTGGTCCAGCTGCGGCGCGGCGACGTCCAGAAAGACCTGCATCTGGCCCCGGCGCTGCGCGATTTCAGCATCCGACAGCCTTTCGGGACGGCGCCGGTCCGACGGGTCCAGCCCGTGCTTCATCATCGAACGGCGCCAGGATGCCGCAAGGGCCGAGGTCGCGGATTTCGACTGCGACTGCTCGGCCACGAGGTCTGCGTGGCTTCGCTGTGTCATGGCTCCTCCTTGGCAGGAGGTTAGCGCAGATTCGCCACCACGCAATTCACGACTTTGGTCGCGGTCCGGCCTTAGCGCACTGGGCCCTCTGGCTTGATCACGCCTTCCTCGATGCGGTCGTTGCCCGGCGCGGAATGCCGCGCGGCCCCGCCCATGCTGCCCGAGGGTGCGACGCGGCGCGGCTGATAGGGCGGCAATTCGACCCCATCACGATACAGAAGCGACTGCCCCTGATGGAACAGATGCAGCGCCTGCGGATCGGCGGCCAGACGCACCCGCTGACCCGTCAGACCGGGATGGATGCCGGGCAGCTTCGCGGTGATCGGTGCGGTCTCGGCATTGGTGCCGAAATAGAGCAGCGTCACCTCGCCCAGAGCCTCGGTCAGATCGACCTTGCCCTCGAAGAGGGGGGCGTGATCGGTCTCGACCATGTCCTCGGGGCGGACGCCCAGATTGACGACCATGCCTTCGTCGCCGGGGCGGGTCGGGATGGCGACATCGGCGGTCAGGCCGCTGTCCAGCGTCACCTGCGTCATCTCGCCCGCGCGGGTCACACGGCCGGGCAGAAGGTTCATCGCCGGGCTGCCGATGAACTGGGCGACGAATTCGTTGATGGGGCGTTCGTAAAGTTCCAGCGGCGCGCCGACCTGCGCGATGCCGCCGCCGGCCAGAACCACGATCCGGTCGGCCAGGGTCATCGCCTCGGTCTGGTCATGGGTGACGTAGATCATCGTGCGGTCGGGCATCGAGGCCTTGAGCTGCGCGATCTCGATCCGGGTGGCCACGCGCAGCGCCGCGTCGAGGTTCGACAGCGGTTCGTCGAACAGATAGACCTTGGGGTCGCGCACGATGGCCCGGCCGATGGCGACCCGCTGACGCTGGCCGCCCGACAGCGCCTTGGGCAGGCGGTCCAGATAGGGCGTCAGTTGCAGCATCTTGCCCGCGCGGTCGGTCGCCTCGCGGATCTGATCCTTGGACTGGCCCGCGATCTTCAACGCAAAGGCCATGTTGTCGCGCACCGTCATGTGCGGATAAAGCGCGTAGGACTGGAACACCATCGCGATGCCGCGCTGGCTGGGCGGGATGTCGTTCATCACCTGCCCGTCGATCTCCAGCGTGCCGCCGGTGATCTGTTCCAGCCCCGCGATCATGCGCAGCAGGGTGGATTTGCCGCAGCCCGAAGGACCGACGAATACGATGAACTCGCCCGAGCGGATATCAAGATCGATATCGCTCAGAACCTTCACGTCGCCATATGCCTTGGCAACGCCGGTCAGCTTCAGGTCTGCCATGGAATTCCCCCCTTACCCCTCAATGATCTGAACTTGCCAGGGGTTCAGGCCCCCGGCTTCCTGATCCGACAGATTGGCGCGGATCAGCAGGCTTTGCGTGTCGTCGGTGCGCCGGAACGACAGAACCGGCCCTTCGGCATGCATGTCGGTCATCGTGCCGCCCCGCAGCGCACTGTGCTTGCGGCGCAGGCCGATGGCCCAACGATAATGATGCAGCATCGACTGCGCGTCGGCTTCCTGCGCGACGACGGTGCGCTGCAGATGCGTATGCGGCACGGGCAGCCACGGCTTCGAGGTCGAGAAGCCGCCATTCACGCCCATGTCCCAGACCATCGGCGTCCGGCAGCCGTCGCGGCCCTTGAATTCGGGCCAGAATTCGATCCCGTAGGGGTCGCGCAGGTCCTCGAACTCGATCTCGGCCTCGGGCAGGCCCAGTTCCTCGCCCTGATAGAGGCAGACCGAACCCTTGAGGCAGATCAGCACCGTCGCATAGGCCTTGGCGGCTTGGTCGGTCAGGCTCCAGCGGGTGATGTGGCGCACGACGTCATGGTTCGACATCGCCCAGCAGGGCCAGGAATTCGGCGCGATCTGGTGCAGCCGGTCGAAGACCCCCACGACCGCGCTTGCGGGCAGATCCTCGCCCGCGAGGAAGTCGAACACATAGGACATCTGCACCCGGCCCGGAACGCCGGTATATTCCTCGAGCAGTTCCAGACCGCGCTCGCTGTCGCCGATCTCGCCCACGACGACGGCACCGAAAGGCTCGATCGTCTCGCGGAAACGCTCCAGAAAGGCCAGGTTCTCGGGCTGGGATTTGCTGTAGCGGTGGCTCTGGTGGTTGTAGGGATTGACCGCGGGCGCGGTGTCGGACTTGCGCAGTTCCGGCGGCAAGGGCGGGTTGTCGCGCAGCTGCGCGTCGTGGAAATAGAAGTTGATCGTGTCCAGCCGGAAACCGTCCACGCCCTTTTCCAGCCAGAATTTCGCAACCTCCAGCAGCGCGTTCTGCACCGCCGGATTGTGGAAGTTCAGGTCCGGCTGCGCGGTCAGGAAGTTGTGCAGGTAATACTGCTCGCGCCGGGCGTCCCATTGCCAGGCGCTGCCGCCGAAGATCGACAGCCAGTTGTTCGGCGCCGTCCCGTCAGGCTTGGGATCGGCCCAGACATACCAGTCGGCCTTGGCATTGTCGCGGCTTGACCGGCTTTCCTTGAACCAGGGATGCTGGTCCGAGGTATGCGACAGCACAAGGTCGATCAGGACCTTCAGCCCCAGCTCATGCGCGCGCTCGATCAGCCAGTCGAAATCCTCGGGCGTGCCGAAAAGCGGGTCGATGCCGCAATAGTCGCTGACATCATAGCCGAAGTCCTTCATCGGAGAGGTGAAGAAGGGCGAGATCCAGATCGCATCCACGCCAAGGGACGCGACATAGGGCAAGCGCTGCGCGATGCCGGCCAGATCGCCGGTGCCGCTGCCCGTCGTGTCCTGGAAGCTGCGGGGATAGATCTGATAGATCACCCCGCCCTTCCACCAATCCGTCTTCTGTTCAGTCAAGATTATCCACCTTTCACGGACCCGGCCAGCAGCCCGCGGACCAGGTATTTCTGCATCGCGAAGAATACGAGCAACGGCACGGCTATCGAGATGAAGGCCGAGGTTGCAAGGATCTCCCATTCACCTCCGCGCGAGCCCATGAGTTCGCGCAAAAGCCCCGTCATCACCAATTGCTCGCGCGTGTTGCCCAGGAACACGGTGGCCACCAGCAGGTCGTTCCAGACCCACAGGAACTGGAAGATCGCAAAGCTGGCCAAAGCCGGGAAGGACAGCGGCAGGATGATGCGCCGGAAGATCTGGAACTCGGTCGCGCCATCGACGCGGGCGCTTTCGATCACCTCGCGCGGCAGGCCGACCATGTAGTTCCGAAGAAGATAGATCGCCAGCGGCAGGCCGAACCCGGTATGCGCCAGCCAGATGCCCAGATATCCCTTGCCCAGCCCCAGCTCGTTATGCAGCCGCAGAAGCGGGATCAGCGCGACCTGCAACGGCACGACCAGCAGGCCGACCACGGCGGCGGTCAGCAGCGCGCGTCCGGGGAATTGCATCCAGGCCAGCGCATAGGCGGCGAAGGCCGCGATCAGGATCGGGATGACGGTCGCGGGGATCGTCACCGTCATCGTGTTCATGAAGGCCCGGCCCAGCCCCTCGGCCGTCAGCACGCGCTGGTAATTACCGGTGGTGAAGCTGGGCGGCGCCGAGGTCGTGACGAAGATCCGGTCGCCGCGCGTCATCTCGAACGGCTGGGGCGAGGTCATGCGGTAGCTGCCATCCTCGGTGACGGTCAGCGTCGCGCCATCGCCCAGATCGGCGGTCTCGCCCGGCTGGTATTGTGCAGGATTGCGCGGCCCGGTGCCCCAGGCCATCAGGCTCTGCCCCTCGGTCGTGGCCTGCCCCTCGATCACGTAGAGCGGGCCGTCCTGCACCTGATCCTCGGCCGTGCCCGACCGGACAAAGCCGGTCTTTTCGCTGGCTGAGAAGCTCTGCCACCAGCCCGAGCCCGCGATCTGGTCGCGGTCGCGGAAGGACGACACGAAGAGGCCAAGCGTCGGGATCGTCCACAGCAGGACCAGAAGAAAAGCGGCGATATTCACCGCCCAGGTCAGCGAGGATTTCTGTCCAGCCATTCCCTCCATCAGCGGACCTCCTTGCGGGCGTTGTAGATGTTCCAGACCATGATCGGCGTCACCAGCAGCATCAGCACGATGGCCACTGCCGAGCCGCGCCCCGCGTCATTGGCGCGGAAGGACCAGTCATACATGAAGTTCGCCAGAACCTGCGTCCCCCACTGGCCGTTGGTCATCACGAAGACGATGTCAAAGACCTTCAGCACGACGATGGTAATGGTCGTCCAGACCACCGCGATCGTCCCCATGATCTGTGGCACCTTGATCTTGAAGAAGACCTGAAGCGGGCTGGCGCCGTCCAGGATGGCTGCCTCGATGGTTTCCTCGGGGATGCCGCGCAGGGCGGCGGACAGGATCACCATGGCGAAACCCGTCTGGATCCAGACCAGCACGATCATCAGAAGAAAGCTGTTCCAGCCGGGTATGGTCAGCCAGATCTGCGGCTCGCCGCCGAATTGCGTGACGATCCAGTTCAGCAGACCGATCTGCGTCTCGCCCGAGGCGCGGTATTCATAGATGAACTTCCAGATCACGCCCGCGCCGACAAAGCTGATCGCCATCGGCATGAAGATCAGCGACTTGCCGATATTGCCCCATTTCAGCCGGTCGGTCAGCTGTGCGGCCAACAGGCCGAACAGGGTCGCCAGCGCCGGCACGACAAGCAGCCAAAGCATGTTGTTGACCATGGATTCGCGGAACTTCGCATCTCCGGCCAGCCAGCTGTAATTGGCGCCGCCGACAAAGCTGCTGCCATTTGCGTTGTGCAGCGACCGCCAGAAGCTGTCGATCACCGGATAGACCAGATACATGGTCAGGAACAGGATTGCCGGGCCAAGAAACAGCCAGGGCCGGACCTGGTTCGCCTTGCGGATATTGTCCCCGGCCTTCGGCCCGCGCGCCGGATAGATCCGGTCCAGCACCCAGTTCGAACCCCAGAACCATGCGACGCATCCGAAGACGCCAATGACGATCGTGCTGATCGCCAGCCAGAAAAGCTCCATCCCGTTTACCCCCTTCTCGGACCGGGCGCCTGCGCGCCGGCGATCTTACCCTACACATGCGATGCCACCGCGGCGGGCCCCCCGACCCGCCGCGGCGCGTTTGTCATCAGTTCAGCGAGGACCAGGTCTGCTGGATCTGGTCGGCCACGTCCTGCGCCGAGGCGCCGCCGACGAAGTCGATCATGCCGGTCCAGAAGGCGCCCGCGCCGATCGCGCCCGGCATCAGGTCGGACCCGTCAAAGCGGAACACCGTGGCGTCCAGCAGGATCTGGCCCATCCGACGCAGCGTGTCGTCGCCATAGGCATCCGCGTTGGCGCCGGTATGCGGCGTCAGGAAGCCCTTCTGCGTCATCCAGATCTCGTGCGCGGCTGGCGTCTTGAGGAACTCGATGAAGGCCATGGCTGCCGGATTGTCCGACATGACCGCAAACATCGTGCCGCCGCCCAGAACGGGCTGGCCCAGATCACCCGCCTCGGGCGCCGGGAAATAGAAGAAATCCGCATCCTGGCCGATCTCGGTGCCTTCGGGGAAGAAGGTCGGGATAAAGCTGGCCTGACGGTGCATGTAGCAGGCCGGCGGGCTGGCAAAGAGGCCATTGGGGCTTTCGCGGAAATCGGTCGCCGTCACCGCGCCAACACCGCCCGCAACGAAATCGGGGTTCTTGGCGAACCAGCCGAATTCCTCGATCGCGTTCACCACGATCGGGTCGTTGAAGGGCATCTGGTTGGTGGTCCAGCGGTCGTAATCCTCGGGCGAGGCGGTCCGCAGCATCAGATCCTCGACCCAGTCGGTCGCGGGCCAGCCGGTCGCGCCGCCCGAACCCAGGCCGATGCACCAGGGCGTCTCGCCATCCGCGACCATCTGTTCGGTCAGGGCGCGCAGTTCCTCGTAGGTGGTGGGAACCTCGTAGCCTGCATCCTCGAAGTTCTCGGGGACGAACCAGACCAGCGATTTCACGTCGGCCTTGTAGGGAAAGGCGAACAGCGCGTCGGCGCCGTCCTGGCCTGCATAGGTGCCAAGCGCCTCCCAGCTTGCACCGGCGGCGTAATTCTCGCGCAGCCAGGCGGCGGTCTCATCCCCAAGCGGACGCAGGTGGCCGCGCGCGGCCAGATCCGAGGCCAGCCCCGGCTGCGGGAAGACCGCGATGTCGGGCGGCGATCCGGCCTCGGCGTCGATCACGATCTGCTGCTCGAAACTGTCCGAGCCCGAATAATTCGCCTGCGCGCCGGTCGCGTCGTTGAAATAGGCGATGACCGACTGGAACAGTTCCTGGTCGCCGCCCAGCCAGGGGCCCATGATGTTGAAGCTCTGGCCCGACAGGTCGCCATGCGCTGCCGCGAAATCCTCGAGGCTCTGCCAGTTGATGCGGTCATCGCTGCCCTTTTCGATCACCAGCTGGGCCTGGGCGGTCCCGGCCAGCAGCGCGACAATGGCGGCGGTGGTGAAGAGTTTCTTCGTCAAGTCATCCTCCCAAGATGAACGTGGCCGCGAGGCCCGTTAACGCTAGCAAATGTCAATTCGGAATGCGTCTGTCAAACGCTTCTCATTGGCATCGGATTTCTCTGCGGGACGGCACCGGGGCGATCTGGCGCGTCACGACAAGGACATCCTCTGCATCTTTCATTGTCTTCAACGCTTTGGCAAGTTTCCAGACCAGCCTAAACCGCACAGTTCGTCGCAGTCATGTCGAGAGATCCCGCCCGAAAGCGCTTTCAATATTCCACCGGTCAGCGCCACGTCTTGTCGGTTCGTGAATCGGCGCAGCACCGATGCCGAAGGTGATTCGGTCCTCTCATCCTCTACCCGGTCCGGCGCCCGGGCAAGCGCGCCGTGGCGCCCGGCGAGACTATTGAAGCAGACATATGCGGGGGCGGCCATGCCAATCTGCGCCAGGAACCGGGGAACCATCAGACTTTTGTCCTGTTGATCCCGGACCGTCGCGCCCTACACTTGGGCACGGTCGCCCTCTGGCGCGACGGCTATGACAGGAGGATCAACATGGCCTGGACGAAGCCTATTCTGACGGAAATCGCGTGCGGCATGGAAATCAACATGTACGCACCGGCCGAGGACGAGCCCGTTCTGTTCTGATCGGCTCTGACGGTTTTCTGAAATGGCCCCGTCCGACCGGTTCGGGCGGGGCTTTTTCCTCTGGTTCCTCTGGATCGCCCGACGGGGCAAGGCGGCTCGATGCAGATCATCATTCTGGGCGCGGCTGCAGGGGGCGGCCTGCCGCAATGGAATTGCGGTTGCGGCAATTGCGCGGCCGCCCGCGCGGGGCGCATCCCGTCGCTGACGCAAAGCTCGGTCGCGGTCAGCGCGGATGGCAAGGCCTGGGCGGTGCTGAACGCCTCGCCCGATATCCGCGTGCAGCTTGCCGCGACGCCCGCCCTGCATCCGACCGGCCCGCGCGACGTTCCGCTGCGTTCGGTCCTGCTGACGAATGGCGATATCGACCATGTGGCCGGGCTGCTGACCCTGCGCGAGGCGCAGGGCTACGACCTTTACGCGACGCCCGCCATTCACGCGGCGCTGGCCGCGAACCCGATGATGGCCGCCCTGCGCCCCGATCTGGTGATCCGCCGCGACATCGCGCTTGATGCCAGCGTCGAACTGGCCCCCGGCCTGCAGGCGACGCTATTCGCCGTGCCCGGCAAGGTGCCGCTGTATCAAGAGGGCGAGACCGTCGAAACCGGCCTGATCGGCGAGACGACCGTAGGGGTCGAGCTGCGCGCCAATGGCCGCCGGGCGCTGTATATCCCGGGCTGCGCCGCGATGCCCGACTGGCTGCGCGACCGGATCGAGGGCGCGGATGCGCTGCTTTTCGACGGCACGCTCTGGCAGGATGACGAGATGATCCGCGCGGGGCTGGGCCAGAAGACCGGCCTGCGGATGGGCCACATGGCGGCGCGCGACACGATCGCCGTGCTGGAGGGGGTCCGGCTGGGCCAGCGCATCTTTGTCCATATGAACAATTCGAACCCGCTGACCGACCCGGCCAGCCCCGAAACGGCGCAGGCCAGCGCACAGGGCTGGCTGATCGCCCGCGACGGAATGGAGATCACGCCATGAAGGACCTGACCGACCAGCCGCAATCGCGCGACACGTTCGAAGCGCGCCTGCGCGCAATCGGGGCCGAACGCTACCACGACCTGCATCCCTTTCACCGGCGGCTGCATGGCGGCGAATGCACCCCCGACGAGGTGCGCGCCTGGGTCGTCAATCGCTGGATGTATCAGTCGCGCATCCCGATGAAGGACGCCGCTTTCATGAGCCGGGTCGAGGACCCCGACCTGCGCCGCGCCTGGCGCAAGCGGATCGAGGATCACGATGGCGGCCTGACCGAAGGCGGCGGCATCCGGCGCTGGCTGGCACTGGCCCGCGCGGTGGGGCTGGACCCGGATTACGTGGCCTCGGGCGCAGGGATCATGCCCGCGACGCGCTTTGCGGTGGACGCATATGTCCGCTTTGTCCGCGACATGCCGCTGCTAGACGCCGTGGCCGCCAGCCTGACCGAGCTGTTCGCCCCCAGGATCCACGCGCAGCGGATCGAGGGCCTGCTGAAGCACTACGATTTCGCGGACGAAACCAGCCTTTCCTATTTCCAGCGCCGCCTGACCGAGGCCCCCGAGGATGTGAAATTCGGCCTCGATTACGTGCTGACCCATGCCGATACGCGCGAGAAACAGGACGCCGCGGCGGCCGCGCTGATCTTCAAGACCGACGTGCTCTGGGCGCAGCTTGACGCGCTGTGGCATGGCTATGTCGAGGGCAATATTCCCCCCGGCGCATGGCGCCCCGGTCAGGGGATGCTGCCGTGACGCCGCTGATCGCGCCCGCCGACATTCCCTATCTTCCGCGCGGCGTGCGGCTGCAACGCGACCGGGTGCGCGACATCACCGTGCTGCAGGCGCCCGAACGCGCCATGCGGCTGGATGCGGTAGGCGAGGCGATCCTGACCGAGCTGGACGGCACGCGCAGCATGGCCGCCATCGCCGCCGCGCTGGCCGCGCGCTATGACGCGCCCGAGGATCAGATCACGGCGGACATGCGCGACTTTCTGACCGGCCTGATCGAGCGCCGGATGGTCTTTGTGAAAGGCGCTGCATGAAGGATCAACCTGTCCAGCCCGCCGACATCGACGGCAACCCGGTCACGCCCGGCCTGCCCATGGCCATGCTGGCCGAGGTAACGCATCGCTGCCCGCTGGCCTGTCCCTATTGCTCGAACCCGGTGGAACTGATCCGCGCGGGCGCCGAAATCTCGGCCGACGATTGGGGCCGCGTCTTCCGGCAAGCCGCCGATCTGGGCGTGTTGCAGGTCCATATTTCGGGCGGCGAGCCCGGCGCGCGGCGCGATCTGGCGCAGATTGTCGGCCATGCGCGGGATGCGGGGCTTTACGTGAACCTCATCACCTCGGGGATCGGGATCACGCGGGCGCGGCTTGAGGAGCTGGACCGCGCGGGCGTCGATCACGTGCAGCTGTCGTTGCAGGGCATCCGGCCCGACATGGCCGACCGGATCAGCGGGCATCCGGGGTCTTGGGACAAGAAGATGGCCTTTGCCGAATGGGTGACGCGGATCGGCTTTCCCCTGACGATCAACGCCGTCGTTCATCGCCAGAACATGGAACGCCTGCCCGAGATGCTGGACCTGGCCGAGACCCTCGGCGCGCGCCGGATCGAGGTGGCGACCGTCCAGTTTCATGGCTGGGCCGATCTGAATCGCGACGCGCTGATGCCCACGCGCGAACAGGCCGCCTTTGCACGCCAGATCGTGAACGACGGGCGGCTGCGCCTGCGCGGGCGCATGGTGATCGATTACGTTCCCGCCGACCATCACGCGGTCTATCCCAAGGCCTGCATGGGGGGCTGGGGCTCGACCGGGCTGAATGTCGGACCCGATGGCACGGTCCTGCCCTGCCACGCCGCGCAGTCGATTCCGTGGATGCGGTTCGAGAACGTGCAGGACCGCAGCCTGTCGGATATCTGGCACCTTTCGGACAGCTTCAACGCATTCCGCGGCACCGCCTGGATGCCCGAACCCTGCCAGAGTTGCGACCGCAAGAATGTCGATTTCGGCGGCTGTCGCTGTCAGGCGATGGCGCTGGCGGGGGATGCGCGCGCGACCGATCCGGTCTGCTCGCTTTCGCCGCTGAATGCGGACGTCGTCGCCGCCGCGGAAGCCCATGCCACGGCAGACAGTCAGGCGCTGGTCTATCGCCGCATGTCGCGCGCGGATTAGACCCCGCGCAGCCTTCGATACGACTTTCGTCCGAGATTCCGGCTTGCTTTGTGCGGGTTGCGGCCTAAGATTATGCGCGTGGCGCGGCTCGGGGGGCTTGCCGCCTGGACCGGGAAACCGGCTTCAAACGTCCGATCTCACCTCTGGGAGGAACGCCATGAATGCAACAGCCGGTCATGCGCCGCCGTTGCCCTCGACGCGGCCCGACGCCAGTCAGGTCCGCGATATCCTGATCGTCGATGATCACCCCCTGATGTGCGACGCGCTGGCGCTGACGCTGCGCATCAGCTTTGGCCTGAAACAGGTCCGCACCGCGCGCAGCCTGGCCGCAGCCCTGGAACAGATCCGCAGTCAGGGCGCCCCCGACGCGGTGATCCTGGACCTGAACCTGCCCGACGCGCGCGGCAGCGAGGGCATCATGTCCCTGCGCCGCCGCCTGCCGGACGTGCCGATCACGCTGATCTCGGCCGATCTGGAACGGGCGATGATCGCGGCGGTGATGGCGGCCGGGGCGCAGGGCTATATCAGCAAGTCCCTCTCGCGCGAGGCTTTGGTGGACAGCCTGCGCCGCATGTGGGCGGGCGAATACGTCACCCCCGAAGGCTATGACCGCGAATCCGACGACCCCGAAGAGGAAAGCCGCAGCGAACTGGTGCGCCGCTTCGCCTCGCTGACGCCGCAGCAGCTCAAGATCCTGCGCCTGATCTGCAAGGGCCGCGCGAACAAGGAAATCAGTCACGAACTGGCCATCGCCGAGGCGACCGTCAAGACGCATATCTCGGCGATCATGTCCAAGATCAAGGCACGCCGCCGCACGCAGGCCGTGCTGCTGGCCAATTCGATCCGGTTGTTCGAGACCGGATGACCCATACCGGCCCGAAGGTGAAGGAGGGCGCCGACGGGCCGGTGGTCGTGCAGGCCGACCGCGGCGGGACCGATACGGTCCCGTCCCTGCTGGCCGGCCTGCGCGCCGTCCATCCCGCCCTGGTCCTGATCTTCGGACCACGGGGCGACGAACTGGCCGCCCTTGCGCGCGGGCTGGCCCCGCATCTGCCGCCCGGTTGCGTTCTGGCCGGATGCTCGTCCGCCGGAGAAATCGGGCCCGAGGGCTATGCCTTGGGCAAGGTCGTCGCCCTGGGCTTTCCGTCCCGCCATTTCCGCGCCGAGGCGATCGTGCTGGATCGGCTGTCGGCCATTCCGGTGGCGGAATGGATGGCCGGTCTGCGCCGGATGCATCGCGACTTTGACGCCGATCCCGCGCGGTCGATCTTTGGCCTTCTGCTGGCCGACGGGCTGGCGGGGCAAGAGGACGTGCTGGTCTCGGCGCTGGACGCGGCCTTGCCCGCCGTGCCGGTGATCGGCGGCTCGGCCGGGGACGGGCTGGATTTCCGCGACACCTGGCTGCTGGAGGGCGGCCGCGTCCATCGCGACGCCGCGATCTTCCTGCTGGTCGAGACCGATCTGGCGATCCGCCAGATCACGCTGGCCCATTTCCGCCCGACCGACACCCGCGCCGTCATCACCGCCGCCCGGCCCGACCGGCGCGGCATCCTGGAACTGAACGCCGAGCCCGCCGCGCGCGAATATGCGCGCCTGACCGGCATCGAACAGCGGGCACTTGGCCCCGCCGATTTCGCGCGCCATCCGCTGCTGCTGCGGATGGGCGGGCAGCATCATGTCCGCGCGATCAGCGCCGCGACCGAGGATGGCGGCCTTGCCCTGATGGCCGCGATCGAGCCGGGCATGGTCCTGACCCTCGGCCATGCCGAGGACCCGACGCGCGGCATGGCCGAGGCGCTGGAGGCCCTGCCCCGCCCCCCGCTGATGGTGCTGGCCTTCGACTGCATCCTGCGCCGCCTTGCGCTGGAACGCGACGGGCAGGACGGGCCGATGTCGCAGCTTTACGCCCGCCACCGCGTCGCCGGGTTCAACACCTATGGCGAACAGCATAGCGGCATGCATGTGAACCAGACCTTTGTCGGCATGGCCTTCCTGCCCCCGGCGGACGCCGCGTGATGCTGCGCGACGACGACCCGCCCGCGCGACAGGTCGAAAAGCTGCGCCGCATCACCGACGCGCTGATCGACCGGATCGACCGGCTGGAGGAACGGCGCGGCTCGGGCTGGACGATGTTTCAGGCCGCCCTGGCGCTGGAACAAGAGGTCATCGCCCGCCGCCGGGAACTGGAACGCGCGATGGCCGATCTGTCGCAGAAGAACCGCGAACTGGCCGAGGCCCGCACCGCCGCGGACGAGGCCAACCGCTCAAAGACCCGCTTTCTGCGCGCGGCCAGCCACGACCTGCTGCAACCCCTGTCGGCGGCGCGGCTTTATCTGGCCGCCCTGTCGGACACGGCGATGGGCGAGGATCAGACCGATCTGGTCGCGCGCCTGTCCAGCGCCTTCGAATCGGTCGAGACGCTGATGAATGCGGTCCTCGACATCTCGCGCCTCGATGGCGGCCAGATCGCGCTGCACCGCCAGCCCGTCGCGCTTGGCGACCTGTTCCGCAGACTGGATGCGGAATTCACGCCCTTGGCTCAGGCGGGGGGCCTGACGCTGCGTTTCGTGCCCAGTGCGGCGATGGTGGACAGCGATCCCGTGCTGCTGCGCCGGATCGCGCAGAACCTGATCGCCAATGCGGTGAAATATACGCGGCAGGGCGGCGTGGTCGTCTCGGCCAGGCGGCGTCAGGATCGGTGCTGGCTGACGGTCAGCGATACCGGCCCCGGCATCCCCTTGCGCGATCAGGACCGCATTTTCGAGGAATTCCAGCGCCTTGACCATGACGGCGCGCCCGGCATGGGTCTGGGCCTGTCCATCGTTCGACTGGCCTGCACGCGGCTGGGCCATCCCATCGCGATGTGGTCCCGCCCCGGTCGCGGCACGCGCTTTCGCATCGGCCTGCTCGAGGCCTGACAGGCCGTCCTAAAGCGACAGCCCGATCCCAAGCCCCGCCGCCAGCGACAGCGCGGCGATCACCGCCAGACCCCAGCCCGACCGGCGGCGCGGCGCCCGCGCGGCAGCGGCCTGTTCGGGATGGGCGCGTTCCCACAGGATCTGTTCCACGATGCGCGGCAGCAGCGGACCATAGCGCCCCACCGTCTGCACGATCTGCCCCATGTCGCTGATGGCGGCCTTGGGGCCGATGCTGGCCTTGATGTAGTCCGACACGACGGGCTTGGCCGCCTGCCAGATGTTCAGTTGCGGGTCGATGGACCGGGCCACGCCCTCGACCACGACCATGGTGCGCTGCAACAGGATCAGTTCGGTCCTTGTGGGCATCCCGAAGCGTTCCGTCACCTCGAACAGATAGGCCAGCAGGTTGCCCATGCTGATGCGGCTGGCATCGGCGCCAAAGATCGGCTCGCCCACGGCGCGCAGGGCGCGGGCGAATGCGGCCTCGTCGCGGTCGCGCGGGACATAGCCCGCCTCGAAATGGACGCGCGCCACCAGCCGGTAATCGCGCTGGATGAAGCCATAGAGGATCTGCGCATAGACCCGCCGGGTGTATTCGTCGATCTCGCCCATGATGCCGAAATCATAGGCGATGATGTCGCCATTCGCGGCCACCTTGAGGTTGCCGTGATGCATGTCGGCGTGAAAGAACCCGTCGCGCAGCGCGTGGGACAGGAACAGCTGGATCACCCGCCGCGCCAGATCGCGCGTATCGTGACCCGCCGCGATCAGCGCCTCGCGGTCGCCCATCGGCAGGCCCTCGGCCCAGTCGGCGGTCATCACGCGGCGGCCCGACAGCGACCAATGCGGCAGAGGCACCTGAAAGCCCGCATCCTGCGCGGTGTTTTCGGAAAACTCGGACGCGGCGGCAGCCTCGAGGCGCAGGTCCTGTTCCCCCATGACGGTCTGTTCGAAATGGCTGACCACATCGCGCGGACGCAGACGGCGCGTGCCGGGGGACAGCAATTCGATCAACCGCGCGCCGAAATGGAAGGCGTCGATGTCGCGCTTGAAGGCCGCGCCGATGCCGGGGCGCACGACCTTGACGGCAACCTCGCGGCCCGTCTCGCGCACGCGGGCGCGATGGACCTGCGCGATCGAGGCGGCGGCGACGGGTTCGGAAAACTCGCTGAAAAGCTGATCGACGGGGGCGCGCAATTCGGCCTCGATCGCGGCCTTGGCGATGGCGGTCGGAAAGGGCGGCAGGCGGTCCTGCAACATCCGCAACTGGCCCGCCAGTTCCGGGCCGACCACATCCGCGCGGGTCGAGAGGATCTGCCCGAACTTGATATAGGCCGGTCCAAGCGCGGTGATCGCCCGCGTGATCGGCGGCAGGGTCGGGTCGCCCTTGTAGCCCAGCCAGCGGAACGGCCAACCCATCACCCGCGCCGCGACCCGCAGCCGGATGGGGGCGTCCACCGCGTCCAGTACCGCCGCCATTGCGCCGGTGCGTTCGAACGTGGCGCCGGTGCGGATCAGGCGCCAGATCTGGTGGGGTCCGCGCATGAGGCTACAGCTTCCAGCCGGAATGGATCGCCGCGATGCCAAGCGACAGGTTGCGCCATTGCACGCGGCCAAAGCCCGCCGCGCGGATCATCTGGGCGAACGCCTCCTGATCGGGGAACTTGCGGATCGATTCGACCAGGTATTGATAGCTGTCACGATCGCCCGTCACCGCCTGACCCATGGCCGGGATGACGTTGAAACTGTAGCGGTCATAGGCCCATTGCGCGGCCGGAACCGGGATCTGGCTGAATTCCAGCACCATCAGACGCCCGCCGGGGCGCAGGACGCGGTAAGCCTCGGCCAGGGCATCGGGAATGCGGGTGACGTTGCGGATGCCGAAGCTGATCGTGTAGCGGTCAAAGCTGTTATCGGCAAAGGGCAGCGCCATCGCGTCGCCCGTGACCCAGGCCAGCCGTTCGGCCTTTTCCACGGCCTCGGCGCGTTTGCGGCCCTCGACCAGCATCGATTCGGTCATGTCGCAGACGGTGACGCGCGCGCCCGGCGCCCGGTCCAGAAAGCGGAAGGCGACATCGCCCGTCCCGCCCGCCACATCCAGCAGGTGCTGGCCGTCGCGCGGCGCCAGCCAATCCATCAGCGCGGCCTTCCACAACCGGTGGACGCCGCCGCTCATCAGGTCGTTCATCAGGTCATAGCGCGAGGCGACGCTGGAAAAGACGCCATGGACCATCCCCGCCTTCTGATCCTCGTCCACGGTCCGGAAACCGAAATGGGTCTGTCTGCTGTCGGTCATGCGCTTGCCGTTTCCCCGTTGCGTTGCCAGATATGCCCGGCCCGCGCCCGGCACAATGGCCGGGGCACGCGGCAGGCACAATGCGACGAAAGGGACGGAATTGCCAGAACTGCCAGAGGTCGAAACCGTCCGCCGTGGCCTGGCCCCCCATCTGGAGGGCGCCCGCATCACCCGCGCCGAGGCGCGCCGCCCTGATCTGCGCTGGCCCCTGCCGCCCGATCTGGTGCAGGTGCTGACCGGCGCGACCGTGACCGCGCTCAGGCGCCGGTCGAAATACCTGCTGGCCGATCTGGATCGCGGCGGCACGGTCCTGTGGCATCTGGGCATGTCCGGCCGGATGCTGGTCGAGGGTTCGGCGCCGGGCCAGTTCCACCGCGACCCCGCCATCCATGCGCGCCACGATCATGTCGTGCTGGTGACGGATGCAGGGACGACCATCACCTTCAACGACGCGCGACGCTTCGGCATGGTGGACCTGATCCGCGAGGGCGCGGCCCATCCGCTGCTGGACCATCTGGGGCCGGAACCCTTTGATCCGGTCTTTGGCGGGGCCTATCTGCGCGCGGCCTTTGCCGGGCGCCGCGCGCCGGTCAAGCAGGCGCTGCTGGATCAGCGCATCGTGGCGGGGCTTGGCAACATCTATGTCAGCGAATCCCTGTGGCGGGCGGGGATCGACCCGCGCCGGGCGGCGGGCCGGATCGGGACTGCGCGCATCGACGCGCTGGTCGGCCATATCCGCGACGTGCTGGCCGAGGCGATCGAGGCAGGCGGCTCGTCCCTGCGCGACCACCGGCAGGCCAGCGGCGAGCTGGGCTATTTCCAGCACAGTTTCCGCGTCTATGACCGCGCGGGCCAGCCCTGCCTGCGTCCGGGCTGCGGCGGGCAGGTGACGCGGATCGTGCAATCCGCGCGCTCCAGCTTCTACTGTCCGGGGTGCCAGCGCTGAGGTCTTGGATTTCCGACCCCTGACCTGCTAGGGTCCGCGCCAATGACATTGGCAACGAGGTCCAAGGCCCATGGCTTACGAAACCATCATCGTCGAGATCGAGGATGAGGTCGCCCTGATCCGGCTGAACCGTCCCGAGGCGTTGAACGCGCTGAACTCGACCCTTCTGGCAGAGCTGTCGCAGGCCGTGACCGAGGCCGACCGCAACGACAAGGTCCGCTGCATCGTGCTGACCGGCAGCGAAAAAGCCTTTGCCGCAGGCGCCGACATCAAGGAAATGTCCAAGAAGTCCTACGTCGATGTCTATGACGAGGATCTGTTCGGCCCCCAGATCGACGCGATCAGCCGCGTCCGCAAGCCGATCATCGCCGCCGTCAGCGGCTATGCGCTTGGCGGCGGCTGCGAGCTGGCCATGGTCTGCGATTTCATCATCTGCGCCGAGAACGCCAAGTTCGGCCAGCCCGAGATCAATCTGGGCGTCGTCGCGGGCATCGGCGGCACGCAGCGCCTGACGCGCCTGATCGGCAAGTCCAAGGCGATGGACATGAACCTGACCGGCCGCTTCATGGACGCCGCCGAGGCGGAACGCGCGGGCCTTGTCAGCCGCATCGTGCCGACGGCCAAGCTGATCCCCGAGGCGATGGCCGCCGCCCGCAAGATCGCGGAAAAATCTCAGGTCGCCACCAAGACCGTCAAGGAGGCCGTGAACCGCGCCTACGAGACGACCCTGCGCGAGGGCCTGCTGTTCGAGCGCCGCGCCTTCCACGCGCTGTTCGCCACCGAAGACCAGAAAGAAGGCATGGCCGCCTTCCTCGAAAAGCGCGAGGCGCAGTTCCGCGACCGCTAGGGCGCCCGCGCGCCGATTGGGGGCTTTCCTTTTCGGCGCGCCTGCCCTATAGGCCAGCGTCACATGCGCGTGGGCCCGCTTAGGCAAGAATCATGGCTATCCCTGACCGGGATGGTGCCTTGGGCTTTTTGTGCAACCGAAACACGATAAAGACCGCAAGGAACCAAGATCATGGCCAACACGCCCCAGTCCAAGAAACGCGCCCGCCAGATCGAGCGCCGCACCGACATCAACAAGGCCCGCCGCTCGCGCATCCGCACCTTCCTGCGCAAGGTCGAAGAGGCGATCGCATCGGGCAATGCCGATGCCGCGAAACTGGCCCTGCAGAACGCCCAGCCCGAACTGATGCGCGGCGTGACCAAGGGCGTCGTCCACAAGAACACCGCCTCGCGCAAGATTTCGCGCCTGGCCGCCCGCGTGAAGGCCCTGTCGGCCGCCTGATCGCGCGTCGCGCAATTCGCCGCAAGGCATTGGAAATCCGGCCCTCGCGGGTCGCCTGACTGCCCCGGGGGCGCGCATCGACATGCGCGCCCCTTTTCCTTGCACCGCTAGGTTGTTCCTTAATAAATCGTTAAAAAACAGTCGGCTCGGGAAATTGTTAACAGAGTCAAAGGGCTCGCAGATTCGGTCGCGGGCCGGGGCTGTCAAGCGCATAGTTCGGTTGCAGCGGGGGGCGTGCCGGGGCTAGTTTCCCACCTGCGATTCACGTCGCCTTGGGGGATGGGTCGACCATCCGGCGCCTTGCCGGAAAAGCGACCGGTTGCAATGCAGGATGCATTTGCTGCTCTCGGGTGGTTGACGGCCGGCTGCCACCGGCTTTCGACACCCGGTGCTTGTGAAGTGAACGGGCTTTTGCCCCGACAATCGGCCTTTCGGTCGGTCGGGCAGGCTTTTTCGTTTCGCGCCCCGACGACGTGCGCATTGGGCCTGCGGATCAACCGCAGGCTTCGGGGACAGTACGGGACAAGGGTCGGATGATGGACAGGATCTGGGTGGCGGCATGCGCCGAGCTTGAGCAAAGCGTGGGGCCGAACAACTACAACCACTGGATCAAGCCCCTGCGTCTGACCGGGATCGAGGACGGCGCCGCGCGGCTGGTCAGCCCGACGCGCTTCATCTCGGACTGGGTGAACCGCCATTTCGCCAAGGACATCGTGGCCGTGCTGAACCGCGCCGGCGCCGAGGTCGAGCGTCTGCGATTCGAGGTCGGCCAGGCCGCCCGCCCCTCGGCCCAGTCGGCGCCGGTCTCGACCGCCGAAGCCGCGCCCGCCCCCACCACCCGCGCGCCCCGCGCCGATCTGGGCGCGCCGCTGGACCCGCGCTACACCTTCGCCAATTTCATCGTCGGCAAGCCGAACGAACTGGCCCATGCCGCCGCCCGCCGCGTGGCCGAGGGCGGCCCGGTGGGCTTCAACCCTCTGTTTCTCTATGGCGGCGTTGGTCTGGGCAAGACGCACCTGATGCACGCCATCGCGCATGATTATCAGACCCGCCACTCCTCGGCGCAGGTCCTGTATCTGTCGGCGGAACAGTTCATGTATCGCTTCGTGCAGGCTTTGCGCGAAAGCACGATCATGGATTTCAAGGGCATGTTCCGCAACGTGAACATGCTGATGGTCGATGACGTGCAGTTCATCGCCGGCAAGGACAGCACGCAGGAAGAATTCTTCCACACGTTCAACGCGCTGGTCGATCAGGGCAAGCAGATCGTCATTTCCGCCGACCGCGCCCCGGCCGAGATCAAGGGCCTTGAGGAACGCATCAAGTCGCGCCTGTCCTGCGGGTTGATCGTGGACCTGCATCCCACCACCTACGAATTGCGCCTGGGCATCCTGCAATCCAAGACCGAGGTGTTCCGCGCCCAGCATCCCGATCTTGAGATCGGGACGGGCGTGCTGGAATTCCTGGCCCATCGGATCAGCACCAACGTCCGCGTTCTGGAAGGCGCTTTGCAGCGGCTCTTTGCCCATGCCAGCCTTCTGCGCCGCGAGATCACGCTGGAGGTCGCGCAGGAATGTCTGGCCGACATCCTGCGCACGAATGACCGCAAGGTCTCGATCGACGACATCCAGCGCAAGGTGGCCGAGCATTACAACATCCGCCTGGCCGACCTGATCGGCCCCAAGCGCGCCCGCAACGTCGCCCGCCCGCGCCAGATCGCCATGTATCTGTCCAAGCAGATGACCAGCCGGTCCCTGCCCGAGATCGGCCGCCGCTTCGGTGGCCGCGATCACACCACGATCATGCACGGCGTCCGCAAGGTCGAGGAACTGATCACCGATGATAGCAGCCTGGCCGAGGATATCGCCGTGCTCAAGCGGATGCTGGAAGCCTGATCACGAAAATCTTGTGACCGCCTCGCCGGACGGCTAAAGATCAGGTCCGACGAATGGCCACAGGGCCCAAGGGACAGGGGAAGCTGATGAAATTCGCCATCGAACGTGCCGTTCTGGTCAAGGCCGTGTCTCAGGCCCAGTCCGTCGTCGAGCGCCGCAACACGATCCCGATTTTGGCCAACGTCCTGATCGAGGCCAAGCCCGAGGGCGTCAGCTTCCGCGCCACCGATCTGGATACCGAGGTCGTTGACCGCGCGATGGCTCAGGTCGAGCGCCCCGGCGCCACCACCGTCAGCGCCGTCATGCTGAACGAGATCGCGCGCAAGCTGCCCGATGGCGCGCTGGTCCAGATCAGCAGCGACGATGCCTCGGGGCGGCTGGCGGTGCAGGCCGGGCGGTCCAGCTTCAGCCTGGCGACCCTGCCGCGCGAGGATTTCCCCGTGATGGCGACCAGCGAATACAGCGCGAATTTCAAGGCCAAGGCCGGTCTGCTCAAGCGCCTGTTCGACAAGTCGAAATTCGCCATCTCGACCGAAGAGACGCGTTATTACCTGAACGGCGTCTACATGCATGTGGCCCAGGCCGAGGGCGGCCCGATGCTGCGCTGCGTGGCGACCGACGGGCACCGGCTGGCCCGCATCGACGCGCCCCTGCCCATCGGCGCCGAAGAGATGCCCGGCGTGATCGTGCCGCGCAAGACCGTGGCCGAGCTGCGCAAGCTGCTGGATGACGACGATGCCGAGATTGCCGTCTCGGTCAGCGAGACCAAGGTGCGTTTCGCCACCGCCGAGCTGACGCTGACCTCGAAGGTGATCGACGGCACCTTCCCCGATTACAGCCGCGTCATCCCATCGGGCAACCAGCGCAAGCTGGAGGTGGACGCGACCGATTTCGCCCGCGCCGTGGACCGCGTCGCCACCGTCAGCAGCGAACGCTCGCGTGCGGTCAAGCTGTCGCTGGATCAGGACCGGCTGGTCCTGTCGGTGAACGCCCCCGATGCGGGCGCCGCCGAAGAGGAGCTGATCGTCGCCTATGCCGACGACGCGCTGGAGATCGGCTTCAACGCCAAGTATTTGCAGGAAATCGCCGCGCAGGTGGATCGCGACAATGCAGTCTTCATGTTCAACGGCTCGGGCGATGCCGCGCTGATCCGCGAAGGCAGCGACGACAGCGCGGTCTATGTCGTCATGCCGATGCGCGTGTGACGCTGGCGCGCCTGTCGCTGGCGCAGTTCCGGTCGTGGAAGCGGCTGGACCTGTCCCTGGACGCGCGGCCTGTGGCGATCTTCGGTCCGAACGGGTCCGGCAAGACGAACATCCTTGAAGCCGTCTCGATGCTGGCGCCCGGTCGCGGCCTGCGGGGCGCGCCCGCGCCCGAACAGGCGCGTCAGGGCCCAGATGCGGGCTGGCGCATCCGCGCGAGGCTGGACGACCGCGCGGTCGAGACGGGCGCCCTGCCCGGCCAGTCCCGGACCGTCACCATGGACGACAAGCCCGTGCCGCAGACGGCGCTGGCGCGGCTGGTGCGCGTCATCTGGCTGGTTCCGGCGATGGATCGGCTGTGGACCGACACGCCCGAGGGGCGGCGCCGCTTTCTGGACCGGATCACGCTGTCGCTGATGCCCGATCACGCCGATCTGTCGCTGGCCTATGACAAGGCGATGCGCGAACGGAACCGTCTCTTGCGCGACCAGATCGGTGATCCCGGCTGGTATCGCGCGCTGGAATCGCAGATGGCCGAGGCGGGTGCCGCGATCACCCGCAACCGCCTGGACGCGCTGGCCGCGATCATGGCACATCAGCAGGGCGGCGACTTTCCCGCCGCGCGCCTGACCCTGATCGCCGGAGAGGGCTTTGCCGACGATCCCGACCCCGCCAGCATCGCGGCGCGTCTGGCCTCGATGCGGGGGCGCGATCTGGCGGCGGGGCGCACGCTGTCGGGGCCGCACCGCGCCGATCTGGGGGCAAGCTGGGGGCCGCAGGACATGCAAGCCGCCCTGTCCTCGACCGGGGAACAGAAGGCGCTGCTTCTGTCGCTGATCCTGGCCAATGCGCGGGCGCTGGCGGATCAGCCGGTCCTGCTGCTGCTTGACGAAGTGGCCGCGCATCTGGACGCAGACCGTCGCGCGGCGCTCTACGACCTGATCTGCGCGCTGCCCGCGCAAAGCCTGCTGACCGGCACGGGGGCCGAATTGTTCGACGCGATGGGCGGCCGGGCGCGACACCTTGCGGTGCGCCGAGAGGATGGCGCCTCTGTCGCAACCGAGGAAACGGAATGACTTTGGGATTCGAGGCGCTGTGGCTTTACGCCGGCGCGATGGTGGCGATTTGGCTGACGCCGGGTCCGGTCTGGGTGGCGATCATGGCGCGCGGCCTCTCGGGCGGCTGGGCGGGCGTCTGGCCACTGGCCTTCGGCGTGGTGATCGGCGATCTGCTCTGGCCGCTTGTGGCGATCTTCGGGCTGTCTCTGGTGGCGGGGCAGCAGGCCGAACTGCTGTCCGTGCTGCGCTGGATCGCGGTCGTGGTCTTTCTGGGCATGGGCTGGGCGCTGATCCGCCATGCCGCGCGTCCCGTGGCGACCGACGGGCGTCTGACCCGCGCCGGGGGCTGGGCGGGCTTCAGCGCGGGGCTTCTGGCGATCATCGGCAACCCCAAGGCGGCGCTGTTCTATGTGGGCGTGCTGCCGGGCTTCTTTCCCATCGGCCGCCTGACCGGGCCCGACATCGCGGTGATCGCGCTGATGTCCGGGCTGATCCCCTTCGCGCTGAACCTTGCGATGGGCGGCGGCATCGTGCTGGCACGGCGCAGGCTGGCCACGCCCGCAGGGATGCGGCGGATGAACCTGATCTCGGGGTGGTTGCTGATCGGCGTCGGGCTGGTTCTGGGGCTGGGTCAGGTCCTTTCCGCCTGAGGGGCAGCGAATCGCCACTTGACGGGAAAAAACCCCGCCATCGCGTGACTTTGCCCCTGCGGGTGGCTATATCGGGACAAGAGTTACAGGAAACCTGACGCATGAGCGAAGCCGCATCCCAGCCTGCCGAATATGGCGCCGATTCCATCAAGGTTCTCAAGGGCCTGGAAGCCGTGCGCAAAAGGCCCGGCATGTATATCGGCGATACCGATGACGGGTCGGGCCTGCATCACATGGTCTACGAGGTCGTCGATAACGGGATCGACGAGGCACTGGCCGGTCATGCCGATTTCGTGCGCGTCAAGATCCATGCCGACAGCAGCGTCAGCGTGCGCGACAATGGCCGCGGCATCCCCGTGGACATGCACCCGACCGAGGGCGTCAGCGCGGCCGAGGTCATCATGACCCAGCTGCACGCGGGTGGAAAGTTCGACCAGAACAGCTACAAGGTCTCGGGCGGTCTGCACGGGGTCGGCGTCTCGGTGGTGAACGCGCTGTCCGACTGGCTGGAGCTGCGGATCTGGCGCAACGGCAAGGAACATTACGCGCGCTTCGAAAAGGGCGACACGGTCGAGCATCTGCGGGTCGTGGGCGATGCGCCCGGCGAGTCGGGGACCGAGGTGCGCTTTCTCGCCTCGAACAAGCAGACCGACCCGAACGGCACGTTCAGCAACCTGGAATACAGCTTCAAGACGCTGGAAAACCGCCTGCGCGAACTGGCCTTCCTGAACAGCGGCGTCCGCATCATCCTGGAGGATGAACGCCACGCCGAGATCCAGAAGACCGAACTGTTCTACGAAGGCGGCGTCCGGGAATTCGTGAAATATCTCGACCGCTCGAAAACCGCCGTCATGCCCGAGCCGATCTTCATCACCGGCGAAAAGGGCGGCATCGGCGTCGAGGTCGCGATGTGGTGGAATGACAGCTATCACGAGACCGTGCTGCCCTTCACCAACAACATCCCGCAGCGCGACGGCGGCACCCATCTTGCGGGCTTTCGCGGCGCGCTGACCCGCGTGATCGGCAAATACGCGCAGGACAGCGGCATCGCGAAAAAGGAAAAGGTCGATTTCACCGGCGACGACGCGCGCGAGGGTCTGACCTGCGTACTGTCGGTCAAGGTGCCCGATCCGAAATTCTCCAGCCAGACCAAGGACAAGCTGGTCTCGTCCGAGGTGCGCCCGGCGGTCGAAGGGCTGGTGAACGAAAAGCTGGCCGAGTGGTTCGAGGAAAACCCGACCGAGGCCCGCCAGATCGTCGGCAAGATCATCGAGGCGGCCTTGGCCCGCGAAGCCGCCCGCAAGGCCCGCGAACTGACCCGCCGCAAGACGGCGATGGATGTGGCGTCCCTGCCCGGCAAGCTGGCCGATTGCCAGGAAAAGGACCCCGCGCTGAGTGAATTGTTCATCGTCGAGGGTGACTCGGCCGGTGGCTCGGCCAAGCAGGGCCGGTCACGCCAGAACCAGGCGGTGCTGCCCTTGCGCGGCAAGATCCTGAACGTGGAACGCGCGCGGTTCGACCGGATGCTGTCATCCGACCAGATCGGCACACTGATCACCGCGCTTGGCACCGGGATCGGGCGCGACGAGTTCAGCCTCAAGAAGCTGCGCTACCACAAGATCGTCATCATGACCGATGCCGATGTGGACGGCGCGCATATCCGCACGCTGCTGCTGACCTTCTTCTTCCGGCAGATGCCCGAGCTGATCGAGGCAGGGCACCTCTATATCGCGCAACCGCCACTTTATAAGGTCGGGCGCGGCCGGTCCGAGGTCTATCTGAAGAACGAGGCCGCGCTGGAGGATTATCTGGTCCAGCAGGGGGTCGAGGGCGCCAGCCTGCGCCTTGCCTCGGGCGAAGAGATCACCGGCAACGACCTTGCCCGCGTCGTGGACGAAGCCCGCACCGCCCGCCGCTATCTGCGCGCCTATCCCACGCATTACCCGCCCCACATCACCGAACAGGCCGCCATCGCGGGCGCGCTGGTGCCGGGCCGGGTCGATGCCGACGCGCAGGACGTGGCCGATGCGGTCGCGGCCCGTCTGGACCTGATCGCCGCCGAATATGAACGCGGCTGGCAGGGCCGTCCGACGCAGGATGGCGGCATCCGCCTGTCGCGCACCCTGCGCGGCGTCGAAGAGAACCGCAGCCTTGACGGCCAGATGCTGCGCAGCGGCGAAAGCCGCCGCCTGGGCGAGATGACCACCGCCCTGCAAGAGGTCTATGGCCGCTCGGCCAGGCTGATCCGCAAAGATCGTGAGCAGGCGATTCACGGGCCGCTGAGCCTGCTGCACGCGATTTTCCTCGAAGGGGAAAAGGGTCTGTCCCTGCAACGCTACAAGGGTCTGGGCGAGATGAACCCCGAACAGCTGTGGGAAACCACGCTGGACCCGGTGGCGCGCACCATGCTGCAAGTGCGAATCGAGGATCTGGCCGAGGCCGAGGATCTGTTCACCAAGCTGATGGGCGACGTGGTCGAACCCCGCCGCGAATTCATCCAGCAGAACGCCCTCAGCGTCGAGAATCTGGATACCTGAGACCCGTCAGGCCGGCTTGTTGCCCAAATCACACGCCTTTCCCGTGCTGACGGGCAGGGCGGAAGGTCATTTTGGGTGTTTTGTTTGCCTTCGCGTGTGAAACGGGTTTATCGTACAACGCGTAGTATCGGTGCTGCCGCCGTGCGCGGCGAGAGGGTGCAAGGGGTAATCCATGATGAACGCCAAGTCTATTATCGCAATCTGCGCCGCTTCGGGTGCTACGGCTTTCGTGTCCACGGTGGCAATGGCAGGCGGGACCGCCGTGCCGATCGTCGATATCGCCCCGGTCGAGATTCAGGTGACCCCTGCGGGCCGCAATTGGGAAGGCGGCTATGTCGGCGGCGCCCTGGGCCTCGGCTTCGGCGGTGACGACACGGTCGGCCTTCAGGCCCTTGACGGGTCGGACCCGATCGGCCGTGCGACCGACATCACCGATATCAAGCTTTCGGGCCTGACCGGCTCGGCCCATGTGGGCTATCGCTGGCAGCGCGGCCAGTGGGTCGTCGGTCCGAACCTGGCCGCCGAGCTCAGCGGCGTCAGCGACTCGTCGTCGGGCAGCTTCAGCCTGAACGGCTTCAATTACGAAACGAACGTCGAATCCGAGGTCAAGTCGGTGATCGACCTGACGCTGAAGACCGGCTATCTGGTCGATCCGACCACGATGATTTATGGCGTCGCGGGCGTGTCGCGCGGCAGCTTCAACTACAGCTTCAACACGACCGGCACCGGCGCGGGCAGCTTCAGCGGCTCGAGCAGCGAGGATTATTCCTCGACCGGCTACGTGCTGGGCTTCGGTTTCGAGCGCGCCTTCAACGAGCGCCTGTCGGGCTTTGGCGAGTTCAACTATCGCAGCTACGGCACCAACGATATCACCACGCCGCTGGCCGTCGGTGAGGGCACGACCCGCGCGACCCCGTCGCACAGCTCGATCAAGCTGGGCGTGAACTACGCCTTCTGATCCCTCTGACGGGTGAGATACAGGAAAACCGGCGTCCTGCGGCGCCGGTTTTTTCATGCGCGCCGCAAGGTCCTGACCGGCACCGGCAGGGCACGGGCGCCGCAGGCAATGGCCAGTCCCTCGGGCACCAGGGCGGCCAGCGCGGGATCGGTGATCTCAAGCCCGCCGGTATAGGCGCCAAAGGCGGGCAGGATCAGGTGGTCGCGGCCGACCAGAAAGCACCGCCGCCGTTGACCGGCCAGACGCAGGCAGGGATGGAAATGTCCTGATATGTCAGGCCCCTGCCCCGGAACCGGCTCGTGGCGCAGCACCAGCCCGTCGCGGATTTCGTCCTGTTGCTCGCCCGGCAGGCGAGGACAGATCGCGCCCGGATCGTGGTTGCCGCTGAGCCAGATCCAGCGCCGCCCAGCAGCCATCCGCACCAGCCGCGCGCAGACTGCATCCGGCAGGGCCCGACCCGCCGCGTCATCGTCGAACCCGTCGCCAAGGCTGACCACGACGAGGGGATCGACCGCGGCAATCTCGGTCTCGGCGCGGTCCAGCGTGGCCTGGGTTTCGTAGGGCGGCAGCAGCGCGCCGCCGCGTCGGGCCATGCGCTCGGACTTGCCCAGATGCAGATCGGCCAGGATCAGCCAGCGCCGCGCGGGCCAGTAAAGCGCCCCGGACGGGCGCGCCAGCAGCCTCTGGCCGCCGAAATCGAAAGCGTGGTCCGTCACGTCAAGCCTGCCTCTGCCATCAGGGCCGCCGCCTCGGCCTCGGCCAGCCTTTCACGGCCCTGCCCCGCGATCGGCACGCGCCCGACCTCCAGCAGCAGGGGCGCCGCCAAGGGCGAGACGCGGTCCAGCATCCGGTGATCGCGGCCGGGCGACCGGGCCAGCATGTCCTCGATCCGGTCGAAATCCACAAGGCCGCGCCGGGCCTCGTCGGCGGTGATCCGCAGCAGCAGATGGCCCGGATCGTATTTCCGAAGCGTATCGTAAAGGATGTCGCTGGAGAACGTCGCCTGCTTGCCGGTCTTGCGCTGGCCCGGCAGGTTGCGTTGGATAAGCCCCGCGACGATGGCCACGTTGCGGAAACTGCGCTTCATCACGGCATTGCCGGCCAGCCAGTCGCCCAGCCCCTCGCGCAGGCCGTCGGGGTCCAGCAGCGGCGCGGGGTCCGTGACCGGGTCCAGCGACCAGATCAGCAGCGCGTAATCGGTGGCCAGAAAGCCCAGGGGGCCAAGCCCGGCCTCTTCCATCAGGCGGGTCATCAGCAGGCCAAGCGTCTGCAGCGCGTTCCGCCCGGCAAAGCCATACAGCGCGAATTGCCAGCGGCCCTGATGAGGAAAGGTCTCACTGACCAGCACGCCCGCGCGCGGCAGCGCGCTGACCCGCGCCTGCAGGGACAGCCAGTCGCGGCTGGTGCCCGGCAGGGCAGCATGGGCAGCAGGGTTGCCGATCAGCGCCTGAACCCGCTGCGACAGCTGCGTCGAGGTCGCCAGTTTCAGCCCCGAGAACACCGCGATGCGCGGCTCTTTCGAGGGCTGCTTCGTCACCTCGACCACCATCTCGCGCAGCCCGTCATAGCGCACGGTCTGGCCGCCGATCAGGAACGTGTCGCCGGGCGAGAGGGTCGAGGCGAAGCTTTCCTCGACCTCGCCCAGAGGCGCGCCGCCCCGGCCCCGGAACCGGACCTTGAGCATCTCGGCCTCGACAATGGTGCCGATATTCATGCGGATGTCGCGCGCCGCGCGCGGATCGCGCAGCCGCCACAGCCCGTCGCGCTGCATCAGCCGCTGCCAGCGGTCATAGGCCCGCAGGGCATAGCCACCCGTCGCCGCGAAATCGAGGCAGGCGTCGAAATCCGCGCGGGTCAGGGCCGCATAGGGACCCGAGCGCGTGACCTCGGCGTAAAGCGCATCCGCGTCGAACGGCCCCGCGCAGGCGGTCAGCAGGATGTGCTGGCACAGCACGTCCAGCGGGCCGGGCCCGCGCGGATCGCCATCGAGGTCGCGCTCGGCCACGGCCTGAAGGGCTGCGACGCATTCCACGACCTCGAACCGGTTGGCCGGCACGATCCGGGCGCGGCTGGGGGCGTTGTAACGGTGGTTCGCCCGCCCGATGCGCTGGACCAGCCGCTTGACGTTGCGCGGAGCGCCGACCTGGATGACCAGATCGACCGCGCCCCAGTCGATGCCCAGATCCAGGGACCCCGTCGCCACCACCGCGCGCAGCGCGCCCGCGGCCATCGCGGCCTCGACCCTCTCGCGGGCCTCGCGCGAGAGGCTGCCGTGATGCAGGCCGATCGGCAGGTTCTGGTCATTCGCCGCCCAGAGCGCCTGAAAGAACAGTTCCGCCTGCGCGCGGGTGTTGATGAAGATGATCGTCGTCGTCGCCTCGGCCACGGCTTTCAGCACGTCGGGAACGGCGTAATGCCCGCCCGCGCCCGACCAGGGCGGCGGCTTGGCCGTGTCCAGCATGGCAATGTCGGGATCGGGGCCGGGATCGGCATGGATCACCTGCGCGCCGCCCATGAAGCGGGCCAGCGCGTCGGGGTCCTCGACCGTGGCGGAAAGGCCGGTGACGACCAGATCCGGCGCAAGGCTCCGCAGCCGGGCCAGCGCCAGCATCAGCTGATCGCCCCGCCTGCTTTCGGCCAGCGCGTGCAACTCGTCCAGCACGACCCGCCTGAGGCCGCCAAAGATCGCGGGCGCCTGTTCGTAGGACAGCATCAGCGCCAGCGATTCCGGGGTGGTCAGCAGGATGTCGGGTGGATCTATGCGCTGGCGGGCGCGCTGCGCGGGGCGGGTGTCGCCGGTGCGGTCCTCGATGCGGATGTCAAGGCCCAGATCGGCCACGGGCCGCGCCAGATTGCGCGCGATATCCGCCGTCAGCGCCTTGAGCGGCGAGACGTAAAGCGTGTGCATCCCCCGATGCGGCGCCGTCAGATCGACCAGCGACGGCAGAAAGCCCGCCAGCGTCTTGCCGCCCCCGGTCGGCGCGATCAGCAGGCTGTCGCCGGTCGCCTCTAGCAGCGCAAGCTGATGCGGGTGCGGTTGCCAGCCCTGACGCGCGAACCAGTCCTGAAAGGCGGGCGGCAGCGTCACGGGATCAGCGCCTTGAGGCTGTCCAGCCGGTCGGCCTCGGCCGCGGGCTTGTCCCACCGGATGCGGCTGATGCGCGGAAAGCGCATGGCAACGCCCGATTTGTGCCGGGCCGAGGCGTTCAGCCCCTCGAACGCGACCTCCAGCACCAGCAGCGGTGCGACGGCGCGGACCGGGCCAAAGCGGTCCACCGTGTTCTGGCGCACGAAACGATCAAGCTGGCGCAGTTCCTCATCGGTGAAGCCGAAATAGGCCTTGCCGACCGGCACCAGATCGGCCCCATCCCAAAGACCAAAGGTGAAATCGCTGTAGAACCCCGAGCGTTTCCCGTGCCCGCGCTGCGCATAAAGCATCACCGCATCCACGACCATCGGATCGCGCTTCCACTTGAACCACGGCCCGCGCGGGCGACCGCCGACATAGAGGCTGTCGCGGCGCTTGATCATCACGCCCTCGATCACCGGATCGGGGGGATCGGCGCGCAGGGCGGCCAGATCGTCCCATGTTGCAAAGGGCAGCAGCGGCGACAGGTCGATCCGGTCGCTGCCGAAATCGGCGGCCTCCAGCAGGGCGCGGCGGTCCTGCCAGGGACGGTCGCGCAGGTCGGTGCCCTGCCAGATCATCGCGTCATAGACGCGCAGCGCGGCGGGGTGGCTGTCCAGCAGGGCGCGGCTGACGGCCTTTCGGTTCAGGCGCTGTTGCAGGTCGCCGAAGCTGCAGACCGCGTCGCTGCGCCGAACCAGCAGTTCGCCGTCCAGCGTGCCGTCGAAATTCAGCGCCTCCAGCAGGTCGGGAAAGGCGTTGCCCAGATCCTCGCCGGTGCGGGAATAAAGCCGGCGCGTCCCGTCATCGTTGATCGCCTGCACCCGGATGCCGTCCCATTTCCATTCCGCGACGTGATCGGCGGGGTCCAGCGCGCGAAGCTGGTCCAGATCGGTGGGCGTGGACAGCATGACCGGGCGAAAGGGCGCGCGGGCGGCCTGTTCGGGGCGCGGCCCGCCCGCGATCCAGTCGAAGAGCGGCAGATAAGGGGGCGTCAGGCCGTGCCAGATTTCCTCGATATCCTTGACCTCGGGGGCGCCCATCTCGGCCAGCGCGATCCGGGCCATGCGCGCCGAAAGGCCCACGCGCATATTGCCGGTGGCCAGCTTCAGGAAGGCCAGCCGCTCGGACGGGCCAAGCCGATCCAGCATCGCCGCGATGGCGCCGGGCAGCGCCGCCCGGCCCGTATCGCGCAAAAGGGAAACGGCATCGCGCAGAGGCACGTCGTCATCGCCCTCGCCCTGCCAAAGCAGGGCGATCGTCTCGGCCAGGTCACCCACGAAATCGTAGGACAGCGCGAAAAGCTGCGCGTCGATCCGGTCGGCCATCAGCCCGCGCAAAAGACCCGGCGTCACCGCCCGCAGCTTGAGATCGCCGGTCAACGCCGCCAGCGCATAGCCGCGATCCGGGTCGGGCGTCTGTTCCAGGTAATGCCGCAGCAGCCGCAGCTTGGCATTGCGCGCAGGCGTGAAGGCCAGGCGTTCCAGCAGATGCGCAAATGCCCTCATTCCGGCTCGTCCTCGTAGCCGATCAGGCGCAGGGGGCGGGCGGTGCGGCCCTCGATCTCGCACCAGCGCATCAGCCCGTCCTCGGTGCCGTGGGTGATCCAGACCTCTTCGGGGTTCAGCTCGCGGATGGTCTGCGTGACCTGCGGCCAGTCCACATGGTCGCTGACCACCAGCGGCAATTCCACCCCGCGCTGGCGCGCGCGGGCGCGCACCGCCATCCAGCCCGAGGCGAAGCCGATCACCGGGTCGCGGAACCGCTGCACCCAAGCGCTGGCAAAGGCCGAAGGCGGGGCGATGACCAGCTGCGCGTCCACGCGGTCGGCGGTGGCCGGGACCAGCGGGCCAAGGTCGATCCCCTGTTCCACGTGGAACCGGCAGAGCCGCTCCAACGCGCCATGGATGGCGATGGGGCCGTCGATCCCGGCCTGACGCGCCAGCGCGATGACGCGCTGCGCCTTGCCAAGCGCATAGGCGCCGATCAGATGCGGGCGTTCGGGAAATTCGGCCATGCTGGCGCGCAGGCGGGCCATTTCGGCCAGGGGATCAGGGTGGCGAAAGACCGGCAGGCCGAATGTCGCCTCGGTCACGAAGATGTCGCAGGGGACAGGCTCGTAGGGGGCGCAGACCGGGTTCGGGGCGCGGCAGTAATCGCCCGAGACGACGATCTTCGGCCCCCGGTCGGGCATCACCGCGATCTGGGCCGAGCCGAGGATATGCCCCGCCGGGTGAAAGCTGACCTGCACGTCGCCGATGCGGATGACGCCTTGGGCCACCTGGCGGCTGGCGGTGAAATCCTCGCCATAGCGGATCGCCATGATGTCCAGCGTCTGGGCGGTGGCCAGCACAGCGCCATGACCCGCGCGCGCATGATCGCCATGGCCATGCGTGATCAGCGCGCGCGGAACCGGGCGCACGGGGTCGATGTGGAAATCGCCGGGCGGGCAGTAAAGCCCGGCCTCGGTCGGGTGCAGGATCTGATCGGCGCGCATGGGTGCAAGATGGCAAGGATTTTCGCGAAATCAACGCGACATCGGCGCCCGCGTTCCGCCTCAGCTGGGCGGAGGCCGCTTGACCGGCGGGGCCTTGGACAATTGCACCATCAGGATGCCCGCCATGATGATCGCCACGCCCAGCACGTCGCCCGCCCCAAGCGCCTCGCCCAAGAGCAGGGCGGCGGTCGCCACGCCGAAGAAGGGCGTCAAAAAGTGGAAGGTCGCCGCACGCACCGCGCCGATCCGGCCGACCAGCAGGAACCAGATCCAGGTCGCCAGCAGGCCCGGCGCGATCACCGTGTAAAGGAACGCCCCGACAAGACGCGGCGACCAGTTGACCTGCCACGTCTCGATGAAGGGCGCGATCATGCCAAGCGTGACCGACCCGACCAGCATCTGCAGCCCCACGATCATCATCACGTTGCCGCCCGAACTGGCGCCCCGCACGGTCAGCGTGGCTACGGCCAGCGCAAGGGCCGCGGCAAAGCACATCGCGATCCCCGTCAGGTTGCTGCCGCCATCCAGCCGCGCGCCCATGATGATCGCGACGCCCAGAACCCCGATGCCCAGACCGGCGATCCCCATCGGACGCAGCCGCTCGCCCATCAGCGCCCAGCCAAGCGCGCCCACCATCAGCGGCATCGTCGCCGCGATGATCGAGGCCAACCCCGCCTCGATCCACTGCATCGCCACCCAGTTGAGTCCAAGGTAAAGCGCGTTCTGGCACAGGCCCAGCACGATCACGGCCCGCCATTGCGGCGCGGTCAGCGTGCGCCAGGTCTGGCCCATGGCCAGCGCAATCAGGACGCCGATTCCGCCCGACAGCGCGAAACGCAGCGACAGCGCCATCAGGGGCGGCGCGTCGGTCACGATCATCCGCGTCGAGGTGAAGGCCGAGGCCCAGATGATGGCGAAGCCCACACCCATCAGGATCGCGCGAATATCCATGAACCGGCCCCTGTTGCACACGGTGCAACAACGGCTAGCAGAGCGTCACGGCTCCGTGAAGTCACAAAGCAAAAGGGCCGCGCCTTGCGGCACGACCCTTGCGTTCAGCGCATGGCTGAGGATCAGCTGTTGACGCTGTCCTTCAGGGCCTTGGCGATGGTCACGCGCACCTGCTTGTCCGCAGGCTTGGTCATCATTTCCTGGGTCTGCGGATTGCGGACCTGACGCTCGGGACGGGCGCGGCAGGCGATCTTGCCGATGCCGGGCAGGGTCACGGCACCACCGCCGGACACTTCGCGGGTCACCACGGCGACCAGCGCGTCCAGCGCGGCGGCAGCCGATTTCTTGTCCGAGCCCATTTCCTCGGCCAGGGTTGCGACCAGCTGGGTCTTGGTCATCGGTTTGGCAGAAGCCGTAGCCATGTTTCTGTCTCCTCTTGCCCTGTTCCACCGGGCCACAATTAGCGCCTTTTGCGGCATAACGCCTGCTACACACGGTTTTCCCGGGCAGATCAAGCGTTTTTCGCCCGATGCGCGAAAACCGGCGTTTTGGCGTCGTTATCGCGCCCTCACAGGAACGCCGTTTCACTGAAGGACCGCAACTTGCGCGAGTGGATCCGCTCCAGCGGCATGTCGCGCAGCTTTTCCATCGCGCGAATCCCGATCAGCAGGTGGCTCGCGACCTGGGTGCGGTAGAAATCGGTCGCCATCCCCGGCAGCTTCAGCTCGCCATGCAGCGGCTTGTCGCTGACGCAAAGCAGCGTGCCGTAGGGCACCCGAAAGCGGAAGCCGTTCGCCGCTATGGTCGCGCTTTCCATGTCCAGCGCGACCGCGCGCGACAGTGACAGCCGGTGAACCGGGCCGGATTGGTCGCGCAGTTCCCAGTTGCGGTTGTCGATCGTGGCGACGGTGCCCGTCCGCATGATGCGCTTGAGTTCGTAGCCCTCAAGCTGCGTGACCTCGGCCACGGCTTCCTGCAGGGCCACCTGCACCTCGGCCAAGGCCGGGATCGGCACCCAGACCGGAAGGTCGTCATCCAGAACGTGATCCTCGCGCAGATAGGCATGGGCCAGCACGAAATCGCCAAGGGACTGGCTGTTGCGCAACCCCGCGCAATGGCCGACCATCAGCCAGGCATGGGGGCGCAGCACGGCGATGTGGTCCGTCGCGGTCTTGGCGTTCGACGGACCCACCCCGATATTGACCAGCGTGATCCCCTGCCCGTTCGGCCGCGTCAGGTGATAGGTCGGCATCTGAGGCATCTTGGGCAGCACCGCGATGGGTGCGTCCGGGTCGGTGATGCGCTGATTGCCCGGCGCGACGAAGCCCGTATAGCCCAGCGCCGGATCGGCCAGCGCGCGGCGGGCATAGGCCTCGAATTCGTCCACATAGAACTGGTAGTTGGTGAACAGGACGAAGTTCTGGAAATGCTCGGGCTGGGTCGCGGTGTAATGCGACAGGCGCGCCAGCGAATAATCGATCCGCTGTGCGGTGAAGGCCGCCAGATGCTGGCTGCCATCGGGCATCGGGCCCGCGACGCCGTTCACGATGTCGTCGTTGACCGTGTTCAGGTCCGGCACGTCGAACACGTCGCGCAGGCTGAAATTCAGAACGCCCTCTTGCGGGACGGCCAGATCGGTCTGGGCGGCGACCGCGAAATGCACCGGGATCGGCGTGTCGCTGGCGCCGATGGTCACCGGAACGCCGTGATTGCGGATCAGCAGCGAAAGCTGCTCGGTCAGGTAATTGCCGAACAGGTCCGGCCGCGTGATCGTCGCGACGTAGCTGCCCGGCCCGACCACATGGCCAAAGGACAGGCGGCTGTCGATCTTGGCATGGTTCGGCACGGTCAGCCGCACCTCGGGGTAAAAGGCGCGGTAGCGGGCGCGGGGCTTCTCACCGCCCAGAACGGCGGTGAAATGCTGCACCAGAAACCCGGTGGCCTGATCGTAGAGCGCACGCAGCCGCGCGACCGCCTCTTGCGGATCGGTGAAAGAGGCTCGGGGCAGCGGCTCGGGGGTCTCGATCGGCAGGAAACGGGTGTTCGTCGTCATCGGGCTGTCCTTGTTCATCGCGCAAAACTGCCAGCAGAGGCGCGGGCAGGCAAGCCGTCTGGCGTAGGGCCGCGCCTCGGGTTACGCTGGCGTCATGGAAATGCTGGTATTCGGACATGGTTATTCGGCCGCCGCGCTGACACCCCTGCTGGTGTCGCAGGGCTGGCGCGTGACCGGCACGACGCGCGGCGACCCCGACCGCGTGGCGGCCAGCGGCGCGCGGCCCCTGATCTGGCCGGGGCAAGCGGACGCGCTGCGCGAGGCGCTGGCGCGGGCCGATGCGGTGCTGGTCTCGGTCGCGCCGGGGCCGCAGGGCGACCCGGTTATGGCCGAATTCACGGATGATCTGGCCCGCGCGCGGCTGCGCTGGCTGGGCTATCTGTCCACGACCGGCGTCTATGGCGACCGTCAGGGCGGCTGGGTCGATGAGGACAGCGTTCTGGACGGGTCAGGCCCGCGCGGTCAGGCCCGCATCCGGGCCGAGGCCGCATGGCAGGCCCTGGCGCGCGACCACGGTTTGCCCCTGCACATCTTCCGGCTGGCAGGCATCTACGGCCCCGGTCGTGGCCCCTTCGAGAAGGTCAGGAACGGCACCGCCCGGCGCATCGTGAAGCCGGGTCAGGTCTTTTCGCGCATCCATGTCGCGGATATCGCGCAGGTGCTTCTGGCCTCGATCAACGCGCCGCAGCCGGTCGGCATCTACAACGTCTGCGACGACGACCCCGCCCCGCCGCAGGACGTGATCGAACATGCCGCGCGCCTGTTGGGCCTGCCGGTGCCGCCCGAGGTGGCGTTTGACGAGGCCGCGCCAGAGATGTCGCCAATGGCGCGGTCCTTCTATGCCGACAGCAAGCGGGTGCGGAACGACCGGATCAAGCGCGATCTGGGCGTGCGCCTGCTTTACCCCGATTACCGCAGCGGCCTTGCCGCATTGCTGCAGGCCGAGGGCTGAGGCCCGCCGCCGCATTGCCATTGCCGCCGCCCCGTGACTAGATCGCGCCATGAAACATGATTTCGACGTAGTGATTGCCGGGGGCGGGCTGAACGGCCCGACGCTGGCGCTGGCACTGGCCGGGGCCGGGCTGTCGGTGGCCGTGGTCGATCCGCGCCGCGTCGATGACCGGGCGGGCGACACGTTCGACGGGCGCGCCTATGCGCTGGCCTTGGCCTCGGTCCGGCTGCTGTCGGCGCTGTCGCTCTGGCCCGGACTGGCGGGCGAAAGCCAGCCGATCCGGCAGGTCAAGGCCTCGCAGGGCCGCCCCGGAGAGGGTGCCGCGCCCTTCTTCCTGCACTTCGACAGCGCCGAGATCGAGGACGGCCCCGTCGGCCACATGCTTGAGGATCGCTTTCTCTATCGCGCGCTGATCGCCGCGATGGAGGGCCGCGTCACCCATCTGCCGGGCCATGCCGTCACCGCGCAGGATCCGGGACCGCACGGGATCACGGTCACGCTGTCGGATGGGCGCCAGCTTGCCGCGCGGCTGCTGGTGGGTGCCGACGGGCGCGGATCGGGGGTTGCCACGCGGGCGGGCATCCGTCGTCAGGGCTGGGATTACGGGCAGACCGCGCTGGTAGCGGTGGTCGATCACGCGCTGCCGCATCAGGGGATCGCGCATCAATATTTCATGGCCACCGGGCCTCTGGCGATCCTGCCCCTGCCCGGCAATCGCAGCAGCGTCGTCTGGTCCGAGACCCGAGCCAATGCACGCGCCATCGCCGCGCTGGAGGATGACGCCTTCCTGTCGGTGCTACGCCCCCGCTTTGGCGATTTTCTTGGCCCCGTCTCGCTGGCCGGACCGCGCTTTTCCTATCCGCTCAGCCTGTCGCTGGCCGAACGCTATGCCGCGCCGCGCGTCGCGCTGATCGGGGATGCAGCGCATGGCGTGCATCCGATCGCGGGTCAGGGCCTGAACCTCGGCCTGCGCGACGTCGCCGCGCTGGCCGAGGCCGTGGTCGAGGCCGCACGGCGGGGCGAGGATATCGGCAGCCCTCTGGTGCTGGAACGCTATCAGGGTTGGCGACGGGCCGACGCGACGGCCTTGGCTTTGGGGATGGATGCGGTGAACCGGCTTTTCGGCACCGACAACCCCGTCGTCTCGGCTGTGCGAGGGTTGGGTATGGGGCTTGTCAGCGCCCTGCCCGGTCTGAGGCGCGGCTTCATGCGACAGGCGGCCGGTCTGGCGATCCAGCCGATGCCGCGACTGCTGACCGGGCGGCCTCTTTAGGCTTTTCCTGCGCCTGTTTTCGCGCCATAGGCTGGCGCGTGACGCAGGAGGGGGCGGCATGGAACTGCAGGATTTTCTTCACGATCTGAACCGCCAGATCCGGGATCAGGGCGATTGGGGCAAGGTCGCGGATTACATTCCCGAACTGGGCCGCGTGGCCCCCGACCAGTTCGGGATCGCCGTTGCCCTGGCCGATGGAAAGGTGCTTGAGGCCGGACAGGCGCGGCAGGGTTTTTCCATTCAGTCCATCAGCAAGGTCTTTGCGCTGGCCTGCGTTCTGGGCCGGATCGGCGAGCAGTTATGGAGCCGTGTGGGCCGCGAACCTTCGGGCGACCGCTTCGATTCCATCCTGCTGCTGGAGCAGGAAAAGGGCCGCCCCCGCAATCCCTTCATCAACGCCGGTGCGCTGGTCGTCACGGATGAGCTGTTGACCGGGCGGAGCCCTCAACAGGCCCTGTCCGAGGTGGTGGGCTTCCTGCGCCAGGCCTCGGGCGATGACGCGATCCATATCGACAAGGCCGTGGCGCGGTCCGAGGCACAAACCGGCCACAGAAACGCTGCCCTCGCCCATTACCTGCGCAGCTTCGGCAACCTGAAGAACCCCCCGGATCACGTGATCGGCACCTATTTCCACCAATGCGCCATCGAGATGGATTGCGTGCAGCTGGCCCTTGCGGGGCGGGTGATCGCAGGGCTGGACTGTGCACCCGCGCTGCTGTCGCCGGTCAAGCAGCGGCGCATCAACGCGCTGATGATGACCTGCGGGCAATATGACGGGTCGGGGAATTTCGCGTTCCGGGTGGGGATGCCCGCCAAGTCGGGCGTGGGCGGCGGGCTTCTGGTGATCGCGCCGGGCCGGGCCTCGATCGCGATCTGGTCGCCGGGGCTGGACGGGTGGGGCAATTCGCTGGCCGGGACGCTGGCGGCCGAGCGGCTGGCCGAGTTCACCGGCTGGTCGGTCTTTGGCTGAAGCGTCGCGGGGGGCTGCCTGCCCCCCTCTTGGCCTGCGGCCAATTCACCCCCCGGGGATATTTGGACCAAGGCAAAGTCAGGCGATCTGGTTCGCGGCCTGGGTGAGGTCGGCGCGGAATTGCGCAAGCGCGGCCGAGGCGCGGTCGGGGGGCAGGCGCAGGATCAGGCTGGGATGCCACGTGATGAGGACGGGGCCGCCGTCCAAGGCCGGCTCGATCCGGCCGCGGCGCGGGGTCAAGGGCTGTCGGTTGCCGGTGAGCGCCAGAGCCGCCGTGGCGCCCAGAGCGAGTGTCAGGCGCGGCGCCACGAGGCGACGTTCGAGGTCGAGCAACCAACGGCAATGCTGGATATGGCTGCCATCAGGGGATTGGTGCAGGCGGCGCTTTCCGCGCGGGGTGAAGCGGAAATGCTTGACCGCATTGGTGAGCCATGTTCGGTCGGGGTCGAGGCCGGTCTGGATCATCGTGGTTCGCAGAAGCTGGCCTGCCGGGCCGATGAAGGGGCGGCCTTGAAGATCCTCGTGATCGCCCGGCGCCTCGCCCACGATCATCAGGGGCGCGTCGGGCGGGCCTTCGCCCCAGACCGTCTGCGTGGCGGCGTGGCAGAGATCGCATCTTGTGCAGCGGGCCGCCTGTGACGCGGCATCCGTCAGGGTGGTGGGGGCGCTGTCAGGGAGGGGCTGGCGGATGCGCGCCGTGACTCTGGGTGCAAAGGCGGGGGCGGTGCTGGCGCCTGCCTCGCGCATGGCCTGGACGCGGCGGGGCGCGTCGGCCAGCATGTCGGGGATCAGCCGCGTTTCGGGCAGGTTCTTCCAGTATTTTAGGGGCATTTCGGATCGCATCGCCTGGGTCTTGATGCGGGCCGGGTTGAAGATGTTGGCGAAATAGGTCTGCCACAGGTCGTGGCTGTGATCGTCGGGCAGATCGGGGCGCGGCTGGGGCGGGGCGTAGTCGATCGCCCCGCCGGTGAAGCGGGCGATGCCTTCGGGCGTGGCGATCAGCCAGTCCATATCCGCGAAACGCTTGGCGAAGAAGGGCGTGCCGGCCTCGAGGATCGGGTGTTCGGGTTCGAACCAGGCGGCGAAGCGGCGGCGGGGACTGTCCGAGGGCAGTTCATGGAAGCGCACGAAGGCGTGCATCTTGTGAATGTCGCGGCGGACCGATTTGGCCATGCGCGACAGGCGGTCCAGCATCGGGTCGGCGGGGTTCGACAGAAAGCGCCGGTCGGTCTGCGCCCGCATCAGGGCTGCATAGAGCAGCGACCAGCGTTCCGGGTCGGAATGGCTAGCGACCTGACGGGCCAGTTGCAGGAAATCCTGCGTGGCCGTGACCTGATGCGAGCCGGGCGGCGGCGGGGCATCCGCGCCGAAGAGGTCGGGCGGAGAGTCGGGATCGGCCCATGTCACCGCGCCGGGCAGGACCCGGGCCGAGGCCAGGTCGCGCGCGGCCGTGCGCCATGCCTCGAACCGGGCGAAGCGCGGCAACGTCACCCGGATCATCAGAAGAGGCTCAGCTGTTCGGGCGGGGGCGCGAAGCGGGCGCGCAGGCCCGCGCTGTCGGTCAGCGCGCCGGGCGACCAGTCTGGCAGGGTCACGAAGGGCTGCGCCTTGGACATGATCGCGCCCATCGGCAGAAGATCGCCGTAGCGCAGCGGGCCGTTGCGCCGCGCCGACAGGATGCGCGCCACGGTCTTGGTGCCGAAACCCGGCACGCGCAGCAGCATCTCGCGGCTGGCACGGGCGACGTCCACCGGGAAATGCGCGCGATTGGCCAGCGCCCAGGCCAGTTTCGGGTCGATGGCCAGATCCAGATTGCCCGACGGGTGGGCGGCGCCGATCTCGTCAGCCTCGAACCCGTAGAAGCGCATCAGCCAGTCGGCCTGATAGAGCCGGTGTTCCCGCATCAGCGGCGGCTTGATCAGCGGCAGCACCGCCGAGGCATCGGGGATCGGCGAAAAGGCCGAGTAATAGACCCGCTTGAGCTGATATCCCGAATAGAGATTGGCCGAGGTCTTCAGGATGTCGCGGTCGGTCGCCTGATCGGCGCCGACGATCATCTGCGTAGACTGGCCCGCCGGCGCGAAACGCGGCGGGCGCTTGCCGGTATGGCTGCGGTCCTTCGCGGCCTCGCGGTTCAGGCGGACATCGGCCATGGTCGCGCGGATCGTTTCGGGGCGTTTCTCGGGGGCCAGATCGCGCAGGCTGGCATCCTGCGGCAGTTCGATGTTGACCGACAGGCGGTCGGCGTAAAGCCCGGCCTCGGCCACCAGGTCGGGCGCGGCGTCGGGAATCGTCTTGAGGTGGATATAACCCTTGAACCCGTGATCGACCCGCAGCATCCGGGCGATGCGGACCATGTCGCCCATCGTCTGGTCAGGGCTGCGGATGATGCCCGAGGACAGGAACAGCCCCTCGATCATGTTGCGCCGGTAGAATTCCAGCGTCAGGGTCACGACCTCTTCGGGGGAAAACCGGGCGCGTTCGACGTTGCTGCTGACGCGGTTGATGCAATAGGCGCAGTCATAGATGCAGAAATTCGTCATCAGGATCTTGAGCAGGCTGATGCACCGCCCGTCCGGCGTGTAGGCGTGGCAGATCCCCGACCCGCCCGCCGAGCCGATCCCGCCCGACCGAGAATCGCGCCGCGTTGTCCCGCTGGACGCGCAGGAGGCATCGTATTTCGCCGCATCCGACAGGATGGCCAGCTTCTGCTGCAAGGTGAGTCGCGCCATGTCCCGACACTATGTTCACTATGCGTTCCGCGCAAGATTGCGGCGCTGAAACAAACTGCGTGGAACTGTCACAGGGGCGCGATCATTCCCTGCCATCGCCATCCGCCAGTCGTGATGTGCAAGAATATCGCAAAAGGATAAGAATGGCGCCATGAATATCAAAGCCCTCGCACTTGCGCCCGTCCTCGCCCTCGCCATGGCCATCCCGGCCTTTGCCGAGAGAATTTCACTCAACGAGATCTCGCGTTATCTCAACAGCCTGACCACGGTGACGTCCGAGTTCACGCAGGTGAACCCGGATGGCACGATCTCGACCGGGACGGTCTATATCCAGCGTCCGGGCCGGGTGCGGTTCGAATACAACAACGACCGCACGCTGGTTCTGGCCTCGGGCGGGAACGTCGCGGTGTTCGACGGCAAGTCGAATAGCGGGCCGCATCAATACCCGCTGTCGCAGACGCCGCTGTCGATCATTCTGGACGCCAACATCAACCTGTCGCGCCCGAACATGGTGATCGGCCATACCGAGCAGAACAACGCGACCATCGTCACCGCGCAGGACCCGCAGCGGCCGCAGAACGGCAACATCCAGATGGTGTTCTCGGCGCCCACAGAGCTGCGCCAGTGGATCGTGACCGACGATACCGGCGCCAAGACGACCGTGATCCTGGGCGAGATGCGGAAAGGCGGCTCGATCCCGGCCTCGCGCTTCTCGATCCAGGCGGCGATGGGGCAATAGGGGCGATTGCGCCGATACAATCGCGTGATTGACCGGGCGCGCATCGCGCGGCAAGGCTGAGGCTCCGTTCACCCGGAGCCTCTTTCATGTCCGCCAATGCCCGCCTGTTCACACCCGTCCTGATCGGCGGATCGCTGATCCTGCTGATCAACTTTGCGCTGCGCGCCAGTTTCGGGGTGTTCCAGATCCCCATCGCCGAGGATTTCGGCTGGCCGCGCGCCGAATTCTCGCTGGCCATCGCGATCCAGAACCTGGCCTGGGGGATCGGACAGCCGATCTTCGGCGCGCTGGCGGAACGGTGGGGCGACCGGTGGGCGATCATCCTGGGGGCGTTCCTTTACAGCGCGGGGCTGATCCTGACGGCATTCGCCACCACGCCCGCCGGGGTGCAGCTGCTGGAGATCATGGTGGGCTTCGGCATCGCCGGCACGGGCTTTGGCGTGATCCTGGCGGTGGTCGGACGCGCCGCCAGCGACGAGAACCGCAGCCTGGCCCTGGGCATCGCCACCGCCGCCGGATCGGCCGGGCAGGTCTTTGGCGCGCCTTTGGCCGAGATCCTGCTGGCCTTCTACGCCTGGCAATCGGTCTTCATCATCTTCGGGGTCATCATCCTTAGCACGCTGGCCTTCCTGCCTTTGCTGGGCAGCGGTCGCCCCGCCAGCCCCGCCACGCTGGAAGCCAGCATGGGGCAGGTCGTCGGTCGCGCCTTCCGCGATCCGTCCTTTCTGATGATCTTCGCCGGGTTCTTTTCCTGCGGCTATCAGCTGGGCTTCATCACCGCGCATTTCCCCGCCATGATCACCGAGATGTGCGGCCCGATCGAGCCGGGCGGCATTCTGGCGGGGCTGGGCATCACCACGGCCTCGGCGCTTGGGGCGGTCGCGATCTCGCTGATCGGGCTGGCCAATATCGCGGGTGCGATCCTGGCGGGTTGGCTGGGCAAGCGATATACGCGCAAATACCTGCTGGCGGGCATCTACACGATGCGGACCATCGCCGCCGCCGCCTTCATCCTGACGCCGATCACGCCCGCGACGGTGATCGTCTTTTCGCTGGTCATGGGGGCGTTGTGGCTGGCGACGGTGCCGCTGACCTCGGGTCTGGTCGCCTATATCTACGGCCTGCGCTACATGGGGACGCTTTACGGCTTTGTCTTCCTGTCGCACCAGATCGGGTCGTTCATGGGGGTCTGGCTGGGCGGCTGGCTTTACGACGTGTCGGGCAATTACCTGCTGGTCTGGTGGATCGGCGTGGGCGTGGGCGCCTTCAGCGCGCTGATCCACCTGCCGGTGCGCGAGGCACCCTTGCGGATGCCCGCCCCGGCGGCGGCCTGATCAGCCAGCCTTCGCGACGGGCTGATCGGCGACCTGCTCCACCGGGGCAGGCGCCGGGTCCAGACCCAGACGGCGGCGCCAGAAGGCGTCGCTGGCAAGGCGCAGATAGCCCTCGCGCCAATCGGCGCGGATGGCGTCGTGATTGCGCCACAGATGCCACATATTGCGCGTCATCCGCCAAAGCTGCCGCGCGGCCTTGCGCTTGGAATGATGCACGGTGAAGGCATTGCCGTTGCCGTCCAGATAGGTGACCTGCGCGGCGGCCCAGGTCTGGCGGATCTCGCCCCGGCGGCCTGCGGGCAGGACGCGGCGATTGCCGATCTGGCGCCAGAACGGGATCAGGTGCCCGTTCAGCGTGAGTTTCATCACCAGCCGCACCGCCGGATTAGCGGGGTTCCAGCGGACATGGTCGGCTGGCACCGGACCATCCAGCGGGCGGAACGCCTCGACATCCCTGATCCGGGCCAGATCGGCACGGCGGGCGGCCATGTCGGCGTTTTCCTCGAAGAAGGCGGGGCCGCGCATCACGTCCTCGAAGGACAGGTTCAGCGCCTCCATCGTCTCGTAATGGCATTGCAGCAGGCTGCGCCCGAAGAAGCGCAGCGGGATCGAGGCCAGCGTGCTGCGCGGGATTTGCACGCCGGGAATGGCGATGTGGTTCGCCATATGGCTGCGCAGGTCCAGATACAGCGTGTTCAGCGATTCCTTGTCCGCAAAATTCGCATCCTGGAACGAGACGACGCCGGGCAGCGTCGTGATGCTGAAATCGTTGGCCAGCGAAAAGCCGACATCGTCGCCGCGCACGAAATAGGGGAAGGGCCGGAACCGGGTCGCTGCGATCGGAAAGGCGAAATACCACCAGCCGCCGTAATAATTCCCCGGCTTGCCCCCGGTCGAGGCGAACTCCATCGCCGCAGCCTCGTCGAAATCGCTGAGGTCGGTGCCCATGGATTCCGGCCGGCACTGGATGTGGAAGCGCGCGCCGTTTTCCCAGATCAGGTTCTTGAACTGCGCGTTGGTCAGCGCGCCCGCCACGGCGGCGTTGTCGGCATGGGCATGGGCCAGCCAGGCCCATGTGCGCTGCAGCGCGTCCATATGGATCGAGGCATCATCATCCATGAACAGGACATGCGTGGCGCCGCGACCCTCGGCCTCGATCAGGCCACGGGCAAAGCCGCCCGCCCCGCCCAGATTCTCGTTCGGGATGGGGGTGACATGGGTGCAGGGCTCGATCCCCGCGCTCTGGCCGTTATCGACGACCTGAAGATGCAGATGCGCCGCCAGAGGGCTGGTGGCGATATAGTCGCGAAAGCGGCGGACGCTGGCCTGCACGGCCTCTTCGCGGCGAAAGGTCGTGATCGACAGCGCGATCTGCGGCTGACGGCGGGGCGCCTGACGGGTCAGCCAGCCGATATCGTCCAGATGGCCCGCCCCGAAACTGGTCAGCGCGAAGGTCAGGACGCCACCCAAGGCGTGCTGGATGTGGCCGCTCAGATCGACGATCAGCGGCTGGCCTTCGGTCAGGGTGACGATCTCGGACAGGATCGTCTCGTCGGACCGGCGCGGCGCGTGCTGGCGGACGACCAGCGCGAATTCGCCCTGACCGCAGAGCGACAGCGACAGGTCCGACAGGCCCGCCCCATGCTGCCACTTGCCCAGATTGAACAGGTTGAAGGCCGTGTCGAAGCCCAGCTCTGCCCCGGCGCCCACATGGAGGCGGCGCCGGCTGGCCGCCAGACCCGCCGGACCCGACAGTCGCACATACAGTGCGGGCTCGGACGAAATGCCCGGTTCGGGCCACAGCATACCCTGTAGCAGGTGCAGCGCGGGCAGGTGATCGGCTTGCATCGGAAGGGACACTGTCAGACCTCGGCGGGGTTCGGGGTTGCGCGCAGATGCGCCAGAAAGTCACGGGGTCGCGCTTGCAGCGGCGCGATCCTGTCATCGCTCAGCGCGGCGAGGGCCGCGCGCATCGCCTGGGCCTCGGACAGCGGGCGACAGGTCAGCATGGCGTCGATATCGGGAAAGAACGCCGCCTGCCCCGTGATGCCCGACAGCCAGGCATGAGAGGGCAGAAAGGCCTCGAACATGGCGCGGCGGGCTTCGGGGCCGAACAACTCGACATCCGAGGCGGGCGGCAGGTCAAGCGACGCCTGATGCTTCATCAGGAACTGCACCAGCGCCTGCGCCTCGGGCAGGCTCAGGGCGTGGTTGCCCCGGCGCGCGATCTCGACCAGGGCCGGGTGCAGGCTTTTGTTCGCGCGGCGGGCGGGGGTCATCCCGTCGGGAAAATCGATGCCGGAATGAGCCATGAAATCGGCCTCGGACCCGCCTGCGGACAGGATATCGGCGTAGTTCCGCAGCACCTTCGCCTCGCCCGGGACGCGGATCAGCCAGTCCTCGACGGCAAGGCGATAGTTGAAATGGATCGTCGCCTCGTAATGCCGCCAGCCCTCGCCCGCCAGAAGGCCGGCACGCTCGCCCACCTTGACGCGCTGATTGTGCCAGGACGCCAGATATTCGTCGGGCCGCCTGAGCGCGCCATAAACCGAGAAGGTCGCGTCGGGAAAGATCCGCGTCACGGCGTCGATCAGCTCGGGTTTGACCGCGCCGAAATTGGCGAAGGCCTCGGAGCACAGGATCACCGCCTTGGGCTTCAGTTCGGAAACCTGCATGCGGATCGCGCGGATCATCTGCTGGCGCGGGGGCAACAGCATGAACTGGCGCGGAATGGGGAAATCCGCGGCCTCGGACATGAACTGATAGGCCAGCGCGCTGTGGGGTTCGCGGATATTGGCGGTCAGCGCCGAGACGCGGTCCCCCGACAGCATCCGCGCCGCGACCGAGGCCGCGCCCTGCATCTCGGTATAAGGATAGAGAACGCCGTGCCGGATCAGGCGGACCACGTTCTGCGACAGGAAGACCTGAAGCGAGGTCGATCCGACCTTGTGGTGACCGATATAGAGGCTGACATGCATCCTGCCTGTTCGTCTCCGGTTATCCGTGCGCGTTCCTTCGGGCCAAGCCCGCCTGACCCGATGCACCTACAGGGGGGTCCCGCCTGTCGCAACCCATCCGGGTGGTGCTTCGGCGGAAAAGCGGCGGGCATTGCCGCGCGGGGCGGTGGCTGTTATGCACCCCCGTCCCTTCGCATACAAGGCAAGCGCGCGTGATCGACAGCCCCCCTGCCCCGGCAAAGGCCCGCCCGATCATCGGTGCCATCGTCGTCACCCATAACCGCCTGCCCAAGCTGCGCGACACGCTGACGCGGCTTCTGGCCGAGGATCTGGACCGGGTGCTGGTCTTCGACAATGCCTCGACCGACGGGACGGCGGATCATCTGGCGGGGCTGGACGATCCACGGCTGATCGTCCACCGCAGCGCCGACAATCTGGGCGGCGCGGGCGGCTTTTCGGGCGCGATGGCGCTGATGCGCGACCGGGTGGACCCGGACTGGATGCTGCTGATGGACGATGACGGCCGCCCGGCGCCGGGCGCCGTAACGGCGTTTCGACAGGCCGACCTGTCGGGCTGGGACGCGGCGGGGGCTGCGGTCTTTCACCCCGATGGCCGCATCTGCGAGATGAACCGCCCCTATCGCAACCCCTTCTGGCGGCTGCCCGAATTCCTGCGGACGCTGTCGGGCAAAGGGCGGCGGGGCTTTCATCTGACCGATGCGGCCTATGACCCTGCGGCCGGGCCGGTGGCGGTGGACATGACCTCTTTCGTCGGCTTCTTCGTCTCGCGCCGGGCCGTGGCGCAGGCCGGGCTGCCGGATGCGCGTCTGTTCGTCTATGGGGATGATCAGCTTTACACGCTGTCGATGCGGCGCAGGGGCCTCAGGATCGGGTTCTTGCCGCAGGTCCGCTTCGAACACGACACCGAGGCCGCGCAGGGTGCGACCGGGCTGGTCCTGCGCCCGCTGTGGAAGGTCTATTACATGTATCGCAACGCGCTGATCGCCTATCGCGTGGCGGCGGGGCCGTTCTTCTGGCCGCTGGTGCCGCTGCTGGTGGTCAAGTGGCGGCGGAAGGCGCGCGATTACGGCGACGACGCGCCGGTTTTCCGCCGGATGCTGTCGCTTGCGCTGCGCGACGGGCTGGCCCGGCGGCTGGGGCGCCCCCATGCCGAGGTGGTCGCAGGCGCGACGCGGCGCTGAAAGCCGCGCGGGCAACGGCTTTCGCTTGCCCGCCCCCCATCCAAGACGATATGGCCAGACAACCCCTGCGGGCGGAAACGACAGGAAACGAACGAGGCTGCGATGCGATTTCTTCTGGTGGGCGCCGGTCTTTCGGGCGCGGTGATCGGGCGCAAGCTGGCCGAGGCGGGGCATGAGTGCCGCATCATCGACAGCCGCGACCACGTCGCGGGCAATTGCCACACCGCGCGCGATCAGGCGACGGGCGTGATGATGCATGTCTACGGCCCGCATATCTTTCACACCGACGATCAGGGCGTCTGGGACTACGTCAACCGCTTCGCGACCTTCATGCCGTTCCAGAACCGGGTGAAATCGACGACCCAGGGCGCGGTCTATTCGCTGCCGATCAACCTGCTGACGATCAACCAGTTCTTCGGCAAGACCATGCGCCCCGACGAGGCGCGCGACTTCATCGCGGATCAGGCCGACCTGACGATCGAGGACCCGCAAAGCTTCGAGGAACAGGCCCTGCGCTTCGTCGGCCGCCCCCTCTACGAGGCGTTCTTCAAGGGCTACACCGAAAAGCAGTGGGGCTGCAGCCCGACGGAACTGCCCGCCTCGATCCTCAAGCGGCTGCCAGTGCGGTTCAACTACGACGATAACTACTTCTTCCACCGCTTTCAGGGGATGCCCCGCGACGGCTACACGCCCATGGTCGAGGCGATCCTGGACCACCCCCGCATCACGGTCGAGCTTTCCACCCCCTATGACCCCGCCATGGCCGAAGGCGTCGATCACGTTTTCTGGTCCGGCCCGCTGGACGGGTATTTCGATTACCAACTGGGCCGTCTGGGCTATCGCACGCTGGATTTCGAACGCTTCGATCATCAGGGCGATTATCAGGGCTGCGCGGTGATGAATTACGGCGACCGCGAGGTGCCTTACACGCGCATCACCGAACACAAGCATTTCAGCCCCTGGGAAAGCCACGAGGGCAGCGTCTGCTACCGCGAATTCAGCCGCGCGGCCGAACCGGGCGATATCCCCTATTACCCGATCCGGCTGGTGCAGGAAAAAGCGCTGCTCGAGGAATACATCGCGCTGGCGGAACGCACGCCGGGCGTGACCTTCGTCGGGCGGCTTGGCACCTACCGCTATCTGGACATGGACGTCACCATCCGCGAGGCGCTGGATGCGGGCGACGCCTTCCTGTCCTGCCTGACCGAGGGCCGGTCCGCGCCGGCCTTCCTGACCTCTCCCCGGTGATCCGCGCCTGATCGGAAGCCCGCCATGACCGAGCCTCGCCCCCTTGAACCGGATGCGCGCATGCGCCCCCTGCTGAACGAGATCCGGCAGCAGGATCACCACGGCGCGATCGGGCCGGGCGACAACCCGGTCGGGCATGGCGCCTTTCTGTCGCTGGACCCCGAGGCCGGGATCGCCGGTCGCTTCGCCTCGCGCCCCGGCCAGATCCTCGAACTGGAGATGCAGCCCGCTTTCGGCGTCCAGCCGCGCTGGCAGGGGCTGCACCTGCCGCTAGGCGCGGTCGATCTGGCGGATGCGGCGGCGTTCGGCCTGATCGCGCGCAGCGTGGCGCCATTGTCGATGACGACCCGGATCTGCCTGCGCTCGGGCGTGGGCGCGGACATCGTGGATGTGTTCCTGCCGCGCCTGATGGTGTCCTATGATCAGCCCAGCCTGCACCACGACCTGATCGAGCCCGCCGCCATGCCCGACCTGCCGCAAAAGGCCGATTGGCGCGACCTGATCCTGTTCTTCCGGCCCGGCCCGGTCAATCTGACCCTGCTGGACCTGCGCCTGTTCCTGGTCTGAGGATCAGCCCAGCCGCTCGGCGTGCCAGAGAACGTGATCCTCCATCAGGCTCTGGACGAACCAGTAGCTGTGATCGAAGCCCGGCTGCATGCGGAACTGGCCGGGCTGGCGGCGCGCCATCATCGCATGGGCCAGGGCCTCGGGGCGCAACAGGTCAAGGAACTGGTCGGTGCTGCCCTGATCGATCAGCACCTCTCCGGGATAGCCTCGCTCGGTCATCAGGATCGTGGCGTCATGGGCGCGCCATGTGGCGAGGTCCTCGCCCAGATAGGCGCTGAACTGCTTGCGGCCCCAATCGGATTCGGTCGGGTTGGCAATCGGCGCGAAGGCGGACACGGACCGATAGCGGTCGGGATGCGTCATCGCGATGGTCAGCGCACCGTGGCCGCCCATCGAATGGCCGGTGATGCCCATGGCCTCGGGATCGACGGCGAAAGTGTCGCAGACCAGAGCGGGCAGTTCCTCGGTCACGTAATCCCACATGCGGAAATGCGGCTTCCACGGGTCCTGCGTCGCGTTGACATAGAAGCCGGCGCCCTGGCCCAGATCATAGGCCTCGTCATTGGCCACGCCCTCGCCTCGCGGCGAGGTGTCGGGAAAGACGATGGCGATGCCGGCCTCGTCGCACCATTGCTGAGCGGCGGCCTTGGTCATCGCGTTCTCATGCGTGCAGGTCAGGCCAGACAGGTACCACAGGACCGGCACCTTTCCGAGTTGCGCGGCCTCGGGCAGAAAGACAGCAAAGGTCATGTCGGTGCCGGTCGCCTGGCTGCGGTGGCGATAGACACCCTGCGTGCCGCGAAAGCTGCGGTTCTCGGAGATGGTCTCAAGGCTCATCCGGGCCTCCTTTCAGGGTCTGGAACATGACCAGCGCGTCGACCGGCCCGTGATCGGGATGCATGAAGGCGCCGGGCAGGCGGCCGACAATCGCAAAACCCGCCTTTTGCCACAGATGAACGGCATCCTCGTTGGTCGAGACGACAAAGTTGAACTGCATCGCACGAAACCCCTGCCCCGCGGCCCAGTCCTTGGCATGTTCGACCAGCGCCCGCGCGATCCCGCGCCCGCGCGCCTGCGGCGCGGTGGCGAAAGAGGCATTGGCGACATGCGCCCCGCCGCCCGCGCGGTTGCGCCCGACATGGCTGGTGCCAAGGATCGCGCCGTCAGCCTCGGCTACAAAGGCGGTGAAGGGGTCCGCGAACCAATCCGCGATCGCCTCGTCGCGGGTGACGTCGCGGGGCATGCAATAGGTCTGGCCCGCCCGGTAGACAGGTTCGAGGATGGACCAGATCGCGTCGTGATCGTCAGGGGTGGCGGGGCGGATGATCGCCCCGCTGGCCGTTGTCATTTCAGGTCGTCCACGCTGCGGATGACCTGGCCCAGCAGGCCGTAATCCAGCGCCTCGGCCGTGTTCAGCCAGAAGTCGCGCTGCGTGTCTTTTTCGATCCGCTCGACGCTCTGGCCGGTGGCCTCGGCGAAGATCTGGTTCAGGCGGTCGCGCATCAGGCGCACCTGTTCAGCCTGGATCATCATATCGGACGAAGTGCCGCCGATCCCGCCCGAGGGCTGGTGGATCAGGAACCGCGTGTTCGGCAGGCAGAAGCGGTTTTCCTTTTTCGCGGCGACGAAGATCAGCGCGCCCGCGCTGGCCACCCAGCCCGAGCCGATGGTGCGGACGGTGGGCCGGATGAACTTGATCACGTCATGGATCATGTCGCCCGATTCCACATGCCCGCCGGGCGAGGAGATCAGCATGTTGATCGGATCGTCGCTGTCCTCGGCCAGGGCCAGAAGATGCGCGACGGTGCGCTGTGCCAGCTTGTCGTTGATCGGGCCGGCAACGATCACCGTGCGCGACTTGAAATAGAGCTTGGCGATCTTGTCGCCCTCGGGCATGCCGAGGCCGCTATCCTTGTCGCCCTTGTGGCGGCGGTCGTCGTCTTCCTGATCGTCGTCGTCATCGTCCAGCCACTGATGGCGCATCGGCCTGCTCCTTCGTTCGTTCTTGCGGCGACGGCGGCGCGCGCGGCGCCGCCGTTCTTTTACCTAAGCAGAGGTGAAGGATCAGTAAAGGACGACCGAGCGGATCGATTCACCATGATGCATCAGGTCGAAGCCCTTGTTGATGTCCTCCAGCGGCATCGTGTGGGTGATCATCGGGTCGATCTCGATCTTGCCATCCATGTACCAGTCCACGATCCGCGGAACGTCGGTGCGCCCGCGCGCCCCGCCAAAGGCGGTGCCTTTCCAGACGCGGCCGGTGACAAGCTGGAAGGGCCGGGTGCTGATCTCGGCCCCCGCGGGCGCCACGCCGATGATGATCGACTGGCCCCAGCCCCGGTGGGTGCATTCCAGCGCGTCGCGCATGACCTTGACGTTGCCCGTGGCATCAAAGCTGTAATCCGCGCCGCCGATCTGGTCGAAGGGCGTCTTGGTCAGGTTCACGATTTCCTGCACGACGTTCTCGACGTTCTTCGGATTGACGAAATGCGTCATGCCGAAATGTTCGGCCATCGCCTTCTTGTCGTCGTTCAGATCGACGCCGATGATCATGTCGGCCCCTGCCAGACGCAGGCCCTGGATCACGTTGAGGCCGATCCCGCCCAGACCGAACACTACGGCTTTCGCGCCGATTTCCACCTTGGCGGTGTTGATCACCGCGCCGATGCCGGTGGTGACGCCGCAGCCGATATAGCAGATCTTGTCGAAGGGCGCGTCCTCACGGACCTTGGCCACGGCGATCTCGGGCAGGACGGTGTGGTTCGCAAAGGTCGAGCAGCCCATGTAGTGGTGGATCGGCGTGCCATCCAGCATGGAAAACCGGGTCGTGCCGTCGGGCATCAGCCCCTGCCCCTGCGTGGCGCGGATCGCGGTGCAGAGGTTCGTCTTGCCCGAGAGGCAGGACGCGCATTGGCGGCATTCGGGCGTGTAGAGCGGGATGACGTGATCGCCCGGCTTGACCGAGGTGACGCCGGGGCCGACCTCGACCACCACGCCCGCGCCCTCATGACCCAGGATCGCGGGGAAGATGCCTTCCGGGTCGGCGCCCGAGCGGGTGAATTCGTCGGTGTGGCAGATGCCGGTGGCCTTGATCTCGACCATGACCTCGCCGGCCTTGGGGCCTTCGAGGTTCACCTCCATCACTTCCAGCGGCTTGCCGGCCTCAAGGGCCACGGCGGCACGGGTTCTCATGTTCTGCATCTCCTCTGGCGTGTTGGTCGGGGCCAACGCGGGCTGTGGCGACAGGGTTGCCGCCACGACAGGGATCTGCAAGTCGGAAGAAGGTTGTAGCGGCGTTACGAAGCAGGCATCGACGACACGCCGACCTTGGCCGGGCGCAGAAGGCGATCATGCAGGCGGAAGCCGTTATCCATCACCTGAATGATGTGACCCGCGACGGTGCCGGGAACGGGCGCCTCGAACATGGCCTCGTGCCAGGTCGGGTCGAACTTCTCGCCGGTGGCGGGGCGGATCACGGTGATGCCGTGCTTGGCGAAGACGTTGTCCAGCTCGCGCAGGGTCAGTTCCACCCCCTCGATCAGGGCGGCGGCGGCGGCGCGCTGTTCCTCGCCTGCGGCGTCCAGCGCACGGGTCAGCGCGTCATGGACCGGCAGCAGGTCGCGGGCCAGACGCGAGCCGCCATATTGCTCGGCGTCGCGGCGGTCCTTGTCGGCGCGCTTGCGGGCGTTTTCGGCATCGGCCAGCGCGCGCATGAACTTGTCGCGCAGCTCGTCACGTTCGCCGGTCAGGCGCGCGATCTCGTCAGCGGGGTCGGCCAGCGGATCGGCCAGGGTTTCGTCCAAGGGCTGCTCGTTCTGCTCGGTCATGGTCTTCATCATCCTTTCCGGCCGGACAGAACCCGCCCGACCAGTTGCGCGGTATAATCGACGATCGGCACGATCCGGCCATAATTCAGCCGCGTCGGGCCGATCACACCGACCGCGCCTACGATCTTTCGGTCGGCATTCATATAGGGGGAAACCACCAGAGCGGAACCCGAAAGTGAAAAAAGCTTGTTTTCCGATCCGATGAAGATGCGGACCCCGTCGCCCTGTTCGGCCAGTTCCAGGAATTCCACGATGTCGCGCTTGCGTTCCAGATCGTCGAACAGCACACGCACCCGGTCAAGATCCGCGATCTCGCTGGCCAACAGGTTCGACCGGCCCCGCACGATCAGGCGCGGATCGCTGCTTTCCTGCCCCCAGAGCGCGATGCCCGACTGCACCAGTTCGGCCGCCATCACGTCCAGCTCGGCGCGACGGGCCGCGATCTGCAGCGCGATATGGGTGCGCAGTTCGGACAGGGTGCGCCCCTCGGCCATGGCGTTGAGGAAATTCCCCGCTTCGCGCATCGAGGACGGCGTCTGGCCCGGCGGCGGGGTAAAGATGCGGTTCTCGACGTGGCCATCGGCAAAGACCAGCACGACCAGCGCGCGATCCGGCCCAAGACTGACGAATTCGATATGGCGGATCGGCGCCTCGCGCTTGGGCATCAGCACCAGCGAAGCCCCCCGCGTCAGGGTGCTGAGCGCCGTGCTGACACGGTCCAGAAGCAGATTCGTGTCGGGATCGTCATTGCCAAGCGTCTGGTCGATCACCGCGCGGTCCTGCGGATCGACAGCATCGACCTCCATCATCCCGTCCACGAACAGCCGCAATCCCATCTGCGAGGGCAACCGCCCCGCCGAGACATGCGGACTGTCCAACAGGCCCAGATATTCCAGATCCTGCATGACGTTGCGGACCGTCGCCGCGCTGAGCCGTTCCGACAGGGCGCGCGTCAGCGTCCGCGACCCCACAGGCTCGCCGGTTTCCAGATAGGATTCGACGACCCGGCGAAACACTTCGCGGGACCGTTCGTTCAGTTCATCCAGCAGCGATTCCTGGCTCATGGGCCCTGTCTTGTGATCCCCGTCGGGGTTGCGTGAAGGTGCCCTCGGGCGGTATGGGCAGGCAGCTTCACGAAAAGGATGAATCATGCGCCCTTCAGGCCGGAATCTAAGCCAAATGCGTCCGATTTCAATTGAAACCGGGATCATGCGGCACGCAGAGGGCTCTTGCCTGATCCGCTGCGGCGACACGCATGTCCTGTGCACCGCCTCGATCGAGGAGAGCACGCCGCGTTTCCTGAAAGGCACCGGCCTGGGCTGGGTCACGGCGGAATACGGGATGCTGCCGCGCGCGACCAACACGCGCAACCGCCGCGAGGCCGCGACCGGCAAGCAATCGGGACGGACGCAGGAAATTCAACGGCTTATCGGGCGCAGCCTGCGCGCGGGCATCGACCGCAGCGCGCTTGGCGAACGTCAGATCACCGTCGATTGCGACGTGATCCAGGCGGATGGCGGGACGCGCTGCGCCTCGATCACCGGGGGCTGGGTGGCGCTGCGTCTGGCGGTGAACAAGCTGCTGAAGGCGGGCGCGATCACCAGCGACCCGATCCTGGACCATGTGGCGGCGGTCAGCTGCGGCATTTATGCGGGTCAACCCGTTCTGGATCTGGACTATGCCGAGGACAGCGAGGCCGGGACCGACGGCAATTTCGTGCTGACCGGCGCGGGCCGCCTGATCGAGGTGCAGATGTCCGCCGAGGGCGCGACCTTTTCGCGCGACGAGATGGCGCAGCTTCTGGACATGGCCGAGGCCGGGATGGCCGATCTGGTCGCAGCCCAGAAAGCGGCGCTGGCATGAGGGCCTTCACCGAAAAGCGCCTGCTGGTCGCCACGCATAACGCAGGCAAGCTGGCCGAGATGCGGGCGCTTTTTGCCCCTTACGGCGTCGAGGTGACGGGCGCCGCCGAGGCCGGTCTGGCCGAGCCTGCCGAGACCGAAGAGACTTTTGTCGGCAATGCCCGCATCAAGGCGCGCGCCGCTGTCGAGGCAACGGGCCTTCCGGTTCTGGCCGATGACAGCGGAATTTCGGTCGATGCGCTGGACGGCGCGCCGGGCGTGCATACCGCCGATTGGGCCGAAACCGGCGCGGACCGCGATTTCCGCATGGCGATGGAGCGGACCTGGACCGAAATTCAGGCGACGGGCAAGCCCGGCCCCTATGGCGCGCAGTTCCGCTGCACGTTGGTCCTGATGTGGCCGGACGGGCATGACGAGGTGTTCGAGGGCGTCCTGCCCGGTCAGGTCGTCTGGCCCCCGCGCGGGGCGGAGGGACACGGCTATGACCCGATCTTCATGCCCGACGGCCATGACATCACCTTGGGCGAAATGTCGGCCGAACTGAAGAACAGCCTGAGCCACCGCGCGCTTGCGGTCGAAAAAATGATCGGGGCCGTTCTTGCGTAGGATCACCACCGGATCGCCCTTTGAAGAGGCGCTGGCCTATAGCCGGGCGATCGTCCGGGGCGACTGGTGTTTCGTCTCGGGCGTGACAGGCTATGATTACACGCGCATGGCCATGCCCGAGGACGCGCTGGATCAGGCGCGGAACTGCTTCACGACGATCTTCGCCGTGCTGGCCGAGGCCGGCTTCACGCCCGGCGACATCGTGCGCGTGCAATACACGATCACCGATGCCGCGCTGGTGGACCGGATCGCGCCCGCCCTGCGGGACGCCCTGGGCGATGTGCGTCCCGCCGCGACGATGGTTGTCGCGGGACTGATCCGGCCCGAGATGCAGGTCGAGATCGAAGTGACGGCGTTTCGCGGATGATCGTGCAGGATGATTGGCGGCATGGCGGGTTCGGGCTTTACGTCCACTGGCCCTTTTGTGCCGCCAAATGCCCCTATTGCGATTTCAACAGCCACGTCTCGGCCTCGGTCGATCAGGCGCGGTGGGCGCGGGCGCTGGCCTCGGAAATCGCGCGTCTGGCCGAGGAATTGCCGGGGCGGCACCTGGACAGCATCTTCTTCGGGGGCGGCACGCCCTCGCTGATGCTGCCCGAGACGGTGGATCACGTCCTGCGCGCTGCGCGGGCCGCCTGGGGCTTTGCCAACCGCATCGAGATCACGCTGGAGGCCAATCCGACCAGCGTGGAACGCGAGCGTTTTCGCGGCTTTGCCGAGGCAGGCGTCAACCGAGTCTCAATGGGGATTCAGGCGCTGAACGACCGCGATCTGCGGGCACTTGGCCGGATGCATGATGTCGCCGAGGCGCGGGCCGCCTTTGACGTGGCGCAGGGCGTCTTCGAGCGGGTGAGCTTTGACCTGATCTATGCGCGCCAAGGGCAGGACCGCGCTGCGTGGCGGCAGGAACTGCGCGAGGCGCTGGCCATGGCCGCAGACCACCTGTCGCTGTATCAGCTGACCATCGAACCGGGCACCGCCTTTGGCCGCCGCGCCGAGGCCGGAACGCTGCGCGACCTGCCCGACGAGGATCTGTCAGCGGACATGTATCACGACACGCAGGAAATCTGCGCCTCGGCCGGGTTCCCGGGATACGAGATTTCGAACCACGCCGCACCGGGTAGCGAGAGCAGACACAACCTGATCTATTGGCGACAGGGTGACTGGGCGGCGGTCGGTCCGGGCGCACATGGTCGGATCACCCTGCCCCATGGCCGTTTCGCGACCGAGGCGCATCTGGCCCCCGGCGCATGGTTGAATGCGGTCGAGACCAAGGGCAGCGGAGAAGCCTTGCGCGACGCAGTGCCTTTGGCAGAGCAGGCGACCGAGCTGTTGTTGATGGGGCTGCGCCTTTCGGAAGGGATCAGCGAAAGCCGTCACGCGCGCCTGTCCGGGGCGCCCTTGGCCCCGGATGCGGTCGGGCGGTTGCTGGATCTGGGCATGATCACGCGAGACGGGGACTGCCTGCGCGTGACCGACGCGGGGCGGCCGGTCCTGAACGCGATCTTGCGGGAATTGGCGGCCTGATATGAGACGCGTGTGGTTCGTCGTTGGGTGGATCTTCGTGGTGCTGGCGCTTGTCGGAACTGCGCTGCCCATCGTGCCGACAGTGCCGTTTCTCTTGGTGGCAGCCTGGGCTTTTGCGCGCTCATCGCCCCGGCTGAAACGGCGCATCCTGCGCCATCCCCGCTATGGTCCGCCGGTCCGGGCCTGGCAAGAGCGGGGCGTGGTTGGGCCTTGGGCCAAGGCGTGGGCTATCAGCGCCATGAGCAGCGGGGTGATGCTGTCATGGTGGCTGGGATTGCCGAAGGAGGCCGTGGCGGTTCAGGCGGTTGTTTGCCTGTTGGTCGCCATATTCCTGCTGACGCGGCCTACACGCTAGATCTAGTAGTTCTTCCCATCAGCTACACATCATAAGGTATCAATGACCGCCCAGAAGCTGGCATAGCTTGTCGAGCTGGTCGAGGTCCTTGTAGGTGATCACAACCTGCCCACCATCCATCCCCGCATGTCGGATCTGGACGCGCATGCGAAGATTGGCGGAGAGATCATCCTCGAGTGCGCGCGTATCGCTGTCGGCGGTCTCGACAGCAGCTTTGCGAGGACGCGGGGCCTCGGGATTGTCGCCTTGGGCGAGCTTGCGGACCATGTCTTCGGTCTCGCGCACCGAAAGGCCCTTTTCGATGACCTTGCGGGCCAAGTGTTCCGGATTGGGCGAGGTGACGAGGGCGCGGGCATGTCCGGCTGTCAGGCGCCCTTCCTTGACAAATTCCTGAACCGGTTGCGGTAGGTTCAACAAGCGCAGAAGATTGGCGATATGGCTCCGGCTCTTGTTCAGGGCCTCGGCCAGACGCTCTTGAGTGTGGCCGAACCGCTCCATCAGCTGCTTGAAGGAGGCGGCCTCTTCGATGGCGTTCAGGTCCGCGCGCTGGATGTTCTCGATGATCGCGACCTCGAGCATCTCGGTATCCGAGAATTCGCGGATGATGACCGGCAATTCGTGTAATTGCGCCATCTGCGCCGCGCGCCAGCGGCGTTCGCCTGCGACGATCTCGTAAAGATCCTTGTCACGCGGATGCGGACGAACGATCAGCGGCTGCAGGACGCCCCTGCTGCGAAGCGAAGCTGCGAGTTCGTTCAACGCCTCGGGGTCGAAGTTGCGGCGCGGCTGGTTCGGGTTGGCGGTGATCTGTTCGATCGGCAGCGTCACACGGTCACGGCCGGGGCGATTTGCGGCGGGTTCATCAGCCACATTGATGTCAGCCATGAGAGCAGAGAGACCGCGGCCCAAGCCCCGCTTGATGGATTTCGGATCGGACATCAGACAACCTCCGGCAATTTAAGGCGGGCCGCGAATTCAGCGGCGAGCCGGCGATAGGCCACGCTGCCCTTGGAAAGCGGATCGTAATTGAGAACGGGCATAGCGTGCGACGGCGATTCCGAGACGCGAACGTTCCGCGGAATGACTGTCGAATAGACGAGCTCGCCAAGGGTCGCGCGGGCATCGGCCTCAACCTGTTGGGACAGGTTGTTGCGGTTGTCGGACATGGTCAGAACGACACCGTTGATGCGCAGAGCAGGGTTAGCGCTTGCGCGGACCTCGCGGACCGTGGTCAGAAGCTGAGAAAGACCTTCGAGGGCGTAAAACTCAGCCTGAAGCGGAACAATGACCGCGTGAGCGGCAACCATCGCATTGACCGTCAAGAGGCCCAGTGCGGGCGGGCAATCAATCAGGACAATCGTATCTGCGGGCGCGGTTTGCAGTGCGTTCGACAGCAAACGGAGCCGATCGCTGCGTTGTGACAACTGAGCGTCGGCCGAGGACAGATCCGACGTCGCCGGAACGATGGAGAGACGTGGAAAGGCGGTCGCACAGAGGCCGGCCTGCAAGGTTACATCGCCTGTGAGAAGGTCGAAGGACGACATGTCGCGTTTGTCGGGGGCGATGCCAAGACCGGTCGATGCATTGCCTTGCGGGTCAAGGTCAATAAGGATCACTTCGTGGCCCATCTCTGAGAGCGCCGCGCCGAGGTTGATTGCCGTGGTGGTCTTGCCCACCCCACCTTTTTGGTTGGCAATGGCCAAGATGTGAGTGTCAGGCATTGGCGATGTCCCTCACGTTGAGAATGGCGGCCTCGGGGTCTGTCTCACTGGTAAAGGCTTCGTAGCTGAAACGCCAGTGCTTGGCAGCCTCGTCGGCTTCGTCTTGCCAGCTTCTGCCCTTAAGGAGCCAAGCCTGCCCGCCCGGCGCGAGATGACGCTGAATATATGGCAGCAATCTTTCGAGGGATGCTAGAGCGCGAGCCGACAAGTAGTCTGCGTTTTGAGGTTCGAGATGTTCGATGCGTTGCGCTTGTACCGTAACCTTGGTTAGGGAAAGCTCGCGGATGGCAGAGCGGAGGAAAGCGCATTTTCGCGAGTCACTTTCCACAAGCACAAACTGAAGATCAGCCTCGGCCCAAGCAATCGCCAGAACGAGCCCGGGGAGCCCGCCACCGCTGCCGATATCAACCCATTTTCCGGTCGGGTTCGTGATAAGCCCGGCCACCTGAAGGCAGTCAGCGATATGGCGAGTTCTTAGGTCGGGCAGCGTGGATGGAGCGACCAAGTTTATCGTCGCGTTCCATTTACGAAGGAGGGTTTGGTATAGCGCAAAGCGCTGCTCTGTTTCACGTGAAACAATCATGCGCTGGCTACTCTGCTGGCGCGCTTGGCCGCGAGCAGGAGGACCGACAGTGCCGCCGGGGTCATACCCTCGATCGCCGCCGCTTGAGCGAGAGTCGCTGGCCGTTGGTCTGAGAGCTTTCGGGCGATCTCGCCAGATAAGCCGCCGATCGACGCATAGTCGAGGTCATGTGGCAGGGCGACGCCTTCGTTCTGCCTGAGCGCTTCGACGTCTCGCTGCTGCCGTTCCGTGTATTGCGCGTACATCGCGTCGTTGCGCAACTGCTGCCATGTTTCGGCTGAGACGTCCGAGAGCGCGGGGCACAACCTGGTAATTGTGTCCTCATCTAGATTATCGGAGCCCATAAGGGTGAAAAGCGAACGGCGTTGGCCGTCCAAGCGCTTTTCAATTCCTGCTTTCGCCAGCTCATTCGGACTGAACATGGCGCCATCCAGGGCAGCCTTGGCTTCGTGGTAGCGTTCCATGCGCGCGGCGAACGCTTCGCGTCGTGCCGACGAAACGCAGCCCCAGCGAATCCCACGCGGCGTCAACCGGCGATCAGCGTTATCGGCCCGCAGAGACAACCGGAACTCTGCCCGGGATGTGAACATGCGGTAGGGTTCGGTCACGCCTTTGGTCACCAAATCATCAACCATCACCCCAATATAGCTGTCGGCACGACTGAATACGGCGTGCTCAGCCTTGCCAAGTGCTTGCTGTGCGGCGTTTAGTCCGGCTACCAGACCTTGGGCGGCCGCCTCCTCATAGCCAGTGGTCCCGTTGATCTGACCGGCCAGGAACAGCCCGGCCGCGGCCTTGACAGCCAGCTTGTGGTCCAGTGCCCGCGGGTCTACGTAGCTGTATTCCACGGCGTAACCCGGCTGAGCGATCTCTGCCCTCTCCAAGCCTCGAATGGATCGCACATAAGCCAACTGGACCTCTTCTGGCAGGGACGTGGAGATCCCGTTGGGATAGACCAGTTCGGAATCAATCCCCTCAGGTTCCAAGAAAACTTGATGTGACGACTTATCAGAAAACCGGGTCACCTTGTCTTCGATCGACGGGCAGTATCGGGGTCCGCGGCCCGAAATATGCCCGCCATACATGGCGGAGCGTCCAATATTCTCGGTAATTATCCGATGAGTCTCTGGATTGGTGTGGGTGATAGCACAAGTAACCTGTCGGGCGTCCGGGCCGGTGCTCAGATACGAAAACATAGTGGGCGCATCGTCGCCGGGTTGCTGTTCAAGCATGTCCCAGTCGATACTTTCACGCAAAAGCCGCGGCGGTGTTCCGGTTTTCAGCCGGCCGAGTGGCAGATCGAAGTGTCGCAACGACATCGCCAACGGATTCGATGCGGTATCACCCCATCGGCCTGCTACGCGGCTTTGATCACCGATGTGTATGCGCCCTTCAAGGAATGTTCCGGTGGTCAGGATTGTCGCACTGGATGTGATCTGACCAACCCGCGCCAATTCGACGCCAAGGACCCGGTGACCATCGATAATCAGTGCAACGACTTCATCCAGTATCAGTTCGACGCTCTGGTAAGTCGCCAGTTCAGAAGTGGCGTGGTGTTTGTACAGGCTGCGGTCCATTTGGGCCCGAGGACCCTGAACGGCCGGGCCCTTGCTGCGGTTAAGCAGCCGGAACTGAATTCCCGCTTTGTCGGCAATACGACCCATCACACCGTCAAGGGCGTCTATCTCTCGGACCAGGTGGCCCTTACCCAACCCCCCGATGGCTGGGTTGCAAGATAGCGTTCCAACATCTTCCATCCTCATCGTCACCAGCGCAACCCGCGCGCCGATCCGGGCTGCCCCGGTGGCTGCCTCAAGCCCCGCGTGACCGGCGCCGACGACGATGACATCATAGTGTTTCACGTGGAACACTCCTACTTCCCGATGCAGAACTGGCCGAAGATCACATCCAGATAGTCTTCTGAACCGATTCGGCCAAACAAACGATCAAGTGATGCGGCAGCCGATCTGATGTGTTCAGCAGCCAGTTCAGCGGGCAAGCCATGCAGACCAGACAAGGAAAACACTGCGGACTCAATTTCGGTGCGCTGCCGATGATGACTTATGACCCCGGCCTGGCCAACCCGTTGCCGAAGCTTTTTTGACAGATCCGCAAGCAACGCGTCTAGTCCCTCGCCCGTCAACGCCGATAGTCCATTCGTCCCTGAACCAAGATCAGCCTTGCTGCGTACGGAAATATCACCGTCCTGCCACAAGTCTCCGACTGGCTGCCCACCCGGCGACAGATGGATGCGAAGGTCAGCACACCGTGCTCGATCCTTCGCCAAGCCTATGCCGATTTCCTCAATGGAATCAGTTGCCTCCCGGATACCCGCCGTATCCAGGAACGTCACCGCCAAGCCGTCAAGATCATAGCGCATCTCGATGACATCTCGCGTGGTGCCGGCAACATCCGACACAATCGCGACCGTCCGATCAGCCAGCCGGTTCATCAATGTGGATTTGCCCGCATTCGGAGGCCCGATGATTGCCACCTCAAATCCCAGACGTACGCGTTCAGCCGCCCGAAAACCGTTCAACTCTCGTTGCAATTCGCGGATTAACTGATCCGCCAGATCGAACACCTCAGCCGGAATCTCTTCTGGCACATCCTCATCGGCAAAGTCGACGCTGACTTCGATCAAGGCCCCTGCCCTGATCAGTTTTTCGCGCCATTCGGCGGCACGTTTCGCAAGCTCACCACTGGCAGTCCGCATCGCAAGCTGCCTCTGCGCTTCCGTCTCGGCCGCCAGAAGATCCCCCAGTCCTTCGACCTCGACCAAATCCATACGTCCGTTCAACAACGCACGTCGACTGAACTCACCCGGTTGCGCCAAACGGGCACCGCCCCGCTGCAGCGCATGGGCGACCCGACGCGCCACCACCGGCGCGCCGTGCAGATGCAGTTCGACGCATTCTTCTCCTGTGAAACTTGCGCCCGGCTCAAAGCGGATCAGGACAGCCTGATCAAGAACTTCCCCATCCTCCACCAACCGCCGCAGGTAACTCCGCCGTGCTTCCGGCAACGCTCCACCCAGACGCTCAGCCAGATGCCGTGCGCCTTCCCCACTCAGCCTCACAATGGAAACGCCACCCCGCCCGGGCGGAGTGGCTTCGGCGTAGATCAGGTCCATTTCAGCCCCGTCAGGCGTTCATAGAATCGAAGAATTCACCGTTGCTCTTTGTCTGCTTCAGCTTCGAGATCAGGAATTCGATTGCATCCGTCGTGCCCATCGGGTTGAGGATGCGCCGCAGCAGATAAGTCTTCTGCAGATCCTTCGCATCCACAAGCAACTCTTCCTTCCGCGTGCCGGATTTGAGGATATCCATCGCCGGGAAGACGCGCTTGTCGGCGACCTTGCGGTCCAGCACGATCTCGCTGTTGCCGGTGCCCTTGAACTCCTCGAAGATCACCTCGTCCATCCGCGAACCGGTGTCGATCAGCGCCGTGGCAATGATCGTCAGGCTGCCGCCTTCCTCGATATTGCGCGCCGCACCAAAGAACCGCTTGGGCCGCTGCAACGCATTCGCATCGACACCACCCGTCAGAACCTTGCCCGAGCTTGGAACGACCGTGTTGAAGGCCCTACCAAGCCTTGTGATCGAATCAAGCAAGATCACAACATCTCGTTTATGCTCGACCAAGCGCTTGGCCTTCTCGATCACCATTTCCGACACCGCGACGTGGCGGCTGGCCGGTTCGTCAAAGGTCGAGGACACGACCTCGCCCTTGACCGAACGCTGCATGTCGGTGACCTCTTCCGGCCGCTCGTCGATCAGCAACACGATCAGGTAGCATTCCGGGTGATTGCGTTCGATCGAATGGGCAATGTTCTGCAACAGCACGGTCTTGCCGGTGCGCGGTGGTGCCACGATCAGCGAACGCTGGCCCTTCCCGATCGGCGCAACCAGATCGATGATCCGCGCGCTGCGATCCTTGATGGTCGGGTCCTCGATCTCCATCTTCAGCCGCTCATCGGGATAAAGCGGCGTCAGGTTGTCAAAGGCGACCTTGTGACGCGCCTTTTCCGGATCCTCGAAATTGATCCGCTCGACCCTGGTTAGCGCAAAATAACGCTCGTTCTCGCCGGGGGCGCGGATCACACCCTCGACCGTGTCTCCGGTGCGCAACGAATGCTGCCGGATCATGTCGGGACTGACATAGATGTCGTCCGGGCCCGGCAGATAGTTCGCCTCGGTCGAGCGCAGAAAGCCGAAACCGTCCTGAACGACCTCAAGAACGCCCTCGCCGCCGATGTCCCAACCTTCCTCGGCATGTTCCTTGAGGATCGAGAACATCATCTCGCCCTTGCGCATGGTCGAGGCGTTCTCGATCTCCCATTCCTCTGCCATCGACAGCAGATCAGCCGGGCTCTTGGCCTTCAGCTCGGACAGGTTAAGGCGTTCTTCGGTCATGCGTCTGCAATCTTTCGCTGGCGCTGGCCGAGGCTGCGCAAGGAGGATGATCGTCGGAGAATCCCGCACCGGACGGCCGGGTTTGACGGGGCACATACGCGCCAACCGGCCATGAGTCAATCTTGGGCATCAGAACTTGATGATCACCGCACTGACGATCGCCACCATCAACAGGGTCGGAACCTCGTTCATCATCCGGTAATGACGCCCTTTCTTCGCCTCGCCAGCGGTCAGGCGCCGTGTTTCGCGCACGCACCAGACATGGAACACCGTCATACCCAGAACCCCGGCTGCCTTGACCCAGGGCCATGTGAAATCCCAGCCGACAATTCCGGGAACCGAGACCAACGTGAGGCCACTCAACCAAGTGGCGATCATAGCGGGGCGCATGATCAGCCGCATCAGCTTGTCTTCCATGATCAGAAAGCTCGCCACGGGCTCGGCCTGCCCGGCATTGCGTTCCGAATGATAGACGAAAAGTCTGGGCAGATAGAACAGGGCCGCCATCCAGGCGATCACGGACATCACGTGAAACGCCTTCACGTAGGGATAGATCAGCACAAGCAAGTCCAGCATCGGAACCTCTTTCTTCTTCACTTAATATAAGAAGGAAAGAAAAGGATGTTGTAGATGTAGGGCCTGTGCATAGCGGGATTGAGGCAAAAGACCCACGGAAATCCCCAGATCGGGCCGATGTGGACATATTCCTATAATGCCGTCAGGGGAAGAAAAAAATCCATTTAATTCAATAACCAATCCTGTGGATAAGTTAGGGGACAGATTTCGCGGTCCTGCTCTTTCCACAGATCGGGCGGATTGTCGTTGTGTCCTGTCCACCTGTGGATCGCCGCCATGCGTTCCTGCTTTGTCCGGCGCGGAATTCGGGCGCTCTCGGGTCGCACCCGATTCCTGCCCACGATTCGACCCGATTCCCGCGCAGATTCGTCCACAGCCTGCGCCGTCCTTGCCACAGCGCGACCACTGTGCACGTTCAGCAGGCTTTCTTCCCGCGCTGAAGCCGCTTAACCTGCCGACATGTCAACACATTCAGAGCACGCGATGTCAGAAGAGGCCACAATCCGGCACGCACCCCTGGCGGGGGTGATCGGAATGCCGATCGCGCATTCACGCTCGCCCAAGCTTCACGGGCACTGGCTGCGCCGGTATGGCCTGCCGGGACATTATATCCCGATCCCCGTCCTGCCCGAACATCTGGCCGAGGTGCTGCGCGTTCTGCCGCAAGCCGGCTTCGTCGGCGTGAACGTCACGATCCCGCATAAAGAGGCCGTTCTGACCCTGGCCGACACCGTGACCGACCGCGCGGCCCTGATCGGTGCGGCGAACACGCTGATCTTTCGCCCTGACGGCAAAATCCACGCGGATAATACCGATGGTTACGGCTTCATCGCCAACCTGCGCCAGAACGCCCCCGATTGGCAGCCCGAGGCCGGTCCCGCCGCGATCATCGGCGCGGGGGGCGCCGCGCGTGCGGTTGTCGCCTCGCTGCTGGATTCCGGCGTTCCCGAACTGCGGATCGCGAACCGGACCCGGCTGCGGGCCGAACAGATCAAGGCCGAGTTCGGCGCGCGCCTTGTCGTCTATGAATGGGCGCAACTGGGCAACATGGTGGACGGCGCGGCGACCGTCGTGAACGCGACCTCTCTGGGGATGGAGGGCAAGCAGCCGCTTCGGGTGCCGCTGGACGCGCTGTCGCCTGATGCGCTGGTCACCGATCTGGTCTATACGCCCCTGATGACCCCCCTTCTGATCGAGGCGCAGGAACGTGGTTGCCGCATCGTGGACGGACTCGGCATGCTTCTGCATCAGGCCGCGCCCGGTTTCGAACGCTGGTTCGGCCACCGCCCCGAGGTCGATGACGAAACCCGCCAGGTCGTTCTGGGATGAGCTATCGTCTGGGCCTGACCGGCAGCATCGGCATGGGCAAATCCACCACCGCCGCGATGTTCCGCGATCTGGGTCACCCGGTCTGGGACGCGGATCAGGCTGTCCATCGGCTCTATGCAGCGGGCGGTGCGGCGGTCCAGCCGATCCGGGATGTGTTTCCGGACTGCATCACCGACGGCGCCGTGGATCGCGTTCTTCTGAAACAGGCCCTTGCCGCCGATCCCGGCGCGCTGGAGCGGCTCGAGGCGATCGTGCATCCGCTGGTCGCCGCCGACCGGGCGGCCTTCATCGCCGATCACCCCGAGGCGCCGCTGATCGTGCTGGACATCCCGCTTCTGTTCGAGACCGGGCGCGATCCCTCGCTTGATGGCGTCGCGGTGGTCTCGACCGATGCGGAAACGCAGCGCGCCCGCGTTCTGGCGCGGCCCGGCATGACGCCACAGATGCTGGACATGATCCTGTCGCGCCAGATGCCCGATGCCGAAAAGCGTGCCCGCGCCGATTGGGTCATTCCGACCGACGACCTGACCACCACCCGACAGGCCGTCCTGTCCCTGATCGAGGATATCCGCTCTCATGCGTGAGATCGTGCTGGACACCGAAACCACCGGCTTCGAGGCCGAGGGCGCCGACCGCATCGTCGAGATCGGGGCGCTGGAACTGGTCAACCACCTGCCCACCGGCCGCACCTTTCACGTCTATATCAACCCCGAACGCGCCATGCCGAAAGAGGCGTTCGAGGTTCACGGCCTTGGCGATGATTTCCTGCGCAACAAGCCGAAATTCGCGCAGGTCGCCCGCGATTTTCTGGACTTCATCGGCACGGATTCGCGGCTGGTGATCCATAACGCGACCTTCGACATGCGCTTCCTGAATGCCGAACTGACCCGCGCGGGCCATCCGGCCCTGCCCATGTCGCGCGCGCTGGACACGCTTGAAATCGCCCGGCGGCGCTTTCCCGGCTCGCCCGCGACTCTGGACGCGCTGTGCCGCCGCTTTGGCGTGGACAATTCGGGCCGCGAATTGCACGGCGCGCTTCTGGATTCCGAATTGCTGGCCGAGGTCTATCTGGAACTGGTCGGCGGCCGGCAGCCCGATCTGGTGCTGGTCGGCCCGTCGGGCGCGCAACCCGGTGCGCCGGGCACGCGGACGCAAAGCCGCGGCGCAAGGCCCCGCCCCCTGCCCCCACGCCTGACCGAGGCCGAGGCCGAGGCCCACGCCGCCTTTGTCGGCAAGCTGGGCGAAGGCGCGGTCTGGCTGCGCTACAGCGACGCGTAACCCCGGCAGGTCACTGGACCATTGCGGCCCGGTCCCATGTTCCGGCATGGTCGGGAAAACAGGGCAGGTGCCGATGCTGACGATGCTGCGCGAATTTTGGTCGTTCTGGGCCGCCATCCTCGAACGGATGGACAAGACCCACATGACGCTGATCGCGGCGGGCGTGGCCTTCTACGCCATGTTCGCCGTCTTTCCCGGACTTGGCGCCATCGTCGCGCTCTGGAGCCTGTGGTTCGATCCGGCCGTCGTGCTGACCTATCTGGATGTCGCGCATGAGTTCATTCCCGGCGGCGCGGCCGAGATCGTGGACGATCAGGTCCTGTCCCTGACCGAGGGCGGGCAGACTGCCATCGGCTGGACCTCTTTCCTGTCCTTCCTGATCGCCACCATCGCGGCACGGGCGGGGGTGGATGCGCTGATCCGGGGGCTGAACGCGGCTTATGGCGTGCGCGCGCATTCCACGATCTTCGGCTTTCTTCTGGCCTATCTGCTGACGCTGGTGATCGTGGGGATCTCGCTGGCGGGGCTGGCGACCATCCTGATCGTGCCGATCCTGCTGAATTTCTTCGTCTTTGCCCCGGTCCGCGGGCTGCTTGTCACCGCGCTGCCCTGGGTGGGGATGTATGTGCTGGTGATCGTCACCATCGGCATCCTCTACCGCTATGGGCCGAACGTGAAGAGACCGCGGACGCCGATCTTCACCGTCGGCGCGTTCTTTGCCGCGCTTCTGTGGTCGGCGGGGTCGATCGCCTTTTCGGCCTATCTGTCCAGCTTCAACAGCTACAACCGGATCTATGGCTCGATCGGAACGGTGGTGGCGCTGCTGATGTGGTTCTATCTGGCGGGTTTCTCGGTCCTGCTGGGCGCGCTGATCAATGTCGAGCGCGCCCGCAGGCGCCGGATACGCGAGGTCCGCGCCCTGCGCCGGCACGCGGATGCGGCCGGGCAGGACAGCGCGGGGCGGTGATCAGGCCTCCAGCCCCTCGGTCGAGGCGAAGAACATCGCCTGACTGACGGCGGAACGCACCTGTTCCTCGCTGTAGGGTTTCGAGATCAGGAACGCCGGTTCGGGACGCTCGCCTGTCAGCAGGCGTTCCGGGAAGGCGGTGATGAAGATCACCGGAATCTCGCCCATGTCGCGCAGCAATTCGTTCACCGCATCGACCCCGGACGAGCCGTCGGCCAGCTGGATATCGGCCAGGATCAGGTCGGGGCGATGCTTGCCCGCCAGGTCGATCGCCGCCGCATGGGTGCGGGCGACACCCGTGACCTCGTGGCCCATCGCCTGGACGATGCCTTTCAGGTCCATCGCGATGATCATCTCATCCTCGATCACCATGACCTTGCCGCGGATCGCGCTGCCCATCTCGTTCAGGGCGATCTGGACCAGTTCCTCGGCCTCGGAGGGTTCGACCTGCATCACGCGGGCGATCTGGTCGGGGCGCAGCTCCTCGATGGTGCGCAGCAGCAGCGCCTCGCGGGAATTGGGCGTCAGGCCGCGCAGGTGATCCTGGGCGCGACGCTCGCGCGAGGACAGGTCGTGATCCTCGACCGGCTGGCCCGAGCTTTGCCAGATGACGTGAAAGGTCCGGAACAGGCCGATGCGGATGTCATCTTCGCCCTCCAGCACCGAACGGTCGGTCAGGATCGCCTCCAGCGTGGCGGCGGCGTAATTGTCGCCAGCGGTTTGACTGCCGGTCAGCGCACGCGCGTAGCGGCGCAGAAAGGGCAGCTCGCGCCCGATGGATTGGGCCAGATCGGCAGCGGTCATGGAACAGTCCTCATATTTCGCAACTTGCAAGGAACTAATCTGACGACCTATCGGTTGCATCACGTGCGCACAAGATTTTCAGGACCAGCAACACAATGCCAGCCAAACGCGACGACCGTCGGAGAGCAGCGGTGGAGAAGCAGATAGACGAGAACCTCAAGCGGGTCTACGAACAGGACGCCACGGACGAGATCCCCGACCGCTTTCTGGAGCTTCTCCAGAAACTGAAGGACCAGAAATGAGATCCGGCGCCCCCGCGCTGAGGCACAAGGCCATCCTATGAGCAAACCCCTTCAGGACGATCCGCGGGACCAGCTGGTCTCTCACCTGCCGGCGTTGCGGGCCTTCGCCCTGTCGTTGACGCGCGAGGGGGCTGCGGCCGACGATCTGGTGCAGGACACCATCGTCAAGGCCTGGACCAACATGGACAAGTTCCAGGCGGGCACCAATCTGCGGGCGTGGCTGTTCACGATCCTGCGCAACACCTTCTATTCGTCGCGCCGCAAGACCAAGCGCGAGGTCAGCGATACCGACGGGCTGCACGCCGCGCGGCAGGCGACCAAGCCCGACCATGACGGGCGTCTGGCCATGAACGATTTCCGGGCGGCCTTTGCGCTGCTGCCGGACGAGCAGCGCGAGGCGCTGATCCTTGTCGGGGCCTCTGGTTTCTCCTACGAGGAGGCGGCTAGCATGACCGGCGTCGCCGTCGGCACGGTCAAGTCGCGCGCCAATCGCGGGCGCCGCAAGCTGGCAGAGCTGCTGCACCTTGCGGACGGAGAGGAAATGCAGATGACCGACCAGGCCACTCTGGCCGTGATGGCCCAGAACCACGCCGCGTCCCGCTGAACGGGCGGGATCATGCGCAGGATCACGGAACGGCTGGATTTCACGCGTCGCCTGGGCTTTCGCCTGGGCGCGCTGCTGTCCATCGCGATCCTGCCCATTGGTTTGATCTCGCTGATCCAGAACCTGCACCTGTCGCGCGAGGCCGAGCGCAGCGCCGAACTGGCGCTCTTGGGCCGCACCGCATCGGCGGCGGCGGGCGAGCGCGCGTTGCTGCAAAGCGCCTTCGGCTCCGCCGAGGCACTTGGCCCGGCGGTGCTGGAGACGCTGAACCAGCCGCAGCAATGCTCTGACCTGATGCGCAATTTCGTGCAGCGCAGCGCGACCTACATCGCCGCGGCCTTCATACCTGCCGATGGCCTGACGCGCTGCCTGTCGGATGCCGAGCGCCTGCCCGCGCTGGATCTGGGCGCCCTGATTTCGGGCATGGTCGAGCGGCCGACGACGCATGTCGTCTCGCTTCGCGAGGGACCGATCAGCGGCCAGCCCGCTGTGGGGGTGTTTCAACCCCTGTTCAACGGACCGGAATTTCTGGGCTATACCTCGGTCTCGCTCAGCCAGGATCTGCTGCGCTCGACCCATGTCGTGGATGCCGGGACCGAAGGCGCGCATATCATCAGCTTCAACAGCCAGGGCGAATTGCTGACTGCCGACAGCGTGCTGGGCGCCACGGCGGCCTCGATCCTGCCGCGCGGGCTGGATCTGGCGGCGCTGGCGCGGCAGGGCGAGACCTCGTTCCGCGCCCTGTCCGAAGGGGGCGAAAGGCGGGTCTTCACCGTCGTTCCCGTCGTTCCGGGGCAGGTTTATGCCCTTGGCTCATGGACCCCGCGCACGGCGGGGTTCGGTCTGTTCCAGCTGTCGCGCGTGGGTGCGGTCATCCTGCCTGTCGCGCTTTGGGCCGTGTCGCTGGCGGTGGCCTATCTGGCGGTGTTCCGGCTGGTCCTGCGTCATATCAGCGTGCTGCGCGGCCAGATGCGCCGCTTTGCCATCGGCGCCCGTGACACCGCCCCCCCCGTGCTGGAAGACGCGCCGACCGAGATCGCGGATGTCAGCCAGACCTTCCACAACATGGCCCGCATCCTGATCCGCGACGAAGAGGCGATGGAGCGTTCCGTCGCCGAAAAGACCGTCCTGCTGAAAGAGGTCCACCACCGGGTCAAGAACAACCTGCAACTGATCGCCTCGATCATCAACATGCAGAGCCGCCTGATCGACGATCAGGACGCCAAGCGGGTCCTGCGCTCGGTCCAGGACCGGGTTGCGGCGCTGGCGACGATCTATCGCAACCTTTATCAGGCCGAACAGCTGGACGCGGTGCAGGCTGACACGCTTCTGGGCGACATCATCGGGCAGATGGGCAATGTCGCCGCCGCAAGCGGGCGCGATCTGGACATCCGCACCCGGATCGACCCGCTTCGCATGGTGCCCGATCAGGCCGTGCCCTTGACCCTGCTGGCGACCGAGGCCTTCACCAACGCGCTGAAATACGCCCGCCCCCGCCCCGGCGAGGGCCGCCCCCTCGTCACCGTGACACTGACCGAGCCCAGGCCGGGCATCGGGCACCTCGAGGTGACGAACTCGGTCAGCGACATGCCGGTGGCCAGCGCGGGCACCGGTCTGGGGTCGCAGCTGATCGAGGCTTTCGCCATGCAGCTTGAAGCACAGGTCGAACATGACGCGACGCAGGGGATGCACCGCGTCGCGGTCAGCTTCGATCTGGCACGCGGCGGCCAACCCGTCGGCCACGACCCGCGCAAGGTGGTGCTGACCTCGGCCGCGCGGGCGGGGTCACGGCACTAGGCGCTTGCGCCGGTCCGCAACAGGCCTATCTTTCAGCAATGAGCGCCGAACCATCATATGATCTTGCGACCGGCCGTGGCCTGATCGCCTGTCCCAGCTGCGATGCGCTGCATCTGCGCGAGGAGATGGCCCCGGGAGAGACCGCGCGCTGCATCCGCTGCGGCCATGTGCTGGCCAAACCGCGCGAGGGCGCCTTCGGTCAGCTGATCGCACTGGCCTTCACCTCGATGGTGCTGCTGATCGGGGCGGTGTTCTTTCCCTTCCTCGAAGTTTCGACACTTGGCTTCGGCAATGCCAGCTCACTTTTCGACGTGGCTCTGGCCTTTGCCGACGGCGTGCTGCTGCCGCTGGTCGTCGCCGTTCTGGCCATGATCATCGGCCTGCCCATCGCGCGGGCGTTCCTGCTGGTCTATACGCTGGTCCCGCTGGCGCAGGGTCGCCCGCCCCACCGCCACGCCGCCACGGCGTTCCGCTGGTCGGAAGCGCTGCGCCCCTGGTCCATGGCCGAGATCTTCGTGATCGGCACCGCCGTCGCGCTGGTCAAGGTCGCGGGTCTGGCCTCGGTGCATCTGGGGCCGGCCTTCTGGGCCTTCTGCGCGCTGATCTTCGTCAACGTTGCAAGCCGGTCCTTCATGTGCCGCACCTCGATCTGGGACGCGATCGAGCAATCGGGCCAATCCGTCGATGACCGCGACCCCGAAGGCCCCCCGGCCGAGGCGCAGCGCCCTGCCAACCTTGCCGATCCGCAGGCCGGTGCATGAGCGCGCCCACCGAGCCGCAATCGCCGGTCCTGACCGCCCACCGCGCGGGCCTGATCGGCTGCCGGTCCTGCGGGCGCGTCTGGCCGCAGGACGAAACCCATTGCCACCGCTGCGGGGCCGAACTGGTGCCGCCCGACCGGCGCGGCCTGCAAGCCGTCTGGGCCTGGCTGATCGCGGGGCTGATCGCCTATATCCCCGCCAACGTCTTTCCGATGATGAGCACCCAGACCTTTGCCGGGCTGGCGGGCAATTCCGAAGCCACGATCCTCGGCGGCGTGGTCGAGCTGATCCATTACGGCAGCTGGGACATCGCGGTCATCGTCTTTGTGGCCTCGATCATCGTGCCGGTGGGCAAGTTCATCGCCATCGCCTGGCTGGCGGTGGTCGCCGGGCGCCCGGCCAATGTCGATCAGGCGCATACGCGGCTGAAAGTCTACGAGGTCGTCGAATTCATCGGCCGCTGGTCGATGATCGACGTCTTCGTCGTGGCGATCCTGTCGGCTTTGGTGCAGCTTGGCTTCGTCGCCTCGATCAAGCCCGGCCCGGCGGCGGTGTCCTTCGCCCTGTCGGTTGCCTTCACGATGCTTTCCGCGCAAAGCTTTGACGCGCGGCTGATCTGGCGCGGCCTGCCGCTGCGCAGCCGAACCGCCACCGACAGGACCGAATGATGACCGACACCCCCCCGCCCCTGAAACCGGCCAGCCCGGTCCGCAAGACGGCCGCCCGCGCAGCGCAGGCCGGGGTCAACGTGATCTGGCTGGTCCCCATCGTCGCGCTGGTCGTCACGCTTGGCATCGCCTGGAACGCGTTCCGCGACCGGGGCAGCCTGATCCAGATCGAATTCGCGGACGCCACCGGCATCACTGCGGGCGAGACGACGCTGCGCTTCCGCGAGATCATCGTGGGCCGGGTCGAGGCCGTGCAATTCACCGCCGATCTCAGTCGGGTGGTGGTCGATGTCCGCATCAACCGCGACATCGCGGAATATATCGACGACGAGGCCAGTTTCTGGATCGTGCGCCCTCAGGTCACGGCGCAGGGCGTCACGCGGCTGGACACGGTCCTGACCGGCGCCTTCATCGAGGGGTATTGGGACGCCGATGTCAGCGAACCCGCGACCCGCTTCGTCGGGCTGGACCGCCCGCCCCTGATCCGCAACGACCAGCCCGGCACCTGGGTCACGCTGGCCATGGACGAGGCCGACGGCCTGAACGAGGGCGCGCCCGTCCTGTTCCGGGGCGTCGCCGTGGGCCGGATCGAAAATATCCGCCTGGATCCCGGCTCGGACCGGGTGCTGGCCGATGCCTTCGTCGAGGCGCCCCATGATGGCCGACTGACCAGCGCGACGGTGTTCTGGGACACGTCCGGCTTTTCGCTGTCGCTTGGCGCGCAGGGTCTGTCATTCGACGTGAACTCGCTGGCCTCGATCCTTCAGGGCGGGGTCGCCTTTGACACTCTGGCCAGCGGTGGCCGCCCGGTCGAGCCGCAGCAGGTCTTTACCGTCCAGCCCGACGAGGGCACGGCCCGCAACCTGCTGTTCAGCGCCGAGGATGACAGCCAGCCCCTGATGCTGGGCATGATCATCGACGATTCCCTGCGCGGCCTGACACGCGGCGCCGATGTGCAGTTCCAGGGCCTGCGCGTGGGTCAGGTGAACGACCTGGCGGTCATCACCACCGAAGGCCCGGGCGGGCGCCCCGAACTGCGCCAGCTTGTGACGCTGGCGATCCGGCCCGGCCGTCTGGGTCTGGACGACGATGCCGACCCGGCCGATGCGCTGACCTTCCTGACCTCGGCGGTCGAGGACGGGCTGCGCGCCCGCGTCGCCAGCGCCGGTTTCCTTGGCACCTCGCTGATCGTCGAACTGGCCGAGATACCCGACGCGCCCCCGGCAACGATGGATCTTGACGCCCAGCCCAACCCGCTGATCCCCTCGGTCGAGGGCGATCTCGAGGATTTCTCGGCCAGCGCGCAGGGCTTCATCGAACGCATCGGCCGCCTGCCGATCGAGGAATTGATGAATTCGGCCCGCGACATGCTGGACAGCATCACCGCGATCACCAGCGATCAGGACACCCGCGCCATCCCCACCGCCCTGCGCGAGGCGATCGAGGATGGCCGTCTTGCCCTGTCCGACCTGTCAGCGATCACCGCGCAACTGCGCGAGAACAACAGCGGCGAGACGCTGGCCCAGGCGCTGGAAGATGCCTCGGCCGCGTTCCAGGCGGTGTCAGAAGCCGCCGCCGATGTCCCCGAGATGGTGGACCGGATCGACGCCGCTGCCTCTGCGGTCGAGGAATTCGGCTTTGCCGAGGTCAGCGCCCAGGTCGAGGGGATTCTGGCTGATCTGCGCGCCATGCTGGGCAGCGAGGATGCCGAACAGCTGCCGCGCAACCTGTCGAACACGCTTGAGGCCGCGACCGGCCTGCTGAACGACCTGCGCGACGGAAATGCGGCGGGCAACCTGAACAACGCGCTGCGTTCGGCCAGCACCGCGGCGGACGAGATCGCCGCCTCGGTCCAGCAACTGCCGCAGCTGATCCAGCGCCTTCAGGTCGCCGCCACGCGGGCGGATGGTGTCCTGACCAGCTATGGCGACCGGTCGGCCTTCAACAACGAGGTCATCGGCACCCTGCGCGAATTGCGCCGCGCGACCGAGGCTTTCGGGTCACTGGCGCGGATGATCGAACGTAACCCCCGCGCCTTCATTCTGGGACGTTGACATGACCAAAGCCCTTGCCCTGATCCCTGCCGCGCTGCTGGCGCTTGGCGCCTGCTCCAACCCGGAAAAGACCGCGCGCCACCTGATCGACCCGCCCACGGCGGGGATTCAGGTGCCGAACCGGCTGGGCTCGGCGGTGTTGAAAGATGTGGTGCTGCCGCAATATGCCTCGGATCAAGAGGTCGCGTTCCAGACCGCCGATGGCGCCGTGCGGTCGAACCCGGACAATGTCTGGGCCGACAGCCCCAACCGGGCCTTCACCACGGTTCTTGCCCGCGCGATCACCGACGTGTCGGGCGCGACCGTGATCGGAGAGCCCTGGCCCCTGGCCGAACCCCCCCGCCGCGAGGTCGAGGTGCGCGTCGAACGTGCTCTGGCGCAGGCCAACGGCATCTATCGTCTGAGCGGTCGCTATTTCGTCGCCGATAGCGCGGGCGGTGGCGCGAACCATGCGCGCAGCTTCGACATCAGCGTGCCGATGGCCGCGCAGTCGCCCGCAGCGACGGCTGCCGCGCAAAGTCAGGCCATCGCGGTTCTGGCCCAGCAGATAGCCACCCTGTCCGGGCCGGGCAGCACCATCGCGACCAGCGCGCCCTCGGCCAGTGACCCGTTCGCGCTGCCGCCGCTGTTCTAGGCCAGCGCCTCCAGCAAGGCGCCATGCAGGCGGGGGCCGGCAACGATCAGCCCGTCCACCATCGCGCGCGGGCTGTTGAAGCGCATGGCGCCGCCGCGCCGGTCGCTGACGCGCGCGCCCGCGCGTTCCGCGATCAGCGCGCCTGCGGCAATGTCCCATTCCCAGGCCGCCCGCAGCGACAGGGCAGCGTCGAACCGCCCCTCGGCCGCAAGGCACAGCCGCCAGGCCAGCGAGGACCGGAATTCGCGCCGGAAGGGCGGCACGATGCCGGCGCGCCAGTTTTCGGCCTCGGTCACGGCGCGATAGGTCAGCACCCGCGCGCCGTCTATCCCGGCATTCGAAGGCCTCAGCGGCTGGCCGTTCAGCAGTGCGGGGCCGTCCTCGCGCGCGGTGTAGGTCAGGCCCTGCGCGGGCAGATGGACCACCGCCGCGACGATCCGTTCGCCGCGCGCCACAGCCAGCGAATGGGCGAAACCGTCCTGCCCGTCGATGAAGGCGCGGGTGCCGTCGATCGGGTCTATGATGAAGCAATGCTCGGCGTCCAGCCGCGCCGGGTCGGCCTCGGATTCCTCGGAAAGCCAGCCATAGCCGGGGCGCGCGCCCATCAGCCGGGCCGCAAGCGCGTCGTTCACGGCCAGATCGGCCTCGGTCACGGGGCCTGCGCCGTCGCCCTTGTCCCAGGCCTTGGGGTCTCGCCGCCAATAGCCAAGCGCGATCCGGCCCGCCTGTTCGGCGGCCTCGGCCAAAAGGGCCAGATCAGTCTCAGGCGCCGGCAAGCGTCATGCCCTCGACCAACAGGCTGGGAACCTCGACCCCGCGCCAGGGCAGCGCGTCATCGGCGGCGATCATGCCGCGCAGCATGTCGCGCAGATTGCCCGCGATGGTGCATTCGTTCACTGGATAGGCGATCTGACCGTTCTCGACCCAGAACCCCGCCGCCCCGCGCGAGTAATCGCCGGTCGTCGGGTTGATCGATGCGCCCAGCATCGAGGTCACGATCAGCCCGCGCCCCATCTGCGCGATCAGCGCCTGCTGGTCCCCCTGCCCCGGTGTCAGGATCACGTTGGAATGGCTGGGCGAGGGGGACGAGGCCAGGCCGCGCGCCGCCGATCCGGTGCTGGCCATGCCCAGCTTGCGCGCGGATGCCAGATCCAGCGTCCAGCCCTTCAGCACGCCGTTTTCAACGATGGCGCGGCGCTGCGTCGGCAGCCCCTCGGCATCGAAAGGCCGCGAGGAGGCATAGCGCGGACGCAGCGGGTCCTCGATCAGGTCCATGCCGTTGGGCAGGATCGCCTCGCCCAGATCGCGGCGCAGCCAGCTTGCGCCCCGCGCGATGGCGCTGCCGTTCACCGCCGACAGCAGATGCCCGATCAGCGATCCCGCGACCCGCACATCGTAGAGGATCGGAAAGGCGCCGGTGGGCGGCTTTTTCGCGCCTGCCCGCGCCAGCGTGCGTTCGGCGGCCAAGAGGCCGATATCCTCGGGTTGGGGAAGGTCGGCGGCGAAGGTGCGGGATTCGCCTGCATAGTCGCGCTCCATCCCCAGCCCCTCGCCGGTGATGGACACGACCGACAGAGCATGGCCGGTCCGCGCATAGCCGCCCGAAAACCCGTTCGAGGCCGCCAGCCACATCCGGCGGCGGCTGTAGCTGGAATTGGCGCTTTCGACCTGGCTTATGCCGCGAACCGCCAGTGCCGCGGCCTCGGCGCGCAGGGCCATGTCCTGCAATCCGGCGGGTTCGGGTTCGGGCGCGTTCTCGGCCAGTTCCAGCCCTTCGGCATCGCGGCGGGGTGACAGCTGGTCGGGATCGGCCAGACCGAGCGTGTCGTCCACCGGCGCCTCGCGCGCCATGGCGACGGCGCGTTCGGCCATCCGGGCGATCGCCTCGGCGCTGTGGTCCGAGGACGAGACCGCCGCCTGCCGCCCGCCGATCAGCACGCGCAGGCCGATTTCCAGCCCCTCGGCCCGTTCGGCCTGTTCCAGCGCCCCGGCCCGCACGTCGATGCTGACCGAACGGCCATCCACCGCCAGCGCATCGGCCTGATCGGCGCCGGCGCGTTGTGCGACCTCGATCAGGGTCTCGGCAAGGCGGCGAAGGCGGTCACGGTCGGGGGTCTGGATCGTCATGGTGGAGGCTCGGGTCCGGTTCTGGGGCGCGTTGACGAAAAAAGGCCGGGGTTGGTCGCCCCGGCCGGTCCGTTATCAGGGGATGCGGGTCATTTGACCTGCTGGCCGTTCGCAAAGATCGAGCCGTCCTGCCGGAACTCCATCTCGGTCCGCAGGCGGTCCTGGTCGCCATCGACCGGGCGGGCGAACATGGCCATCATCATCCGCGCCCCCATGACCTGATCCTGAGGGACGACGCCCATCGCGACCAGCGTATCCAGCAGCGTGTTCACGCCGTTGAAGTCGCCGGTCATGCGGCCCTCGGGCATGGTCGGGTCGTCTCCAAAGGTCAGCGCGCCGGTCACCTCGGCCGTGGCGCCGACGGCGGCGACCGCGATGCGGTTCACGTTCAGGCTGAGCGGCATCATGGGCGGCGTGTCGGCCATCTGCTGATCGGCGTCCATCAGATCGGCGGTCAGCATCAGCTTGCCGTCCACATCGATGTTCAGGCTGGCCGGGTCGCGGGGCATCTGCCCCTCGGGGTCGAACATCGCCCAGAGCGAATCGTCCAGCGTCATCTGGTCCAGTACATAGCGCAGCGCGAAGGGCTGCGGCTGGTCGCTGGCCAGAAGCGGCATCGCGACCCGAATGGCGGCCTCGGCGATGTCATAGGACATGGTCATGCCCATCGCAGGGTCCTCGGCCGAGACGGACATGCCGGTGCCGCCGCCGCCGATCTCCAGCCCTTCGGCCGAGAGCTTCACGTTGAATTCGCTGCTGGCCGAGGCGAAACTGCCGCTGCCCTGTTCGGGCTCTCCGAAGTCGTTGGTGCCGTCGCTGGCAAAGCTGCCGGTGATCGCGCCCGTGGTGAAGGCCACATCCGCCATCATCCCCGCGCGCAAGGCCGCCGAGGGATCGGCATCCATGCTGGTCCCGTCGCCGGGGGTGAAGCCGGTCCCGGTCATGTCCAGCGACTCGATCCGCAGGCGGGCCTCGACGTTCTGTGCCGGAACGTCAACGCCTTCAGGCTGGGCGGCGGCAAAGGTCAGGTCGGTGCTGTCGGCGGTGAAGCTGAAATCCTGTTCGTTGCCCCCCGTCTCGCGCAGGCGGATCGCCTGGCTGCCCTGCAATCCGGTCATGGTCAGGACCAGCGGCGTCTGGCCGTCCAGATCAATCGTGGTGCCGGTCAGTCGCAGTTCCGGCACGGTCGAGACATGGCGCATGTCCTCGACGCTGCCGCTGGACAGGGTCTGGTTGCCCGGCATCTGGAGGACCAGATCCATGCCGCCCTCTTCGCCCGACGGATCGGTGAAGCGGCCGGTCATGGTCATGTCGCCCTCGATGGTCGAGCGGACCTGACCGCCGCCCGCATCCTCGAAGATCATGCGGGGCATCGTCATGACAAAGCTGCCCTCGGCCTCGGGCGGGGCGCTGAGCGAGACGTTTTCAAGAACCAGACGGTCGGCGCTTTCGTCGCGGTCGCCGATTTCGACCAGCGTGCCGGAATCCGCAAGGCTGCGTTCGATATTGGCCCAGACATCGGCCGGGGTAAGATCGGCAAGGGCCGCGCCGGCCCCAAGGATCAGCGCAAGCGCCGATGTTGCAATGGGACGAAACATGGCTGATACCTTTCGAAAGACAAATTCGACATGATTTCTGGCACAGGCAGGGCCAAAGGGAAAGAGGCAGGGCATGATCGGCAGCACGCGTCTGGCCGGCGGCGAAATGACGCTGATCACCATTGACCGCCCCGGCAAGGCCAATGCCCTGACCGAAGAGATGCTGCGTGCCCTGATCGACGCCTTCGACCGGGCCGAGGCCGAGCGCGTCAAGGCCGTGATCCTGACCGGAACCGGCAAGGTCTTTTCCGCGGGCGCCGATCTGGATGCCGCGCGTGCGGGGCTGGCGCAGTCTGATGTCTGGGCGGCCCTGTCGGGGCGTGTGGCGACGATGCCCTGCCTGACCATCGCGGCGCTGAACGGCACGATGGCGGGCGGCTCTTTCGGGATGGGTCTGGCCTGCGACATCCGGCTGGCCGTCCCCGAAGCGCAGTTCTTCTATCCGGTCATGCGTCTGGGCTACCAGCCGCCACAAGGCGACCCCGAGCGGCTGGCGGCGCTGATCGGTCCGTCGCGGGCGCGCCTGATCCTGATGGGCGGCGCCCGGATCGCCAGCGACGAGGCGCTGTCATGGGGTCTGATCGACCGCATCCACGACCGCGAGGTCCTGCTGGCCGCCGCGCAGGACGTGGCGGCGGCCGCGCTGTCGGCCTCGGTCGATCATGTCGCGGCGCTCAAGGCACGACTGGCTCAGCTATAGGCGGCTTCCTTGCCGAAATGGCGGCAGAGCATGTAATAGACGACCGCGCGATACTTGTTGCGGTTCGAACTGCCATAGGCGTCCAGCACCTTGGCAATGGCGGCATCCAGATCGGGGCCGTCCGGCAGGCCCAGTTTCTTTTTCAGGTAGCTGTCGCGGATGCGCTCGACCTCGGCCTTGTCGCTGGCGGCGACGGTCTCGCCATCGGCGTTGTAGATCGACGGCCCGCAGCCGATCGTGACCTTGCGAAGAAGGTCCATGTCGGGGCTTTGGCCCAGCTTGTCCTGAATATCCTTGGCGTATTTCGCAATAAGATCATCACGCTTGCCCATTGGCGCACTCCTGCAAAGAAACACCGGGCTACGGTTGCGCAGGTCCGCCATTCAATCAAGAAAAAAGATGTCGCGACAACGAAGGCGCTCAGAAGCCAAGGCTGCTATAATACATCTCGGCCTCGCGGTCGGTCGAGTAGCCGACGCCCGACGCGATGATGCAGCTGGTATCGTCGGCGCGAGGTGCCACCACGCTCCAGGTGCCCAAGATGTCCGAGGCCCAAAGCTCGGTCCCTGCGGCGCCCGCCGTGACGATCACCTCCTCGGCGAAGTCATGGCGCAGGGTAAAGGCGATCTCGTCGTCGCTGGCGCAATAGGGCTGGTCCTGGGTGGCTTCGGCCGAGACGGGCATGTTCTCGACCAGACGCCGCAGGTCGGGGGCGGGGATGTCGGCCATGGCGGACCAGCTTTCGACCGGGCCTCCAGGGCTTGCCGTGGCGGCGGCGGGCAGGACCGACAGCAGCGCGACGCTGCCGGCCAGTCCGAGGCGGGCGATGCGGTTGGCGATGCGGTTCATGGTCTGGCCTTTCTGTTTCCGTTCGGTCAGGGTTGACAGCCGAAAAACGCAAGGGCCCGAAAGGCAGTTCCGGTGACGTAAGGTCAGTCACGCCCAGTTGCGGCACAGATGCAGGCGCGCGACCAGCCCCTGGGCATCGCGCAGAAACTCAAGCCGACCGCCATGCTGCGCCGCCACGGTCGAGACGATGGCAAGGCCCAGACCGACCCCGCTTGCGCCCTCGGCATTCTCGCCGCGCTGGAAGGCGCCGGTCAGCCGGGCAAGGTCCGTATCGGACAGCGCCGAGCCGCGATCGATCACGCTGATCCGGGCATCGTCGGCATCGGCCTCCAGCGTGACATCGGCGGAACGGCCGTATTTCAGCGCGTTGTCGATGAGGTTCGTCAGCGCCCGCCGGATCGAGGTCGGCTGCGCGCGCATCAGGATCGCCGGGTTCTCGACCAGGGGCCGGGTGATGGCGCGGGCGAACAGCGTGCCCGCCTGCGCGCTGCGCGGCGGCGCAAGGCGCAGCGTCACCGGCAGGCCGACATCCTGGTAATCGGCCACGACCGCCTCGACCAGCGAGGTCAGCGAGATCTGGCGGAACGGCTCGGCCCCGATCTCGGCGCGGGTATAGGTCAGCACGCCGTCGATCATGCTGGTCATCTCGTCGATGTCATGTTCCAGCCGGGCGCGCAGGGCCTCGTCCTCGATCAGGGCGCTGCGCAGGCGCAGGCGGGTGGCGGGCGTGCCCAGATCGTGGCTGACGCCCGACAGGACCAATGCGCGGTTTTCCAGCGCCGCGCGGTCCTGCGCGACATAGGCGTTCACGGCCTCGGCGGTCTGGCGCAGTTCCTCGACCCCGCCGACGGGCAGCGCCGCGTTGCGCGCCCGGTGATCGCGCAAGGCCGCGGCGAATGCGGTGAAGGCGCCCGACACCTCGGCCACCCAACCCAGCAAAGCGGCCAAGGCGCCGATCGCCACCGCCCCGGCCAAGAGGCGCCTGTCAGAGGGCGCCGCGTCACAGCCCCAAATCGCCGCGCCCTCGACCCTGACCCAGGGGCCAGAGCCGGATTGAAGGTAAAGCTGCGGCTGGCTGCAGAATTGCGCCAGCGTCCGCGTGACCGATGCCAGACCCGCCGCCTGCCCCGTTCCGCCAAGGCTTTCCACCCGCGAGACCGGATATTGAATGTCGGGCGAATGCACGCGGATCGACAGGCGCAGCCCCTGCGACAGGTCGGGCCGCCCGCCGCCGGTCAGCGCCAGCACGGTTTCGTGCCAGCCGGGCGCAAGGGGCGGCGGCTCGCGCAGCGGGGTCAGCGTCGTGCCCAGGGGCGTCGGGCCGCCATTCAGCAGGCTGTCATGCAGCGCCAGCCCGGTCACATAGGCGCGCGACAGGTGGTCGCGCCACGCGGCCTCGCTGGCGGACCAGAGCCAGGCCGCGCCCGCCCCGGCCAGCATCGCCAGCACCACCCAGAGGCTGGCCAGAACCCTGAGACTGGGGCGCCTAATCATCCTTGCGCGTCACCTCGGCGGCCAGCACATAGCCCAGCCCCCGTTCGGTGCGGATCAGCGCGGCATCGGTCTTTTGCCGCAGGCGTCCGACCAGCATGTCGATGGCGCGGCCCTCGGCGGCCTCGTCATCGTCCAGTGCGGCGGCGATTTCCTCGCGCGTCAGGGGGATCAGCGGATTGGCCAGAAAGACGCGCAGCAAGGCGGTCTCGCGCGCGGACAGCGTGACCTGCCAGCCGCCCGGCGCCGTCACCTCGTCGCGGCGGGCGTCATAGCGCCAGCCGCCGAAGCGCAGCACGCTGTCGCGGCGGCGGTGGATCAGGCTGGGCGCCCTGCCCGCCCGGCGCAGAACCGCCCGGATGCGTGCCAGCAGCAGGTCGGGGTTGAAGGGCTTGGCGATGTAATCATCAGCGCCGACCTCGTATCCGGCCATGCGCTGATGATCGGCCGACAAGGCGCTGACCATGATGATCGGCACGTCCTGCGCGGCACGGATCTCGGCGCACAGGGCGACGCCGTCATCCTCGCCCAGGGACACGTCCAGCAGGATCAGATCGACGCGCCCCGATTTCAGCGCCGCCAGCGCGCCCGCGCGGCTGTCGGCCAGCGTGACATGCAGGCCCTGACGTTGCAGATAGGCCGCCAGCATGGCAGCCATGTCGGCATCATCCTCGACCAGCAGCAGACGGTGCAGGCTCATGCGGTTCCCCCTCGGCGGATCGTCATAGCAGGGTCGTGGCGGGTTTCGTAACAGTTTGTAACGAAGTGTCTTGAAATCTGCCCGGTGCATGGCCGCCATGCATTGCGCGAATGCCCGGCTGTTTGGCATCTTCCGCATCAGGCAGGGCCAAGGTCCCTGCGCTGAAAGATCTGGGAGGATCCATGAAGCTGAAAACCGTTCTGGCGGCCTCGACCGCCGTGATGATGGCTGGCCCGGTGCTGGCCAATCCGCAGGCCGAAGTGCTGCATTGGTGGACCTCGGGCGGCGAGGCCCGCTCGGTCGCCGTCCTGCAGGAGCAGTTCGCCGCCGAGGGTGGCACCTGGACCGACATGCCCGTGGCGGGTGGTGGCGGCGACGCAGCGATGACCGCGCTGCGCGCCCGCGTCCTGTCGGGCAATGCGCCCACCGCCGTGCAGCTGAAGGGCCCCGCGATCCAGGAATGGTACGAGGAAACCGGTCTGGCCGATATCGGCGCCGTCGCCGATGAAAACGGCTGGGCCGATGTCCTGCCCGCCCAGATCGCCGAGCACATGAAGTGCGAGGGCGAATGGTGCGCCGCGCCGGTGAACGTCCACCGCGTCAACTGGATCTGGGGCAACAAGCAGATCCTGGACGAGCATGGCATCGAGATGCCGACCACCTGGGACGAATTCAACGCCGCCGCCGAAAAGCTGGCCGCCGCCGGTGTGACGCCGCTGGCCCATGGTGGTCAGGCTTGGCAGGACGCGACCGTTTTCGAGACCGTCGTTCTGGGTCTGGGCGGACCGGAATTCTTCCAGCAGGCGCTGGTCGATCTGGACCCCGAGGCGCTGACCTCGGACACGATGAAGCAGGTCTTTGACCAGATGCGCGTGATCCGCGGCCATGTCGATCCGAACTTCTCGGGCCGCGACTGGAACCTGGCCACCGCCATGGTGATGAACGGCGAGGCCGCCTTCCAGATCATGGGCGACTGGGCCAAGGGCGAGTTCCTGGCGGCCGGGAAAGAGCCGGGCACCGATTTCGTCTGCGCGCAGACGCCGGGCAACGGTTTCCTCTACAACGTGGACAGCTTCGCCTTCTTCAACGTGGACGGCGACGACAAGCAGCAGGGGCAGGCCCTTCTGGCGCAACTGATCATGGGCGAGGACTTCCAGAAGACCTTCAACCTGAACAAGGGCTCGATCCCGGCGCGCACCGACGTGGCCCTGGACGAGTTCGACAGCTGCGCCGTCGCCTCGGCCGAGGCGATGAATGCGGGCGCCGAGGACGGTTCGCTGCTGCCCAGCTACGCCCACGGAATGGCCCTGCGCGGTGCGCAGGCCGGTGCGATCACCGATGTCGTGACCGCGCATTTCAACAGCGACATGTCGTCCGAGGACGCCGTGCAGCAACTGGCCGACGCCGTCGCCAACGCGATGTAATCCCGGCCCGACTGCCCCGCGCCATGCCGAACGGCCCTTGGCGCGGGGCTTTTTCTTTGGGGATGCCTGACATGGAATGGCTTGAACGCAACGTGCCCAAGCTGGTCTTGGCGCCGTCCTTCGTGGCGATCCTGGTCTTCGTCTACGGCTTCATCGCCTGGACCGCCTGGATCAGCTTTACCCGCTCGCGGCTGATGCCGCGCTACGAACTGGACGGCTTCATCCAGTATGAACGCCTTTTCGCCGCGCCGCGCTGGGACGTGGCGATGAACAACCTGTTCATATTCGGCGGTCTTTTCATCGTGATCTCGATGGTCATCGGCCTCGCGCTGGCGATCTTTCTGGACCAGAAGATCCGGGCCGAGGGCGTCTTGCGGACGATCTACCTCTATCCGATGGCGCTGTCGCTGATCGTGACCGGTACCGCGTGGAAATGGATCCTCAACCCCGGACTGGGCGTGCAGGAGATGGTGCGCGGCTGGGGGTTCGAGAACTTCACCTTTGACTGGCTGATCCGCCCCGAGATGGCGATCTACACGATCGTGCTGGCCGCCGTCTGGCAGGCCTCGGGCTTCGTGATGGCGCTGTTCCTGGCCGGGCTGCGGTCGGTCGATACGGAAATCATCCGCGCGGCCCAGGTGGACGGCATCCCGACCCACCGCATCTATTCCGCGATCATCATCCCGACCATGGCGCCGATCTTCCTGTCGGCCTTCATCGTGCTGGCGCATCTGGCGATCAAGGCCTTCGACCTGGTCATCGCCCTGACCGGAGGCGGCCCCGGCTACGCCACCGACCTGCCCGCGACCTATATGTATGCGATGGCCTTCTCGCGCGGCGATCTGGGTCAGGCGGCGTCCAGCGCGATGATCATGATGATGGTCATCTTCGCCATCGTCGTTCCCTATCTCTACAGCGAATTGAGGCCGCGCCGTGACCAGTAACACCGTCTTGCGTTGGGGCCTTTACGGCATCCTGTTCCTGTTCGCGGCCTTCTACCTGATGCCGCTGTTCGTGATGCTGACCACCTCGCTGAAAAGCCTGGAGGAAATCCGCACCGGCAGCCTGCTGGCCCTGCCGCGCGAGATCACCTTTGCCCCCTGGGCCGAGGCCTGGTCCACCGCCTGTGCGGGCACCAAATGCGAGGGGCTGCGGCCCTTCTTCTGGAACAGCGTGCTGATGGCCGTGCCCGCCGTCATGATTTCCACCGTGGTGGGTGCGCTGAACGGCTATGTCTTTGCCCAGTGGCGGTTCCGGGGCGCGAACCTGTTCTTTGCCGCGATCCTGTTCGGCTGCTTCATCCCCTTCCAGGTCGTGCTGCTGCCGATGGCGCAGATGCTGGGCCTGATGGGGATCGCGGGGACGATCCCGGGGCTGATCTTCGTGCATGTCATCTACGGGATCGGCTTCACCACGCTGTTCTTCCGCAACTACTACGTCACCATTCCGCAGGAACTGGTCCGCGCGGCCAAGGTCGATGGCGCGGGGTTCTTCCGCATCTTCTGGTCGATCTTCCTGCCGATCTCGCTGCCGATCATCACCGTCTCGGTCATCTGGCAGTTCACCCAGATCTGGAACGACTTCCTCTTTGGCGTGTCGTTCAGCGGGCCGGGCAGCCAGCCCGTCACCGTGGCGCTGAACAACATCGTCAACTCCACCACCGGCGTCAAAGCCTACAACGTGGACATGGCCGCCGCGATCATCGCCGCGCTGCCCACGCTTCTGGTCTATGTCGTCGCCGGCAAATACTTCATCCGCGGCCTGACCGCCGGCAGCGTCAAGGGATAAGCCATGCCCATTCTCGAAATCGACCACCTGCAGAAAGCCTATGGCGACACCCACATTCTGCACGACATCAACATCGCGATCGAACCGGGCGATTTTCTGGTTCTGGTCGGCCCGTCGGGCTGCGGCAAGTCCACGCTGCTGAACTGCATCGCGGGGCTTGAGCCGATCACCGGCGGCACGATCCGCATCGCCGACCGCGACGTGACGGGCGTCAGCCCCAAGGACCGCGACATCGCCATGGTGTTCCAGTCATACGCGCTTTATCCGACCATGTCGGTTGCCAAGAACATCACCTTTGGCATGAAGGTGCGCGGCGTCGACAAGGCCACGCAGGACAAGAAGCTGGCCGAGGTCGCGCGCCAGTTGCAGATCGAGCCGCTGCTGAACCGCAAGCCCGGCCAGCTGTCGGGCGGCCAGCGTCAGCGTGTCGCGATGGGTCGGGCGCTGGTGCGCGATCCGGCGCTGTTCCTCTTCGACGAGCCTTTGTCGAACCTTGACGCCAAGCTGCGCGTGTCCATGCGCACCGAGATCAAGAAGCTGCATCAGGACCTGAACGCGTCGATCGTCTACGTCACCCATGACCAGATCGAGGCGATGACGCTGGCCACCAAGATCGTCGTGATGAAGGGCGGCGTGATCCAGCAGATCGGCACACCGGCCGAGATCTACAACAAGCCCGCCAACATGTTCGTGGCCGATTTCATGGGCAGCCCGGCGATGAACCTGATCCCGGCCCGCGCGCGCGCCGAGGGCGGGCAGACAAGGATCGAGATCGACCGCCCCGGCGATGCGCCTCTGGTCATCACCGACCCCGTGGCCCGCGACCTGCCCGCCGAGATCGTTCTGGGCGTCCGCCCCGAGGACATTCACGAGGCGACGGGCAATGCGCACCTGCCCGGCACGGCGCAAGGGGCGGGCGGCGATGTCCTGATCGAGATCGTCGAACCGGCCGGTGCCGACACTTTCGCGGTCACGCATCTGGGCGGCAAGCCGGTCACGGCGCGGCTGCGCGCGGAAAGTGCGGTTCAGGCACGCAAGCCGTTTCCGCTGGCATTCGACCTCTCGAAAGTGTCGTATTTCTCGCCTAAGGATGGCCAGAGGCTGAACTGAAAGGGACCGGCGATGGCGATGCTTCTGGGCGATGTGGGCGGCACCAATGCCCGTCTGGCGATTGCGCGCAACGGCGTGATCGACCAGACGACGGTGACGCGCTTCAAGGGTGACGACTTCGCCAGCTTTGACGATGTCGTGCGCCGATTCATGGCGCAGCAGCACCAGCCCAACATCTCGTCGCTTTGCATCGCCGTCGCCGGGCCGGTCAGCGGGGGTCGCGCCTCGCTGACGAACCGCGACTGGTCCTTTGACGAACAGAACCTGGCGCGGCTAACCGATGCCGACCATGTGCGGCTGATCAACGATCTGACCGCGCTTGGCTATGCGACCCCCGCGCTGAAGGGCGAGGGCCTGTCGGTCCTGCGCCCCGCCGCTGAGGATCGCGCCCGCAACGGTCAGGCGCTGGTCGTGGGGCTGGGCACGGGCTTCAACGTCTGCGCGGTCCGCGTGCTGCCCGGTGGCGCGATCACCGCGCTCGAGGCCGAAGAGGGTCACACCCACCTGCCCGCCAACATCATGGCCCGCCTGATCGACCGCGTGGGCGCGGATGCGGCGCAGGGTTTCTTTTCCACCGAAGAGACATTCGCGGGCCGCGGCCTGTCGCGCCTGCATGCCGCGATGACCGGAACCGATCCCGTCCGCAGCGAGGAGATCGCCGCCGCCGCCGAGGCGGGCGACGCAGCCGCGAACGAGACCTATGACTTCTTCGCCGAGCTGGTCGGGCTTTTGTGCCGCGAACTGGCCCTGCGCTTCATGCCGCTGGAGGGGCTGTTCCTTGCCGGCAGCGTCGGGCGCAGCATCGCGGGGCGGATGGACCGCTTCACTCCGGCCTTCCTGTCCGAGGCTCATATGCGCCACATCCCCGAGAACGCGCCGGTTTTCCTGATCCGCGACGACATGGCGGCGCTGCATGGCTGTCTGGCGGCGCTGAGCCAACCGGGCTGACGCAACGCAAACGTTAAGCGACAAGCCGCCTTTTCGCCGTTGAATTGCTGGATTTCATGGGCTGATCCTGCTTCAATCGTCCTCAAGAACAAAGGACGGGCAGGGCGATGCGGCGATTTCTGGGAACGGTGCTGGCGGTCTCGACCGCGCTTGCGGGCGCGGGCCTTTTGGCGGGCGATGCGCGGGCGCAATCCTCATGGCCCTTTTCCGGCCTGTTCGGCGGCGACGAGGAAGGCCCCGTCGCGCTTGAGATCACCGTGGCAGGCGGCGATGCCGGGCTGGAACGCGCGTTTCGCAATACCTCACTGATTTCGGCGGCTCTGGCCGAAGATCGCATTTCGGGTCAGGATATCCTTGCGGCGGCGCGCGCGGATTACGCGCGCATCCTGGGCGTCCTTTACGACGAGGGCTATTACGCGGGCAATATCAGCATCACCGTGGACGGGATCGAGGCCGCCGAAGTGACGCCTCTGGACGCGCCCGATCTGGTGCGCCGCGCGGTGATCGCGGTCGATCCCGGCCCGCGCTTCCGTTTTTCGCGCGCCCAGATCGCGCCGGTCGCGCCGGGCAGTGCCATCCCCGACGGCTATGCGGCGGCCGAGGTCGCAGGCACCGGCACGATCCGCCGCGCCGCCGTCGCGGGCGTGGATGGCTGGCGCAATGCGGGCCACGCCAAGGCCGACATCGCCGGGCAGGAGATCACCGCCGAACATGACAGCGCCACGGTGGACAGCCGCATCGCGCTGGAGCCCGGCCCCGCCGTGCGCTTTGGCCAGATGCGCGTCAGCGGCAACCAGCGCCTGAACGAACGCCGCCTGCGCAAGATCGCCGGTTTTCCCGAGGGCGAACGCTTCGACCCCGAGGATCTGGACACCGTCCGCAGCCGCCTGCGCCGCACCGGCGTCTTTTCCTCGATCACCCTGACCGAGGCCGACGACCTGCGGCAGGGCGAGATCCTCGACGTGGACCTGACGGTGATCGAACAGCGCCCCCGCCGCGTCGGCGCGGGGTTCGAGGTGTCGAACACCGAGGGTGTGCAGGTCTCGGCCTACTGGATGCACCGCAACCTGTTGGGCGGGGGCGAAAGGCTCAGGATCGACGGGCGGGTCAAGGATATCGGCTCGACCACCAGCGACCGCGACGACCAGCTGACCCTGCGGATCGACCGGCCCGCGACGATCACCGCCGACACGACCGGCTATGTCGAAACCGATTTCGCCCGCATGCGCGAAGAGGATTACAGCGAGGACAGCGCCAGCCTGTCGCTTGGCTTCAGCCATATCTTCAACGACCGCCTGACCGCCGACATCGCCGGGCAATACCGCATCAGCCGCGTCTTCGACGCCAATGGCCGCACGGATTTCCGCGTTCTGGCCCTGCCCTCGGGCGTGGTCTGGGACCGCCGGGACGAACCGAACAACGCCAAAAGCGGCACATGGCTCAGCGCCGAGATCATGCCGTTCTACGGCTTCGACGAGACGGATTCGGGCCTGCGCGCGCTTGGCGAGGGGCGGGCCTATGTCTCGTTCGGGGAAAACGACCGCTTCACGCTGGCCACGCGCGGACGGCTGGGCACGATCCTGGGCAGCGACATCCGCCGCACCCCGCGCGGCTTCCTGTTCTATTCCGGCGGCGGCGGTTCGGTCCGGGGACAGCCTTATCAAAGCCTTGGCGCCGATGTCATCACCACCCGCATGGCCGGCGAGAATATCCGCACCGGCGGCATGAGCCTGGCCAACGCCACGGCCGAGCTGCGCTTTCAGCTGCGCGAGCGGATCGGCGTGGTGGCTTTTGCCGATTACGGGCGCGTCTGGTCGGAAGGCAGCTTCGACGGGATCGACCGCGACCATGCGGGCGCGGGGATCGGCCTGCGCTACGACACGCCCATCGGGCCGCTGCGTTTCGACGTGGCCGGACCCGTCGCGGGCGATACGGGCAGCGGCGTGCAACTTTACCTTGGACTTGGGCAGGCTTTTTGATGCGGCGCTTCTGGATACTGGTCTTCGCCCTGTTCTTCCCCCTCGCCGTTCTGGCGCAGAGCGCGGCCGAGATCGAGGATGATCGCGGTTTTCTGACCGGGCTTCTGGAACGCAGCCTGTCGGGCGCCGGACGGACCGTCGTGATCGAGGGATTCGAGGGCGCCCTGTCATCCCGCGCGACCTTCTCCGAGATGCGGATCGCCGACGAGGACGGCGTCTGGCTGACCCTCCGCGACGGGGCGATCCAGTGGAACCGCAGCGCCCTGTTGCGGCGCCGGATCGAGATCGCCGAACTGACCGCGCGCGAGATCCTTCTGCCCCGCCTGCCCGCTGGCGAGGAAAGCGCCGTTCAGGCCGAGGTCCCGGTCTTTGCCCTGCCCGAACTGCCCGTGGCCCTGACCATCGAACAGATCCGCGCCGAACGCGTCGCCCTGGGCGAGCCGGTGATCGGGGTCGAGGCCGCCTTGCGGATCGACGGCGCCATGAGCCTTGACGGCGGCGAGGGCGAGACGCAGCTGAACGTCACCCGGCTGGACGGGGTGCGCGGCGAATTCGTGCTGGACACCGCCTTTTCCAACGAGACCCGTGTCCTGCGCCTGAACCTTGCGCTGGACGAGGCCGCGGACGGGCTGCTGGCGAACCTGATCGACCTTTACGAACGCCCCGCCCTGACCGCGCAGATCAGCGGCGAAGGCCCCTTGTCGGATTTCGCCGCCGATATCCGGCTGGCCACGAACGGCCAGCCCCGGATCACCGGCCGGATCAGCGCGAATGAACGCCCCGACGAGGCGGGCACCCCCGGAACCGCCTTCTCGGTGCAGATCGGCGGCGATGTCGCGGCGCTTCTGCGTCCCGAGGATCGGGTCTTTTTCGGGCGCGACACGCGTCTGCTGGCCGAGGGCTGGCGCGCCGAGACGGGCCGGATCGAATTGCCGCAGCTGAGCCTGCAGACCGAGGCGCTGAGCCTGACCGGCTCGCTTTCCACGAACGACCGGAACGCGCCGCAGCATGCCGAATTGCAGATCCTGCTGGGCCGCGACGCGGGTGCGCCGGTCCTGCCGGTTCCCCTGCCCTTTGCCGATGCCGGAACGACGGTCGATTCCGGGCGGCTGCAACTGTCCTATGACGCGGCCGAGGGCGAGGGCTGGACCCTGACGGGCCGGGTCGGGCAGGTGGACCGGGGCGATCTGATGATCGGCCAGCTTCTGCTGGATGGCGGCGGAGAGATCGTCCTGGATGACGGCGCCCTGGTCGAGGTCACGGGCGGCCTGTCCTTCGGCGCGGCGGGGCTGGTCTTTGCCGATGCCGGACTGGCCGAAGCGGTGGGCGATGATGTGCGGGGCCGGGCGCGGTTCAACTTCACGCCGGGCAACGTGCTGGACATCCATGACGTGCGGCTGGACGGCGCCGATTTCGGCGTGAACGGCGATTTTCTGGTCGCCGGTCTGGCCAGCGGGATCACCCTGTCCGTCGATGTGACCGCGCGCCATCAGGACCTGTCGCGCCTGTCGCTGCTGGCGGACCGCGACCTGACCGGCAGCGCCGAAGCTGCGCTGAACGGCTATTACATCGTGCTGAACCGCGCCTTTGACCTGGATGCGCGGATCACCGCGACCGATCTGACGCTGGACCAGCCGCAGCTTGACCGCCTGCTGGGCGGCGGCTCGGACATCGTGGTCGAGATCCGGCGCGACGAGACCGGGATCGAGGTCGAGGAACTCAGCCTGACCGCCGCGCGCATCACCGCGGACGCGACGGGGCGGATCGACAGCCTGTCCAGCGATCTTGTCGCGCAGATCTCGATGCCCTCGCTGGCCGAGGCCGATCCCGACTACGGCGGCAGCCTGATGGCCGAGGCACGGCTGAACGGCCCGAGCGGCCAGCGCCGCCTGACCGTCTCGGGCGAGACGATGGACCTGCGCATCGGCATCGATGCGGTGGACCGGGCGCTGGCGGGCATGACGAACCTGACGCTGATCGTGGGCCAGACGCCGGACGGCTACCAGCTGGACAGCTTCCGCTTCGCCAACCCGCAGATCACCGCCTCGGGCGAGGGGGTCTTTGCCGCGGGCGCACTGGACGCGACCGCCGATATCGCGCTGCCCAGCCTGTCTGCGCTGGACCCCCGCTGGAGCGGCGCGCTGAATGCCCGCGCCCGCCTGACCGAGGAGGACGGCCGCCGCATCATCGATCTGACCGGCGAAGGCACCGACCTGTCGCTTGGACAGGGCAATGTGGACGGCGCCTTGACCGGACGCACCGACCTGCGCGTTCTGGCCGATCAGGCCGAGGGCGTCGTGACCCTGCGCGATGTCCGCATCACGAATGACCAGCTGCGCGCCACGGCGACGGGGCAGTTCGGCGAGGGGGTCACGGATCTGGCCGCTGATCTGCAGGTCGATACGCTGGCGCCCTTTGGCCCCGGCTGGCGCGGATCGCTTGCCGCCACGGGCACGTTCCGCGAGGCGGGCGACGGCATCCGGCGGCTCAGCCTGCAGGGCACCGGCCGCGATCTGGCGCTTGGACAGGCGCAGGTCGATGGCGCGCTGGCCGGCGAGACGCAGCTGACGCTGGAGGCGACCGAGGCTGACGGCATCCTGTCGCTGCAGACCGCGCAGATCAGCAATCCCCGGCTTCAGGTCGATGCGACGGGGCAGGTGGGCGACGGCGCGACCGATCTGGCCGCGACCATCGCGGCGGGCGACCTGCGCTTTCTGGGCAACGGCATCGCGGGCGCGCTGCAGGCCCAGGCGCGGGTGCTGGATCAGGGCGGCCAGCGTCTGATCACCGCCAACGGCAATGCCAGCGGCCTGCGCGTCGGACAGCCGCGCGTCGATCCGGTTCTGGCGGGGCAGACGGTCTTTGACCTTGCCGCCACGCAGGATGCGGCGGGCCTCAGCCTGCAACGGTTGCAGGTCCGCAACCCGCAGGTGACCGTCGAGGCCAGCGGAGACCCGGCCTCGGGGCTGCAACTGGACGGGCGGCTGGCCAATCTGGGGCTGATCGTGCCGGAATTTCCCGGCCCCGCCACCCTCGGCGGCACCTTGCGAGAGGACGGCGCCAATCTGGTCATGGACCTGAACGCCACCGCGCCGGGCGGCGTGGATCTGCGGATCGCGGGCGCTGCGGCGCGCAACGGACAATCGGTTGATCTGGCGATCACCGGCCGGGCGGATTCCGCGCTGGCCAATACCGAATTGCGGACCCGCAGCCTGTCCGGGCCTCTGGCGGTCAACCTGCGCCTTGCCGGGCCGCTGGCGCTGCAATCGCTGTCGGGAACCGTGTCGCTGGCCGACGGGCAATTGTCCGATCCGGGGCTGGGCGTCCGGCTTGAGGGGATCAACCTGACCGCCGCCTTTCAGAACGGGCAGATCCGGGTCGATGGCGGCGGCGGCTTTGCTGCGGGTGGCAGCATCGCCGTATCGGGCCCGATCGACCTGCAGGGCGGGTCTCTGGATCTGGCGGTCAACCTGAACGAGGCGGTGCTGCGCGATCCGAACCTCTACGAGACGCGGCTGAATGGGCAGATCCGCATCTCGGGCAGTCTTGCGGCGGGGCCGCTGGTCTCGGGGCGGATCATCCTCGACGGGACCGAGATCCGCATCCCCTCAACCGGGCTTGGCGGCGCGCGGGGCATCCCGGACATCCGCCATGTCGGCAATCAGCGTCCCCCGGTGCGCGCCACCCGCGCCCGTGCGGGGCTGGAGGGCTATCCCAGCCCGGCGGCCGCGGCGGCGGGGCTGGCGGGGCCGCCCTCGGTCCCGGTCCGCAATCCGCCGCGTCTGGATCTGGTGATCGAGGCGCCGAACCGCGTTTTCGTGCGCGGGCGCGGGGTCGATGCCGAACTGGGCGGCGGCTTTCAGGTGTTGGGCACGTCGCGCAATGTCGTGCCGGTCGGCAATCTGGAACTGATCCGGGGCCGCGTCGATCTGCTGGGCAACCGCTTCAACCTGACCGAGGGCCTGATCGAGTTGCAGGGCAGCATGATCCCCGTGATCCGCCTTGTGGCCGAGACGCAGCGCGACGGCATCACCACCCGCATTGTGATCGACGGAGAGCTGCGCGAACCCGATATCCGGTTCGAATCCTCGCCCGAGCTGCCCGAGGAAGAGGTGCTGTCACAGCTTCTGTTTGGGCGGGGCCTCGACACGATCACGCCCCTTCAGGCGGCGCAGCTGGCCAATGCGGTCGCGGTGCTGGCCGGACGCGGCGGTGCGGGGATCATCGGCAATCTGCGCGACAGCGCAGGGCTGGACGATCTGGACCTGACCACCGATGCCGACGGCAATGTCGAATTGCGCGCGGGCCGCTACCTGACCGAGAACGTCTATACGGATGTCTCGGTTGGCGAAGGCGGACGCAGCACGATCAACCTGAACCTCGACATCACGCAAAGCCTGCGGGCGCGCGGTTCGGTCGGCAGCGACGGCAGCAGTTCCCTGGGCGTGTTCTTCGAGCGCGATTACTGATCGCGATAGGGCGCGACCAACTCGCCCAGATCCACCCGCGCGCGCAACCGCGCCAGCAGCAGGTAAAGCCCGCCGAACTTGCGGTGCAGGAACAGGATCTCGGGCGGGGGCATCTCGGCCCGGTCGCGGCGTTGGGTGATCTCCATCACCATTGCCGCGATACGCTGCGGGATGTCGGTCCCGGCCAGATCGAACAGGCCCTGACGCCGCAGGGGGCCGAAGGCCAGCTCCATCATGTCCAGAAGCAGCGCCTTGTGCGCGGGCTCGGTATCCTCGCGGAAATAGCCGATGGCGATGGCGGCCTCGTCGATGGCCTTACGGTCGTCCTGCAAGGCGGCGCTGAGCAGGCGGCGATATTGCGGGCCGACATGGTCCGAGAAACTGCGCGTCGCCCCGAAATCCAGCAGCACCACCCGGCGGCTGTCCGGCTGCCAGCGGTAATTGGCGAAATTCGGATCGGTCTGCATCAGGTTGAAGCTGAACAATTCCTCAAGCACCAGCCGCGCAAGCGCCGCGGCGGCGCGGTCGCGCACGGGTTGATCCTCGTCGATCAGGGCCTCGATGGGGCGGCTTTCGATGAAGTCCATCGCCAGAACGTCGCTGCGGGTGAATTCCGGGTCGGGCGCGGGCAGCAGGAATTCGGGCCGACCGGCCAGCGCCTCGCGGTAGCGCAGCATCTGGCGGGCCTCGTGTTCGTAATCGGCCTCGGCCTTCAGCTGGATGCGGGCCTCGTCCAGCAGGGGCGGCAGGTCGATCCCCTTGGGCAGCAGGCCCGGCATCCGCAGCAACAGCGCAAGGTTGTCGATATCGCTGTCGATGCTGTCGCGGACACCCGGATATTGCACCTTGATCGCCAGATCGCGCCCGTCATTCGTCTGCGCGCGATGCACCTGACCGATCGAGGCCGAGGCGATGGGCCGCGTCTGGAACCGCTGAAAGCGCGGCAGCCAGCCCTCGCCCCAGGCACGGTCAAGCTGGACCCGCAACTGGCGCGGCGGCATCGGATCGGCATCGGCGCGCAGGCGCGACAGGATCTGCGTCAGCTCGGGCGGCAGGAAATCGCCCGCATCCATCGACAGAAGCTGCCCCATCTTCATCGCCGCGCCGCGCATCCGCGACAGCTGGTCGGCCAGCCGCATCGCATTGGCGGGGGTCATCAGCAGATCCTGCGCGCGCGGCCTTTCGCCCTGCGCCAGACGCGCCACCCCCGAGGCCAGCGCCCTGCCCCCGATCCCACCCGCCAGCGCGCCCATCCTCAGGGCGCGCGACAACCGTCCCGAAGGCACCGCGCGGCCGATATAGTCGTCGTCGCCGCTCATGCGCGGGCCAGCAGGTCTTGGGCGATGGCCTCGCCGCTGTGCCAGCCGTCCTCGGCGCGCGGGCCAAGGCACCAGTCGCCGCCGACCCAAAGCCTGCCCTCGGTCAGAAAGGGCCGCCCAAGCGGTTGATCGACCTGCGAATAAAGCCAGCGATGGGCGGCGGCGTGCAGCAGGTGGCCGGGCTGGGCGCCAAGCGTTTCCAGCAGCATCGGCGCCAGCATCGCGGCCAGTTCGTCAAAGGCGACGTTGATATGGGCGGCGCTGAAATCCGGGTCGGATTGGACGATCCAGCCGGTGCCCTGCGCCGCGTCTCGGCCGGGCTTGGCGCTGTCCTGCGCAATCCAGGCCAGCGCGCCCTTGTCCTTGCGCGTGACAAAGGGCCGGGGCGCGTCGGCGGCCAGCACGGCCATCAGCGTGATCGAGGGCAGCATCGCCACCCCATCCAGCGATGGGGCAAAGGCGTGGTCCGCGCCCAGCAGCGCGCGGGCCTGCGCGGGCGGGATCGTCACGACCAGATGCCGCGCCGACAGAACCTTGTCGCCCAGCATCACGCGCCAGCCGGTCTGATCCGGTGCGATCGCGGTCACTTGCGCGGATTGGCGGACGGCCAGCCCCAGGCCCAGATGGCGGACCAGACCGGACATGCCGGGCTGGCCGACCTGCACGACCCCATCGGGCAGCTGCCACGGCGCGGCATGGTCCCCGGCCTCGGCCAGAAGGGCGGCGAAACCCACCGAGCGGGGGCGCAGATATTGCGCGCCGTGATCCAGGATCATCCCGTCGGGCAGCCGCCGCGTCGCCATGCGCCCGCCGATGCCGCGGCCCTTGTCCAGCACCAGAACGCCGCGCCCCGCCTGCGCCAGGCGGCGCGCGCAGGAAATGCCCGTGATGCCCGCGCCGATGACGATGACATCGGTGACGCTGTTGCCTTGATCCATGCTGCCTTCCTTGCGCTGGCTGTCGCGGCACAGTCAGCACAGGGGCAGGCGCGAAAGACAAGGCGATGTTTTGTCCCGCCCCCCGCTGCGCGCTTCAGGCGTTTTCCGACAGAAGCGCCTTTTGACGCTGGCAATGGCGCGCGACCATCCGCCGGGCGCGGCGGCCGGGTGTCAGCGTGCGTGCCGGTTCTGGGCTGTGATCCAGATCGAGGATCTCGGGGAACAGCATCGCGATCTCGCGCCGGGCCGCCGGACCCACCGCCCTCAGCGCCTGCCGACCGGTATAGAGCGATTCCGTCACCAAGCCGTTCGAGCGCAGCAATTCGTGCCGGTCGAACAGCAGATGCACATAGGTCACGCCGGTCGCCTCGCGGTCGATCTCGACCCCCGGCAGGTCCAGCAGATGGCGTGCGGCGACCAGAACCTCGGACGCGCCGAACATCCGCTCGGCCACCTTGGACCGCACAAGGACGCGGTGCTGCGGCGACAGGCGCAGATCGCGCGCGGGGGCGTCGGGTCCAAGCGCGCCTGCGCGGATCAGGATCGGGCGCAGATGCGGCGCGGCGTCCAGCGCCCGCGCATCCAGATGGCGCTGGCCTGCCCAGGCGACGGGGCGCAGGTCGTGATCCTCGGTCCAGACAAGGGTTCCGGGCGTGATCTCGTCCACCCGCATCTCGCCCGAGGCGGTGCGGATCAGCGTGTCGGCGGCAAAGCAGGGGATCAGGTATTCACCGATCTGCAGCTCCAGTACCGATTCGTCCGTCTGGAAGATCTGCCCCGGCGTGACGGGCGAGTTCGACACGATGAACCCGGTCTGCCCATCGGGCTGGGTCGGGTCGAAGGCGGTGATCGCCATCCAGTCGGCTTCGTCCTGACGGGCGAAATAGACCAGATCGGGCCGGCCGATATCGGCGGTGAAGCTGTTCCACGACGCGCCGCCATCGGTCGAGTATTCGACGATGACGGGCGAGAAAGGAACGACCGTGTTACCTGCGGGATCGTCGCTGCCCGTCACGGTCAGCCGCCAGCCCGTCACATCGTCGCGCGCCGTGACCGCGCCCGCCGTGACAAGCCGGTCGGCGGGGTGATCGCTGTTGATACTGAGTTGCTGATCGATCGAGGGGGGGATGACCGAGATGACAAGCGCGACGGAATTGAAATCGCCAAGCTGGTTGTTGGCAAAGGTAAGCTGGAACGTTGACATGGGGGAGCCTCGTGAACAATGACCAAATGGATAGAATTTTACCCATTTGGATAGTCCAAATTAACCCTAGGTCAACTTTTTTGTGCATTCATAGCACAAAAGTTAATCGCGCAAGTTGTGTTTCGCCTCGTCTGGTGCCGAGAGCGTGCAAGGCGCTGCCTTGCCGGACACTCAGGAACAGACCCCGATCGTGGCCTGAACGGCCCGGCGCCATTCGTCCTGACGCTCGGCGCGCAGGTCGTCCGACATCTGCGGCTGAAAACTGCGATCCAGCGCCCATGACCGCGCGAAACCCTCGGCGTCCGGATAGATCCCCTGCCGCTGGCCTGCCAGCCACGCGGCGCCAAGGGCGGTCGTCTCGGTGATGCGGGGGCGGTCCACCTGTGCGCCGATGATGTCGGACAGGAACTGCATCGCCCAATCGGACGCCGCCATCCCGCCATCCACACGCAACGCGGTGCGTCCGTCGCCCTGCCAGTCGGCGCGCATCGCCTGAAGCAGGTCCAGCGTCTGGAAGCCCACGCTCTCCAGCGCGGCGCGGGCCAGTTCGGCGGGGCCGGAATTGCGCGTCAGGCCGAAGATCGCGCCCCGGCATTCGGGCTTCCAGTAGGGCGCACCCAGCCCGGTGAAGGCCGGAACCAGGATCACGCGCTGGCTTTCATCGGCGCTTTCGGCGAGGGGCTGCGTCTCGCGCGCCTCGCGGATGATCTTGAGCCCGTCGCGCAGCCATTGCACCACCGCGCCCGCGATGAAGATCGAGCCCTCCAGCGCATAGGTCGGCTTGCCATCCAGCTGATAGGCGATGGTCGTCAGCAGCCGCTGGCTGGAGGCGACAGGCGTGTCGCCGGTGTTCAGCAGCGCAAAGCAGCCCGTGCCATAGGTCGATTTCATCATGCCGGGCTGGAAACAGGCCTGCCCCACGGTCGCGGCCTGCTGGTCGCCCGCAACGCCCGTGATGGGGATGGGCCGGCCGAAGAGGTCGGGCCGGGTCGTGCCGAAATCGGCCGAGCAATCGCGCACATCGGGCAGCATGGATTGCGGAATGCCGAAGAGGTCGCAGATCGTCACGGACCAGCGGCTCTTGTGGATGTCGTAAAGCATGGTGCGCGCGGCATTGGTCGCGTCCGTCGCATGAACCGCGCCGCCGGTCAGGCGCCAGATCAGCCAGCTGTCCACCGTGCCAAAGGCCAGATCGCCCGCCTCGGCGCGCGCGCGGGCGCCCTCGACATGATCCAGGATCCACTTGACCTTGGTGGCCGAGAAATAGGGATCGACCAGCAGTCCGGTGCGGGCGGTGATCATGTCGCCATGGCCCGCGGCTTCCAGCTCGCGGCAGAATTCGGCGGTGCGGCGGTCCTGCCAGACGATGGCGTTGTGGACGGCCTTGCCGGTCTTGCGGTCCCAGACCACGACAGTTTCGCGCTGGTTGGTGATGCCGATGGCCGCGACCGTAGGATTGCCCGCCTTTTCGATGGCCGCGCGGCAGGTGGCGGCGACGGTCGCCCACAGATCCTCGGGGTCGTGCTCGACCCAGCCTGACCGGGGGAAATGCTGCGGAAATTCCTCTTGCGCGCTGGAGCGGACGTTCATGTCGGCGTCGAACAGGATCGCGCGGGACGAGGTCGTGCCCTGATCGATGGCAAGGATATGGGTCATGGTCTTCCTCGGGTCGGGCTGAGAAAAAGGGGCGCGGTCAACCGCGCCCCCCAAGCGTATCGCGCAGGGCTTATTGCTGCCAGCGCTGGATCAGTTCCTCATAGGCAATGGTCACCGGCTCGGGCTTTTCGTTGTCCAGCTTCGGTTTCGGTGCGCCTTCGCGGTCCAGCCAGACCTGCGGATCTTCCGGCTCGTTCAGGACCGGGCCCAGATCGCCCTGCACGCCCGAACGCTGCAGACGTTCCAGCACGGCTTCCTGCTGTTCGCACAGCGCGTCCAGCGCCTCTTGCGCGGTCTTGGCGCCCGACGAGGCGTCACCGATGTTCTGCCACCACAGCTGCGCCAGACGCGGGTAATCCGGCACGTTCAGGCCGGTATCCGACCAGCGCGTGCGGTCGGGCGAGCGGTAGAACTCGACCAGACCACCCAGACGGGGCGCGCGTTCGGTGAAGCTGTCGTGACGGATCGAGCTGTCGCGCACGAAGGTCAGGCCGACATGGCTTTTCTTGGTGTCCACGGTCTTCGACACGATGAACTGCGCGTAAAGCCATGCGGCCTGGGCGCGATCGACCGGGGTCGATTGCATCAGCGTGGCCGAGCCGACATCCTGATAGCCGACCTTCATGCCCTCTTGCCAATAGGCGCCATAGGGCGAGGGGGCCATGCGCCATTTCGGCGTGCCGTCCTCGTTCATGACGGGCAGGCCTTCCTTGACCATGTCGGCGGTAAAGGCGGTGTACCAGAACATCTGCTGGGCGATGTTGCCCTGCGCGGGAACCGGCCCGGCCTCGGAGAAGGTCATGCCAGCCGCCGCCGGGGGCGTGTAGTTCTTCAGCCAGTCGATGTATTTCTCGATCGCATAGACCGCTGCCGGGCTGTTCGTCGCCCCGCCGCGCGCCACGCAGGACCCCACGGGCTGGTAGTTGTCGTTGACGCGGATGCCCCATTCATCGACAGGGAAGCCGTTGGGTTCGCCCGTGTCGCCCATGCCGGCCATGGACATCCAGGCATCGGTGAAGCGCCAGCCAAGCGACGGGTCCTTCTTGCCGTAGTCCATGTTGCCCCAGACCGTCTGGCCGTCGATCTCGCGCCCGGTGAAGAACTTGGCGATGTCCTCATAGGCGGACCAGTTCACGGGGACGCCCAGCTCGTAGCCGTATTCCTCGCGGAAGGCGGCCATGATCTCGGGATCGGTGAACCAGTCATGGCGGAACCAGTAGAGGTTGGCGAATTGCTGGACGGGCAGCTGATAGAGCTTGTCATCCGGGCCGGTGGCCGAGGCCAGACCGATGAAATCGTCCAGATCCAGATCGGGGTTGGTGAAATCCGCACCCTCGCCCGCCATCCAGTCGGTCATGTTGCGGACCTGCTGATAGCGCCAGTGGGTGCCGATCAGGTCCGCGTCGTTGATATACATGTCATAGACGTTCTCGCCGGTCTGCATCTGGGTCTGCAGCTTCTCGACGACGTCGCCTTCGCCGATCAGGTCATGCGTGACCTGGATGCCGGTGATCGCGGTGAAGGCCGGCGCCAGCACGCGGGCCTCGTATTCGTGGGTGGTGATCGTTTCCGAGACCACGTTGATCGACATGCCGCGCAGAGGCTCGGCCGCGTCGATGAACCATTGCATCTCGGCTTCCTGTTCCTCGCGGGTCAGGACCGAGACATCGCCGATCTCGGCATCGAGGAACGCGCGCGCGGCCTCGATATCGGCGAAGGCGGGGCCGGTCAGGGCCAGCAGGACCGCCGTGGTGGACAGAAGTTTCAGGTTCATGTTTCCCTCCCTAGGAACCAGTCGAGGTCAGTCTTGTCGGCAGGCCGGGCCCCTCACGCCCGGACAGCCCAGCCTTGTCAGACCCACCGGAATACGGCGGCGGCATAGACAAGGCAGATCAGCAGCGCCCAGGGCTGCATCGCCGCCCCCATCACCCCCAGCCAGGCGAGGTTGATGAAGGCCGAGCCCAGAAGCGTGATGAACAGGCGGTCGCCCCGCGTCGTCTCGATCCCCAGCACGCCGCGACGCGGCGTCTCGGGAAAGCGGATCGCCAGCACCGTGAAGGTGACCAGCAGCAGGGCGATGATGATGAAGAAGATCGCGGTGGGTTGGGTCCATGCCATCCAGGACATAGCGGGCCTCCGTTACACGCGGCCCAGGGCAAAGCCCTTGGCGATGTAGTTGCGGACGAAATAGATCACCAGCGCGCCGGGAACGATGGTCAGGATACCAGCTGCGGCCAGCACCCCCCAGTCGATCCCCGAGGCGCCGACCGTGCGGGTCATCGTGGCAGCGATGGGCTTGGCGTCCACGCTGGTCAGGGTGCGCGACAGAAGCAGTTCGACCCACGAGAACATGAAGCAGAAGAACGCCGCCACCCCGATCCCCGACGAGATCAGCGGCATGAAGATCTTCACGAAGAAGCGCGGGAAGCTGTAGCCGTCGATATAGGCGGTCTCGTCGATTTCCTTCGGCACGCCGCGCATGAAGCCTTCGAGGATCCACACCGCCAGCGGCACGTTGAACAGGCAATGCGCCAGCGCCACCGCGATATGCGTGTCGAACAGGCCGACCGAGCTGTAAAGCTGGAAGAACGGCAGGGCAAAGACAGCAGGCGGGGCCATGCGGTTCGTCAGAAGCCAGAAGAACAGGTGCTTGTCGCCCATGAAGTGATAGCGGCTGAAGGCATAGGCCGCAGGCAGCGCCACCGCGACCGAGATCACCGTGTTCATCACCACATAGATCAGGCTGTTGACGTAGCCCATGTACCAGCTGGGATCGGTCAGGATCGTGATGTAGTTCTGGAACGTCAGGTTCTGCGGCCACAGGCTGAACGTGCCGGTGATCTCGGCATTGGTCTTGAGGCTCATGTTCAAGAGCCAGTAGATCGGCAGCATCAGGAACAGCAGGTAAAGCCCCATGACGATGGCGCTGCCCTTGATGCGGGGCATGGTCCGGCTGCGGGCGCGCGGCGTTGCCGTGGCGGTTGCGGTCAGGTCGGCCATGGCATCAACCCCTTTTGTCCAGATTGGTCATCACGGTGTAGAACACCCACGAAATCAGCAGGATGACCAGGAAATACATCAGCGAGAAGGCCGCGGCGGGGCCAAGGTCGAATTGCCCAAGCGCCATCTTCACAAGGTCGATCGACAGGAAGGTGGTGGCATTGCCCGGCCCGCCTCCGGTGACGACGAAGGGCTCTGTGTAGATCATGAAGCTGTCCATGAAGCGCAGCAGGATCGCGATCATCAGGACGCCCATCATCTTGGGCAGTTCGATATAGCGGAACACCTTCCAGCGGCTGGCCTGGTCGATCTTGGCGGCCTGGTAATAGGCGTCGGGGATGGATTGCAGCCCGGCATAGGCCAGCAGCGCCACAAGCGAGGTCCAGTGCCAGACATCCATCACGATCACCGTGGCCCAGGCATGGGCGGGGTTCTGCGTGTAGTTGTAGTTGATGCCCAGGCTGTTCAGCGTATAGCCCAGAAGCCCGATATCGACGCGGCCGAAGATCTGCCAGATCGTGCCGACGACGTTCCACGGGATCAGCAGCGGCAGCGACATCAGCACCAGCACCACGCTGGCCCAGACGCCGCGCTTGGGCATGTTCAGCGCGACGAAGACGCCAAGCGGGATCTCGATCGCGAGGATGATTCCCGAGAAGGCCAGCTGGCGCCACAGCGCGTTCCACATGCGGTCGGATGCCAGCAAGTCCTCGAACCAGCCGAGGCCATGCCAGAAGAAGACGTTGTTTCCGAACGTGTCCTGAAAGGCGTAGTTGACCACCGTCATCAGCGGGATCACCGCCGAGAAGGCAACGAGCACCAGCACCGGCAGAACCAGGAACCAGGCCTTGTGGTTGACGGTCTTTTCCATGTTTTCCCCCTCCCCCTGGCGCGCGTCAGGCGGCTGCCACGCGCCAATCGTCGGCGTAGATGTTGACCCGCTGCGGATCGATGCTCACGCGCCCCATGTCGGGGGTGATGGCCTGATCCTCGGCGGCGATGATGTTGATGTCGTGACCGGCCAGATCGGCGCGGATGATGCGGTGGCGGCCGACATCCTCGATCCGGCGGACGGTGACGGGCAGGCCCTCGTCTGCGGTCAGGCGCAGATGTTCGGGGCGGATGCCCAGCTGCACCTTGCCCGACAGGCCGTGATAGGCGCCCGCCAGCGCGGTGACGCCGCCCGGAATCCGCGCCTCGTGGCCCGAAACCTCGGCCGGCAGCAGGTTCATGCCCGGCGAGCCGATGAAATAGCCCACGAAGGTATGCTCGGGCCGGTCGAACAATTCCTCGGGCGTGCCGATCTGCACGACGCGGCCGTCATACATGACCACGACCTTGTCGGCGAAGGTCAGGGCCTCGGTCTGGTCGTGGGTGACGTAGATCATCGTATGGCCGAAATCGTGGTGCAGCTTTTTCAGCTGCGTGCGCAATTCCCACTTCATGTGCGGGTCGATCACGGTCAGAGGCTCGTCGAACAAGAGCGCGTTCACATCCTTGCGGACCATGCCGCGGCCAAGGCTGATTTTTTGCTTGGCATCGGCGGTCAGGCCACGCGCCTTGCGGTCCAGCATGTGCTCCATACCGATCATGCGGGCGATTTCGGCAACGCGCTCAGCGACATAGCTTTCCGGGCGGCCCCGGTTGCGCAGCGGAAAGGCCAGGTTGTCGCGCACGGTCATCGTGTCGTAGACGACCGGGAACTGGAACACCTGCGCGATGTTGCGTTCCGCCGTCGGCGCATGGGTCACGTCCACGCCATCGAACAGGATGCGCCCCTGCGACGGCACCAGCAGCCCCGAGATGATGTTGAGCAGCGTCGATTTCCCGCAGCCGCTTGATCCCAGCAGCGCATAGGCGGCGCCGTCCTGCCAGTCGTGGTTCAGTTCCTTCAGCGCGAAATCATCCGGCCCCTTGGGCTGGGGCAGATAGGAATGGGCCAGGTTGTCCAGCGTGATCTTTGCCATCGTCCGAACCTCTCAGGCTGCAAGGGCATAGGGGGCGGGGGTGACCAGACGGCCATCCTCGGCGAAGACGTAGATGTGGCGCGGCTCCAGCCAGACCGGCAGGGAGGCATCCAGCGCCAGATCATGCACGCCGTGGATCAGCCCGACCCAACGCGCGCCGTGGTGATCCAGATGGATGAAGGTCTCGGACCCGGTCAGTTCGGTCACGACCAGCTGCGTGTCAAAGCGGATCGCATCGGCCGAGGGCTGGTGCAGATGCAGGTGGTTGGGCCGGAAGCCCGCCAGATAGGCGCCATCCGGCAGCCCGGCCAGCGCGCCCGCAGGCGCATGGCTGTCGCCATAGGACATGCGTCCCTGCGCCAGACGCACCGGCAGAAAGTTCATCGGCGGATCGCTGAAGACCCGCGCCGTGGTCGCATCGACGGGCTGGCGATAGACCTGCGGCGTCAGGCCGAACTGGGTCACGCGGCCCTCCCACAGGGTCGCGGTATTGCCGCCCAGCAGCAGCGCCTCTTCGGGTTCGGTCGTGGCATAGACGAAGATCGCGCCGGACGCCTCGAAGATGCGCGGGATCTCGACGCGCAATTCCTCGCGCAGCTTGTAGTCGAGGTTGGCCAAGGGCTCGTCCAGCAGGACCAGCCCGGCATTCTTGACCAGCGCGCGGGCCAGCGCGCAGCGCTGCTGCTGCCCGCCCGACAATTCCAACGGCTTGCGCGAAAGCATCGGCGTCAGGCGCATCAGCTCGGCGGCCTCATGAACGCGGCGCTCGATCTCGGGGCGCGAGACCCCCATCAGCCGCAGGGGCGAGGCAATGTTGTCGAAAACCGTCATCGCCGGGTAGTTGACGAATTGCTGATAGACCATCGCGACCTGACGGTCCTGCACCCGCATCCCTGTCACGTCCTGGCCCTGCCAGATGACGCGGCCCTGCGCCGGGCGGTCCAGCCCCGCCATCAGCCGCATCAACGAGGTCTTGCCCGACAGCGTCGGCCCCAGCAGCACGTTCATCGTGCCCTTTTCAAGGCGCAGATCGGTGGGGTGGATGTGAACCTGCCCCTCGACGACCTTGCTGACGCCCTTCAATTCCAATGTCATGTCTTTCCCCTCCCCTTGACTGCCGCGTTATTCGGCGGCAGCCGACGCGCCGCCCCTGCGGGCGCGCATCCAGTCGTTCAATTCATCGATCTGGTCCTGCGACATCCGCAGGCCAAGCTTGCTGCGGCGCCAGACGATGTCCTCGGCGCTGCGGGCATATTCGCGGTCCATCAGCCAGATCACCTCGGACTCGGTCAGGGTCGCGCCGAAATCGCGGCCCAGATCGGCGGCATCACGGGCACCTTTCAGGATGATCGCGGCCTCGCTGCCATAGGCGCGGACAAGGCGCAGCGCCCAGGACGCGCTGAGGAATGAATGCGCGCCGCGCAGATCGCAGACCAGCCGCCCCACCGCATCGACCGGGAAATCCCCGCCGGGCAGAGGCTTGCCCCTGGTCCATGCGGCGGGCAGGCCCGGAAAGAACGGCGCGATCTTCTCAAGCGCGGATTCCGCAAGGCGGCGATAGGTGGTGATCTTGCCGCCAAAGACGTTCAGCACCGGCGCCCCGCCATTCTGGTCCACCTTCAGCGTATAGTCGCGCGTGGCAGCCGTCGCGCTTTGCGCGCCGTCATCGTAAAGCGGACGCACGCCCGAATAGGACCAGACGACATCCTCGGGGCCAAGTTGCTGCGTGAAATACTGGTTGGCGAAGGCCAACAGGTAGTCGCGCTCCTCGGGTGTGCATTCGGGCTTGCGCGAGGGGTCGTCATGTTCGGCATCGGTGGTGCCGATCAGGGTAAAGTCGGTCTCATACGGGATGGCAAAGATGATCCGGCCATCGGTGCCCTGGAAGAAATAGCATTTGTCGTGGTCGTAAAGCCGGCGCGTCACGATATGGCTACCGCGCACCAGACGCACGCCCTCGGTCGAGTTCAGCCGGATCTTGGTCTGGATGATCTCTCCGACCCAGGGGCCGCCGGCATTGACCAGCATCTTGGCAAGGTGCTGGCGCGTTTCGCCTGTTTCGGTGTCTTGCGTCGTGACGCGCCAATGTTCGTTTTCGCGCTCGGCTGACAGGACGCGGGTGCGGGTCATGATCCGGGCGCCGCGCGCCTCGGCGTCGCGGGCGTTCAGCACCACAAGCCGCGAATCCTCGACCCAGCAGTCGGAATATTCAAAGGCGCGCTGGAATCGCGGCTGCAGGGGCGCGCCCTCCGGCGTGCCGGGCAGCGACAGCGTTGTGGTGCCGGGCAGGATCTTGCGACCGCCAAGATTGTCATAGAGGAACAGGCCCAGCCGGATCAGCCATGCGGGGCGGCGCCCCTTCATCCAGGGCATGACCACGCCCAGCAGCTTCGAGGTGGGCGTGTCGGATTCAAACCGCATTTCAGGATGATAGGGCAGCACGAACCGCATCGGCCAGCTGATATGCGGCATCGCGCGCAGCAGCACCTCGCGTTCGATCAGGGCCTCGCGGACCAGTCGGAATTCGAAATATTCCAGATAGCGCAGCCCGCCGTGAAACAGCTTGGTCGAGCCGGAAGAGGTCGCCTGCGCCAGATCGCCCATCTCGGCCAGCGTGACCGAAAGCCCCCGGCCCGCCGCGTCGCGGGCAATGCCGCAGCCATTGATGCCGCCGCCGATCACGAAGAGATCGGTCATGTTTTCTGTGCTGCCTGCCGTCATGCCAGCCTCGTCGTCTTGCGCTTCGTTGCGGATCATGGCGCAAGACGCGCGCAAAAGAAAGGTTTTTGTTTTCTTTTTTGTTCGCGCCTGAAGTGACTGGCAAGGCTTGGATTTTCGGCGATTGCGCGCCGACTTCTCGGATTTCACATTCTGCACTTTGCGCGCTGTGCAGCGCCGAATGTTCGTTATTCACGCATACGAAAAACTTGCGCGGACGAATCGAACATGGCAATTCTGATCAACCCGACCGGAGCGAGCATGTCCCAATCCTTTCGCCAGCCCGAAATCCTGGAAATCGCCCGTCGTGACGGCAAGGTGACGGTCGATGCCCTTGCGGCGCATTTCGGGGTGACCCTGCAGACGATCCGCCGCGACCTGACCGAACTGGCCGAGGCCGGGCGGCTGGAGCGGGTGCATGGCGGCGCGATCCTGCCATCAGGGGTCAGCAATATCGGCTATGAGGAACGCCGCGCCCTTAACCAGGACGCCAAGACCGCCATCGCACGGGCCTGCGCCGCCGAGGTGCCCGAGAACATCTCGCTGTTTCTCAACATCGGCACCAGCACCGAGGCCGTCGCCCGCGAATTGCTGGGCCATCGCAACATGCTGGTCGTCACGAATAACATGAACGTCGCCAATATCCTGGCCGCCAACCCCGATTGCGAGGTGATTGTGACCGGCGGCAACCTGCGCCGCTCGGATGGCGGGCTGGTCGGCACCCTGGCGGCCGAGACGATCCGGCAGTTCAAGTTCGATCTGGCGGTGATCGGCTGCTCGGCGCTGGACCGCGACGGCGATCTGCTGGACTTCGACATTCAGGAGGTTGGCGTTAGCCAGACCATCCTGCGTCAGTCGCGCCGGACGTTTCTGGCGGTGGATCACTCCAAGCTGAAGCGCAGCGCGCCCGCCCGGATCGCGTCGCTGGCCGAGCTGGATTGCGTTTTCACCGACCGCCCCCTGCCGCCCGAGTTGATGCGGCTGTGTCAGGTCTGGGATACGCGCGTAGTGGCGGCGCAGGGCTGAGTTTTCGGGGCGTGCGCGGGGGGAGAGCGCCGGGGGCGCTTCGCCCCCCGGACCCCCCGAGGATATTTTTATGAAGAAGAAGGCGTCAGCCCGCCAGCAGGGCGGCGTTTCCGCCCGCCGCGGTCGTGTCCACGCAGAGGTGGCGTTCGTGCAGGACATGCGCCTGATCGGGCATCGCGGTCAGCAGCGGGACAAGTGGGCCTTCGCGTCGGGCAAGCGCCGTGGCCATGTCGCGGGCAGTCGCCTCGTCGCCCCACCACAGAACCGCCGAGAGGCCGGGCAGGTCGGTCAGCGCATCTGCTGCAAGCGTGCCGGATGCGGTGACGGCTTCGCCGCCAAGCGCGCGGACGGCTTGGGCCTGCGCTGCGGCTGCGTCCGCGCCGGGGCCGAGGCACAGGACCGGCGGGCGTGGCAGCAGGGTCAGGCGGTTCAGCTCTCCGGTCGGGCCGGGCATCAGGGTTTCCGAAACGGTTCGAGCGGGCGCCCGGCCCAGGGACGCGGCAAGGCGGGCGGGGTCGTCGTTTGCTGTCCAGCCGCTGCCCAGTTCGGGTTTGGCGGGCTTGAAGAACCGCGGCAGGTAGAGCGGGCCGCCTGCCTTGGGACCGGTGCCCGAAAGCCCCTCGCCGCCGAAGGGCTGGCTGCCGACCGTCGCGCCGACCTGGTTGCGGTTGACGTAGAGGTTGCCGGCATGGACGGCGTCGGCCACTTCTTGCACGCGGCTGTCGATGCGGCTGTGCAGGCCGAAGGTCAGGCCGTAGCCGCGCGCATTGATCCCCTCGATCACCTTGGGCAGGTCGGCGGCGCGGAAGGTTGCGACATGCAGGACTGGCCCGAAGATCTCGCGTTCCAGATCCTTGATCCCCGTCACGCGGATCAGGGTGGGCGGAACGAAGCAGCCGTCCTGCGGCGCGGGGCGCTGGTGCAGGATGCGGGGGCGCTGTGCATCGATCCAGTCGAGGATGCCCTGCCGTGCCTCGGGGTCGATGACGGGGCCGACATCTGTGGTCAGGGACCACGGGTCGCCGACGGTCAGTTCGTCCATCGCGCCCCGGATCATCGCGATGACGTGGTCGGCGATGTCCTCTTGCACATAAAGGCAGCGCAGCGCCGAGCAACGCTGACCGGCCGAACGGAAGCTGGAGGCGATGATGTCGCGCACCGCCTGTTCGGGCAGGGCCGTGCTGTCCACGATCATCGCATTCAACCCGCCGGTTTCCGCGATCAGGGGCGTGCCGGGGGCCATGTGCTGCGCCATGCTGGCGGCGATGCGGCGCGCGGTTTCGGTCGAGCCGGTGAAGACCACGCCGCCGATGCGCGGATCGCGGGTCAGGGCCGCGCCGACCGTGGCGCCGTCGCCCGGCAAAAGTTGCAGCGCCGAGGCCGGGACGCCCGCCTTGTGCAGCAGGCGCACGGCGAAGGCCGCAATCAGCGGCGTCTGTTCGGCTGGCTTGGCCAGGAGCGCGTTCCCGGCCATCAGCGCGGCCGCGATCTGGCCGGTGAAGATGGCCAGCGGGAAGTTCCAGGGGCTGATCGCGGCGATGATGCCGCGCGGGGCGTCGCTGCGGGCCTCGCCCTGCTGGGCGTAGTAGCGCAGGAAATCCACGGCCTCGCGCAGTTCGGCCACGGCGTCGTTCAGGGTCTTGCCCGCCTCGCGGGCGAGGATGGCGAAGATGGGGCCGAACTCGGCCTCGTAGAGGTCTGCGGCGCGGCGCAGGACATCCGCGCGATGGGCGGCGGGGGCGTCCCAAGGGCGGGCATCGTCGACGGCGCGGGTGACGGTGTCGGCGTCGGCCTCGGTCACATGGGCCAGAACCGCGCCCGAGGCGGGGTTCACGACCGGTTGGCGCGGGCCGGTCGCCGGGCGCATCGTGATCGGGGCGGCGTCGTCCAGGGTGATCTGGCGCGCAGCCTCGATCCGGTCCAGCACGTCTTCGGCATTCAGGTCGAAGCCCTGCGCGTTGACGCGCCCTTGGCCATAGATCGCGGCGGGCGCCTTCAGCGCCTGCGGGGCGCGGGCGGTGGGCAGCGCGTCAAAGGGGTCGCGGGCGATGTCCTCGGGGGCGACATCCTCGTCGACGATCTGGTTGACGAAGCTGGAATTCGCGCCGTTCTCCAGCAGGCGGCGCACCAGATAGGCCAGCAGGTCGCGATGCGCGCCGACCGGGGCATAGATGCGGCAGCGCGTGCCGTGATCGGTCAGCACGATGTCGTGCAGCCGTTCGCCCATGCCGTGCAGGCGCTGGAATTCGAAATCGACGCCCGCTGCCATGTCGAGGATCGCGGCGACCGAATGGGCGTTATGCGTGGCGAATTGCGGATAGATGCGGTCGGCATGGTCGATCAACTTCTTCGCGCAGGCGATATAGCTGACATCGGTCGCCGTCTTGGAGGTGAACAGCGGAAAGTCGGGATGCCCCTCGACCTGGGCGCGCTTCATCTCGGTGTCCCAATAGGCGCCCTTGACCAGACGCACCATGATGCGGCGGTCCAGACGCGCGGCCAGCGCGTGCAGCCAGTCGATGACCGCGCCTGCGCGTTTGCCGTAGGCCTGCACGACCACGCCGAAGCCGTCCCAGCCCACCAGTTCGGGGTCGGACAGCACGGCCTCGATCACCTTCATCGACAGGGACAGCCGGTCCTGTTCCTCGGCGTCGATGTTCATGCCCATGTCGGCGGCGCGGGCCGCGCGGGCCAGATCGCGCACCACGGGGACCAGTTCGGCCATGACGCGGGCCTCTTGGGCGACCTCGTAGCGGGGATGCAGCGCCGAAAGCTTGATCGAGATGCCGGGATTGGCGCGCACATCGCCCTTGTCGCAGGATTTCGCGATGGCCGCGATCGCGTCGGCATAGGACCTGGCGTAGCGGTCGGCGTCCTCGCGGGTCATCGCGGCCTCGCCCAGCATGTCGTAGCTGTAGCTGTAGCCCTTGGCCTCCAGCGTGCGGGCGCGCGACAGGGCGTCGGTGATGGTCTGGCCCAGCACGAACTGGCGGCCCATCTCGCGCATGGCGCGCTGCATGGCGGTGCGGATCACGGGCTCGCCCAATCGGCGGATCGCGCCGCGCAGCGTGCCCGCGATGCCCGGTTGCGGATCGTCCAGCACGCGTCCCGTCAGCATCAAGGCCCAGGTCGAGGCATTCACCAGGCTTGAGGCGCTTTCGCCCAGATGCTTGCCCCAGTCCGAGGGCGCGATCTTGTCCTCGATCAGGGCGTCGATGGTCATGCGGTCGGGCACGCGCAGCATCGCCTCGGCCAGACACATCAGCGCGACGCCCTCGCGGGTGGACAGGCCGTATTCGGCCAGCATGTGCTCCATCATCGTCGGCCGCGACTGGGCGCGGATGCGGCGCACGAGATCGGCGGCAGTGGCGCTGATCCGTGCGCGCGCCTCGGGCGACAGGGCGGCTTCGGAGACCAGCCGGTCGAGGATCGCGGCCTCCGGGGCGAATTTGGCGGCGGATTCGAGGGCTTTCAGATCGGTCATGGCGCGGCTCCGGGGTGATGGCGCCATGATAGGGCAGTGGGCATGGTCCTTGTGACCAAAATCGGGCTATCCTGTAGTCTGATGGACCATCCCACGAGGAATTTCGCGATGAACGAGCTTCTGGACCCGATCAACCGCCGCATTCTGTCGGAACTGGTGGCCAATGCGCGAATCCCGATCACCGAACTGGCCCGCAAGGTCGGCCTGTCCAAGACCCCCGTCGCGGGCCGCATCCGCGCGTTGGAGGAGGCCGGGCTGATCACCGGCTACCGGGCGATGCTGTCGCCGCTGAAGCTGGGGCTGACCCATGTGACCTATGTGGAACTGCGCCTGTCCGACACCCGCCAAAAGGCGCTGGAGGCCTTCAATACCGCCGTCCGCGCCATCGAGGCGGTCGAGGAATGTTACATGATCGCGGGCGGTTTCGATTATCTGCTCAAGGTGCGGTCGCGCGACATGGCCGATTACCGCCGCATCATGGCCGAACAGATATCCGCCCTGCCCCATGTCACCGCTACGTCAAGCTATGTCGCGATGGAGGCGGTGGTGGAACAGGGCTGGACCGGCACCGAGGGTTAATCCTCGAAACCAAAGGCGATGTAGTCGCGCAGATAGGCCTGTTTCGCGGCCTGAAGCAGCGGCTTCTGGCGCAGGAAATCGGGCATCGGCTCGGGCTTGAAGTGCTGCAGCCTGGGATTGCGGATGCCGGCCGCGTCGATCAGCGCGGGCAGGTCCTCGGTCAGCCGATCCTCGCGCAGGATCATGTCGGGCGAGACGAAGCGCGCGAAACCGGCAACGACCTCGGACTGGCTGGCCCAATAGGGGCTGGTCGGCAGCGTCGTCTGGGCGTTCAGGTTGCGGCGCAGGAAGTCCAGGAACGCCTCGAACAATTCCAGCCGCTTCTGCTGCGACAGGCCCGGCAGATCGGCATCTGCGGGCAGGGCCACGCGCTGGACATCACGCATCGCCTGCCGGATCTCGGCCGGGGCCTCGGTCAGCAGGTTGTCAAAGGCCGACCATGCGCGAAACAGCGGGTGGCGCAGGACGGTGAAGCTGCGATGGCCGGGATGCTTGCGCTTCCATTGGCGCAGGGTCGTCTGGGTAAAGCCCGATTGCAGGTCGTCCAGACGACCCAGCCAATCGGCCACGCCCTGAGGGCCGCCCTTGATCGGCATGTGCATAAGCCCGCGCCCCGATTCCACCGCCACGAAACCCGGAACCGAAGGCCCCCGGCGTGGCTCGAAATTCGGCACCCGGCGCAGCATGAACGGGTCCATCTGCTGCAGGTCGTCCTGCATCTCGTCGAAATTTCGGACCTTGTCGGCCAGTTCGCGCGGGTTCTGCGGCACCTGATCGCGCGCCGGTTCGACCCGCGCCACATCGGTGCGGCCCATCCAGTGGACAAGGCCGGTCATCACCTCGGCGTCGCGCAGATCCTCGTATCCCAGCCAGAAGGCCGATTGCCCGGAAACCTGCAGGCGGTGCAGGACGCGGCGCTGAAACCGCTCGATCGCGGTCAGCATCTCGCGGAATTCGGTGCCGTCATAGGTGATGGCGGCGGGGATCGGGGTCTCGGTCTCGTTCAGCTTCCACTGGTTGGTTTCCCAGGCCAGCCGGGTCGAGACGTAGCTGTCCAGCGGGTTGCGGGTCAGCACGACCTTGGCGCAGGTCCGGTCCTCGATGATGCGGTCGAAGACGCGCGGGTCGTGGTCGTGGAAATAGCGGAAGCCGGGCAGGTGGCCCGGCCGCTCCATCAGCTTGCGATAGAGGACCATCGGGTCCGCCTCGCGCTGTTCGCGGGTGATGCCCTGCAATTCGTCCTTGTCGGGCCAGCCCATCATGTAGGGGTTGAACGCCTCGCCAAAGCAGGTGACGCCCTTGATGGCGTTCAGCGTCGCCTCGAGCAGGTTCGAGCCGGTGCGCATCTCGGCGAAGATCACGAAGGATCGGAAGGCTTCGGTCATTCTGCGGCCGTCCTTTCGGTCAGGCTTTGTTCAGGAAGCTCCAGCCCTTCGCCCGTCAGGCGGGGACGCAGGCCGGAATTGCGAAGCTGGCGCAGCAGCGCGGGCAGGCCGGCGGTATTGCGCATCCGGGGCATGTCGGCGGCAGGCTGGGCGGGCACCTGAAGCTGCTGCACCGCCGCGGCCAGGATCGCCTGCGGCCGGGCCATGAAATCGTTCAGCTCGTGGATCTGCACCCGCGCCTTGACCCAGACCGAGTTCAGCACCTCGAGCTGCTTCAGCTCGGCCCGCTGAAGCTGGGCGCTGATGCGGCGGATGTCGTCAAAGGGCATGTCGCAGTCCAGAAGCGGCAGCATCCACGCCCCTGTGATCACATGGAACTGCGCATTGGGATCGGTCGCCATGAACCAGTTGAGTTTCTGGTTGTCGCGCGGGCTGAACTGAAAGACCTGCATCCGGTTCGTCACCCGGATCAGCGCGGTCAGGAAACCCTGCGGATCGCGGTCGCGGATCTGCGGGATGGACGAGATCGCGCCGGGTCCGATTTCGGGGCGGCCCGCGAATTCGACCATCTCGGGGCCAAGCAGATGGCCGTGGACATCCGCCTCGATATGGGCGGCCAGCCAGGTCTCGAATTCGGGGAAGATGTCGCCGAAACCCTGAAAGATCGCGTAGGGCGCCGAGGTCTTGCCGTTCTCGCAATCCTTGCGCGGAAAGCGGCTCTGCATGTAGAGGCCGGGCCGTCCCAGCAACCTGCGCCGGACGGTGCGGTTGATCAGCCGCTCGAAATGCTGGGGTTGGGGCGGGGCGGGGTCGGCCTGCGGCTCGACCGCCAGGGGAAAGCGCGTCATCAGCGCGGTCGAGCCCTTCCAGACCTTGCGCGCGACGAAGCAGCGCGATTCCTCGAGCAGCAGCATGTGGTCGTCGTAAAGCTGGTAGGGTTTGCCCTCGTGGTCGAACTTGGCCAGCGTCAGCGACTGGCTTTCGATGCGGACCGCGTGGCGGCGCGCCAGCGTCTGGAAATAGCTTTCGTCGGGTATCCAGGTCAGCCGGAAATAGCGGTCGAATTCCGGTCTGCGCGGGTCCTCGAGGATGGCGCGCAGCGTGGTTGTCGTCATGCACCACCATTGCGAGCCCAGATGCGGCGTGATCCCCTTGGGGATGCGCCGCCGGACGCCCAGCCGCCGTTGCAGGTTCACCAGCCGGTCGAACAGCCAGCGGCGCCGCCGCCAGTCCAGCGGATAGAACAGGGTAAAGCGTTCCTCGTTCAGCCCGCCGACGGTCCAGCCGACATCCAGCGCATTCACGGACTCGATGTGGTCTCGATGGGGGTCCTGGGCCAGATAGGCGACCAGATCGGCGATCGGGCGCAGGGGCAGGCACGACCCCGAGGCCAGATAGACATGGGTCAGGTCGGGATGCGCGGCCAGCAGCGCCTCGGCGGCTTCTTGCGTGGCGCGCACCAGGCTGAAGCGGCCCCAATCGCAGGGGTGGCGGCGCGTAAAGATCACCTGCGGCAGGTCGGCCAGGGCCGCGCGCATCCCGCGCATCGCCTTTTGGCTGGCCTTGGCATCGACATGGATCGCGATCCGGGCCCCGCCCTCGACCCAGATGCGCGCCATGCGGGCGGCCATGTCCAGGTCGGAATGGCACAGCATCACGACGCCAAGCCGGACCGGGGCGTTGGCGGGCGCGATCATGCCCAGTTCCCCCGCGAGATCAGGCCCAGATCCTCGAGCTGGCGCCAGCCGGTATATTCGCGCGACTCGCTGCACCACAGATCGGTGCCGCGCCCGCTGAGGCCCGCATGATAGGCCTTGTATTCGCGGCTGTTCGCGTAGTGCTGGCCGCGATCCAGTTCCTCGGCGGACTTGTCGGCGAAGAGCGACAGGAACTTGGCATGCAGAAGGCAGCCCGATGCCTGCTCGCCGCCATCCTCGTCATAGACCATGTTCAGGCTGCGCGGCAGCAGCATGTGGGTCGAACTGACATAGGCATAGCGCCAATACCATTTCACCAGCGGGATCTTGTTCAGCGCGGGGCCGTCCAGCGGATCCTCGGTGAAAAAGGCGCGGGTGCGGGGGCCGCCCTGAATCCACAGGTTGCCGTAAAAGGCGTTCTTGCTGATCGTGTAGTTCGCCGGGTCGAACCAGCGCGCAACGGTAAAAGGGTTCGCGCCCTCGAGATAGGGTTGCTGGTCGATCTGGCCCTTTGGATACATGTCCAGAAGCATCGCCGGAAAGGACCGACGCCCGGAACTGTCCAGCCAGCTTGTCAGCGCGGCAAGCGGACGGTTGTCGCAATGGGGATAGACGAAGAATTCGTCGGGATCGACCGTCAGGCACCAATGTTCGTTGCCGTAGCGCATCAGCAGCCAGTTGATCCAGTCCATGCCAAAGCGGGACTTCTTGTAGCTGGCCTTGGTCCACCAGACCGACACGTCGGGCTGTTCGCTCAGATAGGCGCCGCTGCCGTCATCGCTGTCATTGTTGACGAACAGGAAATGGTTGACGCCCAGCTTGCGGTAGTAATCCAGGAAATAGGGCAGCCGCGCCTTTTCGTTGCGCAGCGTGACGAAGGCCAGGATGTCGCCCTTGCGGATGCGGCCGGTCCTGTTCACCACCGGCTTGAGCGCGCGCCGACGACGGAACGCCCGGGCGACAAGATATTGTCGCTCTGATCGCCGTTTCAGACGATCGGCAAGGGATACGGCCCGCGAACGAAACATCAGGTCCTGCGCTGGACAGCGGCGGAATGGTTGAAACTCATGCCTCTAGCAATGTTCGGCACCGGCATTCTTGGCAAGCCCTAATCGCCGACATCTTGATCGGTCGCGCCGGTCCAGTTGCCGCGACCCATCAGCCGCAGATAGACCAGTTGCCGCCAGTCGCGGAACCGCACCGATTCCGGCCCGTGCAGGACCGGCCGTTCGGTCAGGCTGCCGTGATAGGCGCGATAGGGCGCGGGATCGACGAAATGCTGGGCGCGGTGCAGTTCCTCGGCGGATTTCTCGACGATCTCTGGCAGGAACTTGCTGTGCAGCAGCACGCCCGACAGGCGCGGATCTCCCGGCCCGTCCCAGAGCAGGTTCAGCCGCGGCGGCAGCATCGAATGGGTCGAGTTGAAATAGGCCATGCCCCGCTGCCAGCGGATCAGAGGCAGCTTGTTCAGCGTCGGCGCGCGTTCCGGCCGGTCGGCGAAAAAGACCCGGTCGCGCACCCCGCCCTGCACCCACAGATTGCGGCGCGGCAGGATGCGCCTGCTGCGATGCGGCCCGGCATCGAACCAGGGCAGCCGCGCGGTCAGCGGCGCGTCGTCGGGCGCATCGGTCGTGCCAAGCGGGCCGGTCGGATAGAGATCCAGCATCAGCGCGCCCATGCCCTCGATCCGCTCTGCGTCCAGATGGCGGGTGAGGGCGCGCAGATCGTGGCGTTCATGGCCGGGATAGATCAGCAATTCGTCGGCATCGACGGTGACGCACCAATGCCCGTGGCCGTGCTGCCACAGCAGCGCCATCAGCCAATCCATGCCGAAGCGCGACGCACGGTAGCCGCCGCCGCAATGCCACAGCGACACGTCAGGCTGCGCAGCAAGGTATTCGACCGAGCCGTCATCGCTGCCATTATCCACGATCAGAAAGTGATCGACGCCAAGCGCACGGTAATGGTTGAGGAATTCCGGCAGGCGGGCGATCTCGTTTCGGATCGTGGCAAAGGCCAGGATTGCGTCCGGCCGGATCGCCGCCTTGCGGTCGGCGACGGGCAGCAGATCGCGCCCGGCACGCCATGCGCGCCAAAGCAGCTTGCGCCGCTTCCAGCGCAGCCGCATGGCCCACCACAGCGCCCCGGCGGCGCCGGTCACGCCTTGTAATCGCCCGTCTGGTGCCAGCGCCAGGCGTCGGTGATCATCTGCCGCATGGTCGAGCGGTCGGGGCTCCAGCCCAGTTCCGATTTCGCGCGCTGGCTGCCGCAGACCAGCTTGACCGCGTCGCCGCCCCGGCGGGGGCCATCGACCATCGGAACCTCGCGGTTGGTGACATGGCGCGTGGCCTCGACAACCTCGCGGACCGAAAAGCCGTCGCCGGTGCCCAGGCAGAAGACCCGGCTGCCCTTGCCCGCGCGCAGCCATTCCAGACCCTTCACATGGGCATCGACCAGGTCCATCACATGGACATAATCGCGGATGCAGGTGCCGTCGGGCGTGGGGTAATCGGTGCCGTGGATGGTCAGCGCGGCGCGCTTGCCGTCCACCGCGTCAAGGATCAGCGGGATCAGATGCGTCTCGGGGCGGTGGAATTCGCCCACCTCGCCATCGGGATCGGCACCCGCCACGTTGAAGTAGCGAAAGATCACATGGCGCAGGCCATGCGCGGCCTCGAAATCGACCAGCATGTCCTCGATCGCGCGCTTGCTGGCGCCATAGGCGTTCAGCGGCGCCTGGGGCGTATCCTCGTCCAGCACCTCGCCGTCGCGGTCGCCATAGGTCGCGCAGGTCGAGGAAAAGACGAAATCCATGCAGCCCGCCGCAACCGCGGCCTCGATCAGGTTCAGCGAACCCGAAACATTGTTGCGCCAGTATTTCGCGGGGTGGGCCATTGCCTCGCCCACCTGGCTGAGCGCCGCGAAATGCAGGACGGCGACCGGCTTCCATTCGGCAAAGGCGGCATCCAGCGCGGCGCGGTCCATCAGATCGGCCTCGACCACCGGACCGAAGCGGACGGCATCGCGCCAGCCGGTCGAGAAATTGTCCAGCGTGACGGGCACATAGCCCGCCGCCGCCAAGGCCTTGCACGCATGCGAGCCGATATAACCGGCACCGCCGGTCACGAGAACATGGTTGCTCATGGCTTATTCGGCCGCGCGGCGCATCGCCATGACCTGATACAGGTATTCGGCGAATTCGTCCTTGAGGTCTTCGCGCTCCAGGCCAAAGGCCACGGTCGCCTGCAGGAAACCCGCCTTCGAGCCGCAATCGAAGCGCTGGCCGCGGAAGCGCAGGCCATAGACATTGCGTCCGGCCTCGATCTCGTCGGCGATGGCGTCGGTCAGCTGGATCTCGCCACCGGCGCCCTGCTTCAGTTTGTTGAGGTTCTTCATGATCGTCGGCGCAAGGATGTAGCGGCCGATCACGGCAAGGTTCGAGGGCGCATCCTCGGCCTTGGGCTTCTCGACCATGCCGCGGGCGCGGACGATGGCGCCCATATCCTCGGCCACGTCGAGGACGCCGTAGGACGACACCTTGTCCGACGCGACCTCCATCGTGGCGACCATGCTGCCGCCGGTCTCGCCATAGGCCTCGATCATCTGCTGCAGGCAGGGCGGCTCACCCTGGATCACGTCATCGGTCAGGACGACGGCAAAGGGCTCGTCATCCGACAGAAGCCGTCGCGCACACCAGACGGCATGGCCCAGGCCAAGCGCCTTGTGCTGGCGAATATAGGCGATGGCACCCGAATCCATGTTGGTGCCGCGCAGCACGTCCAGCAGCTTGTCCTTGCCCGCTTTCTTGAGGTTCGATTCCAGCTCGTGGGCGTGGTCGAAATAATCCTCGAGCGCGCCTTTGCCGCGCGAGGTCACGAAGATGAATTCCTTGATGCCCGCGGCGCGCGCCTCGTCGATCGCGTATTGGATCAGGGGTTTGTCCACCAGCGACAGGATCTCTTTCGGGATGCTTTTCGTAGCAGGCAGGAATCGCGTGCCGAGTCCGGCTACGGGGAAGATGGCTTTCGTAACCTTGCGGCCCATGGAGAGATACCTCTTTCATTCCGACAAACGGGAAATGCTGCAACAGCATTATTCCGACAGCAACCAGATACAACCAGAGTTTATTCGCTCGGCAAAGGACCGCCAAGAGATTCCTTAAAATAATGCGGACAATTCACAGGAATGTCTTATGCCGCGGCGCAGCGACGTCGTTTTGCTCAGCGCTGACCCATTTCGGCCATCATCTGTTCGATCCGTGCAACATCCGAGGGGTTGTTAAGTTCCCAGAATTGTCGTCCGCGCGCCTCGACCTCGACACAAAGGACGTGTCGACCCTGTTCGAGGAAGCGCAGCTGCTCCAGACCCTCCAGCCGTTCCAGCGCGCCTTCGGGCCAGCCGCGATAGGCGGCCAGCGCGGCAGGGCGGTAGGCATAGACGCCGACATGGTGAAAGACCGGGCTCGGCTGATCGTCGGCGAAGCTGTCGGCCGCAAAGGGAACCACCTCTTTCGAGAAATAGAGCGCCCTGCCCCCCTGCCCGAAGACCGCCGTCGTGCCGCCCACGCGGCCTGCGTGACGGTCGGCGATCAGGTCCGCCCGCATCCGGCCAGTGCAGCGCAGGACCGGGGTGGCGACCTCGGCATCGGGGGCGGCGCGCAGGCCCGCGACCAGATCCTCGACAAACCAGGCCGGGGTCAGCGGCGCATCGCCCTGAAGGTTGACGACGATCTCGGGCGCGATGCCCAGCCGGTCGATGGCCTCGGCGCAGCGTTCGGTGCCGTTGCGGCAATCGGTGCCGGTCATCACGACCTCGGCGCCGAAGCCTTCGGCATGGTCGCGGATGCGGTCGTCATCGGTTGCGACCACCACGCGATCGACGCCCCGCACCGCCAGCGCCGCGTCATGGCTGCGCCGGATCAGGCTGCGGGCCTCGCCGCCCACGCCGCGCAGTTCCACGAGGGGCTTGCCCGGATAGCGGCTGGAGGCATGGCGGGCGGGAATGACGATGACGACCGACATGTCAGTCGCGCGCCAGAAGCACGCCCGGCGCGTAGGCGATGAAGAACGGGTTCTCGAAACCGGGCTTGCCATAGGTCAGCGCGCTGTGGTCGTCGAAGCGCACGACCTCGCCGCCCGCGCCGCGCAGCACCGCGTCGCCGGCCGCCGTGTCCCATTCCATCGTGCGGCCGAGCCGGGGGTAGAGATCCGCCTCGCCCGTCGCCACAAGGCAGAACTTGAGCGAGCTGCCCGCGCTGGTCATGTCGCGCACGCCGTAGCGCGCGATGTATTCGTCCGTCGCCGCGTCGCGATGCGATTTCGAGGCCACGACCATCAGGGCGCGATTGTCGGGCGTGGCGTTGACGCCGATGGGCCGGGTCTCGCCGGGTTCGGTGCCGAAGGGGCCGGTCTCTTCGACCGAGCGGCCGTCGGCGGTCGTGTAGAACAGCCGCCCCTTGGCCGGGGCATAGACCACGCCGCGCACCGGAACGCCGTTCTCGACATAGGCGATGTTGACGGTGAAATCGCCGCGGCGCTGCACGAATTCCTTGGTGCCGTCCAAGGGGTCCACGATCAGGAAGCTGCTCAGCGTCTGGCCGTGCGTGTCTGCCTGTTCCTCGGTCACCAGAGGCACGTCGGGAAAGACGGCGCGCAGGCCTTCCGAGATCAGCGCATCGGCCGCCTCGTCGGCAGCGGTCACGGGCGAATCATCCGACTTGGAGCGGGTCTCGAAATCGTCCGAGTTGTAGATTTCCATGATCCGGTCGCCGGCCAGCAGGGCCAAACGGCGCATTTCCGAGGTCAGACGATCAAATTGCATCCAGTTTCCTTTCGTGGCGCGGGTCCGGCAGGCATGGCGCGGGCTCCGCACGGATTGTATGGCCGCTTGTGCACCCTTATGATGGCCCACAAGCCCCACGGCAAGCACGAGGCGCGGCAGCCGCGCCTGCGATCCGCCATTGCGCGGCGGCCGGGCATCGAAGGGACCACGCATGTTCAAGCAGCGCCACAACCGAAACATGCTGGAGGCGACATTCGCCACCACGGCGCTGATCTATCACCAGACGGTATACAAGCTGCGAACCCAGCATCGCAACGCGCTGGTGGGGCTGTTGCTGACGATGATGCAGAGCCTGATCATGATTATCGTGCTGATGACACTGTTCCTGCTGATCGGCATCCGCACGTCGCCGATCCGCGGCGACTTCATGCTGTACATCATGTCCGGCATCTTCATGTTCATGACCCATGTCCAGACGGTCGGGCAGGTCGCCAACAGCCATTCGATCTCGTCTGCGCTCGTCAAGCACGAGCCGCTGAACGCCGCCATCCTGATTTCGGCAGCCGCCCTGTCGGTGCTCTACCGCCAGACGATCGTCTGCCTGACGGTGCTGGGAACCTATCACCTGGCCTTCGCTCCGGTCTCCTTCTACGACCCTGTCGGGGCGGCGGCACTGTTCCTGCTGGCCTGGTTCTCGGGCATCTCGGTGGGGATCATCTTTCTGGGCATCAAGCCCTGGGCACCTGCAGCGGCGACGATGCTGACGATCTTCTATCAGCGGGTGAACATGTTCGCCTCGGGCAAGATGTTCGTGGCCAATACGATTCCCGGTTTCATCCTGCCGTGGTTCGTCTGGAACCCGCTGTTTCACCTGATCGACCAGCAGCGGGGCTTTATCTTCATCAACTACTCGCCGCATCGCACGATGCTGCTCTATCCGCTGTGGTTCTCGATCGGGGCGCTGATGGTCGGACTGCTGATCAACTTCACCACGCGCAAGTACGAATCCGCCAGTTGGGGCGCGATGCAGTAGCAAGGAAGGCCCGCGGCTGCTTGCGGGCCTGAAATCCATCCCTATATACAGCCGCGAAGCCGTTCCGGCAGGACCGGGACCAACTCAAGGGATCGGGCCTCGGGGGCCGCAACGGACCCGAAGCCTGAATATCGCCGCAAGAAAGGTTAAGAAACTATGTCCAAAGTCATCGGCATCGACCTCGGCACCACCAACAGCTGCGTTGCGATCATGGATGGCAGCCAGCCCAAGGTCATCGAAAACAGCGAAGGCGCCCGCACCACGCCCTCGATCGTGGGCTTCACGGATGGCGAGCGTCTGGTCGGCCAGCCCGCCAAGCGGCAGGCCGTCACCAACCCCACGAACACCGTTTTCGCCGTCAAGCGCCTGATCGGCCGCCGCATGGGCGATGAAGCCGTGGAAAAGGACCGCAAGCTGGTCCCCTATGCGATCGTGGATGGCGGCAACGGCGATGCCTGGGTCGAGGTCAAGGGCGAGAAGTTCTCGCCCGCGCAGGTCAGCGCGATGATCCTGCAGAAGATGAAGGAAACCGCCGAAAGCTATCTGGGCGAGACCGTCACCCAGGCCGTCATCACCGTTCCGGCCTATTTCAACGACGCGCAGCGTCAGGCGACAAAGGATGCGGGCAAGATCGCGGGCCTCGAAGTCTTGCGCATCATCAACGAGCCGACCGCGGCCGCGCTGGCTTATGGCCTCGACAAGAAGGACAGCAAGACCATCGCGGTCTATGACCTTGGCGGCGGCACCTTCGACATCACCATCCTGGAAATCGACGACGGCCTGTTCGAGGTGAAGTCCACGAACGGCGACACTTTCCTCGGCGGCGAGGATTTCGACATGCGGATCGTCAGCTACCTGGCCGACGAGTTCAAGAAAGAGCATGGCGTCGATCTGACCGGCGACAAGATGGCGCTTCAGCGCCTGAAGGAAGCCGCCGAGAAGGCCAAGATCGAGCTGTCCTCGTCCAACCAGACCGAGATCAACCAGCCCTTCATCAGCATGGACAAGAACAGCGGCACGCCGCTGCACCTTGTCGTCAAGCTGACCCGCGCCAAGCTGGAAAGCCTTGTGGCCGACCTGATCAAGCGCACGATGAAGCCCGTGCAAGAGGCTCTGAAAGATGCCGGTTGCTCGAAGACCGACATTGACGAGGTCGTTCTGGTCGGCGGCATGACCCGCATGCCCAAGGTCGTGGCCGAAGTGACCGAGTTCTTCGGCAAGGAACCCCACAAGGGTGTGAACCCCGACGAGGTCGTGGCGCTTGGCGCGGCCATCCAGGCGGGCGTGCTGCAAGGCGACGTCAAGGACGTCGTGCTGCTGGACGTGACGCCTCTGTCCCTGGGGATCGAGACGCTTGGCGGCGTCTTCACCCGTCTGATCGACCGCAACACGACGATCCCGACCAAGAAGTCGCAGATCTTCTCGACCGCCGAGGACAACCAGAACGCGGTGACGATCCGCGTCTTCCAGGGCGAACGCGAGATGGCCGCGGACAACAAGATGCTGGGCCAGTTCAATCTGGAGAACATCCCGCCCGCGCCGCGCGGTATGCCCCAGATCGAGGTGACGTTCGACATTGACGCGAACGGCATCGTATCGGTCAGCGCCAAGGACAAGGGCACCGGCAAAGAGCAGAAGATCACCATCCAGGCGTCCGGCGGTCTGACCGACGAGGACATCCAGCGCATGGTCAAGGACGCCGAGGAGAATGCCGAGGCCGACAAGGGCCGGCGTGATCTCGTCGAGGCCAAGAACCAGGCCGAAAGCCTCATCCATTCGACCAAGAAGTCGCTGGAAGAGCATGGCGACAAGGTCGACAGCTCGACCGTCGAGGCGATCGAACTGGCCCTCGGCGCGCTTGAGGAATCGGTCAAGTCCGAGGATGCGGGCAAGATCCGCTCGGGCATCCAGAACGTGATGGACGCCTCGATGCGTCTTGGCGAGGCGATCTACAAGGCGCAGGCCGGCGCCGAGGGTGGCTCGGACGGTGATGGCGACAACCCGCGCAGCGTGGATGACGACATCGTGGATGCCGATTTCGAGGATCTGGGCGAAGACAAGAAGCGCGGCTGATCCGGGCCGCGAACCCGACAAGGGCCGGCCCGCGCATCAGCGGGCCGGCCTGTTCGTTGCGGATTGCTGAACAGGACGACAGATGAGCAAGCGTTGCTATTACGAGGTGCTCGGGGTCAGCCGCGGCGCCTCGGCGGACGAGATCAAGAAGGCCTATCGCAACAAGGCCAAGGAACTGCATCCCGACCGCAACCCGGACGACGCCACCGCCGAGGCCCGCTTCAAGGAAGCGAACGAGGCCTATGATTGCCTGAAAGACGACCAGAAGAAGGCCGCCTATGACCGCTTCGGCCATGCCGCCTTCGAGGGGGGCGGCGGCGGTTTCGGCGGCGCGCGGGGCGGCCATCCGGGCGATTTCGGCGCGGCTTTTGCCGATGTGTTCGAGGATCTTTTCGGCGACATGATGGGCCGTCGCGGGGGCGGGGGCGGCGGACGGTCGCGCGCTCAACGCGGGCAGGATCTGCGCTACAATCTGCGCGTCTCGCTGGAAGAGGCCTATCTGGGCACACAGAAGACGATCAACGTCCCCGGCTCGGTCGCCTGCGAGGAGTGTCACGGCACCGGCGCCGAGGGCGCCTCGCAGCCTGCCGCCTGCCCGACCTGTGCGGGCATGGGCAAGGTCCGGGCGCAGCAGGGTTTCTTCACGGTCGAGCGCACCTGTCCCACCTGTGGCGGCGCGGGCCAGATCGTCAAGAATCCCTGCAAGGCCTGCCATGGTGCGGGCCGTGTCGAACGCGAGCGCGCGCTGTCGGTGAACATCCCGGCTGGTGTCGAGACCGGGACCCGCATCCGCCTGGCGGGCGAGGGCGAGGCCGGTCTGCGCGGCGGGCATCCGGGTGATCTCTATATCTTCATCGAGGTGGCCGAACACGCGATCTTCCTGCGCGAAGGCAAGATGCTGGCCTGTCAGGTGCCGGTCAGCATGGCGACCGCGGCCCTTGGCGGCGAGGTCGAGGTGCCGACGATCGATGGGGGACGGGCGCGGGTCAAGGTGCCTGCGGGCAGCCAGTCGGGCCGCCAGATGCGCCTGCGCGGCAAGGGCATGCCGCCCCTGCGGCACGGCCCCGGCGCGGGTGGCGATTTCGGCGACATGCTGATCGAGCTGACGGTCGAGACACCGGTGAACCTGTCGGCGCGCCAGAAGGAATTGCTGCGCGAGTTCGAGGCCGCCAGTTCCGGTGACAACAGCCCCCAATCCGAGGGGTTTTTCGACAAGGTGAAGCATTTCTGGGAAGGCATGACGCGTTAGCCCTTTCTTAACCGCCATGCGCGCAGGATGGCGGCATGGATCAGAATCGCGCCTTTGGTGAAATGCCCCTGCCCCTGTTCGCGCCTGCGCCTGACGATGTCGGGCAGGCGCCGCCCGGACGCGGGGGCTCGCCCTCTTATCTGGCCGATCACCGGGCGCGGCTTCGCGAACGCTTCATGTCGGGCGGGGCCGCGGCCCTGCCGGATTACGAGATGCTGGAACTGGTCCTGTTCCGGGCCATTCCGCGACAGGATGTGAAGCCCCTCGCCCGCCGCCTGATCGAGCTGTTTGGCGATTTCAACCGCGTCGTCACCGCCCCTCCGGCGCGGTTGCAGCAGGTCGATGGCGTCGGCCCTGCCGTCGTCACCGAGCTGAAGATCGTCGAGGCCGCCGCGCAGCGCATGGCGCGGGCACGGGTGATGCACCGCCCGGTCCTGTCGGGTTGGCAGGCGCTGCTGGATTACTGCCACACCGCCATGGCGCATGGCGAGATCGAGGAATTTCGCGTCCTGTTCCTCGACCGCAAGAATATCCTGATCGCGGACGAGGCGCAGGCCCGCGGCACGGTCGATCACGTCCCGGTCTATCCGCGAGAGGTGATCCGCCGCGCGCTGGAACTGAACGCCTCGGCGCTGATCCTGGTGCATAACCATCCTTCGGGCGATCCCACGCCATCGGACGCCGATATCGCCATGACCGCCCGCATCGCGCAGGCCGCCGACAGTATGGGAATCACCGTCCACGACCACCTGATCATCGGCAAGTCGCGCGAGCTGAGTTTCCGTTCGGAAGGCCTGCTCTGAGTCGCCCTGACCCCGTCAGCCGGACCGTTCCGACAAGGTCTCTGCGACAGCAGGTCGCAGTTTGGGCGCAAACGGTGGCCCGCGACCCAGTGGATGCGGCGATTTGCGGCGCCGCCCACGGGCTTATCATCTGGACTGACACGGAATTGAACGCTAGAACCGCCTCCGCGAAGGCTGCGTTCGGACGCGGCCCGGAATGTCGTATCGGCCAAGATTTGAGGCCCGAATTGGAGTATGACCCGTGTCCCACGCAGATGACCACGTAGGCACCCGGAGGGATTTCCTCTACTTTGCCACGGCGGGCGCAGGCACGGTGGCCGCCGGTGCCGCCGCCTGGACGCTTGTGAATCAGATGAACCCGTCGGCCGACGTGCAGGCTCTGGCCTCGATCCAGGTCGATGTCAGCGGCGTCGCTCCGGGTTCGCAGATCACCGTGCTGTTTCTGGGCAAGCCCGTGTTCATCCGTCGCCGCACCCCCGCCGAGATCGAGGCGGGCCGCGCGGTTCAGCTGAACGAGCTGATGGACCAGAACGCGCAGAACCCGAACCTTGGCGACAACGAGCCCGCGACCGACGAGAACCGCACGCTGGACGCCGAAGGCGAATGGCTGGTCCAGATCGGCGTCTGCACCCATCTGGGCTGCGTGCCGATCGGTGACGGTGCGGGCGACTTCGGCGGCTGGTTCTGCCCCTGCCACGGCAGCCACTACGACACGGCCGGCCGCATCCGTCGCGGCCCCGCACCGCAAAACATGCATATTCCCGTGGCGTCGTTCCTGAACGACACCACCATCCAGCTGGGCTGAGGGGGGACCGATGGCCGGAATTCCGCACGATCATTACGAACCCAAGTCGGGGTTCGAACGCTGGCTGCACCGCCGCCTTCCGGTGGCCGGGCTGCTTTACGACACCCTCATGATCCCCACGCCCAAGAACCTGAACTGGATGTGGATCTGGGGCATTGTCCTTGTTTTCTGCCTTGTCCTTCAGATTGTTACCGGCATCGTGCTGGTGATGCACTACACGCCGCATGTCGATCTGGCCTTTGCCAGCGTCGAGCATATCATGCGCAACGTGAACGGCGGCTACATGCTGCGATACATGCACGCGAACGGTGCCTCGCTGTTCTTCGTGGCGGTCTATCTGCACATCTTCCGCGGCCTCTATTACGGCAGCTACAAGGCCCCGCGTGAGGTGACCTGGATCATCGGCATGCTGATCTACCTGCTGATGATGGCCACCGCGTTCATGGGCTACGTTCTGCCCTGGGGTCAGATGTCCTTCTGGGGCGCGACCGTGATCACCGGCCTCTTCGGCGCCATCCCTGGCGTGGGCGAGACGATCCAGACCTGGCTTCTGGGCGGACCGGCGGTCGATAACGCGACGCTCAACCGCTTCTTCTCGCTGCACTATCTGCTGCCCTTCGTGATCCTGGGCCTGGTGATCGTGCATATCTGGGCCTTCCACACGACCGGCAACAACAACCCCACCGGGGTCGAGGTGCGCCGTTCCAGCAAGGAAGAGGCCGAAAAAGACACCCTGCCCTTCTGGCCGTATTTCGTGATCAAGGACCTCTTCGCGCTGGCGCTGATCATGGTCGTGTTCTTCGCCATCGTCGGCTTCATGCCGAACTATCTGGGCCATGCCGACAACTACATCCCGGCCAACCCGATGGTGACACCCGCCCATATCGTGCCGGAATGGTACTTCCTGCCCTTCTACGCCATCCTGCGCGCCTTCGACGGCGATGTCTGGCTGGTGCAGCTGGTCCAGTTCGTGACCTTCGGCATCGTGGACGCCAAGTTCTTCGGCGTGCTGGCGATGTTCGGCGCGATTCTGGTCATGGCGCTTGCGCCCTGGCTGGACACGTCGCGCGTCCGTTCGGGCCGCTATCGCCCGATGTTCAAGTGGTGGTTCTGGCTGCTGGCCGCGGACTTCATGCTGCTGATGTGGGTTGGCGCCATGCCGGCCGAGGGGATCTATCCCTACATCGCGCTGGTCGGTTCGGCCTACTGGTTCGCCTATTTCCTCGTGATCCTGCCGCTGCTTGGTGTGATCGAGAAACCCGATCCCGTCCCGGCCACGATCGAGGAAGACTTCAATGCGCATTACGGCGCCAAGGCGACACCGGCCGAGTAAGGAGAGCCAAGCAATGACCCTGAGAACCAAGACGCTCACGGCGGCTCTGGCGCTGACGATCTCTGCCGGCGGGATGGCCTGGGCGCAGGACAGCACGACGGTCCCGATGACGGCGCCCGCCGACGCCCCCGAAGCGGGGGCCGAGGGCACCGGCTTCGTCGCCACGCCCGAGGCGACCGAAGAGGCACCTGTCGCCGAAGCCCCGGCTGAAGAAGCGCAGCCCGAGGAAGCGCAGGCCGATGCCGGTTCGCCGGACCCTGTCGGCCTGACCGCCGGCGGTGAATCCGTCGTGCCGGTCGAGACCACCGAGGCGGTTCCCGCCGTCGAGGATCACGCCCGTCTCGAAGAGGGTGTCGAGGAAGCCGTTGACCCCGGTGCCGACGACCATGGTGTCGACGCCTATGGCGGCGGCACCTACTATGGTCACACCGAGGACGTCGCCTTCAGCTTCGAAGGCCCGTTCGGCAGCTTCGACCAGTTCCAGCTGCAGCGCGGCCTTCAGGTCTATACCGAGGTCTGCGCCGCCTGCCACGGCATGCAATTCGTTCCGATCCGCACCCTGTCGGACCAGAACGGCCCCGGCCTGCCCGAAAACCAGGTCCGCGCCTATGCCGCCGAACTGCTGCCGATCTTCGACCCGGACCTGGGCGAAGAGCGTCCGCGTGTCCCCACCGACCACTTCCCGACCATCGAGGGCGCGGGCATGGGCCCTGACCTGTCGGTGATGGCCAAGGCGCGCGCGGGCTTCCACGGCCCCTATGGCACCGGGATCAACCAGCTGGTGCGCGGCATCGGCGGCCCTGAATACATCTACTCGCTTTTGTCGGGCTATACCGGCCAAGAGAAGGAAGAGGCCGGCACGCTGTATTACGGAAACACCGCATTCCCGGGCGGCTGGATCAGCATGGCGCCCCCGCTGTCGGATGACCGCGTGACCTACGAGGACGGCACCCCCGCCACGGTCGAGCAGATGTCGCTGGACGTCGCGGCCTTCCTGATGTGGACCGCCGAGCCCAAGATGATGGATCGCAAGCAGGTCGGCCTTGTGTCGGTGCTGTTCCTGATCCTGCTGACGGTGCTGCTGTATCTGACCAACAAGCGTCTCTGGGCGCCGCACAAGAACAAGCTGAAGCACTGATCTCAGCGCAACGGCCAAGGACGCGCCCCTTTCGGGGCGCGTTTTTCGTTTCTGGACAAGCCGAGGCCGAAGGCTGCACATTGCCGCCGGTCATAGGAGGGGATCATGGCGATCTGGAATCTGGGCTCGATCAATATCGACCATGTCTATCGCCTGCCGCATCTGCCGCAGCCCGGCGAGACGCTGGCGGCGCGCGGCTACGGGCTGGGCCTTGGCGGCAAGGGCGCGAACCAGTCGGTCGCGGCGGCGCGGGCCGGTTCGGTCACGCATCATCTGGGTGCGATGGGGGCGGGCGATGATTGGGTTCTGGCGCGTCTGGACGCGGCGGGCATCCGCACGGCTGCGATCCAGCGGCTTTCCGATCAGGCGACGGGCCATGCCATCATCCTGCTGGATGCCGAGGCCGAGAACGCCATCGTCATCCATCCCGGCGCCAATCGCGCCATCGACGCGGCGCGTCTGGACGCTGATCTGGCCGGGATCGCCCCCGGCGACCTGCTGCTGCTGCAGAACGAGACCAGCGCCCAGCCCGAAGCCGCCAGCGCCGCCAGGGCCCGCGGCGCGCGCGTGATCTATTCAGCCGCGCCCTTCGATCTGGCGGCCGTTCGCGCGGTGCTGCCCCATGTCTCTATCCTTGCGATGAACGAGGGCGAGGCCGCGCAGCTTGCCGCCGCCATGCCCGAGGGGCCGGGCGTCGAGGCCATGCTGATCACCAAGGGCGCGAAGGGTGCCGACTATCGCGACCTGCGGACGGGCGCGGTGCATCATCAGGCCGCTTTCCGCGTCGATCCGGTGGACACGACCGGCGCGGGCGACACCTTTGCGGGATATTTCGCCGCCGGGCTGGATCAGGGGCTGGAGGTGGCGCAGGCGCTGCGTCTGGCCTCGGGTGCGGCGGCGCTGAAGGTCACGCGGGCAGGGGCGGGGGACGCCATTCCCACCCGCGCCGAGGTTGACGCGTTCCTGGCAGATCAGCCGATCTGACCGCGCAGGCCCCCGGTCTGCGCCCGGTCCATCAGCAGATGGTCCAGCACCACGCAGGCCGCCATCGCCTCGGCCACCGGCACGGCGCGGATGCCGACGCAGGGGTCGTGGCGGCCCTTGGTGATGACGTCAATCTCCTCTCCGCGCGAATTGATCGAGCGGCGCGGCGTGGTGATCGAACTGGTCGGCTTGATCGCAAAGCGAACCACAATGTCCTGACCCGTTGAAATCCCGCCCAAAATCCCGCCCGCATGGTTCGACAGGTACTCAGGCCCGTCCGGCCCCATGCGGATCTCGTCGGCGTTGTCCACCCCGGTCAGCGCAGCCGAGGCCATGCCCTCGCCGATCTCGACCGCCTTGACCGCGTTGATCGACATCATCGCGGCGGCCAGATCGGTGTCGAGTTTCGCATAGACCGGCGCGCCCAGGCCGGGCGGGCAGCCCTGAACGCGGACCTCGATCGCCGCGCCGACGCTGTTCTGATCCTTGCGGATGCCGTCGAGGTAATCGGACCAGGCCTGAACCGCGCCCGCATCGGGCAGGAAGAACGGATTGTCGTTCACCGCGCCCAGGTCCAGCCGCGAGCGGTCCAGATGCATCGCCCCCATCTGCACCATGTAGCCGGTGATCTTCAGATCGGGCACAAGCCGCGCCAGCACCGCCTGCGCCACAGCACCCGCCGCGACCCGCGCCGCTGTCTCGCGCGCCGACGACCGGCCTCCGCCGCGATAATCGCGCACCCCGTATTTCAGGTGATAGGTGATGTCGGCATGACCGGGCCGGAAGCTGGTCGCAATGTCGCCGTAATCCTTGGACCGCTGGTCGGTATTCTCGATCATCAGCTGGATCGCGGTGCCGGTGGTGACCCCCTCGAAGACGCCCGACAGGATGCGCACCTGGTCGGGTTCGCGTCGCTGCGTGGTGTGCTTGGACGTCCCGGGGCGGCGGCGGTCCATGAAGCGCTGGATGTATTCTTCGGTCAGCGGCACGCCGGGCGGCACGCCGTCCACCGTCGCGCCAAGCGCGGGGCCGTGGCTTTCGCCCCAGGTGGTGAACCGGAACTCGCGGCCAAAGGTGTTGTAGCTCATGGGCGCGTCTCCTCGGACAGGGCTTTCAATTCATAGATCAGGTCCAGCGCCTCGCGCGGGGACAGGGTGTCGGGATGCACCGCCTTCAGCCGGTCGTCCAGCGGGCGGGACCTTGGCGCGGGCGGAGGTGCGGCCCGGAACAGCGGCAGATCGTCGATCAGCGCGACGGGCCGGGTCGAGCCCTGCCGTTCGCCCGATTCCAGCGCATCCAGCACCGACCGCGCGCGTTCCACGACCGAAGCGGGCAGGCCCGCCAGCTTGGCCACCTGCACCCCGTAGCTGCGATCCGCCGCGCCCTTGCGGACCTCGTGCAGAAAGATCACCTCGCCCTGCCATTCGCGCACGGCGACGGTGGCGTTCTCGACGCCCTCCAGCTTGGCCGACAGCGCCGTCATCTCATGGTAATGCGTGGCGAACAACGCGCGACAGCGGTTGGCGGCATGAAGATGCTCCATCACCGCCCAGGCAATCGACAGCCCGTCCCAGGTCGAGGTGCCGCGCCCGATCTCGTCCAGGATCACCAGCGCGCGGTCATCGGCCTGATTGAGGATCGCGGCGGTCTCGACCATCTCGACCATGAAGGTGGACCGGCCCCGCGCCAGATCGTCGGCGGCGCCGACGCGGCTGAACAGCTGGCTGACCAGCCCGATATGCGCCTCGCGGGCAGGGACAAAGGCCCCCGCCTGCGCCAGCACCGCGATCAGCGCGTTCTGCCGCAGAAAGGTCGATTTGCCCGCCATGTTCGGGCCGGTCAGCAGCCAGATCGCGGGCGTCGCGCCGTTGGTCAGCGCGCAATCATTGGCGACGAAGCTTTCCGCCTTGCGCTTCAGCGCGCGCTCCACGACCGGATGGCGGCCGCCTGTGATCACAAAGGCGCGGCTGTCGTCGACGCGGGGCCTGACCCAGCCTTCGCCCGAAGCCAGATCCGCAAAGGCCCCCGCCAGATCAATCTCGGCCAAGGCGCGGGCGGCTTGCCCGACCTGCGCGGCACGCTCCAGCACGGCGGCGCGCAGGCGGTCGAAGATGCCGCGCTCGATCTCCAGCGCACGGTCGCGGGCGTTCAGGATGCGGGTCTCCAGCTCGCTGAGTTCGACCGTGGTGAAGCGGATCTGGTTCGCGGTGGTCTGGCGGTGGATGAAGGTCTGGTTCAAGGGCGCGGCCATCATGCGTTCTGCATGGGTGGTCGTCGTTTCGATGAAATAGCCCAAGACGTTGTTATGCTTGATCTTCAGGCTGGAAACGCCCGTCAGCGCCGCGTAATCGGCCTGCATCCCGGCGATGACGCCACGCCCCTCGTCGCGCAGGCGCCGGGTCTGGTCCAGATCGTCGTCGTAACCCTCGGCCACGAAGCCGCCATCACGCGCCAGCAGGGGCGGCTCGGCCACCAGCGCATCGTTCAGAACCGCGACCAGTTCGTCATGGCCCACCAGATCGCCCGCCGCGTCGCGCAGAACCGCAGGCACATCCGCAGGCAATCGCGCGGCGATGGCAGCGCCCTGCGTCAGCCCGGCGCGGATCGCGGCCAGATCGCGCGGCCCGCCGCGTTCCAGCGCCAGCCGCGACAGCGCGCGGTCCATGTCGGGCACGCGGGCCAGCGCGCTGCGCAGATCCGAGAGCAGCCGCGCATCCCCGGCCAGAGCCTCGACCGCATCATGCCGCGCCGCGATCAGCGCCAGATCGCGCGACGGTGCGCTGATCCGGCGTTCCAGCAGACGCGCGCCCGGCGCCGTCACCGTGCGGTCGATGGCCGCCAGCAAGGACCCCTCGCGCCCGCCCGACAGGGCCTGCGTCAGTTCCAGATTGCGCCGGGTCGCCGCGTCGATCTGCATCGCGCCGCCCGCCCTTTCGCGGACCGGAGGCCGCAGCAGCGGCAGCTTGCCCTTCTGCGTCAGCTCAAGATAATCGACGATGGCGCCCATCGCGGACAGTTCCGCCCGGGTGAAGCTGCCGAAGCCGTCCAGCGTCTCGACCCCGTAAAGCGCGCACAGCCTGCGCGCCCCGGCGCCGCTGTCAAAGGCGCTGGCATGCAGGTCGGTCATCGCCGCGCCCGCCTCGGAGATCAGTTCGTCAAGGCCCGTGTCGCAGGCCAGCACCTCGCGCGGGGCCAGCCGCGCCAGTTCGGGCGCAAGGCGGGGCAGGGGGCAATCCATCACCGAAAACGCCCCGGTCGAGATATCGACCCAGGCCAGCGCGCCCTCGTCGCGCACTACGACGAAGGCCGCCAGGTAATTGTGCCGCCGCGCTTCCAGCAGCGATTCCTCGGTCAGGGTGCCGGGCGTGACCAGCCGCACCACGTCGCGCGCGACGACCGATTTCGACCCGCGCTTCTTGGCCTCGGCCGGGTCCTCCATCTGTTCGGCGATGGCGACGCGGAACCCCTTGCGGATCAGCGTCAGCAGATAGCTTTCGGCGGCATGGACCGGCACGCCGCACATGGGGATCGGCTCGCCCAGATGGGTGCCGCGCTTGGTCAGCGCGATGTCCAGCGCGGCGGCGGCGGCGACCGCGTCGTCAAAGAACATCTCGTAGAAATCGCCCATGCGGTAGAACAGAAGCGCACCGGGATTCGCCTCGCGGATCGCAAGATACTGCGCCATCATGGGCGTCGGCTGATCGGTCATGTCCTTCACCATGGCCTGCGTTCTAGCGCCTTGCGCGCGGGCGCGAAACCTCTACATTCGGGACCACCTCGGGGTGCCTTCATGGCTGAGACGCGACAGCGGACCCGTTGAACCTGATCCGGCTAAAACCGGCGGAGGGAAGGTCAAGCGCCCCTTTCATCCGAAACCCCATATGAAAGGAGGCGCCGATGCGAACCGCCCTTGCCCTGTTGCTGATGGCCGCGCCCGTCGCGGCACAGGCCCAGGCCGAAAACCGCGTGCTGACGGTCTATGCCGAGGATTACATCGCCAGCGAATGGGGCCCGGGCCCCGCGATCAAATCCGGCTTCGAGGCGTTTTGCGATTGCGAATTGCGCTTTGTCACCGGCGACATCCTGCCCCGCATCCTGATGGAGGGCGCAGGCACGCAGGCCGATATCGTCTTTGGCCTGAACACCGACGTTCTGGCCCGCGCCCGCGCATCGGGCCTGTTCGCGCCGCATGGGCAGGACACCAGCGACATGTCGCTGCCCATCGCATGGGACGATCCGATCTTCCTGCCCTATAACTGGGGCGAAACGGCCTTTGTCTATGACACGACGCGGCTGGAAAACCCGCCTGCCAGCTTTGCCGAGCTGCTTGAGGCGGATGACCTGCGTATCGTCATCCAGGACCCGCGCAGCTCGATTTCCGGGCTGGCGCTGCTGTTCTGGGTGAAACAGGTCTATGGCGACGAGGCCGGTGCGGCCTGGGCCGCGCTTGCGCCCAAGGTGCTGACCGTGACGCGCGGCTGGTCGGAAAGCTACGGCATGTTCACCAGCGGCGAGGCCGACATGGTGCTGTCCTACACGACCTCGCCCGCCTATCACATCGCCGCCGAGGAGGACGACACCAAGCGCGCCGCGATCTTCTCCGAGGGCCATTATTTCATGACCGAGGTTGCGGGCCAGCTGGCCGGGACCGATCAGCCCGAACTGGCCCAGGCCTTCATGGACTGGATCATGACGCCCGAGTTCCAGCAGGTCGTGCCCCTGGCCAACTGGTCCCTGCCCGCCGCGCTGCCTCGGGATGAATGGCCCGAGGTCATGCGCGACCTGCCCCGCCCCGAAACCACGCTGTTCTATTCCGAGGACGAGGCCGAGGCCCTGCGCCAACCCGCGCTGGACGAATGGCTGCGCGCCTTCAACTAGGCCATCTGGTCGCGGCGGCTCTGGCTGCCGCGATCCTTGGCACGCTGGCCGCGGTCGCATGGTTTGCGGGCGGCCTGACCGGGCTGACCGAATGGGACTGGCGCGCGGTGCGCTTCACGCTGTGGCAGGCGGCGCTGTCGGCCACGCTGTCGGCGGTGCTGGCGATCCCGGTCGCCCGCGCGCTGGCGCGGCGGCGCTTTCGCGGGCGGGGGCTGCTGGTCACGCTACTGGGCGCGCCCTTCATCCTGCCGGTGATCGTAGCGATCATGGGGCTGATCGCGGTCTTCGGTCGCAACGGCACCGTGAACGAGGCGATGCGCGCCCTCGGCCTGCCCGAAATCGGCATCTATGGCTGGCAGGGCGTGATCCTGGCGCATGTGTTCTTCAACCTGCCCCTGTCGGTGCGGCTGATCCTGCAAGGCTGGCAGGCGATCCCGGCGGAACGCTTCCGTCTGGCCGCCAGTCTGGATTTCGCGCCCCGCGACGTGGCGCGGCATCTGGAACGCCCGATGCTGCGCGCGACCTTGCCGGGTGTCTGGCTTTCGGTGTTCCTGGTCTGCCTTACCTCGTTCACCGTCGCCCTTGCGCTTGGCGGAGGTCCGCGCGCCACCACGGTCGAGCTGGCGATCTATCAGGCCTTCCGCTTCGATTTCGACCTTGGCCGCGCCGCGACGCTTGGGCTGGTGCAGATTGCGCTGTGCATCGCGGCCCTGCTGGCGGCGCGGGCCATCGCGCTGCCTGCGGGCTTTGGCGCGGGGATGGACGCGGCCATGCCGATCCCCGCGCCGCGCGGCTGGTCGCTTGCCACCGATGTGTTTGTGATCACGCTGGCGGCGGGATTTCTGCTCTGGCCGATGATTGCTGTGATCACGACCGGTCTGCCGCGCATCCCGGCCCTGCCGCCCGAGGTCTGGGACGCGGCCCTCCGCTCGGTCGTCATGGCGGTCGCCTCGGCGCTGTTGTCGGTGGGCGCCTGCCTTGCGCTGGCGCTGAGCATCGCCCAAGGCCGCGCGCGTTGGGTCGAAGTCGCGGGGATGCTGCCGCTGATCGCCTCGCCCCTGGTGCTGGGGACGGGGCTGTTCATCCTGTTGCGCGGCGCGGTCAGCCCGCAGCAGATGGCGCTGCCCGTGACGGTGGCGGTGAACGCGGCGATGGCGCTGCCCTTCGGGCTGCGCGCGCTGATCCCGGCGGCGCAGGCGCTGCGGGCCGATTACGACAGGCTGGCGGCCTCGTTGGACCTGCGCGGCTGGGCGCGGCTGCGATACCTGACCCTGCCGCGCCTGCGCCGCCCGCTTGGCTTTGCGGCGGGGCTTGCGGCGGCCCTGTCAATGGGCGATCTGGGTGTGATCACACTTTTCGCCAGCGATCAGCCGACCCTGCCGCTGAAGCTTTACCAGCTGATGAACAGTTACCGGATGGCGGATGCGGCGGCGGCCTCGGTCCTGCTGATGGCGCTCAGTTTCGGGGTGTTCTGGCTGTTCGACAAGGGAGGCCGGCTTGAGCCTTGAATTCCGAGACATCCTGATCCGGCAGGGCGATTTCACGCTGGCCGCCGACCTGACCGTGCCGCAGGGCCGCCACGCGGTCATCGGCGCCTCGGGGTCGGGCAAATCGACGCTTCTGTCGCTGATCGGCGGCTATCTGGCGCCCGATCGCGGGCGGCTCTTGTGGCAGGGACAGGACATCGCCGCGACGGCGCCGGGCCAGAGGCGCGTCTCGACGCTGTTTCAGCACCACAACCTGTTTCCGCATCTGACAGTGGCACAAAATGTGGGCATGGGCCTGCGCCCTGATCTGCGGCTGGACCGGGCGCAAAGGGCTGCGGTCGAACAGGTGCTGGACCGGGTCGGGCTGGCCGGAACGGCGTCCCGGCGTCCCGGCGATCTGTCGGGTGGGCAGCAAAGCCGCGTCGCGCTGGCCCGCGTGCTGTTGCGCGCGCGCCCGGTGCTGCTGCTGGACGAGCCCTTCGCGGCGCTTGGCCCCGCGCTGAAATCCGACATGCTGGCCCTGCTGGCCGAGGTGGCGGGCGATGCGACCGTGCTGATGGTCACGCATGACCCCGCCGATGCACGCGCCTTCGCCCCCACGACCCTGCTGATCGAGGACGGCCGCGTCCATCCCCCCCGCCCGACCGGCCCGCTGCTGGACAACCCGCCGCCGGGCCTGCGCGCCTATCTGGGCTGACGCTTGCGGCCCGGACGCGCCGCCTTATGCTGGCCTTAGCGCGGCAACCGGGCGGCGCTTGGCCGCATTGCATCGGACGCGGCAATGGCCGTCTTGGCAGGGGCTTGGCAGAGGGGCCGCAGAATGACCGACATCACCAGCCGCAAGTCGCAGCATATCCAGATCGTGGCCGAGGGCAGGGGCCTTCAGCACAGCCGCGCCACGGGCTTTGACGCGGTGCACTTCCAGCATGATGCCCTGCCCGATCTGGATTTCGACAAGATCCGCACCGACACGCGGCTGCTGGGCCGGACGCTTGGCGCGCCTCTGCTGGTCTCGGCCATGACGGGCGGCCCGGTCGAGGCCGCGCGCATCAACGCCCATATCGCCGAGGCCTGCCAGCATCTGCGGATCGCGCTGTCGGTCGGCTCGCAGCGGATCGCGGTCGAGGATGGCGCGGCGGGCGGTCTGGGGCGCGACCTGCGCGAGCGGGCGCCCGACATCCCGATCCTGGGCAATATCGGCGCGGTGCAGCTGAATTACGGCTTTGGCCCCGATCAGGCCCTGCGCGCGGTCGAGATGATCGGCGCCGACGCCCTGATCCTGCATCTGAACCCGCTGCAAGAGGCCATCCAGCCCGGCGGCGACCGCAATTTCGCGGGCCTCGCGCCCCGGATCGAGGCTTTGGCCCGCGCCCTGCCCGTGCCCTTGGGCGTCAAGGAGGTCGGCGCGGGTCTTTCGGCCCCCGTCGCGCGGCGGCTGATCGAGGCGGGCGCCTCGATCATCGACGTGGCGGGCTTGGGCGGCACAAGCTGGGCGCGCGTCGAGGCCGAGCGCGGCCCCGACGCCCTGCGCCGCATCGCCGCGCCCTTCCACGATTGGGGCATCCCGACGGCCGAGGCGCTGCGGCAGGTGGCGCCCGTGATGGCGCCGGGGGGCGTTCTGGTCGCCTCGGGCGGGGTGCGGCACGGGCTGGACGTCGCGCGCGCGATCCGGCTGGGCGCCGATCTGGCGGGGCAGGCGGCCCATGCGCTGGCCGCCGCCCGCACCAGCGCCGAGGCGCTGGCGGCACATTTCGAAGAGGTGATCGCCCAGTTGCGGATCGCCATGTTCTGCACCGGCTCGCCCGATCTGGCGGCGCTGCGCCATGCGACATTGCTGCGACAGGATGATGGCTGGCAAAGCGCCGGGCAGGGGTCTAGTGTTGGCGCGTAAGGCAGGATCGGACATATGACCACCGCTCATCCCACGCATCGCACCGACGCCCGCACCAGCCTGACGCTGGCCGCCATCGTGATCGCCGCATGGGCGGTGCTGCATGTCGCCGCCGTCTGGCACCTGGACGCGCTGGCCCATCCGCTGCTGGCGCTGGTTGCGCTTGCGGGACTGACCTGGCTATCGACCGGGTTGTTCATCATCGCCCATGACGCCATGCACGGCGTCGTCGCGCCGGGCCGTCCGCGTCTGAACGCGGCGATCGGGCAGCTTGTCCTGTGGCTGTTCGCGGGCTTTTCCTGGCGCAAGCTGATCGTCAAGCACATGGCCCATCACCGCCATGCGGGCACCGATGACGACCCCGATTTCGGCCATGGCGGCCCGGTCGGCTGGTATCTGAAATTCGTCCGCACCTATTTCGGCGCGCGCGAGGCGGTTCTGCTGGGCGGTGCGACGATCCTCTATGCGGTGATCCTGGGCGACCGTTGGGCCTATGTCGCCTTCTGGTCGGTGCCGTCGATCCTGGCCTCGATGCAGCTGTTCTATTTCGGCACCTACCTGCCCCACATGCCGCGCGAGGCCGAGACCTTCCCGGACCGCCATCGCGCCCGGTCGTCGCGGGTCAGCGACCCGATCTCGTTCCTCAGCTGCTTTCATTTCGGCGGCTATCATCACGAACATCACCTTTATCCGCATGTGCCGTGGTGGCGCCTGCCCCGCACCCGCAAGGGGGGCGCCGAATGAGCTGGCTTCTTCCCCTTGCCATCGTTCTGGCCACTGTCGCCGTGATGGAACTGGTCGCCTATTCCGTCCATCGCTGGATCATGCACGGTCCGCTTGGCTGGGGTTGGCACAAATCGCACCATGACGAACATGGCGACCATCAGGGCGGGTTTGAGAAGAACGACCTCTATGGCCTGATCTTCGCCGTGATCGCGGCTGGGCTGTTCATCTTCACCTCGGGCTGGCTGTGGTGGGTCGCGGTCGGCATGTCGGTCTATGGGGTGATCTATCTGCTGATGCATGACTGCCTTGTGCATCAGCGCTGGCCGTTTCGGGCGATCCCGCGCAAGGGCTATCTGCGGCGCGTCTATCAGGCGCACAAGATGCATCACGCGGTCGAGGGGCGCGACGGCTGCGTCAGCTTCGGCTTCGTCTATGCGCCCCCGCTGGACCAGTTGAAGGATCAGTTGCGCCGGGGTGGCGCGCTGAGGCGGGACGAGGACAAAGCCGCGGCGCAGGACCGCTGAGGGCATGGCCCGCATTGCATTCTGCCTGCCCGCCATGCGCGGCCATCTGGGCGCCCATGCTCCGTTGGCGCGTGAATTGGCGCGGCGGGGCCATGATTGCGTGCTGCTGGGCAGCCGCAGGCTGGTGCCTCTGGCGCAGGGCCTGCCGGCCCACGCGATGGAATGGGACGAGCCCGATCTGGGCGGTGCCGGGCTGGCGATGACGCTGTGGCGCACCGCGCGTGCGACCCGCGGCGTGATCCGTCACGCGCCCGCGGCCTTGCAGGCCCTGCGTCCCGATCTGGTCGTCGCCGATCAGGCCGAGCCGGGCTTTGCCCTGGCCGCCGAGGCCGCGCGGGTTCCCTGGGTCACGCTGGCGGCGGGTCTGCCGCTGGATGGCGATGCCTCGGTGCCACCACCCTTCCTGCCCTGGCCGCACGAGGACAGCGACAGCGCAAGGCGGCGCAATCAGGGCGGCTGGCGGGTCTCGGATGCGCTGATGGTGCTGCAACGGCGCGCCCTGGCGGCAGGGTGCCGCCGCCACGGGCTGGCGCCGCGTCCGGGTGCGGGTGGCTGGATCAGCGACCGGCTGGACCTGCGCCAGATCGTCCCCGCGCTGGATTTCCCGCGCCCCTGGCCCGCGCATTCGGTGGGGCTTGGGCCGCTACGCGACGCGGAACCCGATGGCGACCTGCCGCCAGAGCTGCTGAAATCCGAGCGGCCGCTGGTCTTCGCCTCGCTTGGCACGCTGTCGGGGCGCAGGGCGCGGATGCTGAACGCGATCTGCGCGGCGGCGGCGGACCTGCCGGTGACGCTGGTTCTGGCCCATGCCGGGATGCTGACCGAGGCCGAGGTGGCGGCCCTGCCCGGCCGCCCGCTGGCCCGCGCGCTGTGGCCGCAAAGGGCGGTGCTGGGCCGCGCCTCGGTCTGCATCACGCATGGCGGGCTGAACACCACGCTGGACAGCGCCGCCGCGGGCGTGCCGATGCTGGCCATGCCGCTGGCCTTTGAACAACCCGGCATCGCCGCCCGGATCGAGGCGCATGGCCTTGGCCTGCGCCTTGACGCCCGCGCCGCGCCGGGCGCGATCCGCGCGGCGCTGTCGCAATTGCTGGACGCGCCGCGCTGGCGCGACAGCCTGTCACGCGCGCAGCAGGAACTGCGCGCGGCGGGCGGCGTTCGACGCGGTGCCGACCTGATCGAGGCGGTGCTGGCCGGTGCCCGCATCCACGAGGCTGCCGAATGAGGTCCGCGCATGAAGGCTGACATCATCCTTGCCGGGGCAGGGCTGGCCTCCAGCCTGATCGCGCTGGCGCTGCGTCGCGCGCGGCCCGACCTGTCGGTGCTGCTGCTGGACACGGCGCCCGGCCCCTCGGACGCGCATACCTGGTCGTTCCACGATCCCGACATCCCGGCGGCCTGGCACAAGGCGCTGGCCCCGGCCAAGCGCGGCGACTGGCCCGATCAGGAGGTCCGCTTTCCGACCCATGCGCGGCGCCTGAGGGCGGGCTACAACTCGATCGACGGGGCAGGGCTGGCGCGACTGGTGGCCGAGGCGGGCGCGCAGGTGATCCACGACGCGACCGTCACCGATCTGGGCGCGGGCCATGCGCTTCTGCTGGACGGCCGCCGGTTCGAGGCGCCCTGCATCATCGACGGACGCGGCCCACAGCCCGGCCCGCATCTGGTCACGGGCTACCAGAAATTCGTCGGCATCGAGATTGAATGCGACGCCCCCCACGGCGTGCAACGCCCGGTCATCATGGATGCGACCGTGCCGCAGCGCGACGGCTACCGCTTCATCTACCTGCTGCCCTTCAGCCCGACCCGCATCCTGATCGAGGATACGCGCTACAGCGACGGCGCCGACCTGCAGGATGCAAGGCTGGCCCGCGCGTCCCATGATTACGCCGCCGCGCAGGGCTGGACCGGGCGCGAGGTGCGGCGCGAGCGTGGCATCCTGCCCATTGCCCTGGCCCATGACGCGGCGGGCTTCTGGCGCGACCGGGCCGAGGGGCCGGTTCCGGTGGGCCTGCGGGCGGGCTTCTTCCACCCGGTCACCGGTTATTCGCTGCCCGTCGCGGTCGAGGTCGCGGACCTGATCGCCTCTCTGCCCGACCTGACCACCGGGGCCGTGCGCCGCGCCGTGCGCGACTTCGCGCTGGCCCGCGCGCATCAGGACCGGTTCCTGCGGCTTCTGAACCGGATGCTGTTCCGCGGCTGCCCCGGCCCGGAACGCTACCGGCTGCTGCAACGCTTCTACCGCCTGCCCGAACCGCTGATCGAGCGGTTCTATGCGGGCCGCCTGACCTGGGCCGACAGGCTGCGGATCGTGACCGGCAAGCCGCCCATCCCGATCCGCCGCGCCCTGCCCTGTCTGCCCGAGAAACCCCTCCTGAAAGGTGACACATGACGAAAGCCATCGTGATTGGTGCGGGCTTTGGCGGCCTTGCCCTGGCGATCCGCCTGCAATCGGCGGGCATCGCGACGACGCTGGTCGAGGCCCGCGACAAGCCGGGCGGACGGGCCTATGTCTGGAACGATCAGGGCCACATCTTCGACGCGGGCCCCACGGTCATCACCGATCCCGACGCGCTGAAAGAGCTTTGGGCGCTGAGCGGGCAGGACATGGCGCGCGACGTGACGCTGGTGCCGGTCACGCCCTTCTACCGGCTGATCTGGCCGGGCGGGAAGGTCTTCGACTATGTGAACGAGGCCGACCAGCTGGAAGAACAGATCGCGCGCTTCAACCCCGACGATCTGGCGGGCTATCGCCGTTTCCGCGATTACGCCGAAGAGGTCTATCAGGAAGGCTATGTGAAGCTTGGCACCGTGCCCTTCCTGAAGCTGGGCCAGATGCTGCGCGCTGCCCCCGCCCTGATGCGGCTCGAGGCCTATCGCTCGGTCCATTCCAAGGTCGCGACCTTCATCAAGGACCCCTATCTGCGGCAGGCCTTTTCGTATCACACGCTGCTGGTGGGCGGAAATCCCTTTGCCACCAGCTCCATCTATGCGCTGATCCACGCGCTGGAACGGCGCGGCGGCGTCTGGTTCGCCAAGGGCGGCACCAACCGGCTGGTCGCGGGCATGGTCGCGCTGTTCGAGCGTCTGGGCGGGCAGGTGCTGCTGAACGCCAAGGTCGCCCGGATCGAGACCGAGGGAAGCCGCGCCACCGGCGTCACGCTGGCCGATGGCCGGCGCCTGGATGCCGACATGGTGGCAAGCAACGGCGACGTGATGCACAATTACCGCGATCTTCTGGGCCATACCGAACGCGGGCAGGGGCAGGCGCGCGCGCTTGGCCGCAAGCGCTGGTCGATGTCGCTCTTCGTGCTGCATTTCGGTCTGCGCGAGATGCCCAAGGGGCTGGCGCATCACACGATCCTGTTCGGACCGCGCTACAAGGAGTTGGTGAACGAGATCTTCAAGGGGCCGAAACTGGCCGAGGATTTCTCGCTCTATCTGCATTCGCCCTCGGTCACGGACCCGGACATGGCGCCTGCGGGCATGTCCACGCATTATGTCCTGGCCCCCGTGCCGCATCTGGGCCGCGCGGATATCGACTGGGCCAAGGAAGGCCCGGCCTATGCCGACCGCATCCTGGCCAGTCTTGAGGAACGGCTGATCCCGAACCTGCGCGCCAACCTGACCACGACGCGCATCTTCACGCCCGCCGATTTCTCGACCGAGCTGTCGGCCCATCACGGCAGCGCCTTCTCGGTCGAGCCGATCCTGACGCAATCGGCGTGGTTCCGGCCGCATAACCGCGACAAGGTGATCCGCAACTTCTATCTGGTAGGCGCCGGCACCCATCCGGGCGCGGGCATCCCCGGCGTCGTGGGCAGCGCAAAGGCCACCGCGCAGGTGATGCTGTCGGACGCCATGCCGGGCGCGGGTGCGGCATGAACCAGACGGTCGCGGCCAGCCAGCAGGCCATCGCGCAGGGCTCGCAAAGTTTCGCGGCGGCGGCGCGGCTGATGCCTGCGGGCATCCGTGACGATACGGTGATGCTCTATGCGTGGTGCCGCTACGCCGATGACGTGATCGACGGGCAGGAGATGGGCAGCCGCCCCGAACTGGCCGACGACCCCGAGGCGCGGCTGGAGGCGCTGCGCGCCGACACGCTGGCGGCGCTGCATGACGACCGGCCCATGTCCGCGCCCTTCGAGGCCCTGCGCGCCGTCGCCCGCCGCCACGATTTCCCCGAGGCATGGCCCCTGGACCTGATCCAGGGCTTTGCAATGGATGTCGAGGCGCGCGAATACCAGACGCTTGGCGATACGCTGGATTATTCCTACCACGTCGCGGGGGTGGTGGGCGTGATGATGGCGCGGGTCATGGGCGTGCGCGATCAGGCCGTGCTGGACCGCGCCTGCGATCTGGGGCTGGCCTTTCAGTTGACGAACATCGCGCGCGACGTGATGGACGATGCCCGGATCGGGCGCGTCTATCTGCCCGGCGACTGGCTGGACGAGGCAGGCGCCCGGATCGAGGGCGAGATCCCGTCCGAGATGCTTTATGCCGTCATCCTGCGCCTGCTGGACGCGGCCGAGCCCTATTACGCGTCCGCGATGGCGGGGCTGCCCGCCTTGTCACCGCGCTGCGCGTGGTCCATCGCTTCCGCCGCGCGGATCTATCGGGCGATTGGAACGCGCATCCGTCAGGGCGGGCCGCAGGCCTACCGCGCGCGCATCCGCACCTCGGGGGCTGCCAAGGCGGGGCTTGCCTTGCGCGGCGGCTGGGATGTCGCGCGGTCGCGCCTGCCTGCCGCCGCGCCGGGGCGCGACGGGCTGTGGACCCGGACGCACGGGCGCGACTAGGCGCGGATTTCAGGCCTGGCGCTTCAGCTGATGCGGCAGGACGCGGGCCAGCAGGTCCTGGATTTCCGGGTGATGGATGCGGCGCCCGCGCAGCATCCGGTCCAGTTCGGCGCGCCGCGCCTCGTATCCGCGTGACACGTCCTGAAGGTTCGCCACCGCCAGGACGCCCCGCGCAGGGCCGTCCTCGCGCCGGTCGCGGCCCGTGTCCTTGCCGGTCGAGGCGCTGTCGCCCAGCAGGTCCAGAAGGTCGTCATAGGACTGGAACACCCGGCCAAGCTGGCGGCCAAAGGCGATCATCGCCTCAAGCTCGTCCTGTTCGATCCCCTTCAGCGCGGCCAGCATCTCGAGCCCGGCGATGAACAGGACGCCGGTCTTCAGGTCCTGTTCGCGCTGCACCCCGTCGGGCGTCTTTTCCGCGCTGAGGTCCAGATCCTGTCCGGCACATAGCCCAAGCGGCCCAAGCGCATGGGACAGGATCGCGACCAGCCGCGCCTGAACGGCGGGCTCGGCCCCGCGCGCGGTCGCCAAAAGACGCATCGCCTCGGTGATCAGGGCGATCCCGGCCAGCACCGCGCGGCTTTCGCCATGCGCGATATGGGTGGCGGGCTTGCCGCGCCTGAGGCTGGCATCGTCCATGCAGGGCAGGTCGTCGAACACCAGCGAGGCCGCATGCACGATCTCCAGCGCCGCCGCCGCATCGACACTGGCGTCGCAGGCGCCGCCCGCGGCCTCGGCCGCCATCAGCAGCAGCACGCCGCGGAACCGCTTGCCCGAGGACAGGGCCGCATCCTCCATTGCGCGGCCAAGCGCGGGCGAGGCCGCGCCGAAGCCCGCGGCGGTCTCGGCCAGCCGCTTGTCCAATCGTGAACGAAGCAGGTCTGAAAGGGTGTCGGTCATTGCCAGCCTCGCTTGCCTTCGGTCAGGCCGGTCGCGCGACCGGGGGAAACCATGCCCTGAGATGAAATGCGCATTTTTCCCGTGTCATATCGTTTCACGTCCGCATACACGGACGATCCTGCACTTATGTTGCGGGCTGGTGGCGCGGCTGTCCACCGCTATTCTGTGCGGCCCCGCTGCGTCGGCGCGCGGCGGGGCGTTCAAGGGGGGCCAAAAGGGGGCGCGGATTGCCGCACCCCCCCGTCGCGGTGGCGACGGGATCACATGGCGGGCATGATCGTCAGGTCGCGGATCGGGGCTTCGGCGCCTTCGATTGCGCCGGCCTCGGACGCGGCACCGGTTTCCAGATCGACGGTGTAGAGGGTGTTGTTCGTCACCAGCCAGGCGGTGTTTTCCATCGCCTCGGTCGTCTGGATGTCGAAGCCCATCACCTCGCCCGGGGTCTCGATGCCAAGCGAGCCGATCGTGGCCAGGATCCCGTCATTGGGCGAGGTCTGCCGCAGCAGCGCGCCCAGACCCGCATCCAGATCGAACATCGCGGTCGAATCGGGCGTGCCGAAGCTGTTGGTATAGGCGGCGGCCACGACCTGCGCGGTCTCGGCCTCGTTCGCGTCGCCCGATTCGAAGGCCAGCACACCATCCACGATGACTTCGCCGGTATCGACGTTCACGCGGTGGTTGGTGGTGCCGGTCATCAGCCGCAGCCGGTCGGCGGCGGGGTTGAAATCGACCACGACCTGAACGTCGGTCTCGGGCAGGGGGGTGTTCATCGTGGACAATTCGCCGACCGCGCCGCTGGCCGGGTCGATGGTGACGATGCGGTTGTCGTCGGTCACGCCCACCAGCGTCTGGTCGGCGGGGCGCAGGTCGATCCCGTGCAGGCGGTTGACGCCCTCGACCTCGACCATGCCGGTCACTTGCAGGGTCGAGGTGTCGAACATCACCAGCGTGCGGTCGCCCGCCAGGCCGATCGCAGGTGCGGCAGCGGCGGCCGACAGCGACAGGGCCAGCGCGGTGGTCGAACAGGCAGCAATGCGAAACATCAGGTTTTCCTCTCGTTTCTGATCGTGACGGGCGGCGCGGATCGCCGTCCTTGCCTGTGAAGACGCTGGCAATCGCGGATCGGATGCAGAAAAAACGCAAAAGTCATCGCGCGGGTGGGATTGCGCCTTGGCCCCGGCATGGGCCAGTCTGCGCCGCGACAGGACGCCGTGACGGAACAAGGGGCGCGCGTGGACGATCAGGACAGGAACCGCGACCGGGCGCTGGCCGGGGCGCTTGCCGATTGCGCGGCGGGCCGCGCACGGGGGATCGACCGCATCCTTTCGGTCGAGGGTGCGCAGCTGCGCGGCGTGGCGCGGCGGATGCTGGGGCGCGACGATCTGGCGGACGAGGCATTGCAGGACGCGATGGTGCTGATCTGGCGCAAGGCCGCGCAGCAGGCGGGCGGGGCGGGTTCGGCGCGCGGCTGGATCTATGCGGTGCTGCGCAACCGCTGTCTGACGATCCTGCGCGACGGATCGCGGCTGGCCAGCCTGCCGCCCGAGGAACTGACCCGGCTGCAAGAGGCGCGGCAGGATCTGGTCCCCGACGAGGGCTGGCGGCTGCTGGCGGGGCCGGGGCGTCTGGGCGATTGCCTTCAGGCGCTGGACGACCACAGCCGCCGCGCGATCCTGATGGCCCATGTCGCGGGCTTCAGCCACGGAGAGATCTCGGCCCGGCAGGGCGTGCCGCTTGGAACGACGAAGTCCTGGATCAGGCGCGGCCTTGCCTCGTTGAAGGAGTGCCTGTCATGACCGGAGCGGATCGTGCCGAACTGACCGCGCTGGCGGGCGATTACGCCCTGGGCCTGATGTCCGCGACCGAGGCCGCGCTGTTCGAGACCCTGATGCAGCGCGACCCGGCTCTGGCGGCCGAGGTGGCGCTGCTGAACGACCGCCTGCTGCCGCTGGACCTGTCGGCCCCGCCCGCCGCCCTGCCCGAGGGGTTCGCCGAAGGGCTGCGCGCCCGGCTGCGCGAGGGTGAAACCGGGCGCGACCCCGCGCCGGGCGCCTGGGCCGGGACGGAAACAGGGGACGCGGCCAACCTGAACCGGGCGCCGTGGCGGCGGCGTGCCGGGTTGGCGGCGGCGCTGGTGATCGGGGTGGCGCTTGGGCTTCTGGGCGCCGCGCAGCGTCCCGCGCCGCAGCCCATCGTCGTGGCGGTGCTGCTGGACGATCAGGGCCAGCCCCGCGCCGTGATCGAGGATTACGGCAACGACACCGCGCAGATCCGCTTCGTCTCGGATGTCGAAGTGCCGCCCGGCACCAGCATCGAGGCCTGGACCCTGCCCTCGCAGGATCTGGGTCCGGTCTCGCTGGGGGTTCTGGACGATGCCCGGGCCGCGACCCTGCGCGGGCCGGATCTGCCGCGCCCCGCCGATGCGCAGCTTTACGAGATCACGCTGGAACCACTCGGCGGCTCGCCCACCGGGCGCCCGACCGGGCCGATCATCGCCAAGGGACTTGCGGCGGCGCAGAGACTCTGACGCGGGGGCGGGAACGTCCGACGCCTTGCGCCGTTGGTCCGCAGGGCGCGCCCATCTGCCGCAATCGCAGCGGGCGACAAGTCCGCTGCGATTTCGCATGATCGCAGCAACTGAAAGGATGGATGCATGGCCGAGGGGTTGCTGGATCTGGGCAATGGTTTCTGGAATATCCGGGGCGATTTCCGGCTGGCGGGCGTGGTGAATGTCGGCACCCACGCCTCGCTGGTGCGGCTGGGCACGGGGCGGTTCGTGCTGTTGGACAGCTACAGCCTGACAGGCGCGCTGCGTGACAGGGTCATGGCCCTGACCGATGGCGGTCGTGCGGTCGAGGCGATCCTGAACCTGCACCCGTTCCACACCCTGCATTGCGAGGCGATGCACCGCGATTTCCCCGACGCCGCGCTTTATGGGACCGCCCGCCACCGCCAGAGGCTGCCCTCCCTGCCCTGGGCCGATGCACCGGTCGAATCCGGGGCGCTGGCGGCGCGCTATGCCGATGACCTTGTCCTGTCGGTGCCTGCCGGGATCGACCTCGTCTGTGCCGATGAACATGTCCATGCGGGCTCGGTTCTGGCCTGGCACAAGGCCAGCGCCACGTTGCATGTGGACGACACGCTGAACCTCGTGCCGGTGCCGCGCCTTCTGCGCGGGGTGCTTCCCCCTCCGCGCCTGTTCCTGCACCCGACGCTGCCGCGGGCCCTTGCGCCGGGGCCGGGCGCGGTCCGCGATTTCCGGGCCTGGGTCAAGGGGCTGGCCGCGCAATGCGCCGATCTCAGGCATCTGGTCGTTGCCCATTCCGGCCATCGCAGCTTTGCGCCCGGAACCTTTGGCGATGCGCTCTTGACCGCGCTGCGCCGCATCTCGCCCCGTCTGGAACGCGCCGAGGCCCGCCGCAGCACTCCTGCCGCCTGAAGGCCGCACCCGCCCTTTGCCCGGGACGCAGGCGTCTGCCCATTCAGAGGGCGCCGCCAGCCGGGCGGCAGCCTGCCGACAGGGCAGGTTGATGAGAAAGCGGCGCATAAGGCTATGGCCTTGCCCTGTGCCCTCGTCTAGAACCGGAAAACGCTGGCCCGGCAGATCCGGTCCGCGGTTAATGAGTGTCGAACCAAGGGACGAAAGCATGTCGAAACGCGCCTTGATCACCGGGATCACCGGACAGGACGGGTCCTATCTCGCGGAATTCCTGATCGCGAAGGGCTACGAAGTTCACGGGATCAAGCGCCGGTCGTCCTCGCTGAACACGCAGCGGATCGACCACATCTATCAGGACCCCCATGCCGACAACGCCAGCATGTTCCTGCATTACGGCGATCTGGGCGACACGTCCTCGGTCATGCGGATCATGTCGGACGTGAAACCGGACGAGGTCTATAACCTCGGCGCGCAATCGCATGTCGCCGTCAGCTTCGCGACGCCGGAATACACCGCGAATGTGGACGCGATCGGCACGCTGCGCATCCTGGAAGCCATCCGCTTCCTGGGGCTTGAGGACAAGACCCGGTTCTACCAGGCCTCGACCTCGGAGCTTTACGGGATGGTGCAGGAAATCCCGCAGCGGGAAACGACGCCCTTCTATCCGCGCTCGCCCTATGCGGTGGCCAAGATGTATGCCTACTGGATCACGGTGAACTACCGCGAGGCCTATGGGATCTATGGCTGCAACGGCATCCTGTTCAACCACGAATCCCCCCGCCGCGGCGAGACCTTCGTGACCCGCAAGATCACCCGCGGCCTGGCCAATATCGCGCAAGGTCTCGAGGATTGTCTGTATATGGGCAATATCGACGCGCTGCGCGACTGGGGCCATGCCAAGGACTATGTCCGCATGCAGTGGATGATGCTGCAACAGGAACAGGCCGAGGATTTCGTGATCGCCACGGGCGTGCAGTATTCCGTGCGCCAGTTCATCGAATGGTCGGCGGCTCATCTGGGCATCACCCTGCGCTTCGAGGGCACCGCCGAGGCCGAGATCGGCATCGTCGAATCCGTCACCGGCGATGACGCGCCGGGCGTGAAGGCCGGCGACGTGATCGTGCGGATCGACCCGCGCTATTACCGCCCGACCGAGGTCGAGACGCTTCTGGGCGATCCGACCAAGGCCAAGGAAAAGCTGGGCTGGGTCCCCGAGATCACCACGCAGGAAATGTGCGAAGAGATGGTGGCCGAGGATCTCAAGGCCGCCCGCCGTCATGCGCTGCTGCGCAATCACGGCTATGACATGCCGATCTATCACGAAAGCTGAGGCCCGCCATGACCCGGATCTTTGTCGCAGGTCATCGCGGGATGGTCGGCAGCGCGATCCTGCGCCAGCTCGAGGCGCGTCGCGCCTCGGGCGAGGATCTGGTGCTGATCACCCGCACCAGCGCCGAACTTGACCTGACCGATCAGGCCGCCGTGCGCGGCTTCATGCAGGCCGAGCGGCCCGATGCAGTGATCCTGGCCGCGGCCAAGGTGGGCGGTATCCATGCCAACAACACCTATCCGGCGGATTTCATCCACAAGAACCTGATGATCCAGTGCAACGTCATCCAGGAGGCTCATGCCATCGGGGTGACGCGCCTGCTGCAACTGGGGTCCAGCTGCATCTACCCGCGCGAGGCCGCCCAACCCATCCGCGAGGATGCGCTGCTGACCGGCATCCTTGAGGCCACGAACGAACCCTATGCGATCGCCAAGATCGCGGGCATCAAGCTGTGCGAAAGCTACAACCGGCAATTCGGCACGGATTACCGCTCGGTCATGCCCTGCAACCTCTATGGGCCGGGCGACAATTTCGACCCTGAAAACAGCCATGTGATGCCCGCCCTGATCCGCCGCTTCCACGAGGCCGCGCGCGAGGGCCGCGAAGAGGTCGTCATGTGGGGCACCGGCACGCCGCGCCGTGAATTCCTGCATGTGGACGACATGGCGCGCGCCTCGCTGTTCGTGTTCGATCTGGACCGCGCCACCTACGAGGCGAACACCCAGCCGATGCTGTCGCATCTGAATGTCGGTTCGGGCAGCGACATCTCGATCGGGGAACTGGCCGCGATGGTCGCGCGGGTGGTGGGCTACAAGGGCCGCATCACCAATGACCTGACCCGGCCCGACGGCACGATGCGCAAGCTGATGTCCTCGGACAAGCTGATGGCGATGGGCTGGCGCCCCGAAGTCGCGCTGGAGGAAGGCATCGCCGACGCCTATCGCTGGTTCCTGGAACACCGGGCCGGCTGATGGACCAACCGTCCGGCAAGCTGATCGCATTCCGCGCCGACCGCATGGGGGGGCGGCTGATCGCGCTGCTGAACACGATGCGTTTCGCGCGCAGCTACGGCTTGCCCTTCGTCGTGCATTGGCGCGACAGCGACGGGCTGGGCGACGGGACCGAGCTGTTCTCCGAGGATTTCGTCCGCGACCATTTCATCGACAAGCCGACCTATCAGCAGATGCGCGACGCGGCGACGGCGCATGGTTCGGTCATCTCCAGCACTTCGACCGACGCGTTCCTGGATTTCCTGCGCGATGGCCGGCACATCCTGTTCGACCCGCCCTTTGACGTACTGAAGATGCCCTTCGAAGCCGAGGACGAGGTCAAGGCCACCTTCCGCGAGGTGGTGGACAGCCTGCCCCTGAATCCGGTCCTGCAACGCCATCTGGACGATCTGCGCGCGCGGCTGCGCGACGGGACGCGCACGGTGTCCTATCACATCCGCCGGGGCGATCTGACCAGCGACATGCGCGCCATGAACCGCGCCTGGCCCAACAAGTTCGTCCCCGACGAGTTCTTCGAGACCCATATCCGCGCCAATCTGGAAGGGTCCGGCACGCGCACGGTGCTGTTCAGCGACAACAAGAACGTGTTGGACCGCTATACCCGCATGTTCCCCGGCCTGCTGACTTTCGCGGATGTCGCCGATACCAGCGCCCTGACCGAGGTTCAGCGCGACGCGCTGGAATTGTTCGCCATGTCGCTGTCGGACCTGATCGTGGCGCCGCCTTCGTCGGCCTTTTCCTCGACGGCCAAGACGATCGGTGGCTGCGAATTCCGCGACGTGGAATCCGAGATTTCGCCCGCCGAACGGCTGGCCGCGCTGGATGTGCTGGCCGCGCGGATGAAGGACCAGCCCGAATTCTTCGCCAATGAGGGCGAGATCGGGCAATACATGGTCTACGTCTGCAACCACCTGGTCGAGACGGGCCGCCGGGCCGAATTCATCCAGATCGCCCGCGCCCATGTCGAGGGCGGGCTGAACATCGCCTTCGTCCATGCGCTGCTGTTCCGCGAGATGTTCAACGAGGGGCAGTTCCAGGAAATCTGCGATCTGCGCCCGGTCGTGGATCGCGGCTTCGTGCTGTTCCAGCGCAGCTTCGCGCAGATCGCGCTGTATCACGGGCTTGCGCTGCTGATGCTCGGCCAGCGCCCCGAGGGGTTGCGCCAGATCGCCTCGGCCTTCTGGCACGAGCCGATTGAGGGCGAAATCAACACCCTGTCCGGTCTCCTGCGAAAGCAGGGGGATTTCGACGACACGAATTTCTGGATCACCGATCCCGTGGTCGAGCCGCTGTTTCCCAACCGCACGGTCGTGGACATCACGCGGCGCTTCTATACCGGGGCGATCTCGGCGGGGGTGCTGCAATTCGACGGGATGGTGCCGGCCAGCCGGGTCGCGGTCTGGGAGTGGCCGGATTTCACGCGCTCGGACCATCGCAACAAGGAACGGTTGTTCGGGCATTTCCGCACGATCCTCAAGATCTTGGCGCGGCGCAGCTGGGCGCCCGACACGCAGCCGCATTTCGACAGCTTCACCGGCATGATCGCCCTGCGCGAGGGCAATCTGGAACAGGCCGAGGGGCTGATCCTGTCCAGCATCGCCGCAAGGCCCGACATGGCCTTGTTCCACAAGCGTCTGGCCGAGCTGCGCCACGAACAGGGCCGCCATGACGAGGCGATGGCCGCGCTGGACCACGCGATCAGCCTTGCGCCGCATGTGTCGATGTTCCGCGCGCTGAAGGGACTGTTCCAGTTCCGCGCGGGCGATGCCGGGGCCGCCGCCGAAACGCTGTGTTCGCTGATGGACGAGGGGCGGCTGCATTTCCCCTCGGTCTTCTTCTTGGCGTCGGATGCCGCGCGCAAGGCGGGTCGGGTCGAGGATGCGATCCGCATGCTGCAATCGGGGCTGGACCTGTCGCCGATGCAATGGCGCCGCCAATGCGATCTGGCCGAGATGAAGGCCGAAACCGGCGATGCCGAGGGCGCGATGCGGATCCTTGACTGGGCGCTGCAATGGGCGTCCGACCATCCGCCGCTGGTCCTTTTGCAGACCGACCTGCTGATCGCCTCGGGTCAGGCCGACCGCGCGCGCCAGGTGCTGGAGGCCGCGATCCGGCGCCATCCCGACAAGCAGCAATATCAGCGACGTCAGCGCAAGCTGGAAAAGGCCTGACGTCCCGGACCGGGTTACACGCGAGGGAAAGACAAGATGACCTCTGCCGCTGCTGGCCGTATCCACTTCGTGGTCCTGTCCGACCGGACAGAGCCCTTCGCGGGCAATGCCGCCGCGCTTTGCGCCGCCGCGCTTCAGGCCGGAGCCGACGAGGCGCTGCACTACGATGCCGACCGGCTGGAGGCCGACGGCTTCTGGCAGGCCCATCCCCATATCCCGCGCGACGCGCCTCGTCTGGGCTTTGGCGCCTGGCGACCCTTTGTGCTGCGGCGGATGCTGGAACAGGTCGCGCCCGAGGATGTCGTGATCCTGCATGATGCGGGCAGCCATGCGACGGACCGCCTGCCCGCCATGCCCGCCCGTCTGCGTCTGCTGGCCGATCTGTGCGCCCATGTGCCGCAGGGCATGATCCACGGCAGCGCGCTGGCCGCGACCCCGCAGGAAAGCCTGACCAAGCAGGATTGCCTGATCCTGCTGGGCGCCGATTCGACCGAGGCGCGGCGCGCGGCCTTTGTCAGTTCCGGGATGCTGGCCTATCGGCCCGCCCGCACGGCCTTTGCCTTCCTTGACGATTGGCAGGCCGCCTGCGCCGATCCGCGCCTGTTGACGGACGAGCCCGACCGCCACGGCGCGCCCAATCCCGCGATGCGCCGCCATGCGGAGGAGGAAGCCATCGCCTCGATCCTCGTCCATCGCCACGGCGTGCCGCATTTCGACCTGAAGGCCGCCGCGCCCGACCTGCTGGACGCCGTGCGCAAAGGTCGCCGCCAGCTTGCCGATCCCGAGGCGCATCTGGCCTCGATCCTGTGGGTGCTGGACCAGTCCGGCGGCACAGTCGATGACGGTCTGCGCCTGCTGCGCTATCTGGACGGCCCCGGGCCCGCCCGCGCGGTCCGCAATATCGGCTACAAGCCCGTGCTGGACGGGGAATTGCGCCGTCTGGGCAGCGGTTGGCGGGCGCGGATCGTCATCGCCCATCTGCGTCATGTCGTGTCCGAGAACCGCGTCCTGTCGGCGATGCTGCACGGGTTGAAGGACATGCCCGAACTGCGCGACGATTTCTGGCAGCGCGCCACCGTCCATGCGAACCGGGCGCTGACCGATCTGGTCATCTCGGGCGGGGCGGTCGATCTGGCCGGCATGAAGCGCCTGATCCGGCGGGCGATCACCGACACGCTGGACGAGATGCCGCTTCTCTCTGACGAATTGCTGGGCGCGTGCATCTGGGCGCGGCTGGATCTGTCCGCCCGCGAGGTGGTCCGCGTCGCGCGCGGCGCCTATCGCACCGAACAGGGCAACGAGGCGATGGCCGAATTCGTCGCCCGCATCCGTGCGCAGGGCTTCCCGCAGGACGATCTGCTGGACGGTGGCGATCTGGACGAATTCACCAACCGTATGCGCCGACTGCTGATGGATTGGCTACTGCTGGACCATCTGTGAGGCGCGATGCGGATCGAGAAAACCCCCCTGCCCGGCGTTCTGGCGCTGACCCCCATCCGGCACGGTGACGCGCGGGGGTTCTTTTCCGAAAGCTGGAACCGCCGCAGCCTGCAACAGGCCGGGCTGGACCTGCCCGATTTCGTGCAGGACAACCATTCGATGTCGCGCGCGACCGGCACTTTGCGCGGGCTGCATTATCAGGCGCCCCCCCATGCGCAGGGCAAGCTGGTGCGTTGCGGGCGGGGCCGCATCCTTGACGTGGCGGTGGATGCAAGACGGGGCAGCGCGCATTACGGGCAATGGGTCGCGCGCGAACTCAGCTTCGAGAATGGCCTGCAATTGTGGATTCCGGCGGGCTTTCTGCACGGCTTCGTCACGTTGGAGCCCGACAGCGAGATCATCTACAAATGCACCGCCCATTACGACGCGGCCAGCGACGGGTCGGTCAGGTGGGATTCGCTTGGCATCGACTGGGGCGTCAGCGATCCGGTCCTGTCCGACAAGGACCGCGCCGCGCCGGCCTTTAGCGATTGGCAATCGCCCTTTGTGATGGGGGGCGCATGAAGATCCTTGTCACCGGCGGGGCGGGCTTCATCGGGTCCGCCGTGGTGCGGCTGGCGGTGGCGCGGGGCCATCAGGTCGTCAATCTGGACGCGCTGACCTATGCGGCGAACCTGGCCAATGTCGCCTCGGTCGCGGATCATCCGGGCTATGCGTTCGAACATGCCGACATCCGCGACCGACCCGCGCTGGACCGCATCTTGGCGCAGCACCGGCCCGACGCAATCATGCATCTGGCCGCCGAAAGCCATGTGGACCGGTCCATCGACGGGCCTGCGGCCTTCATCGACACCAACGTGACCGGCACCTTTCACCTGCTTGAGGCCGCGCGCGCCTATTGGCAGCAGACCCGGCCCCAGGGGTTCCGCCTGCACCATGTCTCGACCGACGAGGTGTTCGGCTCGCTTCCTGCGACGGGGCGGTTCGACGAGACGACGCCCTATGACCCGCGCAGCCCCTATTCCGCCAGCAAGGCCGCCAGCGACCATCTGGTGCGCGCCTGGGGCGAGACCTATGGCCTGCCGGTCGTCATCTCGAATTGTTCCAACAATTACGGGCCGTTCCACTTTCCCGAAAAGCTGGTGCCGGTGGTGATCCTGAACGCGCTGGCCGGGCGGCCGATCCCGGTCTATGGCGACGGCGCCCATATCCGTGACTGGCTTTACGTCGAGGATCACGCCGAGGCGCTGCTGGCCGTCCTGACGCGCGGCGAGGTCGGGCGCAGCTACGCCATCGGCGGCGAGGCCGAGGCCCGCAATCTGGATCTGGTGCGGATGATCTGTGTCCATATGGACCGGCTGAACCCCGCGGGCGCGCCCCATGACCGGCTGATCACCTTTGTCGAGGATCGCCCCGGCCATGACCGCCGCTATGCCATCGACCCCTCGCGCATCTGGCGGGAACTGGGCTGGCGCCCCTCGGTCACGCTGGATCAGGGGCTGGGCCGGACCGTCGCCTGGTATCTTCAGAACCGCGACTGGTGGGAACCGCTGCTGGCCCGCGAGGGCGTGGGCCAGCGTCTGGGCCGCGCCTGATGCGGGGCCTTCTGGTCTTTGGCCGCAGCGGTCAGGTCGCGCGCGAGGTGGCCCGGCTGGCCCCCGATGCCCGCTTTCTGGGCCGCGATCAGGCCGACCTGACGGACCCCGAGGCCTGCGCCCGCGCCATCAAGGGGGCTGGTGCGGTGCTGAACGCGGCGGCCTATACCGCCGTTGACCAGGCCGAGACCGAGCCGCAGACCGCCCATGCCGTCAACGCGCTGGCCCCCGCCGCGATGGCGCGGGCGGCGGCGGCCGAGGGGATTCCCTTTCTGCACCTCTCGTCGGATTACGTCTTTGACGGCAGCGGCGATCACCCGCGGGCCGAGGATGCGCCGACCGGCCCTCTGGGCATCTATGGCGCCTCGAAACTGGCGGGCGAACAGGCCGTGGCGCAGGCGGGCGGGCAATGGGCGGTGATGCGGACCTCGTGGGTCTTTGGGGCGCATGGCCGGAACTTCGTCAAGACGATGCTGCGTCTGGGCGCCGAGCGTGACGAAGTGTCGGTCGTGGACGACCAGATCGGCGGGCCGACCCCGGCGGATGCCGTCGCCGTCGCGGTGCTGCAGATGCTGGCCCGGATGCGCGACGACCCGGCGAAGGGCGGGCTTTACCATTTCGCCGGCGATCCGCAGATCAGCTGGGCGGGCTTTGCCGCGCGCATCATGGCGCAGGCGGGGCTGGCCTGTCGCATCCGCCCCATCGCCAGCGCCGACTATCCGACGCCCGCGCGGCGTCCGCTGAATTCCCGGCTGGACTGCACGGCCATCACGCGCGATTTTGGGCTGGCTCGGCCCGATTGGCGCGACGGGCTGGACCGGGTTCTGGCCGAATTGGGGGCGACATGACCGCACGCAAGGGGATCATCCTCGCCGGAGGCAGCGGCACCCGGCTTTACCCGATCACCATGGCCGTGTCGAAGCAGCTGCTGCCGCTTTATGACAAGCCGATGATCTATTACCCGATCACGGTGCTGATGCTGGCAGGCATCCGCGAAATCGCGATCATCACCACGCCGCAGGACCAGCCGCAATTCCAGCGCCTGCTGGGCGATGGCAGCCAATGGGGGTTGCGCTTCGAATTCATCGTGCAGCCCCGCCCCGAAGGGCTGGCGCAGGCCTATCTGCTGGCGGCGGATTTCCTGGACGGTGCGGCCTCGGCGATGGTGCTGGGCGACAACATCTTCTTCGGTCACGGCCTGCCGCCCTTGCTGCATCAGGCGGATGCGCGGCAAACGGGCGCGACGATCTTCGGCTACCGTGTCCGCGACCCGCAGCGTTACGGGGTCGTGCTGTTCGACGATCAGGACCGCCCCGCAGGGCTGGTCGAAAAGCCCGAAACGGCGATCTCGCCCTGGGCGGTGACGGGGCTCTACTTCCTCGACGGCACTGCGCCCGAACGCGCGGCGCAGGTGATGCCCTCGGCCCGGGGCGAGCTGGAGATCACCGCGCTGCTGGACAGCTATCTGGCCGAGGACGCGCTGACCGTTCAGCGGATGGGGCGCGGTTTTGCCTGGCTGGACACCGGCACGCATGAAAGCCTGCTGGACGCGGGCAACTTCGTCCGCACGCTGGAAAACCGGCAGGGCCTTCAGACCGGCTGCCCCGAAGAGATCGCCTACGAGGCCGGGTGGATCTCGGGCGATGCCCTGCGCAAGCGGGCCGAGTTGTTCCACAAGACGGAATATGGCGCCTATCTTCTGCGGCTGTTGGGGTGAGCGCCCGAAACTTGCTTTCTGCCCGGACGTATAAAACCTGAACGGACTGCCAGCTTGCAAACCGTGCGCTGGCCGTGGGATTATCGGAACTTGAATGTATCCGCCCTGCCAAGGGCTATTTCCAGGAGTTCTCATGCGGCGTGGAAAAAGCAGGATCAATAAGGCCCATTTCCTTGTCTACTCGAATGGCGTCGATCCGTTTGCCACCAATGCGCAGGATTACTGCGACGCGGCCCTGGCGGTCGGCTTCGACAGCGCCGAGCATGTGACCGAGGCCGCGCTGCGCCAGACGCCCTTCTGGGAAGAGAACCGCTTCATTCTGGAACAGCCGCGCGGCGCGGGATATTGGCTGTGGAAGCCGTGGATCATCCTGCAGAAGCTGCGTGAATGCGGCCCCGACGACATCGTGATCTACAACGATGCCGGGCGCTACGAAAAGGGCGCTTTCCGCCAGTTTCCGGCCTTTCCCCATGCCGCGGTCGAGCTGTGCGCGATGACGCCCAATCGCTTCATTCACGGCTTCATCGGCGCCTGGCAGGTGCAGGGCGATTACACCAAGCGCGATGCCTTCATCCTGATGGGCGCCGATACCGACGAGATGCGGCGCGCCGCGCAGGTTTGCGCGGGACCGCTGCTGTTCATGCCCTCGGATGCCAGTTTCGCCTTTTTGGAAAAGTGGGTGGAATTCTGTCGTGATCCGCGCGTGCTGACCGACCAGCCCGACGAATTGGCGCCGACCCACCCGCAATTCCTGGATCACCGGCACGACCAATCTGTCGGCTCGATCCTGGCGCATCAGACGGGCGCGCATTATTTCGACTTTTCCGACTCGGGTGTGATCAACGCCTCCGAGGATGTGCGACAGCGCAACCGGCATGTGCCACGCCTGCATACCCATATCGGCTATGTCTCGCTGATCGCAGGCCGTGCGTTGCCCGACGATTTCTTCATGCGCGAGGATGCCGACATTCTCGAGGCGCGGCCCCTGTTGCGCAACCTCGAAGCGGGCGAACCCTTGCCGCTGCACGCGGAAAAGACGCCGGATTCCGTGTTGACGCAGCAGATCCTGTCGGCGCTGGCATCGCCCGAAAATCGCATCGGTATCGACCATATGCGGCTGCTGTGCGGTGAGAACCGCATCACCAATTCGCGCCTGCACATCCTGCAGAAGCTGGGCCATGACCTGACCGCCTTCTGGAAAGAGGCGATCGACCATTTCAGTGCCGCCGTCGAAGCCATGCATGCCTCCGGCACGGTGCCGGGCCTCGAGGATGCGCAAGGAATGGCCGTGCGCGCGATCCGAAAGGCCGAGGATTCGAACCCGCAATGGCGTCAGGATGTGATGGCGGGCTTCCTCTGGTCGATGCTGGACGACGAGGCGCGGCGCGTCTTCAAGGCCGCGCACAAAGGCATCAAGTCGGCCGCGGGGGTGAATGCGATGTATCGCTTCGCCCAGCATCTGGAGCAGACCGAGCTTTTGTCGCTGGAGACCGAGCTGGGCGGCGACGACCGCAAGCTGCGGCCCGCGATTTCGCAGCAGATGATGGCATGGATCATTCAGCCCGCCGCTGCGAAGGCGGGCTGACGACCGCGCGGGTCAGACCTCGACCTCGACCCGACCAAGCGGGTTGGAACAACAGGCGAGGATCCAGCCCTCGGCGATATCCTCGTCGCTGATGCCGCCGTTATGGACCATATGCACCTCGCCCGAGGTCTTGCGGATCCGGCAGGTGCCGCACAGCCCGAAGGTGCAGCCCGACGGGATGTTCAGCCCCGCGCGCTTGGCCACCGCCAGCACGGTGTCGGTCTCGGCGCAGGCTGCCGTGACGCCGCTGGCCGAGAACACGACCTGGGCGCGCGATTCACCGTCGGGGGCGACATCCTCGATCACCGGGGCCTCGGCCTCGGTGGCGACGGGGGCACCGAAGCTTTCCTGGTGATACCGCTCCATGTCATAGCCAAGCGAGACCAGCATCTCGCGGACGGCCTGCATGAAGGGCTCGGGGCCGCAGCAGAAGACCTCGCGGTCCAGATAATCGGGCGCCATCAGGCCCAGCATGATCTGCGACAGGCGGCCCTGATAGCCGTGCCAGGTCTTGAAGGGCTCGGGTTCTTCGACGGTGAAGCGCAGTTGCAGCCCCGGCACGCGGGCGGCGAATTGCTCTAGCCGCTCGCGGAAGATGATGTCCGAGGGCATGCGCGCGGCATGGACGAACACGATGTCGGTGTCCTGCGCCTGATCCCAGGACCAGGTCGTCATCGACATCATCGGGGTGATCCCCGACCCGGCCGAGATGAAAAGGTATTTCTTCGCCGGATGGCGGTGGAAGCTGAAGATCCCCGCCGGGCCGAAGGCCTTGATCCGCATCCCGGGCTTCAGATGGTCCAGCATCCAGCGCGTCCCGATCGAGGTCGCCTGCGCCTTGACCGTCACCGAGATCGACAGCGGCCGCGAGGGCGACGAGCTGATCGTATAGGTCCGCTGCACATTCCCGGCCGCGCCCTTGGCAGGATCGACAGGCAGGTCCAGCGTGATGAACTGGCCCGGCTGATAGTCGAACCATGCGCCCGAGGGCGCGCGAAAGATGAAGGTCGCGGTGTCGCGGGTTTCCGGCACGACCATGACGCATTCAAGCGGCTCGTCATCGGACCACGGCTCGGCGGCCCAGTTCAGGCGGGGTTTGGGCATGGGATCACTCGGCCGCGATGCGGGTGGGGGTCAGGCGGTCTGCCATGGTCTGGCAGTACCAATCGACGAATTGCAGAACGCCCTCTTCCTGAAGGGGCGAATAGGGTCCGGGTTCGTAGGCGGGGGACAGGATGCCGGCCTGGTTTTCCTCGACCACCAGCCGATCCTCGTCATTGGTGTGCATCCAGACATGGGTCAGGTTCTCGAGGTCGTAATCCGTCCCCTCGACCGCGTCGGGATGGACAAGCCACCAGGTCGTGACCTGCGTTTCCGTCGGGCTGACCGGCAGGACCCGGAAGACGATCGAATGGTCGGCCAGAAAGTGGTTCCAGGTGTTCGGGTAATGGAAGAACAGCAGGCTGCCCGCATCGTCGAAGGGCATCTGGCCCAGACGGCGCGACACGGCTTTCTTGCCGTCCAGCGTATAGCTTTCGGCGTGGTTCAGCAGCGGAATCCGCGCCAGACGCCATTGCATCGCCGGATGGTTCACGAAGCGCGAGGGCAGGTTCGCGGCCTCGCAGCGTTCCCAATGGGCCAGGATCTCGGGGCTGGCGGCATGGGGGCCTTCCATCGCCGTCATCGAGGGATCGTCGGAATAGGTGCGGCACAGCGACGGGTGGCTGCCGCCGCAATGATAGCATTCGCGGTTGTTCTCGATCACCAGCTTCCAGTTGCCGTTCTCGATGATGGTCGAGACCTGTGCGATCTTCGTCTTGGCCAGATCGGTCGGCGCCAGATAGCGCATCAGTTGCGGCGCCAGATCATTGATCGCCGGCGGCACCTTGGCCAGGCAGATGAAGACCATCCCGCCCAGATCGACGCAATGCACGGTTTTCAGGCCGTATTTCGCGGCATCGAAGCCCTCGCCCATGTCGCGGGCGTAAAGCAGCTTACCGTCCAGATCGTAGGTCCATTGGTGATAGGGGCAGACCAGCTTGGGGTTCGTGCCGCTGGCCTTGGAACACAGGCGCTGGCCGCGATGGCGGCAGACATTGTGGAAGGCCCGGATGCGGCCATCGGCGCCGCGCGTCAGGATCACCGGATAATCGCCCACCTGCATGGTGATGTAGCTGCCGGTCTTGGGCAGGGCCGAGGCCGGGCCCGCGAACAGCCATTCGCGATACCAGATCTGTTCCAGATCGTCGCGGAAGGTCTGTTCCCCGCAATAGAGATCGCGCGGCAGCGAATGGCCGGGCTGGCGGCCGGCGATCAGCTCGGCTGTGGAGGGGGTGGTGTTCATGGCGCGGCTCGAATCCTGCGGCGGGCTGTGTTTTCGCGCAGATTAGCGCCTTGTTGCGACGGGACAGGGTGATTTGCGACATTCAGCCTGCGGAAACAGACATTCACGACATTTGCCCGCGCCGAACCAGCCCCTGTTTCACCAGATGTCCGTGATGCAGACCGGAATGGGGGCTGCGTCCGCCGATCACGGCGGCGACCTCGGCCATCATCGCGGGCGGCCGCTCGCGGTTCACCGTGTCGAACAGCGAGGTCGGGCGCAGGTCGTCGGTCATCAGGCTCTGCATCCAGTCCTGTTCATGCGGCGCGACCCACAGCCAGCGCCCGGCCGCCGCATGCAGCCGCGCATGGCGCAGATCGACAAAGCCTGCCGCATCCTCGATCTGGTCCAGACGGGGCAGGTTGCGGCCCATCTGGCAGGTCGTGCCGGTGCCAAGGATATCGACCTTCATCAGATGGGCCGAGCGTTTCCAGAACATCACGGTCTTCCAGCCCATCTGGCCCAGCTTGCCGCGCTTCAGCCAGGCATTGCCCAGATGGCCAATCACGCTGGTCTCGGGGTCCAGCCTGTCCATCTGCGCCAGCGTCGCCGCGACGTAATCGGGCGGATAGGCAATGTCGTCATCCACGGTAAAGACCCAGTCGTCGGGGCCGGGCGCAAAGGCGAACTTGCCCGCATCCTTCAGGTCGCGGTCGGGGATCGTCGCCTCGATCTTCGGCTCGTCCGCGATCCAGCCGGGCACCGAATCAAACCGGTTCAGGCACAGGAACAGCCGGTCCACCTGCGGCAGGATCGAGGCGACGGCCTGCGGCAGGACGCCCGCGCGGGGTGGAAAACTGGCCATATGCGCGCGGATCATCCATCGCCCTCCGATCTGGTTTCCCGTCAATAGCATGTCGGCGCAAGGCCGCGACGCCTTTCTGCGCGCTTGATCGGGCCATGCCGGATTTCGCGGCATTTTCCATTTGTGGAAAAATATTCCGCCCCGCTTGGCAGGCGGGCGCTTCTGTCGTAAGCCATGCGGCAAGGCATCATCTGTAAGGAGGAAGGCATGGCACGCGTCACCCGTCACGGACTGGAGGTCGATCAGGATTTCGCCCGCTTCGTCGAAGATCAGGTCCTGCCGGGCACCAAGGTTCAGGCCGACGCCTTCTGGCGGGGCTATGCCGCGCTGCTGGACGGCTTCATGGCCGAGAACCGCGCCCTGCTGGACCGCCGCGCCGAATTGCAGGCGCAGATCGACGACTGGCTCAAGGCGCGCGGCAACCAGCCCTGGGACGCTGCCGCCTATCGCGCCTTTCTGACCGAGATCGGCTATCTGGTGCCCGAACCCGCGCCCTTTGCGGTCGAGAACGGCGCCGTCGATCCCGAAATCGCCAGCCTTGCCGGGCCTCAGCTTGTCGTGCCGGTCAGCAATGCCCGTTTCGCGCTGAACGCGGCGAATGCGCGGTGGGGCTCGCTTTATGATGCGATGTATGGCTCGGACGTGATGGGGCCGCCGCCCGCCGGGGGCGGGATCGACCCCGCGCGCCGCGATGCGGTCGTGGCCAAGGCCGCCGCCTTCCTGGATCAGGCGCTGCCGCTGGCCTCGGGCAGCCATGCCGAGGTGACGGCCTATGGCGCCGATGATCAGGGTCTGGTGGCGACCATCGCGGGCCAGACCGTGCGACTGGCCGACCCGGCCGCCTATGTCGGCATCCGGCGCGAGGGCGGCGATACGGCCTATGTGCTGCGCCATAACGGGCTGCATGTCGAACTGGTCGTGAACCCCGACCACCCGATCGGCGCCGCCTGCGAAAGCGGCCTGCGCGACGTGGTGATGGAGGCCGCGCTGACCGCGATCCAGGACTGCGAGGACAGCGTCGCCGCCGTCGATGCCGAGGACAAGATCGGCGTCTATGCCAACTGGCTGGGCCTGATGAAGGGCGATCTGGTCGAAAGCTTCGACAAGGGCGGCAAGACGCTGACCCGCCGTCTGGCCGGCGACCGCCAGATCACCCGCCCCGACGGCAGCACCCTGACCCTGCCGGGCCGCGCGCTGCTGCTGGTTCGCAATGTCGGCCATCTGATGACGACCGATGCGGTCCTGAAGGACGGCGCCGAGACGCCCGAGGGGCTGATGGACGCGATGGTCACCATCGCCTGCGCGCTGCACGATCTGGATCGCGGCGACCGGCCCGGCAACAGCCGCGTGGGCTCGGTCTATGTGGTCAAGCCCAAGATGCACGGCCCGGACGAGGCCGCCTTTGCCGACCGCGTCTTTACCCATGTGGAACAGGTGCTTGGCCTGCCTGCCAATACCGTGAAACTGGGCCTGATGGACGAGGAACGCCGCACCAGCGCCAACCTTGCCGCCTGCATCCACGCGATCCGCAACCGCATCGTCTTCATCAACACGGGCTTCCTTGACCGCACCGGCGACGAGATCCACACCTCGATGCAGGGCGGTGCCTTCGTCGGGCGCGCGGGCATGAAGGCCTCGACCTGGTTGCAGGCCTACGAGGATCGCAACGTCCTGATCGGCTTGGCCGCCGGGATGAAGGGCCGTGCCCAGATCGGCAAGGGGATGTGGGCCAAGCCCGACGCCCTGGCCGAGATGCTGGAGGTCAAGATCGGCCACCCGAAATCGGGCGCCTCGACCGCCTGGGTGCCCAGCCCCACCGCCGCGACGCTGCATGCGATGCATTACCACATGGTCGATGTCGCCGCGCGTCAGGACGAACTGGCGGGCAAGGCGCTGCCCGATCTGGACCTGCTGCTGACGCCCGCCCTTGCCACCGCTCCGCTGACCCGCGACGAGATCCTGCGCGAGCTGGACAACAGCGCGCAGGGGATTCTGGGCTACGTGGTGCGCTGGGTCGATCAGGGGATCGGCTGTTCCAAGGTGCCCGATATCGACGACGTGCCCCTGATGGAGGACCGCGCGACCTGCCGGATCAGCGCGCAATATCTGGCTAACTGGCTGGAACACGGCCTGATCACCCGCGATCAGGTCGAGGACGCGCTGCGCCGCATGGCCGCCAAGGTCGATGCCCAGAATGCGGGCGATCCGGCCTATCGCCCGATGGCGCCGGGCTTTGACGGCCCAGCCTTCGAGGCCGCGCGCGACCTGATCCTGACGGGGACGCGGCAGCCCTCGGGCTATACCGAACCCGCGCTGCATGCCCGCCGCAAAGAGGCCAAGGCGCTGGCGCGGGCCTGAAAGCGCGCGGCAGGGCGCGATCGGCGCCTTGCCGCAAAGCCGGTCTTTTCGGCGTTTTCATCCGTGCGCGCAGCAGCCATAAGGCATCGGGGCCGCCTTGCCCCGTGCCTAAGGTCAGGGAAAACGCATGTCGCAGAAAACCATCGCCGTTGCCGGGATCGGCTATGTCGGGCTGTCCAATGCCGTGCTGCTGGCGCGCCAGAACCGCGTTCGCGCCATCGATATCGATCCGCGCCGCTGCGAGATGCTGAACGCCCGGCAATGCCCGATCGTCGATGCCGAAATGGCCCGCTATCTGGCCGAGGAAGATCTGGACCTGATCGCCACGACCGATCCCGCGACCGCCTATGAAGGCGCGGATTTCGTCATCGTGGCGACGCCGACCGACTACGACCCGGTCACGAATTTCTTTGACACGTCCAGCGTCGAGACGGTGATCCGCACCGTCATGCAGCACGCCCCCAAGGCCGTGATCGTGGTCAAGTCCACCGTGCCGGTCGGATTCACGCTGGATGTGTCACAGCGACTGGGCTGCGATCAGGTGATCTTCAGCCCGGAATTCCTGCGCGAGGGCCGCGCCCTGCAAGACAACCTGCACCCGTCGCGGATCGTGGTGGGCGAGAACAGCCCCCGCGGGCAGGCCTTTGCCCAGCTTCTGGCCGATGCCGCGCTGGACCGCGACGTGCCGATCCTGCTGACCGGCCCGACCGAGGCCGAGGCGATCAAGCTTTTCGCCAACACCTACCTTGCCCTGCGCGTGGCCTATTTCAACGAGCTGGACAGCTATGCGCTGACGCATGGCCTCGACAGCCGCCAGATCATCGAAGGGGTGGGCCTCGATCCGCGCATCGGCAGCCATTACAACAACCCCTCGTTCGGCTATGGCGGCTATTGCCTGCCCAAGGACAGCAAGCAATTGCTGGCCAATTACAGCAACGTGCCGCAGAACCTGATCGCCGCCGTGGTCGAGGCGAACCGCACCCGCAAGGACGTCATCGCCGAGGATATCCTGTCGCGCGGTCCCCGCGTCGTCGGCATCTACCGGCTGGTGATGAAGTCGGGCTCGGACAATTTCCGCCACAGCGCGGTGCAGGGCATCATGAAGCGGCTCAAGGCCAAGGGGATCGAGGTGATCGTCTATGAACCCGCCATGGCCGAGGACCGCTTTTTCGGCTCGCGCGTGGTGCGCGATCTGGACGCCTTCCGGCAAGAGGCCGACATCATCGTCGCCAACCGCCTTGGGGCCGAACTGGAAAGCGTGCGCGCCAAGGTCTATACGCGCGACCTCTTCGGCGCCGACTGACCGGGCCTAATCCTCCAGTGCGAAGGCGATGATGTAATCGCCGGTCTCGGTCATCAGGCGTTCATGGCCGGTGGCGGTGATGACGACATACTGGCGCCCGTCGATCTGGTAGCTCATGGGCGAGGCCTGCCCGCCCGCAGGCAGCCGCCCCTGCCACAGCAACCGGCCGGTTTCGGTCTCGTAGGCGCGCAACCAATTGTCCTGCGAGGCGGCGATGAAGGTCAGCCCCGTCGCCGTGACCAGCGGGCCGCCGATATTCGCCGTGCCGATGGGCAGCTTCAGAAAGGTCGGCAGCGCCAGCGGGCCGGTGTCGAACCCGGTCCCGAGGGGCTTCTGCCAGACGATCTCGCCGCTATCCAGATCGGTGGCCACGATGAAACCCCAGGGCGGCGCGATGCATGGCACCTCCAGCGCGGACAGCCAGATCGGTCGGTCCACCCCATAGGGCGAAAGGTAATGCGGCGCGACCTCCTGATCGGGGCGGGCGCCGCCCATGCCGACGGGCAGATCGTCCACCTGATCGCGCGGCACCATCACGACCTTGTTCGGCAGGCGCGAATGGTTCGAGATCACGATGTTGCGGTCGCGGTCCAGCCCGATACCGCCCCAGTTCGGGCCGCCGATCGTGCCGGGAAACAGCAGCATGCCGCCCGGATCGTCGGTCGGCGGGGTGAACATCCCCTCGTACCGCATGCGCTGGAATTCCAGCCGGCACATGACCGCATCCAGCGGCGTCATGCCAAAGGCGTGGCGCGCGTCCAGTTCCTCGGGTTCGGGGCCGGGCAGCCCCGAGATGTTGGCGTAATGCACCGATTGCGGCTGCGCCTCGCTGACCCAGTCGCCGGGCAGCGCGCCCTGCGGGGCGGGCGTCATGCGGATGTCGGTCAGCGGTTCGCCCGTCGCGGCGTCGAAGACGAACAGCGACCCGGTCTTGGTCGCCTGAATGACCGCGCGCGTGGTTTGCCCAGCCACGGTGACGTCGCCGACGACCGGCTGCGCGCCGATATCGTAATCCCACAGGTCGTGGATGACGGTCGCGAAATCCCAGACCGTCTCGCCGGTCTCCAGATCGATGGCGACCACGGCCGAGGTGAAGCGGTCCTCTTCCTCGGTCCGGGTGCCGCCCCAATGGTCGTTCGCCGAATTGCCGGTGCCGACATAGACCAGCCCCGCCTGAGGATCGCCCGAAATGACGTTCCAGACATTCGGCGTGCCGCGGGGATAGACCTCGCTCTCGGCCAGGGGCTCTTGCGCCTGACCCTGCCGCAGCGCGTCCCACGCCCAGAGCAGATCGCCGGTCGCCGCGTCATAGGCCCTGACCACCCCCGATGGCGCGTCGCGGCGCTGGTTGTCGCTGACTTGCTGCCCCACGATCAGCGCATCGCCCACCAGCGCCGGACCCGAGGTGGACGAGGCCAGCCCCGTTTCCTGAATGCCCATGCCCAGTGTCAGATCGACGATGCCGCCCCGACCGAAATCCTCGCAGACCGCGCCGCTGGCCGCGTCCAGCCCGTAAAGGCGCCCATCGACGGTCGCGACATGCACCCGCGTGGCACATTCGCCGGTCGCATCGGGCAGGTTGTAATGCGCGACCGTTCGGCAGGCGGCCGAGAACAGCGATTCCATATGCTGAGGATCGACGCCGGGATCAAAGCGCCACAGGACCTGCCCCGCCGTCGGGTCCAGGGCCAGAACCTGATTGCTGGGCGTGCAGGTGAACAGCCGCCCGTCCACCAGGATCGGCGTGTTCTGGGCCGAGTAATAGACCCGCTCGTTCGGCGGCAGATCGCCCGTCTGCACGCGCCAGACCTCGGTCAGTTGGGCGACGTTCTGCGGCGTGATCTGGCTGGCCGGGGTAAAGGCCTGCCCATGCGCGCTGCCCGCATGGGCGGGCCAGTCGGCGGGGCCGTTCACCCCCTCGGGGGCCGGGCGCGGCTGGATCCGGGCCAGATCCGAGGGCTGGGTCGTGCGCTCCCAGTAAAGCGCGATCAGGCCGATGGCGACGAGGCCGGCAGCAGCGGTCGCTCCGGCCGTGATCCGCAACAGGCCCGGCGCGCGCAGGGGGCGCGGGGTGCCCGCCGCCGCGACCAGCGCCGACAGGAAGAAGAAGGCCGCGATGACACCGACCCGCGCGCCGAAATCCGCCCCCCAGCCGGGAAGAAACCCCTTGCCCCAGATTTCCCAGATCGACCACAGCATCGTGGCCAGAAGGACACAGGCCTGGATCGGCACCGACAGGCGCGTCAGGCCGGCGATCTGCGTCAGCCCGGCCAAGGCCAGTGCCATTCCGGCCAGCAGGTAATACCAGCTGCCACCCTCCCAGACGAGAAGAGCGCCGAACCACGCGGTCGCCCCGCCCAGGGCCAGCAGCGCCAGCCCCAGCAAGGCCAGCGCGATCCGGGCCCAGATTTGGTGACGGTGCGAAGCAAGGGCGGGGCGGGTGGCTTGGGGCATCGGGGGATCTCGGGCTTCACGGGCTTGTGCGCTGAAGTGAGGAAACGCGCCCTGGCCAACGGGGTTCCGGCGCGTTTTTGCCTCGTGCGGCAAAAAGCGCGCCGGAGGTGCATCACAAACCGCGACGGCGCCGTTGCTTTTAGTTAAACTGACCTGTGCGAAACGAGGATCCGATGACTGCAGGCAATGACGAGACAGACAAGCGGGTGGACGAGGCGATCGAAGCCTTGCGCAAAGGGGTCGAGGCCGAACCCCTGACCCCGCGCAGCCGCGAACTGGCCGAGGAACTGGCCCGCAAGCTGGCCGAGGCTGCCGCCCGGACCGATCGCGAGACCGGCTGAGCGGTTGCGCGCCCCCGGCTTCTCTGCCAGCCTGCCGCGATCAACAGGAGTGCTGTGATGAACAACGCATCCGAACGGCTCGACCAGATCGAGGGGCGTTTGCTGGCGCAGCGGCGCCTTTTGGCGCAGATGCTGGCGGCGATGCCCGACACGCAGCGCAGGATGCTGCTGGACTGGCTGGATGCGCGTCTTGTGATGCGCGACGGGCAGGAAGATCCGGGTGCGGTCCCCTCGGACGGTCTGGCCGAGGCGATGGCCGTGGCCGACGAATACCGCGCGATCGCCGATCTGGTCGCGCCGCTGCCCGTCACCGCGCGACCCTGATCTGGCTGCGGCCTGCCCCCCGGTGGACAGAATCGCCCCGGGGGATTAGAAGCCCCTGCATCATTTCAGCAGGGACAGGCCCGCAAGCATGACGACGCAGCACTTCCACGCACAAGGTCGGATCGCGAAATTCGCCCTCGGCCAGGTGGTACGGCATCGCGAGCGCCCGTTCCGTGGCGTCATCTTCGATGTCGATCCGCAATTCGCCAATACCGAGGAATGGTACGAATCGATCCCCGAGGAATCGCGCCCCGACAAGGATCAGCCCTTCTACCATCTCTATGCCGAGACCGAAGCGACCTATTACGTGGCCTATGTCTCGGAGCAGAATCTCGAACCCGACACGTCGGGCGAGCCCATCGATCACCCCGAGCTGAGCGATCTGTTCGGAGACTTCGAGGACGGGCGCTATTACCTGATGGCACCGATCAACTGATCACTCTGTCATGCCTCCGGGCGGGATGCGGAAGGCCAGGAAATTGCGCCGCCCCTCGCGGTAATAGCACAATTCCTGCGTCAGGTCCTGGATCAGATACCAGCCGAACCCGCCCTCGGGCAGATCTTCGCTGCCGATTTGCGGCAGGTCGCGGGGCAGAAGGCATTCGGCGGGCAGCGAGGCCCCGTCATCGCTGAGCGCGCAGGCCAGACCCTCTTCATGGCCGACCACCCAAAGATGCACCAAGGGCGGGCGCACGATCTGGCCGGGCGCGATATGGTCCCCCGCATGTTCGGCGATGTTGTTCATCACCTCGGCCAGGACCAGTTCCAGACGGCCGAGCGTATCCTGGCCCACTTCGTCGCGAAACCGCGCGCGCACCGCGCCGAGCGCCTCGCGGACGGTTTCGGGCGTCGCCTTCAGGATGCGATGGAACATCGGCAGGTTCTGCACCGAGGGCCGATTGTCCACGCCGGCATTCTGCCGTTCTTCGGGGTTCATTGAGGCGTTTCCTCCTGCGAAATTGCGGGGCGGATGTCGAAGACGCTGTCCATTCGGGTCAGCCGAAAGACGCGTTCGACATTCGGGGTGACGGCGTGCAGGACCAGCGGCAGGCGTTCGGCCAGCGCCTTGCGCACCGCGATGACGGCGCCAAGGCCGGAACTGTCCATGAAATCGACATGATGCAGGTCAAGATGCACGGGCTTGGTCGCCTTGGTCACGATGGCGCGCAGCCTGTCCTTGAATTGCGTGGCGATGGCGGCGTCGATCCGCGTTTCGCCAACCGTGATCAGCAGGTGGCTTTCGGTATCCTCGACGACGAGTTGCATATACGTTTCCTTCTGCGTTCCCGCCGACCCGTATAGACGCCAAAGGTTAGCATCCGGTAATCGAGGGACGGGACCGCAAGGGGGAGAATGATGACAATGCGACAGATCTACATCAACGGAGCCGCGCGGACGCCGATGGGGGGCCTTCAGGGGGCGCTGTCTGCCATGCCCGCACCGGCGCTTGGCGGGGTTGCGGTGGCGGCGGCGCTGGCGCGTGCGGGGGTGGCGCCAGGCCGGGTCGATGCGCTGCTGATGGGCTGCGTGCTGCCCGCCGGTCAGGGTCAGGCGCCCGCGCGGCAGGCGGGCTTTGCGGCGGGCCTGCCGCAGGGCGTGCCGGCGACGACGCTGAACAAGATGTGCGGCTCGGGGATGCAGGCGGTGATGATGGCCGCGGATGCCATCGCGGCCGGCAGCGCCGATCTGGTCGTCGCGGGCGGGATGGAGAGCATGTCGAACGCACCCTATCTGCTGCCCAAGATGCGGGCGGGGGCGCGGCTGGGCCATGGGCAGGTGATCGACCACATGTTCCTTGACGGGCTTGAGGACGCCTATGACAAGGGCCGCCTGATGGGCACCTTCGCCGAGGATTGCGCCGCCGAATTCGCCTTTTCCCGCCAGGCGCAGGACGATTACGCCCTTGCCAGCCTGACCCGCGCGCAAGAAGCCATCGCCTCGGGCGCCTTTGCCGCCGAGATCGCGCCGGTCACGGTCACGGGCCGGGGCGGCGACAGCACCATCGACACGGACGAACAGCCCGGACTGGCGCGACCCGACAAGATCCCGCATCTGAAACCCGCCTTCCGCAAGGACGGGACGGTGACGGCGGCCAACAGCTCGTCCATCTCGGACGGGGCGGCGGCGCTGGTGGTCAGCGCCGATCCGGCAGGCGCCATCGCGCGTATCGTGGGCCATGCCAGCCACGCGCAGGCGCCGGGCGCCTTTCCGACGGCACCGGTCCCCGCCGCCGAAAAGCTGCTGGCCCGCATCGGCTGGAGCAAGGACGAGGTCGATCTGTGGGAGGTCAACGAGGCCTTCGCCGTCGTGCCGATGGCCTTCATGGCGCGGATGGGTCTGCCCCATGATCGCGTGAACGTGAATGGTGGGGCCTGCGCGTTGGGGCATCCGATCGGCGCGTCCGGGGCACGCATCATCGTGACGCTGATCCATGCGCTGCAGGCGCGCGGCCTCAGGCGCGGGGTTGCGGCCATCTGCATCGGCGGCGGCGAGGGCACGGCGATCGCGGTCGAACTGACCTGACGCTGCCCGCAAAACAGGCAGGCGGGCAGGGGTCTGCGTTCCCTGCCCGCCGCCTGCCGCCGGATTTGCGAAGCGAACGGGCAAATCCGCGGCATCCCCTGTGGACTTCCCGAAAGCGCTTGCAGATCATCGACCTGTCCAAAGGCAGCAAGCCAAGGCAGCAAGAACGACCGGGGGGACGTGATGAGTTACTATAACGAGATGTTTGACGGCGACGCGGTGCGCGAACCCTATGCCCGGTTGCGCGACTGGGTGGACACGATGCCCGCCGATTTCCGCCAGATGAAGCAGGCCGAGGCCGAGGCCCTGTTCCGCCGCATCGGCATTACCTTCGCCGTCTATGGCGAGGGCGGCGATCCGGACCGGCTGATCCCCTTCGACATGATGCCCCGCGTCTTTGAACAGGCCGAGTGGCGCCGCCTTGAACGCGGTATCAAGCAGCGCGCCCGGGCGCTGAACGCCTTTCTGCGCGACGTCTATGGCCGGGCCGAGATCGTGCGCGCGGGCCGCATCCCGGCCCGGCTGGTCTATCAGAATGATGCCTATGAAAAGGCTGTGGTCGGCGTCGTGCCGCCGCGCGGGGTCTATTCGCACATCATTGGCATCGACCTTGTCCGCACCGCCAAGGACGAATTCTATGTGCTCGAGGACAATTGCCGCACGCCGTCCGGGGTCAGCTACATGCTGGAAAACCGCGAGATCATGATGCGGATGTTCCCGCAGCTGTTCCGCGGCAACCGGATCGAGCCGGTGGACCAATATCCCGAACTTCTGCGCCGCACGCTGGAATCGGTGGCCCCCGCGAAATGCAACGAGCGCCCGACCTGCGTGATCCTGACGCCGGGCCATTACAACAGCGCCTATTACGAGCACAGCTTTCTGGCCAACCTGATGGGGGTCGAGCTGGTCGAGGGCCAGGATCTCTTCGTGGATGGCGAATTCTGCTACATGCGGACCACGACCGGCCCCAAGCGTGTGGACGTGATCTATCGCCGGATCGACGACCCCTATCTGGACCCTCTGTGCTTCCGCCCCGATTCCATGCTGGGCATTCCGGGGCTGATGGATGTCTATCGCTCGGGGGGCGTGTCGATCTGTTCCGCGCCGGGCGCGGGCGTGGCCGACGACAAGGCGATCTACACATTCGTCCCCGAGATGGTGCGTTTCTATCTGGGCGAGGAGCCGATCCTGAACAACGTCCAGACCTGGACTTTGTGGAAGGACGACGATTACCGCTATGTCATGGAGAACCTGGGCGATCTGGTCGTCAAGGAGGTCCACGGCTCGGGCGGATACGGGATGCTGGTCGGCCCGAAATCCACCAAGGCCGAGATCGAGGCCTTCCGCGCCAAAATCGAGGCCAACCCCTCGAACTACATCGCGCAGCCCACGCTGGCCCTGTCCACCTGCCCGACCTTCGTGGATGAGGGCATCGCCCCGCGCCATGTGGACCTCAGGCCCTATTGCCTGTGTGGCGACCGGATCGAGCTGGTGCCGGGCGGCCTGACCCGCGTGGCCTTGCGCGAAGGCTCGCTGGTGGTGAACTCGTCGCAGGGCGGGGGCGTCAAGGACACCTGGGTCCTGTCGGAATGAGGGGGAGAACGACCATGCTGAGCCGCACCGCCTCGAACCTCTACTGGATGGGCCGCAATCTCGAGCGCGCCGAAACCGCCGCGCGCCTGCTGGACGTGGGCCAGCGCATCACGCTCTTGCCCAATACCGAACTGGGCTATCAGAACGAATGGAACTCGCTCTTGCAGGCTTCGGGGACATCCGACCTGTTCCGGCAGAAATACGGCGAGATCACGCAGGAGAAGATCGAGGAATTCATCTTCTTCGACCATGACAATCCGTCATCGGTCGCAAGCTGTCTGGAACGCGCGCGCGAGGCCGGGCGCATCGTGCGGACTGCGCTGACCAGCCAGGTCTGGGATGCGCTGAACGTCGCCTATCAGGAACTGCGCAAGATCGAGCGCCAGCCCCGCGCCAAGCTGGACACGGCCGGGCTGACCGATTTCACCACCGGCCACACCTCGACCGTGCGCGGCGCGATCAACGCGACGCAATTGCGCAACGACGGCTGGCACTTCATGAATCTGGGCTACAGCATCGAACGCGCCGACGCGACGGCGCGACTGCTGGACGTCAAGTATTTCGTGCTGCTGCCCCGGATCGAATTCGTGGGCTCGGGGCTGGACAGCTATCAATGGCAGGTGATCCTGCGGGCGCTGTCGGCGCACCGGGCCTATCACTGGGCCTATGGCGGCGACATCACGGCGGCGCAGGTGGCCGATTTCCTGATCCTGAACGGCGAAAGCCCGCGCGCGCTGATCACCTCGCTCTACGAGGCGGTCTGGCACCTTGAGGGACTGGCCCGCCGCTATGGCGACAGCGTCCCGACCGAGGCCCGCGACAAGGCGCGCGAGGTGCTGGCCGCGCTGGAATCGCGCAATATCGAGATGATCTTTGACGAGGGCCTGCATGAATTCCTCAGCTGGTTCATCCGCGAGATGGCAGCCATCTCGAACCTGGTGCATCAGGATTACCTTATGGGAGGGGTCTGACCATGAAGCTGCGGATTTCCCACGAAACGGTCTATCGCTACGATCAGCCCATCCGGAACCTGGTGCAAAGCCTGCGGCTGACCCCTTCGGTCTTCGAGGGGCAGCGGACGCATGAATGGCAGATCCAGGTCTCGGGCGGGGTGCGCGGGCCGGGCTTTCGCGACGGCGCGGGCGACTGGATCGAGGGCTGGACCGTGCGTGGTCCGGTCAGCGAGGTGAATGTGCGTATCGAAGGCCGGATCGACACGCGCGACACCGCGGGCGTGCTGCGCGGTCATCGAGAGCTGATCAACCCGTTGACCTACCTGCGCTCCAGCAAGGTGACGGCGCCGGATCCAAGCCTGCGCGCACTGGCAACCGAGGCAGGCGCAGATGCGCAGGACGGCCTCGATCTGGCGCACCGCCTGTCGCGCGCGGTCAGTGCGGCGATCGCCTTCCGCCCGGGCGTGACCGAGGCCCACACGACCGCAGCCGAAGCATTGGCCCTGGGCGAAGGCGTCTGCCAGGACCACACCCATGCCCTGATCGCACTGGCCCGGCTGTCGGACCTGCCAGCGCGCTATGTGTCGGGCTACCTGCATTCGACCATCGACGGCGAGCCGCATGATGCCGCCCATGCCTGGGCCGAGATTTTCGTCGAGGGTCTGGGTTGGGTCGGGTTCGACGCGGCGAACAGCTGCTGTCCGGATGAACGCTATGTGCGGCTGGGCTCGGGTCTTGATGCCTCGGACGCCGCCCCGATCCGGGGGGTGGCGCTTGGCAATGGCGCTGAAGAGCTTGCCGTGGCCGTCCATGTCGAGGAACTGGTTCAGTAGGCGCCTGGCCTCGGGGGCGCAGGGGGGGGCGCTGCCCCCCGGCCCGTTCCGGGCCTCCCCCCGGGATATTTGGCCCAAGGCAAAGAGCCTGTTGTTTTTTTGGTCAGTCCGGTCCCGGCGCGCTGGCTCGGCGATTGCACGGTGCCAGGCCGCGCCCTAGTGTCGGGCGGTATTTTTACGGGAAGACCTGCCGATGACCTATTGCGTCGGATTGAAACTTGATGCGGGCCTTGTCCTGCTGTCGGATACACGGACGAATGCCGGGCTGGACAACATCTCGTGCTATCGCAAGATGTTCTTCTTCGAGGAACCGGGCGAACGGATCATCACCATCATGACCGCCGGCTCGCTGTCGGTGACGCAGACCACGATCGCACGCCTCGAAGAGGCCATCGAAGACGAGATGGCGGATGAGACGACCTCGATCATGCGCGCCCCGACCATGCTGCGCGCGGCGACGATCATCGGCGACACGCTCTGCCGCACGAGGCGCGAGATCGCCGAGCAGTGCCGCGACCTCAAGCAGCAGGCCTCGGCCAGCATGATCGTGGCCGGCCAGCGGCGTGGCGGGGACATGCGGCTGTTCCTGATCTATCCCGAGGGCAACTTCATCGAGGCGACCGAGGACACGCCCTTTCTGCAGATCGGCGAACACAAATACGGCAAACCGATCCTCGACCGCGTCGTGACGCCGGCGACCAGCCTTGCCGATGCGCAGAAGGCCGTCCTGTTGTCGATGGACTCGACCCTGCGGTCGAACCTGTCGGTGGGCATGCCCCTCGACCTGGCCCTGATCGAACGCGACCAGTTCCGGCTGGGCCTCCGGCGCCGCATTCTCGACGGCGACCCCGATTTCGCCCGGATGAGCGCCGCCTGGTCCGCTGCCCTGCGCGACAGCTTCGGCAAGGTCATGATCTGAGCCTGCTCCTTTGCCTTGGGCCAAATATCCCGGGGGGAGGCCCGGAAGGGCCGGGGGGCAGCGCCCCCCTCTACCGCTTGACCCTAGGTCAATCCTTGCCGATTGAGCCGGCCCCCGTGTCGCGCTAAGCAGGCCGGGATCTCAGGGGGACAGGAAGATGACAGACCGGACGCCGCGCAACAATCGCATCACGCCCGAAGAGGCCTTGGCCTATCACATGGAGCCGCGGCCGGGGAAATACGACATCGTCGCCTCGACGCCCATGGCGACGCAGCGCGACCTGTCGCTGGCCTATTCGCCCGGTGTCGCCGTCCCGGTCGAGGCCATCGCGGCATGCCCCGAGACCGCCTATGATTACACGACCAAGGGCAACATGGTCGCCGTCATCTCGAACGGGACCGCGATCCTCGGGCTGGGCAATCTAGGCGCGCTGGCCTCGAAACCGGTGATGGAGGGCAAAGCCGTCCTGTTCAAGCGCTTCGCCGATGTCAACGCCATCGACATCGAGCTGGACACCGAGGACCCGGACGAGATCATCAATGCCGTCCGGCTGATGGGCCCGACCTTCGGCGGCATAAACCTCGAGGACATCAAGGCCCCCGAATGCTTCATCATCGAGAGCCGCCTCAAGGAGATGATGGACATTCCCGTCTTCCATGACGACCAGCACGGCACCGCCGTCATCTGCGCGGCGGGTCTGCTGAACGCGCTGGAACTGTCCGGCAAGAAGATCGAGGATGTGCGCATCGTCCTGAACGGCGCGGGTGCGGCGGGGATCGCCTGCCTGGAACTGCTGAAATCCATGGGCGCGCGGCACGAGAACTGCATCATGTGCGACACCAAAGGCGTCATCTGGCAGGGTCGCACCGAGGGCATGAACCAGTGGAAGTCCGCCCACGCCGTCGTGACCGAGGCGCGCACCCTGAAAGAGGCGATGAAGGGCGCCGACGTCTTCCTGGGCGTCAGTGCCAAGGGTGCGGTGACGCAGGAAATGGTCGCCAGCATGGCCGACAATCCGGTGATCTTCGCCATGGCCAATCCCGACCCCGAGATCACCCCCGAGGATGCCCATGCCGTGCGCCCGGATGCCATCGTCGCCACGGGCCGCAGCGATTACCCGAACCAGGTGAACAACGTCCTGGGCTTTCCCTATCTGTTCCGGGGCGCGCTGGACATCCATGCCCGCGCCATCAATGACGAGATGAAGATCGCCTGCGCCCGCGCGCTGGCGGAACTGGCGCGCGAGGATGTGCCCGACGAGGTGGCCGTCGCCTATGGCCGCAAGCTGCGTTTCGGGCGGGATTACATCATTCCCACGCCCTTTGATCCGCGGCTGATCCATGTGATCCCGCCCGCCGTGGCCAAGGCCGGGATGGAGACCGGCGTGGCGCGCCGTCCGATCATCGACATGGAGGGCTATGTCCAGTCGCTGAAATCGCGCATGGACCCGACGGCGACGATCCTTCAGGGCATCCATGCCCGCGCCCGTCAGGCCCAGGCGCGGATGATCTTTGCCGAGGGCGACGATCCACGCGTGTTGCGCGCCGCCGTGTCCTGGACCCGGACGGGGATGGGGCAGGCCCTGGTCGTCGGCCGCGAGGCCGAGGTCAAGGCCGAGCTGGAGGCCCTGGGGCTGGGCGATGCATGGCGCGAGATCACGGTGGTGAATGCCGCCAACAGCCGCCATCTGGATGCCTATCACGAGTTTCTCTATCAGCGGCTTCAGCGCAAGGGCGTGGACCGCGAGGATGCCTTCAAGCTGGCCAACCGCGACCGTCACATCTTTGCGGCGCTGATGCTGGCGCATGGTCATGGTGACGGGCTGGTGACCGGGGCTACGCGGAAAAGCGCGCCGGTTCTGGCGCAGATCGGTCATGTCTTCGACGTGCGCCCCCAGGACGGCACTGTCGGCATCACCGCCGTGCTGCATCGGGGCCGGATCGTGCTGATCGGCGACACGCTGGTCCATGAATGGCCCGAGGCCGAGGATCTGGCCGATATCGCCACGCGCGGGGCGGATGTGGCCCGCAGTCTGGGGCTGGAGCCTCGGGTTGCGTTCCTGTCGTTCTCGAACTTCGGCTATCCGGTCAGCGAGCGTGCGACCAAGATGGCGCAGGCCGCGCATGTGCTGGACGCGCGGCGCGTCGATTTCGAATATGAGGGCGAGATGACCGTCGATGTCGCGTTGAACCGCGAGGCCGCCGCGCGTTATCCCTTCAGCCGCCTGACCGGGCCGGCCAATGTGCTGGTCGTGCCTGCGCGGCATTCGGCCTCGATCTCGGTGAAGCTGATGCAGGAGATGGCGGGAGCGACCGTGGTCGGGCCGATCCTGACCGGCGTGCCGCGTCCGATCCAGATCTGTTCGACCAGCTCGACCGTCAGCGACATCCTGAACATGGCCGCCATCGCCGCGGGCGGGCTGACGACGGCGCGCTGAGAGAGGGCGTCGGGGGGCGCTGCCCCCCGTCCCCGTGCCGGGGACTCCCCCCGGGATATTTTCGTGAAGAAGAAATCAGGCGCGGCGGTCGAACTGGCGCTGTCTTTCGCGGAAGCGGGCGCGGTCCTCGGGACTGTATTCGTCGGCGCAGCGGTGGCAGGACACGCCCTCTTCGTATTGGGGGCGGGTGCGGTCCTCGGGCGCCAAGGGGCGGCGGCAGGCATGGCAGAGCCCGTGGCGGCCCTGACCCAGGCCGTGGGTCAGGCTGACGCGCTGGTCGAAGACGAAGCATTCGCCCTGCCAGAGGCTGTCGGCCTCGGGCACGTCCTTGAGATATTTCAGGATGCCGCCTTGGAGGTGATAGACCTCGGGGACGCCCTGCGAGAGGAGGTAGTTCGTCGATTTCTCGCAGCGGATGCCGCCTGTGCAGAACATCGCGATGCGTTTGCCCCGAAAGCGTTCGGCGTTTGCCGCCCACCATTCGGGGAAGTCGCGGAAGCTTCTGGTGCCGGGGTCGATGGCGCCCTTGAAGCTGCCGATCTGGACCTCGTAGTCGTTGCGGGTGTCGATCACGGCGACATCGGGGGCCTGGATCAGGGCGTTCCAGTCGTGCGGCGCGACATAGTGGCCGGTTGCCGCGACCGGGTCCACCTCGGGTTGGCCCATCGTCACGATCTCGCGCTTGAGGCGAACCTTCATGCGGCCAAAGGGCGGGGTTTCGGCGGCGCTTTCCTTCCAGACCAGCGTGGCGCAGCCCGGTAGGGCGCGGATATGGGCCAGGGCCGCGTCGATCCCCTGGCGGGGTCCGGCAATGGTGCCGTTGATTCCTTCGCGTGCGAGAAGCAGCGTGCCGCAGAGGCCCTGCATTCGGCAGAGGTCGAGAAGGGGGCCGCGCAGGGCGGCGGGGTCCTCGAATCGGGTGAAGTGATAGAGTGCGGCGACAACGAGCATGGGCGCGGCCTAGCGCCGTGCCCGTCCTGTGGCAAGGCCGGTTGGCGCGGCGGGGTGACCCTGCGTCACCAAAAACCCTCTGCCACAGGAGTTATTGTCACGGGGGGTTGACCGTGACGCGAGCGCGCCGTTCAACTGCGACCGGTCTTTCCCCAAGCAGGAGCAGCCCTTGTCCCACGCGTTGATTGTGGTTGATGTCCAGATCGACTTTTGCCCGGGCGGCGCTTTGGCCGTCCCCGCCGGAGACGAGGTCGTTGCCCCGATAAACCGGATGATGGGCGATTACGATACCGTCATCCTGACCCAGGACTGGCATCCGGCCGAGCATTCCAGCTTTGCCGATAATTTCCGGCCCGGTCCGGGCGATCCTGCAGGCGCGGGGGCGCCGTTTTCGCTGACCGTGATGGATTACGGCCCGCAGGTCCTGTGGCCGCGCCATTGCGTGCAGGGCAGCCGCGGCGCCAAGCTGCATCCCGATCTGGACCAGAGCCGGGCCGAACTGATCCTGCGCAAGGGGTTCCGGCCTCAGATCGACAGCTATTCCGCGTTCTTCGAGAACGACAAGCTGACGCCGACCGGCCTGCACGGCTACCTGGGCGAGCGGGGGATCACGCACCTGACCTTTGTCGGGCTGGCCCATGATTTCTGCGTGGCCTACAGCGCGATCGACGCCGCGCGGCTGGGCTATGATACGCGGATCGTCGAATCCGCCTGCCGCGCCATCGATCTGAACGGCAGCTTGGCGCAAGCGCGCGACCGCATGTGGCAGGCGGGGGTCGCCCTGTTCTGACATCTTGCGGCCCCGGTCCAATAAGGGCACCAAGGACGGGCCGGAAAGGGGGCCAGGATGGTCGATATCGCCACGCGCGTCTATAACCACAAGTGGAAGATCGATCCGATCGTCCGGTCCCTGATCGACACCGATTTCTACAAGCTTCTGATGTGTCAGTCGATTTTCCGGAACAAGCCGGATACGACCGTCACCTTCAGCCTGATCAACCGCAGCCGCGACATCCGCCTGGCCGATCTGATCGACGAGGGCGAGCTGCGCGAGCAGCTGGACCATGTGCGCGGCCTGTCGCTGACGCGCGGCGAAAGCACCTGGCTGCGCGGCAACACCTTCTATGGCAAGCGGCAGATGTTCCGGCCCGACTTCATGGCCTTTCTGGAGGGGCTGCGTCTGCCCCCCTATCATCTGGAAAAGCATGACGGCCAGTATCGCCTGACCTTCGAGGGCGCCTGGCCTCAGGTGATGCTGTGGGAGATCCCGGCCCTGGCCATCCTGATGGAGCTGCGTTCGCGGGCGGTTCTGGGCGACATGGGCCGGTTCGAGCTGCAGGTGCTTTACGCCCGCGCCATGACCCGGCTGTGGGAAAAGATCGAGGCCCTGCGCGCCCTGCCCGATTTGCGGATCGCGGATTTCGGCACGCGGCGGCGGCATAGTTTCCTGTGGCAGGACTGGGCCGTGCAGGCCATGATCGAGGGGCTGGGCGAGCGTTTCGCAGGCACGTCGAACTGCCTGATCGCGCAGCGTCGTGACATCGAGGCAATCGGGACGAATGCCCATGAACTGCCCATGGTTCACGCGGCCCTGGCTGATGACGATGCGGCCTTGCGCCGGGCACCCTACGAGGTGCTGGCCGATTGGCAGGAAGAACATGACGGCAATCTGCGGATCATCCTGCCCGACACCTATGGCACGGAAGGCTTTCTGGCGGGCGCCCCCGACTGGCTGGCAAGCTGGACCGGAATGCGGATCGACAGCGGCGAACCCGAGGCTGGCGCCGAGGCCGCGATCCGCTGGTGGCAAGAGCGCGGCGAGGACCCGCGCGACAAGCTGGTGATCTTTTCCGACGGGCTGGATGTGGACCGGATCATCGCCCTGCACCGGCAGTTTCGAGGGCGGGTCAAGGTCAGCTTCGGCTGGGGGACCCTGCTGACCAACGATTTCAGGGGGTTGGTCAAGGATGACGGGCTGGCGCCGTTCAGCCTTGTCTGCAAGGCCGTGGCGGCGAATGGCCGCCCGACGGTCAAGCTTTCCGACAACCCCGAAAAGGCCACCGGCCCAGCCGAGCAGATCGCGCGATACAAGCGCGTTTTCGGCGTGGGCGAGCAGCAGCCCCAGCAGGTGCTGGTCTAGCACGCGGCCTCGGCCGGGCGGACGGCACAGGAGAACGCCAGGAAACGGCCATCCGCATTGCCTACCAGATCGCCAAGGGGGCGCGGCGTCCAGCCCAGCCGGCTGGCCATCCGCAGAAAGGCCGGCGGCCCGAGGAACAGGCATTCCGAGGCGCCGACCGCGTGCAGATGCTGGTTCGCGGCCTCGAGGATCTGTTCGGCCAAGCCAGGCACGGGCAGGGCGGCAAAGCGCGTCAGCTCCCATGCGCGCTGATCGACTGGGGGCTCGTCATGGCAGAGATTGCGCGGCATGCCCGGCAACAGGCCCAGATGGGCGTCGCGGATCATGTAGGAATAGACCACCTTGCCGCCGCCAAAGCAGTGATCGGTCCGCTTCAGCCGCGCGCCTCCGACGGCGCGGCCGTCGCGATGTGCGATCACATAGGCGGTGTCGAACGTGTCATATTGCTCGAACTCGATGCCGTCGGCGTGGTGCAGGGGCCAGGCCATCCGGTCGACGAAGATCTGCTTGCGCAGGCGGAAGAAGCTGGCCACGAGATCAAAGCGGTGCATGTCGCGCGGCAGCACCACGACCTCGATCCGGACGGGGATGTCGCTGTCGCTCATTGGCGCATCCCCTCGGGCAGGCGGGCAAGGCCCAGGAACTGACGCCCGCCGGTCACATGGTTGGGCAGCCAGAGGCCCCAGGGCGTGACCTCGACCTTGAGGACGCCGTCCTCGGCATAGGTATCGAAATAGGTCAGCATCGTCTCGACCATGTCGCGGCTGAACTCGGCCGTCGCCAGCCGCGGTTCGCGGATTTCCTTCACCATCGGTTTTCCTTTCCTGTCTAACCGGGATGTTCTGAAGGAATCCTTAAGGGGACGGGAAAGTCGTGGCCAATCGACCGAGCCTGCCTTTTCGGTATATCCGAAAAGGCATATGATGCCGCGACTGGTGGGGCTTCGGCCCGGAACGGAAGGCTGCGATGCTCAAAGACCTGATTCCCGGCTTCGACGACGAGATCGCCGAGATGCACACGCTGGCGCCGACCGGCTGGATCATGGGCTTCAACCTGACCTTCCGAGGCCCGGAGCATCTGTTCAACGCCTATCCCGAGGCGTGGCGCGCCATCTACGAGGAGCGCAACTATTTCTTCGGCGACCCCATCGCGATGTGGACCATGACCAATGACGGCTGGGTCCGCTGGTCCGAGGTCCGCATCCCGGACCTGCGCGGCGTCATGCGCGAGGCGCGACGCTTCCGGCTGAACCACGGCGTCGCCATTTCGCGCAAGGTGAACGGCAAGCGGTCCTTCCTGACGCTGTCCCATCCCGACCGCGAATTCACCGACGAAGAGATCGGACGCTGCGCCGCGCGCTTTTCGCTGTGGACGGATCTGGTGCTCAGCCGCGCGACGCTGGGCGTGGGAGAGCTTGATGTGCTGCGCTGTTTCCGCGACGGATTGGGCCAGGCCGAGACCGCCAGCGCTTTGGGCATCGCGGAATCGACGGTCAAGCAGCGTGCTTTGAAGGCCTGTTCCAAGTTGGGGGCCAAGACCCGCACGCAGGCCGTGGCCATCGCGGTGTCGCGCAACTACCTCTAGCCGACCTTGGCCGCGCCGGTCAGATCGGGCGCATGGTCCAGCGCCAGCAGCGCGTCGGGCGCGGTCAGGCTTTCGGCGGCGGGCTGGCGGAAGCGCAGCATCACGCGCCCCCCCGCAAGATGCGAGACCGCCCAGCCCAGTAGCTGGCCCTGAGGGCCGGCCATCGCGCCACTGGCGCGCGGCGCGTCGGCGCGTTGCAACGCCGCGCACAAGGCGGAATGGCCGGCACCGGCGGCGCGGTTCCCGCTCCAGAGGGTCATCGCTTCGGGCAGGTCGGTCGCGGCGTCGCCCCACAGCGCGCGATAGGCCTGGTTCGCCATCACCATCTTGCCACCATGGGCGAACACGACCAGCGCATCCTCGATCCCGTCCAGCACATTGCTGCCCAACATCAATTCCGCCCGGAACTTGCGGGTCAGGCTGACCTCGGAGGTGATGTTCTCGAACAGGAAGGCCACCGCGCCGTCAGGGTGCGGACGCCCCGTCACGCGATAGGTCTGGCCGCCGGGCAGGGACCAGGTCTCGACATGATGGCCGGTCGCGGCGGCGCTTTCCAGATTGGCCATGTGCTGGCGCCAGCTGCGGTAATCCTTGGGCTCTGGGACCATGCGCTGTTCGCGCAACTGGTCGAGAAAGTCGAACAGCGTCGGGCGCGCGGTCAGGAAACCCGTCGGCAGGCCGGTCAGGTCGATCAGCGCAGGGTTGAACAATTGCAGGTTCCGCTGACGGTCGAAGATCGCCAGACCGATCGGCAGGTCGGCAAAGGTCTTGGTCAGGGTCTGGACGAATTCGCGCAGGCTGCGTTCCGCGCGCACCGCGGCATCGGCGGGCAGGGCGAACATCATCACCTCGTCGCCCATCCGGTGGCTGTGGCAATCATACCAGGACACGATTCCGTTATCCTCGAGCGCGGCGCGACGGGTTGCGGTGCCTGCGCCAGGAACGGGCTTCGGCGCGTCCAGAAGGCGCGGCAGGGGCCAGCCCAGAACGCCGTCGGCCCGCGTCTCGGCCCGGCGCAGGTAGGCGGCGTTGGCCCAGGTGATGCGTTCGTCCTCGTCCTGGCGCCAGACCAGCATCGGGGTCTGGTCCAGCGCGCGGCGCAGCAGGTCCAGTTCCTCCTCCATCGCGTGAAGCGACATCGAATCGACCACGATGCCCGCATGTTCGGCCTGGGGGTCGGTTACGGTCAGCCGCCACATCCGGTCGCCCAGATCCTCGGCCACAAGGCGCAGGGTCGCGCTGCCCCGCCCCTCAGCCCCTGTCATCTCGATCCGGCCCAGCCGTTCAAGCTGTCCCATCCGGGCGGGCGCCTCGGGGAAGCGCGGACCCAGCCATTGCTGCAGCCGCGACCAGTCGTCGCCCGGCGCGCCGATCCGGTCCAGAAGCCCGCGCGCGGGGGGCGTGGCGTCGATCAGGCGGGTCTGGCGGAACAGGAACACCATCGGCTGGATCGCTGCGTCCAGACGGTCGCGCCCCGCTGCGCCACCGTGGCTGCGCGCGCGTACGCCATCCCATAGCCGGATCGTCGCCACCGCCAGGATGACGGACAGCGTTCCTGCCAGAACCGCCGTGGCGACCAGACCGATCCCTTCGCTCAACATCACCAGCCCCCGTGCCTGTTCCACTCCGCTTGCGGCAAATGTTGCACAGCTTGCTTAAGAATGGGTTAAGCGATCAGCTGTCGATATGCGGATTTTCCGCCAGGGCAAGCCGGTCTTCGGCCCGGATGCGGTCCAGGGGCCAGCGCACGGAGACAATGGCCCCCGGCCCGCCATTCCCGAAGCTGAGCCTTGCGCCCGACCGTTCCAGCAGCGTCTTGGCGATGAAAAGGCCAAGGCCCATCCCCTCGTAGCTGCCGCGCTGCGCCTCGGCCCGGCGCGAGAGATAGGGGTCGCCCAGCCGCGACAGCAGCGCCACCGGATAGCCCGGCCCGTCGTCGCGGATCGTCACGCCAAGGCTGGTCTGGGTCATCTGCGTCTCGATCACGACGCGGCTTTCGGCGAAATCCACGGCGTTCTGGATCAGGTTCCGCAGTGCATGGATCACCGCCGGGTCGCGCCGGATCACCGGGCCATCGGCCTTGATCTCGACCACGGGGCCGCGTTCGGCATGGGGGGCTGCCGCGTCCTCAAGCACGGCGCGCAGGGGGGCTGCGCGCATGTGCAGGTCGTCCTTGCCCGCGCGGCCCATGCTGCGCAGGATCTGCGCGCAGCGATCGGCCGAGGCTTTCAGCGCCGCCGCGTCGGCGCAAAGATCGGGGCGGTCCTGCAATTCGTCGGCAAGCTCTCCGGCGATCAGCTTGATCGTGGCCAGAGGTGTGCCCATCTCGTGCGCGGCCGCCGCGACAACCCCGCCCAGATGCTGCAGCCGCTGTTCGCGCGACAGCGCCATCTGCGTGGCGAACAGCGCGTTCGACGTTGCCTGCAATTCCGCCGTCACCCGATGCGCGTAGCCCGCAAAGAACACCACGCCGATCACCAGCGCGACCCAATGGCCGAGGGCCAGGATCGGCTCCATCCGCAGGATCTCTCCGTCCGGGCCGCGCAGGGGCAGGCCGAAGAGCGCCGCGACCGAGATCAGCGCCACCGTCGCAAGGCCAAGCGCCAGCACCTGCCGCCCGTTCAGCGAGGCCGCCGCAATCGTCACCGGCGCCAGAACCAGCAGCGCGAAAGGGTTGGCCATGCCACCGGTCAGCGCCATCAGGGCCGAAATCTGCACCAGATCAAAGCTGAGCTGCGCCACCGCCCGCCCCGGCGAGGTGCGTTTCGGCGGGTGCAGGAACAGCCACAGGTTCATCGTGATCGAGGCCGCGATCAGCAGCAGGACCGGCGTCTTGACGAAGCCGATCCCCATGAACCACGCCACGATCACCGCTGCCATCTGGCCGCCGATGGCGAACCAGCGCAGCAGCACCAGCGTGCGGATGCGAATGGGTTCGGCCTTGTGCTGGTCCGTCATCACGACCGGCGTTTCAAGGCTGGCCGCGCCCTGGGCGGTTTCCGTCATCGTGATGTCCCTGCGGCGGTCCGTGCCTTGATAACGGCGGCACGATCAGCGATCAATGCGCCCAATTGGCACGCAAGGATGGTGAGAGTCATGGCGGATCGCAAGATCCTGATGTTCGGCGCTGCGGCGGCAATCGGTGTTCTGGTTGGCGGGGGGCTGTTTCTGACGCAGCAGCGTGCGGGCGATCCGCTGGCGCAATGCCGGGGCAGCACCGTGGCAGGGGGCATGGACAGTTTCGGCACCGACTTCACCCTGACCCGCCATGACGGCCAACGCGTCACCCAGGACGAGGTTTTCACAAAACCCTCGCTGCTTTATTTCGGCTATACATTCTGCCCGGATGTCTGCCCGCTGGATACCGCGCGCAATGCCGAGGTGGAACATATCTTGGCCGAGCGTGGCACCGAAATCCAGAATGTCTTTGTCACCGTCGATCCGCGCCGCGATACGGTCGAGGTTCTGGCCGATTATACCAGCCTGTTTTCCGATGACATGATCGGCCTGACCGGCTCGGACGCGGAAATCGCCCAAATCAATCAGGGCTGGCGCAATTACTACAAGGCCCATGACGAGGAAGATCAGGAATATTACCTGGTCGATCACATGACCAATACCTATCTGGTCATCCCCGGAAACCGGACCGTCGAGTTTTTCTCGCGCGAGGCGACGGCCGAACAGATGGCCGACCGGGTGGGTTGTTTCGTGGACGCTCTGTCCTGAAACGGCGCCCGAAAAGGGGCGCGTGCGCACCAAGCGCCTGAAAAAGAAACGGCGTTTTGTCGCAACTGTTTGCCTTGCGGGCCGTGGATCACTACATCACGGTTCTAGCTTTCAGAGGCGCGCGATGGATAATGTGACCCACCCGATCGGACCGGACCCCAGTCTGCTGCTGGTCGATGATGACGAGATCTTCGTGACACGCCTGGCAAGGGCGATGGAAAAGCGGGGCTTCCAGACGGAAACCTCGCTCAGCGTCTCGCAGGCCATGCGTCAGATCGAGCGCAAGGCCCCGGCCTACGCCGTGGTCGATCTGCGGCTCGAGGATGGCAACGGGCTGGATGTGGTCGAGGCCCTGCGCGAACGCCGCGCGGATGCCCGGATCATCGTCCTGACCGGATATGGCGCAATTGCGACCGCCGTAGCGGCCGTGAAGATGGGCGCGACCGATTATCTGGCCAAACCCGCCGATGCGAATGACGTGACCTCGGCGCTTTTGTCCAGCGGAGAGGTTCTGCCGCCGCCGCCGGAAAATCCGATGTCCGCCGACCGTGTCCGGTGGGAACATATCCAGCGCGTTTACGAACAATGCGACCGGAATGTCAGCGAAACGGCACGCCGTCTTCACATGCATCGGCGCACGCTTCAGCGGATCCTTGCCAAAAGGGGCCCGCGCTGATTTAGGGTAATGGTTGTATTACCCCGTTTTTCGCATATAAGCTGATTATCAATATCAGTCTTATTTTCGGGAGACGAAAAGAATGGACTTTGACAAGATGTCGCTTAAGGAATTGCGCGATTTGCGGACCAAGCTGGATCGCGCGATTTCCAGCTATGAGGATCGCCGCCGCCGCGAGGCGATCCAGGCCGCCGAAGAAGCCGCCCGCGCTCATGGCTTCAACCTGTCCGAGCTGACCGGCGCCGCGCCGCGCAAGGGCGGCACGGTGGCGCCGAAATACGCGCATCCCGAAAACCCGACGCTGACCTGGACCGGCCGTGGCCGCAAGCCGCGTTGGGTTCAGGAAAACCTCGATGCGGGCAAATCGCTGGAAGACCTGCTGATCTGACGCCTAGGCCGCATCCATCCGCGCAATGATCCCGGCGAAGCGCGCCAGATAGGCGGCGCGCGTCTCGGCCGGGGGGCGCAGGACCAGTTCCAGCCCCTCGACCGCGCTTTCGTCGCGCAGCGGGAACAGGCGCCGCGCCTCGGCCGGGTCAAAGCCGGCAATCGCCACAGCCTCGATCCGGGCCGAGATGCGGTCGGCCTCTTTGATGCGGGCTTTGATCGGCTTGGGCAGCGCTGCGGGCAGGCCGAAACGGCGGTGGATCGCGGCGGCGATGCGTTCGTCCATCGCGCCGTATTCCGCCCCAAGCGCCGCCTTGACCGGCGAGATCATGTCCCCAATCACATATTCAGGCGCGTCATGCAGCAGCGCGGCCAGTCGCCATTGCGGCGGCAGGCCGGGTTCCAGCCGGGTGAAGATCTCTTCGACCAGCAGCGAATGTTCGGCCACGGAATAGGGCCAGTCGCCGCGCGTCTGGCCATTCCAGCGCGCGACAAAGGCAAGACCGTGGGCGATATCCTCGATCTCGATGTCGAAGGGCGTCGGGTCCAGCAGGTCCAGCCTGCGGCCCGACAGCATCCGCTGCCAGGCCCTGCGCGGTCGCGCGGCCATCCCCGATCAGGAGGGCCGGGTTTCGCCCTGCGCCTGCTGCGCCTGGGCCTGCGCGCGGCGCGCCAGTTCCTGGCGATACAGCGCGACGAAATCCACCGGGTCCATGTTGAAGGCCGGGAAGCCGCTGTCGCGCGTCAGGTCCGCGATGATCCGGCGCACAAAGGGGAACAGCATCCGCGGGCATTCGATCATCAGGAACGGATGCATCTGATCCTCGGGCACGCCCTCGATCTGGAAGACACCGGCATAATCCAGCTCGGCCAGGAATAGCGTCGCGCCGTCAACGCGGTTCTTCGAGGTCACGCGGAACTTGTTGATGACCTCGTACTGGTTCTCGGCGCCGCGACGGCGGGCATCCAGGCTGACCTGGACCGAGATTTCGGGCTGGACCTCGCCGGTGGGCGCGCCCTTCTGGGCGACGCCGTTCTCAAAGGACAGGTCGCGGATATACTGCGCCAGTACCTGCATGCGAAGCTGCGGCTGGCCTGCGTTCTGAGGCTGGGCGGCGGGTTGCGGCGCGGCGCCGTTCGGGGTGTTTTCGTCAGCCATCTTGCTTCCTCGTCTGCGGGGTTTGCCCGCTTCTATCAGGGGGGGACGCCCGCCTCAATGCTGCGTCCAGCCGGAACCGCCCGGACGGCGCGGGCCGGGGGGCAGGTCGTCCAGCTGCGGCGGCAGGTCGGGCGGCGCGGGGCGGGCGGGGCGCTGATCCTCGTCGGCGACGTAATACTCGCCGTCGATCACGCCATCGCCATAAGGCGGGCGGTGATCGTCGCGGCGCATCGTCGCATGGCCGGCCTGCACCCGCGTCACGCGGACGCGCGCGGCCAACTTGCGCAGCACCAGATCGCGGATCCCCGGCACCAGCAGCGCCAGCCCGACCGCATCGGTGAAGAAGCCCGGCGTCAGCAGCAGCATCCCCGCCACAAGGATCATCACGCCATGCGCCAGGGGCCGCGTCGGATCGCGAAATTCCGAGAAACTGCGCTGAATCTCGACCCAGGCATGGGCGCCCTGGCTGCGCATCACCGCCGTCCCCACGATCGCGGTCAGCACCACGATGCCAAGGGTCGGCCACAGCCCGATCAGGCCGCCGACCTGAATGAACAACGCGATCTCGATGATCGGGACGGCCAGGAACAGCCAGAAAAGCCACATGCGGGTATCCCTCCTTGCGGTGCTGAAACTGGACTTGCACCGGCGCGTTCCCTACATAATGGCCGAGCCGCCCGATACCAACAGACCCGATCGCACAAAAGGTTGCCTGCATGTCCAACCCTCTTCTTCAGCTGCTTGTCCTGGCGGGGATCGCCATTTTCCTGATCCTGCGCTTGCGAAATGTGCTGGGAACGCGCGACGGGTTCGAACCGCCCAAGGTCGAGAACCCGGCCCCCACGCCCCGCCGCTTCGAGGTGATCGACGGAACCGCCGACGAGGTGGACCACGACATTCTCGACCATGCCGAGGCCGGCAGCCCCACCGCCGAGGCCCTGACCGCGATGAAGCAGGCCGAGCCCTCGTTCGGCGTGCGCGACTTCCTCGGCGGCTCGAAGATGGCCTACGAGATGATCCTGATGGCCTTTGAGCGCGGCGACCTGTCCGAGGTGCGGCCCTTCCTGGCCGAGCCCGTGGCCGAGGCCTTTCAGTCGGTGATCGACCAGCGCGAGGCAAACGGCCAGAGCGTCGAGGCCAGCTATCTGGGCACCCGCGAGACCGCGCTGGTCTCGGCTGAATTCGACCGCGTGACCGGCATGGCCGAGGTGACGGTGCGCTTCGTCGGTGAACTGATCGCTGCCACCCGTGACGCGGCGGGCAATGTGGTCGAGGGCGACCCCAAGGCGCCGCGCAAGCAGAAGGACGTCTGGACCTTTGCGCGCGTGATGGGTCAGGACGACCCGAACTGGCAGCTTGTCGCGACCGGCTGATGCCCCGCCGCAAGGGCCTGTCGCCCGAAGAGGCCGAGCTTTGGGCGCGGATCGCAGCGACGGCCTCGCCGCTTGACCGCAAGGCGCGGGGGCCGCTGGCCAAGCCCGCCCCGCCGCCTCCGGCCCCGCCCGAACCGATGCCGCAACAAGCCGCGCCGCGCCCGCAACCGGGCGCGGTTCCCGCTTTCCGCATCGGCCAGTCGGTCCAGCACCCCCTGCGCCAGACCAGCACCGCGCCCAGCCCGGCCGCTTCGCTGTCGGCGCAGGCCCTGCGGATGGACCCCAAGACCCACAAGCGCATGACCCGCGGCAAACTGCGCCCCGAGGCACGGCTGGACCTGCACGGCCTGACCCTGGCCGAGGCGCATCCCCGTCTGATCGAATTCCTGATCTCGTGCCATGCCGCCGGTCTGCGGCTGGTCCTGGTGATCACCGGCAAGGGGCGCGGCGATCACGGGCCGCTTCCCACGCGGCCCGGCGCCTTGCGCCATCAGGTGCCGTTCTGGCTTCACACCGGCCCGCTTTCGGCGGTCGTGCAGCAGGCCACCGCCGCCCATCACAATCACGGCGGCGACGGCGCCTATTACGTCTATCTGCGCCGCCCGCGCGGGGCGCTATAGGACATAGCGTGACAGGTCGGTGGACCGCGCCAGATCGCCCAGATGCTTCTCGACATAGGCGGCATCGACGCTGACGACCTCGCCGCTGCGATCGGGCGCGGCAAAGGACAATTCCTCGAACACCCGCTCGATGACGGTGTAAAGCCGCCGCGCGCCGATATTCTCGACCGCGCCATTCACCTCGGCAGCGATGCGGGCAAGGGCCGCGATCCCATCCTCGGTGAAGGTGACGCTGACCTCCTCGGTGGCCATCAGCGCGGAATATTGCCGCGTCAGGGCGTTGTCGGTCTCGGTCAGGATGCGGATGAAATCGCCCTCGGTCAGGGCGCGCAGTTCGACCCGGATGGGCAGACGGCCCTGCAACTCGGGCAACAGATCCGATGGCTTGGCCACATGGAACGCCCCCGAGGCGATGAACAGGATGTGATCGGTCCGCACGGGGCCGTATTTCGTGCTGACGGTCGTGCCCTCGATCAGGGGCAGCAGGTCGCGCTGCACGCCCTCGCGGCTGATATCGCCGCCGCGCGCCTCGGTCCGGGCGCAGACCTTGTCGATCTCGTCGATGAAGACGATGCCGTTCTCCTGCACGGCCTCAAGGGCGGCAGTCTTGACCGCCTCGTCATCCAGCAGCTTGTCCGCCTCTTCCGCGATCAACAGCTCATAGCTTTCCCGCACGCTGACCTTGCGCCGCACGCGCCGCCCGCCAAAGGCCTTGAACAGCGCCGACAGGTCCATCCCCCCCGCCATGCCCGGCTGGCCCGGAATCTCCATCCCCAGAGGCGAGGAATGGTCCTGCAGCTCCAGCTCGATCACCGTGTCGTCCAGCTCGCCGCGCTTCAGCTTGTCGCGAAACATCTGGCGCGTGCCGTCACGGGCCGCGTCCCCGGCCAAAGCGGCGATGACGCGATCCTCGGCGGCCTTGTGGGCGCGCGCCTTGACGGCCTCGCGCATCCGGTCGCGGGTCTCGACCATGGCGGCATCGGCCAGATCGCGGATGATCTGCTCGACATCGCGCCCGACATAGCCGACCTCGGTGAACTTCGTCGCCTCGACCTTGATGAAGGGCGCATTGGCCAGCTTCGCCAGACGGCGGCTGATCTCGGTCTTGCCGACGCCGGTCGGCCCGATCATCAGGATGTTCTTGGGATAGACCTCGTCGCGCAGATCCGCCCCCAGCCGCTTGCGCCGCCAGCGGTTGCGCAAGGCGACAGCGACGGCCCGCTTGGCCTCGTTCTGCCCGATGATGAAACGGTCCAGTTCAGACACGATCTCGCGAGGGGTCAAGTCAGTCATGTCGCTCTCCACAGCGGACCGCCGCCCGCCCACTTCTTCTTCACTCAAATATCCTCAGGGGGTCCGGGGGCAGAATGCCCCCGGCTTCCTCAACCGATGGTCTCGACCGTCAACCGGCCGTTGGTGTAAACGCAGATATCCGCCGCGATCTGCATCGCCTTGCGGGCGATGGCCTCGGCATCCAGATCGCTTTCCAGCAGACCGCGCGCGGCAGCCAGCGCGAAGTTGCCGCCCGATCCGATGGCGGCCACGTCATGCTCGGGCTCCAGAACGTCGCCCGCGCCGGTCACGACCAGCAGGTCGGTCCCGTCCGTCACGATCAGCATCGCCTCCAGATTCCGCAGATACTTGTCCATCCGCCAATCCTTCGCCAGATCGACGCAGGCGCGCTGCAACTGGCCGGGTGCGGCCTCCAGCTTCTTTTCCAGCCGTTCCAGCAGGGTGAAGGCATCCGCGGTCGAGCCCGCGAAGCCCACCACCACGTCGCGTCCGCCGGGGCTGAGGCGGCGCACCTTGCGGGCGCTGCCCTTCATCACGGTCTGGCCCACGCTGACCTGACCGTCACCCGCCACCACGACCTTGCCGCCGCGCCGCACCGCCAGGATGGTGGTGCCGTGCCAGCCGGGAAATCTGTCCTCTGCCATGATCGCTCCGCAAGATGGTTCAGGGCGTCAGATATGGACCGCCCGGCCCGCTTGCAACCCGTTGAAAAGCGGCCCCCGCCATCCTAGCCTGCCGCGCATGAGCGGTGATCTGGTCCTCAACGTCTATCTGCACCCGCCGATCCTGCACACGGCGCAGGCGGGAAAGCTGGGCTTTCTGAACCGCATCCGCGCCCTGCTGGAACCGCGCGGCTGGCAGATCAACATCCGCCATTCCGGCATCGACGCCCGGGCCGAGGCGCCCCGCCAGCCCGGCTATGCGCTGTTCAACATGGAGCGTCCGACCCATCCCCGCGCCCTGACCTTCCGGCTGGCCTATCACTACCCCTATTGGCGGCTGGAACGGCGTGCCGAACGCTGGCACTGGCCGATCGCAGGGGCGCCCTTCGATCCCGCCCGGATCGAGGATGACGCCGCCGCCAATTTCACCCGCCGCCTGCGGAACCGGGTCCTGCCCGGCCCGGATCCGGTCCGGGGCGATCACATCCTGATCCCGCTTCAGGGCCATATCCGCCGCCAGCGCAGCTTTCAGTCGGCCAGCCCCGTCCAGATGATCCGCGCTGCGGCGCGCAGCGGGCGACCCTGCATCGCCACCCTGCACCCGAAAGAGACCTACGACCAGGCCGATCACGCCGCGCTAGAGGCGCTGGCGCGCGAATTCCCGAACCTGACCATCGGAGGCGACACGATGGCGCGCCTGCGCGACTGCGCCTTTGTCGTGACGCAGAATTCCTCGGTGGGCTTCGACGGGCTGATCCTGGGCAAGCCGGTGGTGCTGTTCGGGCAATCCGATTACCACCATGTCTGCCTGAACGCGGCGCAACTGGGCGCGGACGAGGCCATCGCCCGTGCGCCCGATCACGCGCCGCCGACCGGGAAATTCCTTGACTGGTTCCTGCGCCGGACGGCGCTGGACATGATGGCGCCCGATGCCGACCAGCGGCTGCTGGCCGCCATGGAAAAGGGCGGCTGGCCCGTTCAGGCCGCCGCCCCCGATTGACCGAAAGCCCGAGGCCCCGATCAGACCGATTCGTCGATCCAGCTTTTCAGCGCGGCCTTGGGGGCTGCGCCCATGCGGTTGCTGACGACCTCGCCGCCCTTGAACATGAACAGCGCCGGGATGCCGCGCACGCCAAGCGCCGCCGCCTGTTCGGGGTTCTCGTCCACGTTGATCTTCACGATCTTCACGCGGCCCGCATATTCGTCGGACAGTTCTTCCAGCGCGGGGCCGATCTGCTTGCAGGGGCCGCACCATTCGGCCCAGAAATCGACCACGACAGGCATGTCCGCCTGACGGACCTCGGCATCGAATTCGGCGTCGTTCACATGCACGGTGGCCATGCGCTGCTCCTTCCTGGGATTGGGGTTGCCGGCGCGGGCCGGCGGGTCATACCCAACAGCTATGGACCCGGCGGCCTCTGGTCAAGTCCGGCCATGACCGCGTCCAGCAGCGGATCGGGCAGGATCATCAGGCTGCGCGAGGCCGTCCACAGCACCGCCGTGTCGACCGGGCGGTCGCCCCAGATCCCCCGCAAGGCCGCCCGATAGGCCGCCATCTGCCGCAGGATGCCCAAGGGAACGGCATCAGGCGAGGCGGGAACCTCGGCATTGGTCTTGTAATCCACGGCCAGGATGCGCCCATCCTCGACGATCAGCCGGTCGATTACGCCGTTCAGCACGCCGATGCCGGGCAGGGGCGCGGTGATCGCCACCTCGGCCATGATCTCGGCCCCCGGCGCGGGGCGCAGGACCTGCGCCAGATCGGGCGCGCCGATCACAGCCTCGGCCTCGGCCAGCAGGTCGTCCAGTTCCGTCGCGTCTGGCAGGCCCCCCTCGGCCCCGGCCAGCAGGGCGCGGGCAAGGGCGGGCCAGTCGGCGCGCGGTTGATGGGGCAGATGCTCCAGCAGCAGGTGCAGGCGGATACCCCTTTCAATTGCGGTCTCTCTGTCAGCCTTGCCCGAGCCGATACTCTTGAGCCCCTCAAGTTTGCTCGGTCGCACTGGTGAGATATAATCCGGAGGGGTGGCTGCTTTTTTCCGCGCCCAATCGGGCAGCGCGACCGCCACGGGCGCGGCGGGTGCGGCGGCCTCGGCATGGTCGGGCCAGTCGCCGAAGGACAGGCGCAGCCCGTCGGGCAGGTCGGGCAGAGGCAGGGGCGCGCGGGCCAGATCGCAGCGCGCCGCCCCCGCCGCGATCATCGAATGCCAGCTGTCCAGCGCGTCACCCACCTCGCCCGCAGCCGCCACGACCAGCCAGCTTTCCGCGCGCGTCATGGCGACGTAAAGCAGACGCCTGCGTTCTTCCACTTGCCGCCGTTCCCAATCGGCCACGGCCAGCGCGACGGGATCGCAGCGTTCCGCCGCAGTGCCGCGCCAGACGGGCATCCCGTCCAGATCGACGACCCGCCCGCCCGCAGGCGCGCGGCGCTTCTGCGTCTCGGGCAGGAAAACGATGGGGCTTTCCAGACCCTTGGAGCCGTGGACCGTCATCACCCGGATCAGCCCGCCCGCGCCCGAGGGAAGCTGACGCTTGACCTCGACCTCGTCGCCCTCCAGCCAGACAAGGAACCCGGTCAGCGAGGGCGTCTCGACCTGTTCATAGGCCAGGGCCTGCGACAGTAATTCGTCGATCCCGTCCTCGGCCTCGGGGCCAAGGCGGGCCAGCAGCGCTGCGCGGCCGCCATGCCGGGTCAGCAGCCGCGCGATCAGGTCATGGGGGCGGATGAAGTCTGCTTGCTTCATCATATCTTGGATGACATCGTGGGCTTTATGGTGCTCCGAGTGCCGCAGCCGCTCCCATACTGTTTCTCGCGGCTTGCGGTTAACGGCTAGCCGATAGAGATCATCCTCGGACAGCCCGAACAGCGGCGAGCGCAGGGCAGCGGCAAGCGCCAGATCATCCTCGGGGGTGGCCAGAACCGACAGGGTGGCGGTGATGTCGCGCACGGCCAGTTCGGCCGCCAGCTTCAGCCGGTCGGCCCCCGCCACGGGCAGATCCGCAGCTTTCAGCGCCCCGATCAGCGCGTCGAACAGCCGCCCGCGCCGCTGCACCAGGATCTGGATGTCGCCCGGCCCGATGGCGCGCGGCTGGCCGGTCTTGGCGTCCAGGATCGGGCTGCCCAGCATGGCTTCGATCTGGCGGGCGATGGCGCGGGCCAGAACCACCTCGGCGTCGTTTTCGGCGGGGGCATCGACGGGGCGGGTCCAGTCGCCCTCCTCGGGCTTTTCGGGGGCGGGGATGGGCGGCCACAGATCGACGCGCCCCGGCAGGTCCGCGCGAAAGGCGATGTGGCTGGGCTGATCGCCCAGACCCTGCGCGGCCTCGGCCTGAAAGACCGCATCGACCAGCCGCAGGATCGCGGGCGAGGACCGGAAGCTATGCGCCAGCCCGCGCTGCTGCATCGGCGCCTGCGCCTCGTGAAAGGCGGTGTCGAAGCGGTCGCGCATATCCTCGAAGACGGCGATGTCGGCGCCCTGAAAGGAATAGATCGACTGCTTGGGGTCGCCCACCACGAACAGCGTGCGGGGCCGGTCCTGCGCGCCCGCGCCGCTGGTGAATTCGTCGGTCAGGCGGCGGATCACGCGCCATTGGCCGGGGCTGGTATCCTGCGCCTCGTCCACCAGAATATGGTCGATCCCGCCATCCAGCCGCCAAAGCACCCATTGCGCCATGCTGGATTCCTCAAGCAGTTCGGCGGTGCGGCGGATCAGGTCGTCGAAGTCCAGCCAGCCATGCGCGGCCTTCTCGGCCTCCATCCGGCGGGTGAAGGCATGGCCGAAGCGGTGCAGCGCCAGGGTGCGTTCGGCGGTGGCCAGCGCGTGCATCTGCGGGCGGGCCAGTTCGACCCTGATCATCAGGTCTTCCAGATCGGGGACCAGCGCGGCGCAGGACCCTGCGCGCAGATCCTTGGTCGGAATTCCGCCAATCTTGGCGGCAAAGGGCGTCTTGGCCGTGCCGCCGAACAAGAGGCAGCCGGTCAGGATCGCCAGATCGTCAAGGCCCGGATCGCGCCATTTGCCCTGAGCCAGCTTCTCGGCCAGCTTGGCGTCGGTGGACTTGCCCGCCCGCAGCAGGGGCAGCAGCGCGTCCATCAGATTGCCCTCGGACCCCGTGAAGACCTGCGCCAGCAGCGCGTCGGCGGTCAGGCCGGGGGGCAGGTCCAGCGCGCGCCAGATCGCCGCCGCGTCGGGCGGGTCCGCGTAATCCGAGGCCGACAGCCCGGCCAGAAACCCGTCAATCCCCTCGCCCGAATGCAGCCGCGTCAGGTCGGCGATAACCGGATCGCCCGCCTCGGCCATCTCTTCCAGGATGCGGGCGCGCAGCGCGCCGGCGCTGCGGTCGTCCAGTTCCGCGAACCCCATCGGAACGCCCGCCTCCAGCGGGAAGCGCCGCAGAAGCGCCGCGCAGAAGCTGTGGATCGTCTGCACCTTCAGCCCGCCGGGCGCCTCGATCGCGCGGGCGAAAAGGCGCCGCGCCTCGGCCAGATCGGGGGCGCCGCCTTCGCCAAGCGCGGCCAGTTCGTCGCGCAGCGCGGGTTCGGGCAGCATCGCCCATTTCCCCAGCCGCGACAGCAGGCGGTTCTGCATCTCGGTCGCGGCGGCCTTGGTGTAGGTCAGGCAGAGGATGCGTTCGGGCGGCGTGCCGGCCAGCAGCAGCCGCGCCACGCGGTCGGTCAGCACCCGCGTCTTGCCCGACCCGGCATTCGCCGTCAGCCATGTGGAGCGCAGCGGGTCCGCCGCCGCGATCTGGTTGCGGGTCGCGTCATCCATGATCGCCCACCTTCTGCGGTTCGGCGGCATCGGTCAGCGCCCATTCGCCATAGCGCGCCAGATGGTCGTAATCGCCCGCAAAGGACAGCATCGCAGGCGCGCGCATGGCGGTGAAACCCACCTCGCCGGTCAGATAGGCGCGCAGCAGGGCGACCAGCCCCTCCCAGTTCTGGCCCTCGAGATCCAGCGAATGCTCGCGCAGATGCGTCTCGCCGCGCTTGCCCAGCTGGATGTAGCGGATGCCCGCCACATCGACCGGCCCCAGATCGGCAAAGCCGCCGCGCCGGGCCATCGCGGCCTGCAGGATCAGCTGTTTGTCGAAGGCCGCGATCTGCTTGTCCGAGGGCGGGTCGCCGGTCTTGTAATCGTAGATCACCACCCGCCCGTCATGCAGCATGTCGATCCGGTCGGGCCGGGCGGTCAGCACGATGTCGAAACCGGCGACGGTCACGCGGCCGCCATTCTCGATCACCACGGGGCGGCCTTCGGCGCGGCGTGCGACCTCGTCTGCGACAAGCTGGTCCGCGATCCCCGCGATGCGGGCGGACCAGAAGGCGCGGGCGGCGGGCCAGGGCACCTGCCGGGCCAGAACCTCGTCGGCCAGGGTCAGGAACCTCGCTTTCAGCGCCGCCGGATCGGTCACGTCGGCATCGCCGCGCAACAGCGCCTCGACGATGGCATGCAGCGCCTGCCCGCGCAGCGAGGCGTCGGGCTGGGGCCTGAGCGGCGGCAAAGGACGCAGGCCAAGGACGCGCTTGGCGTAGATCGCGTAAGGGTCGCGGATCAGCGTCGCCACATCGGTGACCGGCAGGTCGGCAAAGGGATTGCCCGGCGGCACCGGGGCGGGGCGAGGGGCGGGCGGTGTGCGCGTCTCGGGGCGGGCGATCGCTTCGGCCAGGTCCAGCCACAGCCGCCCGCGCGCGCGCATTGCGGCCAGCGCCTCAGGGCCGTTCCGGTCGGGCAGGCCGCTCATCAGGTTGACCAGCCGGTTCAGCCAGCGCGAGGGGATGGTCTCGGCCTCGGCATCGCGGCGCGCGCGGGTCAGGATGACGCGCTTGGCGCCGATGGCCTGCTGAAAGTCATGCGCGGCCAGCCCGATCTGGCGTTCCGGCACCGGCAGCCCCGCCGCCAGCCGCATCTGCCGCGACAGCCACGGATCGGGCGAGGGCGCCTGCGGCCACCCCCCCTCGTTCAGGCCCGACAGGATCACCGCGCCATGCCCGAAGATCCGCGCCTCGCGCGGGCCGCGAATCCGCAGGCGGTGATCGCTGGCGATGTCCTCGCGCTGCGATTTCGTCTGAAGCTGCCCGATCAGCAGGGCGCAGAAATCGCCGGGCGACAAGGGCGGGCCAAGCGGGGCGTGCTCCGCCAGATGGTCCAGCACCGCGCGCGACAATTGCCCGGCCTTGTCCTGCCACAGCCGCGACCGGCCCGCATCGCCGTCCGGCCCCGCCGCCAGCGCCTCGGCCAGAGACATCAGGTCGGCCAGCCGCTCGGGCAGCGGGCGCGGGCCACGGTCGCGGGCCAGGGGGGTGATGCGCTCGACCATCCCGGCCAGCCATTCCGCCCAGATCTTGCGGCTGGCATCGCCCTTGGTCGCCCAATCGTGCAGAAAGGCCGCGTCGGGAAAGGCCGGACCCTTGCGCCGCAGCCGCAATTCCAGATCGCGGGCATGGCGCAGCATGTCGTTGCGCGCCACCGCGTCGGAGCCCGTCGCGGTCAGCGGATGCTTCAGCAGGATCAGCAGGCGGTCGATGGTCAGCGCCTCGCCGAACAGTGCCGCGACCTGCCGCAGGAACAGCCCCGGCGGCGTCAGCGGCAAAGGCTGGCCCGCGCTGTCATCGGGGCGGATATGCCAGCGGTCCAAAGCCGCCGTGACGCGGCGGATCAAGCCGCTATCGGCGGCGATCAGGGTGATGTCGCGCCCGGTCTCGGCGGCCTCGCGCATGATCAGCGCGATGGCCTCGGCCTCTTGGCCCGGCTGGTCGGCCTCGATCAGGGTCAGCCCCTCGGTCGCGCCCATCAGGTCGGGCAGCGAGGGGCCTTCGGTGATCCACTGATCGGTGACGGGCGCCGGGCGCAGGGCAAGCGACACCAGCCGCCCCCGCGCCGGGCTGGGCGGGGCCAGATCGGTCCAGGGGCGCGGCGGCCCGGCGGCGATCAGGGGCGCATAGCGGGCCTGCGGGTGATCCTCGGCCCGTTCGTCCAGCCGGTCCCAGACCGCCTGCGGCTGGTCGAAATCGAAGCCGGGCAGCACCACGGCGCCCTCGGGCAGGGCCATGACCGCCTGCATGAACAGCCGCGTCGCCCCGTGCGATCCGGTCGAGCCCGCGACGATCACCGGCCCGTCGGGCAGGTTCAGCCCAAGCGGCCAGTCGCGGGCGGCGGCCTCGGCGGCCAGATGCTGGCGGGCGGCCTGATCGCTGGCCGCGCCGTCCAGATAGAAGCCGGCCGCGATCCGCAGAAAGACCAGCGCATTCTGCCAATGGCGGGCGTGATCGCCGGTGTCGATCGCCTCAAGCGCGGGCAGGTCGCTGCCCTCGCGCTGCATCTCGGTCATCAGGTCGGCCAGCGATTTCGCCAGAACCGGGACCGAGCTTGCCGCCAGATCGGGCCGCGTCGCCGCAAAGCCCGCCACCAGCCGCGCCAGTTGCAGCTGCCGCGCCAGAGGCGGCTCGGGCGGGTCGGGCAGGGCCAGCGGATCGGGCGCCAGTGCGGTGACGACACGCAGGCGCGGCAGCAGCAGCGGGCCGTGATCGTCCAGCGCCCGGCGGATCGCGGACAGGGTCGCGGTGGCGTTGACGCAGATCGTCACCCGCGCCAGATCCTGCGGCGGCCTGCCGCGATACCGCTCCAGCAGGCCGCGCACGAATTCGGCGGCGAAATCCACCCCGCAGGGCAGCGCGTAAAGGCCGCGCATCGGCTCAGCCATGCAGCAGCCCCTCGGCCAGAGGGATGGCCTCGGGGTAGCCCACATCGCACCAGCCGCCCTGATGGATCAGGCCGAAGGCACGGCCCTTCTCGATCATCAGGTCCCACAGACGGTTCAGCGAAAAGGCGCGTTCGGGGATGGCGGCCAGACGGTCGGGGCGGATGATCTGCGCGCCGCCATAGACCAGATCGCCCCGCCGCGCGATGCGGCCCTCGGGGTCCAGCGCGAAATCGCCCGCGCCCTTGCGCCCGACCGCGCGGTCCAGCGGCACCAGCGCCAGCAGCGCGTCCATCCGGTCGCCGTCCCAGGCCGCGGCCAGCGCCGCCAGCGGGTTCGGCCCGGTCCAGACCACATCCGGGTTCAGCGTCATCACCGGCCCGGCGCCCAGCAGGGGCAGCGCCTTTCGCAGCCCGCCCCCGGTATCGAGGATCGCGCCCGCCTCGCTGCTGATGGCGATGTCGCGCCCGGACAGATGGCGGCGGATCTGCGCGCCCAGATAATGCGTGTTCACCACGACCGGCGCGGCCCCGGCCTCGGCCCCCAGATCCAGCGCGCGGTCCAGCAGGGTGCGGCCCGCGACCTCGATCAGGGGTTTGGGGCGCATGTCGGTCAGCGGGCGCATCCGCGTGCCAAGCCCGGCGGCAAAGATCATCAGGGGCAGGGTCATCGCGCGGCAAGCCTTTCGATCATCGCATCCGAGGGCGGCGGCACCGCGTCAAGCGCCCGCGCCAGAGGCGCCAGCGCCGGGTGGCGCAGGTTCGTCTGCACATGGTCCCAGACGCGCGGCATCAGCGCCAGATAGCGCGGCTTGCCGTCGCGCAGCGCCAGACGCGCGAAGATGCCCAGAATCCGCAGGTTGCGCGCCGCACCCAGCAGGGCATAGGCCGCAGAGAACCGCTCCGGGTCGTGGCCGGTCGCGTCCAGATAGCGGCGGATCGTGGCTTGGGCGATGTCGGGCGCCACGTCGCGACGGGCATCCTGAAGGGCCGAGACCAGATCATAGGCCGGATGCGCGGCCACCGCGTCCTGATAGTCGATCAGCCCAAGCGGCGCTGCCCCGCGCCAGATCAGGTTCTCGGCGTGGAAGTCGCGCAGCGCCAGAACCGGCGGCAGATCCTCGGCCAGACCCCGATGCAGGGCGGCGATGATCGGGGCGATGTCGGGCGCCGTGGCCCCGGCTGCGGGCAGGTAGAATTCCGCGAAGAGCCCGACCTGATCGGCCAGAGCCGCCCCGTTCAGGGGCCGCACGCTGTCCGGCACGGGCAGGCGGTGCAGCCCGGCCAGCAGGTCCGCGATCCGCGCATAGGCGACGGGCGCCAGATCGGGCTCGCGTTCCAGCACCCGCGCCAGAAGGTCGTCGCCCAGATCCTCGACCAGCGCCAGCCCCTGCGCGGCATCCTCGGCCAGGATCGCGGGCGCGCCGAATCCGTGGCCGCGCAGCCAATGCGTCATGGCCAGAAAGGCCGCCATGCTGCCGCCCGGATCGTCCATCAGCACGGCGCGGTCCCGCGCGCCCTCCAGCCGAAAATAGCGCCGCGCCGAGGCATCGCCCGCCAAGGGCAGCACCCGCGCATCCGACCAGCCCGCCCGGTGCAGGAACCCGGCGCAAAGCGCCAGACGCGGATCGGCCCCGTCCAGATCGATCCGGCGCAGCGCCGGGTCGGGCAGATTGGCCAGCCGCAGCCAGATCGCGCCCTTTGGCACGCGGTCCAGCCGGTCGGGCCATTCGATCAGGCAGATCGCGTCGTCCAACGCCTCGTCCAGACCCAGCTCGGCCAGTTCCGACGGGTCGGTCAGGCGGTAGAGGTCGGCGTGCCAGATCTCGGTCCCCATCGGGTCGTCATAGGTCTGGACCAGCGTGAAGGTCGGGCTTGGCACGTCCTCGGCCGCGTCGCCCTGACGGGCGCGGATGAAGGCGCGGGCGAAATGGGTCTTGCCCGCGCCGACCGGCCCCTCCAGCAGCAGGGTCTGGCCGGGGCGCATCGTGGCGGCCAGCATCCGGGCCAGCCCGGCGGTCAGGGTCTCGTCGGCGATCAGCGTGCTCATGGCGCCGTTCTAGCCAAAGCGGCGGGCCGGGGGAACAGGCCGCGCGTCAGGCCGCGGCCTCGCGCGCCAGTTCGGCCACCAGTTCCGCGGCAGGCAAAGCGCGGGCACGGGCCGCGCCGGTCCCGGCCCAATGCGCGCCAAAGCCGGTCTCGCCCTGCGCGCGGGCGGCGGCGTTCAGCGCCTTGCCCAGATCATAGGCGCAGGGATAAGGCGCGGTTGCGTCCTGTGGCTGATCCCCGGCCCAGAGGGTGAAGCGGTTTTCCAGAACGCGCGCCGGCCGCCCCGAGATCGCCCGTGTCATCACCGTCCGCCCGCCCGCCAGCCGCGCGCGGTAATCGGCATCGGCGGCGCTTTCGGGGCAGGCGACGAAGGCGGTGCCAAGCTGCGCGGCCTCGGCGCCCCATGACAGGGCGCGGGCGATGTCGCGCCCGTCCATCAGCCCGCCCGCCGCCACGACCGGCAGCGAAAGCTCGGCCCGGATGCGGCGGGTCAGGTCCTCGGTGGTCAGGCGACTGTCGGGGCCGTCGGGGTCGAAGATGCCGCGATGCCCGCCCGCCTGCCAGCCCTGCGCGATGATCCCGTCCAGCCCGGCTGCGGCGATGGCACGCGCCTCGGGCAGATCGGTCGCGCTGGCCAGCAGGACCGCGCCCGTGCCACGCAGCGCGGCCAGCTGGTCAGCGGTCGGCAGGCCGAAATGAAAGCTGATGACGGCGGGGCGCAGATCCAGCAGCACGGCCAGCATCGCCGGGTCGTCGCGGAAGCTGCGATAGATCTCGGCCAGCGTTTCGGGCGGATGGGCGCCGAATTCCGCGAACAGGGGCGCGCTGCGGGCGATCCATGCGGCTTCGCGCGCCGGGTCGCGCAGCGCGGGGGCGTGGCAGAACAGGTTCACGTTGAAGGGTCGCGCGGTCAGGGCCTGCGTGTCGCGGATCATCCGGGCGGCGCCCTCGGCCCCGGCGGCGCCAAGGCCCAGCCCTCCAAGCGCGCCCGCATTGCTGACGGCGGCGGCCAGCGCCGGTGTGGCGATCCCGGCCATCGGGGCCTGGAACAGGGGATGGGTCAGGGACAGGCGTTCGGTCAGGGTCATGGCGACGATGCTGCCCCAGGCCCGCGCCCGGGGCAAGCGGCCTCAGCCCTGAAAGCGGCGGCGCAATTCGTAACGCAGCGCGCCGCAGACATCGCGGAACAGGCGGCGCGGGTCATGCTCGCACAGGGCAAGCCAAGGCATGTCGCCCGATGTCACCTGCACCGCGCCATCGTCGCGCAATTCCAGATGCAAGGTGATCGTCGTGCGGCGCAGGATCCGGGGCGGCGAGTTGCGCCCCGGCCCGACAAGCGGAACCGGATCGGCCTCGGCCAGGGCATCGCCGCCACCTTGGGCGGTCAGGGCATGAAAGCTCATCGGGGGTCTCCGTGAAGATGCGGCGAAGAGATGGTGCTGGAACAAGTGTCCCGCCGCTTTGTTCCCGCTGTGGACGATGCCGCCATAGGCGGCACACCGCCGAGTATGCGGCGGCACGGAACTGAACGACCCGGTGTGGCATTTTGTCAGGCGAGAGGCCTGTTTCGCCTTTCGCCCCGATCGACCCCGTTCCGACCGCGACGGTCCCGCCACCGAAAGCAGACCCGAAAGAACCCCATGTCCGACGACGTCCTAGCCCATGTCCGCGCGCTGAAAGCCTATGGCAGATCGTTGTGCGGCAACGCTGCCGATGCCGAGGATCTGGTGCAGGAGACCCTGCTGCGCGCCATCGAGAACGCCCACAGCTACCGCCCCGGCACCCATATGCGGGCCTGGCTGTTCACCATCATGCGCAACCGCTTCTATACCGATTGCCGCAAGCGTGCCCGCGAACGGACCGGGTCCGAGGATTGCGTTTCGGGCGGGCCGGTCGTGGCGGCGACGCAAGATTGGCACATGGCGTCCCAGGAAATGCAGCAGGCCCTGCGCGAGATGCCCGTCCATTACCGCGAGGCGCTGGTGCTGGTCGCGGTGATCGGCGAAAGCTACCAGCACGCCGCCGAGGTGCTGGATTGCGACATCGGCACGATCAAGAGCCGCGTGAACCGCGCCCGCGCCATCCTGCGCCGCAGGCTGCACGCAGAGGCATGACCGGCCCTATCCGGCGGGCCGCGCCTGTCGCCCGGCGGCCATGACGATCCGCGCCAGCGTGGCGGGCAGGATCGGCTTGGTCAGCAGTTCGACCGACAGGGCGGCGGCCTCTTGTGCCAGCGCATCGGCGCGGTTCGCGGTCATCAGCCAGCAGCTTGTCGTCGCGGGCAGCATCCCCGCCAGCGCCTTCAGGCATTCCAGCCCGTCCATCCCTGCGCCAAGCTGGTAATCGCACAGGCACAGATCCGGCTCGACCCCGGTTTCCTCGATCAGGGCGACGGCTTCCTCGCCCGAGGTCACGTCCAGCACATCGACGCCCCATTGCTCCAGCAGCTGGGTCAGGGCCTGGGTCATGCCCTGGTCGTTTTCCACGATCAAAGCGGTCAGGCACAAAGCCTGCGTGGGCGCCGCCGCGACCGGGCCGGACAGTCCGTCGCTGGCGCCCTGCCGCGTCGTCGTCATCTCGACCGAGAAGGTCGAACCCCGGCCCGGCGTCGAACGCAGGCTCAGCCCGTGGCCCAGAAGCGAGGCCGCCCGGTCCACGATGGCCAGCCCCAGCCCCAGCCCCTCGGCGGCCGAGGCCTTGGCATCCAGCCGCCGGAATTCGGCGAAGATCACCTGATGATCCTTTGCCGCGATGCCCCGCCCGCTGTCGCGCACCTGCACCAGCAGCCGGTCGCCCCGCATCCGCACCGCGACCATCACCCGGCCCCGATCCGTGTAGCGGATCGCGTTCGAGATCAGGTTCTGCAGGATGCGCCGCAGATAGGTCCGGTCCGACACCACCGTCGCGCGCACCGGCCGCAGGATCAGCTCCAGCCCCTTCTGTTCGGCCAGGGGCGCGAATTCGGCGCGCAACTGTTCCAGCATCGGGGCCAGCGCGACCGGCTCGATCGTCAGCGCGGCCTGCCCGGCCTCAAGCCGCGAGATGTCCAGCAGCGCCTCGATCAGCCCGCTGACCGAATCCAGCGAGCGCTGGATCTTGTCCAGCTTGGCGCGCGGCCCGGCGCCCGCGATCTCTTCCATCAGCGACCCGACATACAGCGTCGCCGCCGACAGGGGCTGCATCAGGTCATGGCCCACCGCCGCGACGAACCGCGCGCGCGACGCATTGGCGCGTTCGGCGCGGGCCAGCGCGTCCTCCAGCTCCAGCGTGCGTTCCTGGACGCGGGTCTCCAGCGTCTCGTTGGCGCGGCTGATCTCGTAGAGGGCGCGCTTGTGGTCGGTGATGTCATCCAGCGACATGACGAAGCCGCCATCGGGGATTTCCTGCGCAAAGATCGCCAGCGTCCGGCCCGCGCCCAGCATCACCTCGGTCCGGTAGCTGTCCTTGCGCCTGACCGACCGCGCCCAGGACATCAGCGAATGCGCCCCCTGCCCGACCGGAAAGACGAATTGCCGCCGGATCTGCTGCCACAGATCGTCGAAATGCAGCCCCCGGCGCAGGCGCGGCAGCGGCAAGGCCAGCATCTGCGACAGGTTGCTGTTCCAGCCCAGCAGCCGCAGCCCGCCATCGAACAGACAGACCCCAAGCGGCAGATGTTCCAGCGTCGCCTGAAGGATCGCGGCCTGATCGTCCAGCATTCGCCCGCGCAGGGCGCGTTCGGCGCGCACCAGTTCCGTCACCTCGGTCTGGATGATCGCGGTGGCGCCATCGCCGGTGCGCTGTTCCGAGACCTGCACCAGCCGCCCGTCGGCCATGCCTTGCGTCAGGATGAAATGGCGTTCGGCATGGCGGCGGCGGCGCATCTCGATCCAGCCGTCGCGGGTCAGGCCCTCGGGCAGGACCAGATGGCGCGAACTGGCCGCCAGCGCCAGATAATCCTCGAAGGTCAGGCCGGGGCGCAGGCGGTCGCGGATGTCGGGCAACAGCGCGTTGAAGCGCGAATTGCACATCACCATCACATCCGAGGCGTCGAACAGCGCGAACCCTTCCTGCACCGTCTCGATGGCCGAGGCCAGGTTGCGCCGCGCGGCCTCTTTCTCGGCCAAAGCCGCCGAAAGCTGCGCGTTCGAGGCGTTCAGCAGGTCCAGCGCATGTTCCAGCTGTTCGGTGCGGGCGCGGACCTCTTCCTCCAGCACGGCGGCGCGCTGGAATTGCGCATAGCCCGCGCCGTGATCGTCGGGCAGATCCTCGATCTGGCGGATCAGCGATTGCACGATCCGGACCAGCTTGTCATGGCGCCGCGCCGGGTCGTCGCCGGGCTTCATCATCGCCTCGATATCGGCGGGCAGGTCGGGCAGGACGGGCGGTTGTGTCATCCCCAGCCCGCCCCGTCGGGATAGAAGGCGACGCCCGTCAGCGTCTGGTTCAGATGCATCCCGTTGACCTGTTCGCCATAGGTCGAAAAGCCCGCGACCCGGTGGCGCGCCAGCAGCCCCGACACCTCGGCCACGCGCTGCCGCGTCTCGACCTCGATGCGGCGGAACACGCAGTCGAACCCCAAAATCAGGCTGGGCGGCCCGTCGCGCGACAACCCGTCCAGCGCGCGTTCCAGATGGGCGGCGATGTCGGTTTCCGCCGAAAGGGTCAGCACCATCCCCTCGGCCACGGCGCCGAAAAAGACCAGCGACTGCCCCGGCCCGACATCGCGGATCGCGCGCACGAAATGGCGCCCGCCCACGCGGACCAGAACCGGACGGGTGGCGAAAAGCTCTGGCCCCAGATTGTCGGGCGGGCAATCCAGCAGCCGCGCATATTCGGCGGCGGCGGGCTCGTCATTGATCCGCAGGATGATGCGCCGGGCCGGGTCTGCCTGCGTCACCACCATCTGACGGCGCGAGGGCATGGTGGAGTCGAACGAAAAGGTCCGCATCACCATCTTGCTGCGGATCATGCAGACGATGGCCGCATGGTCATGCACGCGCTCGCCGCGAAAGACCTGCGTGCGGTTGAAATTGTGCCCGTCCCCGGCCGAGCCGCCGACAATCGGCATCGGCCCCAGCCCGCCCGAGAGCGAGGCGATCAGGAACTCCTCCTCGCCCGAGACGCCATCCACCAGAAGCAGCGCCAGCTCGTGCCGCAGCCGGTCGGCATGGCGGCTGAGGTCCAGACGCGCCTGCTGAAGCCGGGCGACCATCCGGCGCGAATCGATGGCCGACAGGGGGTCGATCACCACCGTCTCGACCGCGAAAGAGGATGCCGGAAAGGCGATGGCGACCAGATGCCCCTCGGCATAGCCGTCCTCGCCGATCTCGCCCGCGGTGGTGCAGCCCAGGATCTCGGTCCGGGGATAGCGCGTGGTCAGGCCCGCCAGCACCTGCGGCAGCACGGCGCCCTCGCCCGCGAACAGAACGATCAGCGCATGTGGCCCCGCCCCCAGCCGCGCGGCCAGCGCGCCCGCCGGATCGGCCATCCCCGCCGGGACCGAGGCGCGGATCGGCGCATCCTGCTGCGCCGCGTCCTGCCCGCCGTGCTCGGCCATCAGATCATGCCGTGCCTCCGCCATCGGCAATCCGTCCCCTCAGATTCGCGTCCCGCGCCATCAGAACCGCCTGCGTCCGCGACGACACGCCCATCTTCCGCATGATCGCGGTCACATGGGCCTTTACGGTCGTCTCGGCGATCGACAATTCATGCGCGATCTGCTTGTTCATCTGCCCCTCGCAGATCAGATCAAGGATCCTTGCCTGCTGTTTTGTCAACTGGGACAGGCGGCGCATGATCGATTCCGGGTTCGGGCGGCCGCCCGCATCCTCGTCCAGGGCGGGTTCGGCGGGCAGATCGGGGGCGAAGATCTCGCCCGCCGCCAGCGCCTCGAAGGCGGCGCGAAAGACGTCGCGGCGTGAATGCTTGGGCACGAAACCCGCCGCGCCCCCGGCCAGGGCCGAGCGGATCACCTGCGTCTCGTTCACGGATGTGACCAGCAGGACCGGCACGCCCGGCGCGGTGCGGCGCAGGGTCAGCAACCCTTCCAGCCCGTCCACATCGGGCAGGTTCAGGTCCAGCAGGATCACGTCGAACGGATGCCCCGAACCCAGCAACGCGCAGGCCTGCGCCAGGCTTTCGGCATGGGTCACATGCGCAACCCCCGAGACCGACCGCAGCGTCATCGCCAGCGCATCGCCGAACAGGGGGTGGTCCTCGACGATCAGGGCCGTTCGGAACCCCTCGGCGGCAATCTGGGGATCGTGCCTGATGTCTGCCATGTCTAGCCCCTTCGGCGACGCTGCTTGCAGCCAGTCTAGACCTTTCCGCAGGAAAGGCCGACTTGTCAAAAGGTCGAATGCCCGGCGCGCAAAAGCGTGAAGCGCGCGGCGCTTCTGCGCGGCGGGTTTTCCGGTCTAGACTGGCCGCGCAACCTGGGAGCCGAACCATGCGCCTGCTGACCTCTGCCTGCCTTGCCGTCCTGCTGACGCTGGGCACGGCCCCTGCTTTCGCGACGCAGGAATACATCCTGCCGACGCTGTTCGACGTGGCCCGCGTGGCCCCTGATGATGTGCTGAACATCCGCCAGCGCCCCGATGCCCGATCCCCGGTGATCGGCACGCTGGCCCCCGACGCCACCGGCATCGAGATCACCGAAGCCCGCGGCAACTGGGGCCGTGTGAACGCGGGCGAGGTCTCGGGCTGGGTTTCGATGCGTTTCCTCGACTACCGCACGGATGTCTGGGAATGGGGCCAGCTGCCCGCGGGCTTTTCCTGCTACGGGACCGAGCCCTTCTGGTCGCTGTCGGTCGAGGGCGATGATCTGGTCCACGCCACCCCCGAGGGCGAGGCCCGCCACAGGATCACCGCGATCCTTGACCGCGGCGTGTTCCGCGACCCGACCCGCGCGGTCGTCGCGGGGCCGATCACGCTGACCGCCGCACCGCAGATCTGTTCGGACGGCATGTCCGACCGGGTGATGGGCCTTGGCGCGATGGTCGTGATGGACGGGACCGAACTGCTGACCGGCTGCTGCCACATCGCCCGCTAGATCGCCCGCTAGGGCCGCATGGCCCGCGCCAGATCGGCGGCCACCTGCGCCATGCGCCCGTCCTCCAGCCGTGGCGGGACCGAGAAACCCTCGGCCCCGTCCGCCAGATAGGCGGTGGATGTCACGTCATGGACATGGTGCATCGGCACGACATGGGCATGGGCATGCGGCACATGGATGCCGGTGAAAAACATCGACACGCGATCCACCGGGTAAAGCGCCTTCATCGCGCGGGCGATGCCTTGCGCGCAATGGGTGACGCGGGCGGCCAGGTCGGCGGGCATGTCCTCGAACCAGACGTGATGGGCGCGCGGGATGACCAGCGCATGACCCTCGCGGATCGGGTGCAGGTCCAGAAAGGCCATGACGTGATCGTCCTGATGCAGGACATGCGCGGGCAGCGCGCCCTGGGCGATCTTGCAGAACAGGCATTCGGTCATGGCGTCCTCCGGCTGGCACGGCCCAAGGCTGCGCCGGGCCGGGGGCCGCTGGCAAGAGTGCTTTCGCCCTTACAGCCCCAGCACGTCATGCATGTCGTATTCGCCCGGCCCCTTGTCCTGTCCCCAAAGCGCCGCGCGCAAGGCGCCGCGCGCAAAGATCGCGCGGTCCGTCGCCAGATGGCGCAGCACGATGCGCTCGCCCTCGGCGGCGAAGATCACGTCATGCTCGCCCACCACATCGCCGCCGCGAATGGCCGCAAAGCCGATGCTGCCGGGCGCGCGGGCGCCGGTGATCCCCTCGCGCGCCGGTGTCCGCAGATCGTCAAGGGTCGCGCCGCGCCCCTCGGCTGCGGCCTCGCCCAGCATCAGCGCCGTCCCCGAGGGCGCATCGACCTTGTGGCGGTGATGGGCCTCGACGACCTCGATATCCCAGTCGGTGCCAAGGGCGGCGGCAACCTTGCGCGTCAGCCCGACCAGCAGGTTGACGCCAAGGCTCATGTTGCCCGCCCGGATTATCGGCGCATGACGCGCGGCGGCCTTCAGGGCGTCCAGATGCGCGGGCTCGAACCCGGTCGTGCCGATCACATGGACCGCCCGCGCCTGCGCGGTCAGTTCGGCAAAGGCGACGGTCGCGGCGGGGGCGGTGAAGTCGATCACCGCCTGCGCCTGCGCGATGGCGGCAACCGCGTCGTCGCTGACCACCACGCCCGCCCGCGCGCCGCCCATCGCCTGGCCCACATCCTGCCCGATCCAGTCATGGCCGGTCCGCTCCAGCGCGCCGACCAGCCGCAGGTCGGGGCTGTCCAGCAACAGCCGGATCAGCATCTGCCCCATCCGGCCCGATGCCCCCGTCACGACTACGCCCGGACGCTGGGGCTGGGTGCTGTTCTGGAAATCGCTCATCGGGCTTCTCCGCGCTTTGGCTGTCCTGCGGCTCATATCCCGTTGCGGCGCGCGCCGCGACCCCCTACATCGGAGGACATGGCACAGAACCGCTTTTCCCATGGACAAGGCCCGACGCAGCGACAATTGCGCGTGGGCGAACTGATCCGCCGCACCCTGTCCGACGTGCTGTTGCGCGGGGATGTGCATGATCCCGACCTTAACCGGCATTCGATCACCGTGGGCGAGGTCCGCACCTCGCCCGATCTCAAGGTCGCGACCGCCTTCGTGCTGCCCCTTGGCGGCGCGGGGGCCGAGGACGCGCTGGCCGCCCTGCGCCGCAACGCGCCCGAACTGCGCCATCTGGTCGCCAAGGCGATGTCGCTGAAATACGCGCCGCAACTGCGCTTTCAGCTGGACGAGACCTTCGACCGGCTGGACGACACCCGCCGCATGTTCGCCGATGAACGCGTGCGCCGCGATGTCGAAGGCGACAGCCCCGAGGATGACGATGACCGCTGACCTGCCGCGCCGTCTGGGCGTGGCGTTCGGGATGCTGATGGCGCTGGCCCTGCCCTCGGGCGCGGCTGTCTGCGAGCGCGTGGACCATGACGGCCAGGGCTATGTCCTCTGCGAGGTGCCCGCCACGCAGGAACCCGCGCTGCGCCTGTGGCAGGACGGCCCGGACGGCGCGCCCCTGCGCAACTTCGCCAATCTGCGCCGCGTCCTGGGGCCGGGCGAATCGCTTGGCTTTGCGATGAATGCCGGGATGTTTCACGCCGATTACCGGGCCGTGGGCCTGCTGGTGATCGACGGCGAGGAATTGTCGCCCATCGTCACCGCCGGCAGCGCAGGCAATTTCGGCATGTTGCCCAACGGCGTCTTCTGTTCGGGCGGCGCGCAGCCCTTCGCGGTGATCGAAAGCCGCCACTTCGCGCAGACCCGCCCCGATTGCCGCCTTGCCACCCAATCCGGCCCCATGCTGGTGATCGAGGGCGAGTTGCATCCCCGCTTTCTGGTCGATTCGACCAGCCGCTACATCCGCAACGGGGTGGGCGTCTCGGCGGACGGGCAGACCGCATGGTTCGCCATCTCGAACCGGCCCGTGACCTTCCACGAATTCGGGCGATTCTTCCGCGACGGGCTGGGCGTGCCGAACGCGCTCTATTTCGACGGCTCGGTGTCGCGGCTATACGCGCCCTCGGTCCGGCGGGCGGATTTCGGGCGCTCGATGGGGCCGATCATCGGGCTGGTGGGGCAGGACGGCTGACCCCGCCCTGTTGACCACACCCGCCCGGCCCGCTATGCCGCCGCCTTCATTTCGGAAAGGTTAGGGCATGGGCCGCAAGAAGGGTCGCGACATCAATGGCTGGCTGATCGTGGACAAGCCCGCGGGCGTGACCTCGACCGCCGTCGTCGCCAAGGTGCGTTGGGCGCTGGACGCGAAAAAGGCGGGCCATGCCGGCACGCTGGACCCCGACGCGACCGGCGTTCTGGCCGTGGCCCTGGGCGAGGCGACCAAGACCGTTCCCATCGTGACCGACGCGCTGAAATGCTATGATTTCACCGTGACCTGGGGCGCCGAGACGACGACCGACGACGCCTCGGGCGAGGTGCTGCGCCGCTCGGATCTGCGCCCCGACCGCGCCGCCATCGAGGCCGCCCTGCCCGCCTTCACCGGCGAAATCATGCAGGTCCCCCCCGCCTTTTCCGCCGTCAAGGTCGAGGGCGAGCGCGCCTATGACCTGGCCCGCGAAGGGGTCGAGATGGAACTGGCCGCCCGCCCCCTATGGGTCGAGAGCCTGACCCTGCTGGAGGTGGCCGAGGGTTCGGCCCGGCTGGAAATGGTCTGCGGCAAGGGCGGCTATGTCCGCTCCATCGCCCGCGATCTGGGCCGCGCGCTTGGCTGTCTGGGCCATGTCGCGCATCTGCGCCGCACCTGGTCCGGCCCCTTCGACGCGGCCGAGGGCGTGGATTTCGCCCGCGTGGACCGCGAGGCGCAGGACTGGCTTGAGACGCAGCTGAAGCCCCTGGAGACCGGGCTGACCGACCTGCCGATGCTGCGCGCCACGCCCGAGGGAGCGGTCCGCATCCGGAACGGAAATCCCGGCCAGGTGACGGGCGGGGCCGAATGGGGCGAGCTGGTCTGGGTCTCGGACCCTGCCGGGCCGGTCTGCATCGGGCGCTATCAGGGCGGCATGGTCCAGCCCGAGCGGGTGTTCAACCTCTAGGCCGGGCAGGGGGGCGCTGCCCCCCGTCGCGTGCCGCGACTCCCCCCGGGATATTTGGACCAAGGCAAAGGGCTGTCAGGGTCGGTGCGCGCCGAGGAAGGGGCCCTGGCCTGCGGCCTCGATCCGGCTCATGGCGTTGGCGATGGGTTCGAGGATGACGGCCATGGCCCAGGCGGTCGCGTGGATCATCATGTCCGCCGAGACGGCCATCGCCACATGGCCGGGCCAGAACAGCAGGTCGCCGCGTTCGATCCGGTCGGTGGGCGCGAACGCCGCCCGTTGCAGGTCGCTGTCGCCCGGGCAGGGGCGGTCGCAGGCGGTCAGCGCCATCTGCACGAGGCCCGAGCAATCGATGCCCCACCGGCTGTTGCCACCCCAGAGATAGGGCGTGCCCAGCAGGCTTTCCGCGACCCTGACCGCGTCGGGGGCGGGGCCTTGCCCGACATGCTGGGCGGGGACGTAGCCGCCGGTTGCCAGGGCCGCGAAGCCGTCGCGGATTGTGGTGACGGCGAGGCGGCTGCCGAGCGAGAGGCTGTTCTGCTCGCGGGTCTTCATGTCGGGTTCGGGATAGACATGCGTGGCCGGTGCCGTGACGCGGTGGGTCAGAGGGGGCAGGTCGCGGGTCAGCGCGGCGCGGTCGATCCAGCCGCAATAGCCGTCGGCGCGGGCCTGCACGAAGGCATGCGCGCCGCGTGTCTCGATCAGGGTGACATCCGCGCCCCAGAGCAGCTGGCGGTCGCGCGGCCCGTCGGGGCGGGCCAGCAGGTCCGTGACCGGGCGGGCGATGCGCGCGGGCTGGCCGTCGGTCCATTCCGGGCGGTCCAGCACGCCGCGCAGGCTGGTCAGCGCCACGCGGTCGGTGGCGGCGGTCAGGCGGCGGTCGCTCATGCGATGATCCGGGGCAGGGCCGCCAGGATCGCGCGCGCGCCCTGGCCGACGCCGCCTTTTGGGCGGCCCGGTGCGGCGGTGGGTTGCCAGCCGTAGATGTCGAAATGCGCGTAGCGGCCGGCGCCTTCGGCGAAGCGGCGCAGGAACAGGGCCGCCGTGATCGAGCCCGCCATCCCCCCCGAGGGCGCGTTGTCCAGATCCGCGATGGCCGGTTCGATCTGCGATTCATAGGGCGCCCAGAAGGGCATCCGCCAGATCGGGTCGCCGACTTGCATCCCGGCCTGTTGCAGCGCCTCGGCGGTCGCGTCGTCGTCGCAGTAGAAGGGCGGCAGATCGGGGCCGAGCGCCACCCGCGCCGCCCCCGTCAGCGTGGCCAGCGTGATCATCAGGTCGGGGCTTTCCTCGGCCCCGTAGGCCATGGCGTCGGCCAGGACCAGCCGCCCCTCGGCGTCGGTGTTGTTCACCTCGACGCTTGGTCCCTTGCGGCTGGCCAGCACGTCGCCGGGGCGGAAGGCATTGCCAGCCACGCTGTTTTCCACCGCCGGGATCAGCACGCGGATGCGCATCCGGTCCGCAGCGCCGGTCAGGGCCAGCATCTTCAGCAGGCCAAGCGCCGTTGCAGCCCCGCCCATGTCCTTTTTCATCAGCCCCATCGAGGCGCCGGGCTTGAGGTTCAGCCCGCCCGTGTCAAAGCACACGCCCTTGCCCACGATGGTCAGCAGCGGCCCTTCGTCGCCAAGCCGCATGTCGATCAGGCGCGGTTCCACCGCCGAGGCGCGGCCGACCGCATGGATCAGCGGAAAGTTCTGCTTGGCAAGCGCCGCGCCGCAGATCACCTCGACCCTTGCGCCGATGCTGTTGCCAAGCGCGCGGGCGGCGGCCTCCAGCTTGTCGGGGCCCATGTCGCTGGCGGGGGTGTTGATCAGGTCGCGCGTCAGGAATTCGGCCGAGGCGATGGCGACCAGCCTGTCGGCATCGACGCCTTCGGGGCAGACGAGGCGCGGGCCGGGGGTCGGGCTGCCCTTGTAGCGGGTGAAGCGGTATTGGCCCAGAAGCCAGCCCAAGGCGGATTCCTCGGGGTCGAGGCCCTCGGGCAGGGCGGCAAGGTGCCAGTCCCCGGCAGGCAGGGCATGGGCGCGGGCCAGCGCGAACCGATCGCGCACCGCCTCGGCCGGATCGCCCAGACCCAGCAATGCGCCCGCCAGTCCGCCACCTGCGCCGGGCAGCAGGCAGATCTCGCCCGGGCGGGCGGAAAAGCCGCAGGCGCGGGGCCACTCGCCGGCCTCGGTCGGCAGGTCCTGGCCTTTCCACAAGGGCCACAAGGGAAGCGTATCGGCCGAGGCCGGGGCGAATTCAGGGGTCATCATAGGCTCCGTTCGCGGTTCGGCGCCACGTTACAGGCTGCGCCCCGACCCGCAACCCCCCACCCCGAGGGGGTGGAGGCAGCCCGTTCAGGCCAAGGCCGTCCGGTCCCAGATCGCCGTCAGCGAGCGGTTGCCCACCCGCATCAGCCTTGCCTGGACCGCCGCCAGCGCGACGCGGTCGCCCCTGTCCGCGCAAGAGCCCAGATCCATCGCCACCCCGGCCAGCGACAGCAGGCCGATCTGCCAGGCCAGCCGCGCCACACGGTCGGCATCGGCCACCGCCAGCGCCAGTTCCCCCCGGTCGAGGGCCTGATCCACTGCCGTCAGCTTGGCCGCCAGCTGTTCCAGTGCCAGTTCGATCACGTTGCGGGCCGAGGTCTCGCCCAGCTCGTTGACGATTCCCGCCACGCGCCGCGTATCCACCCGAACCTGTTCCCACATGGCCAGCGTCGTCACCTGCGCCATCCCCAATCTCCAACGTCCTGATCTTGCATGCTTGCCGAAACTGCCCGGAAGCCATGAAGAAAGCCTTGCCCGGCACCGCCGAAACGCGTCGAATTTGCTGCAATTAGCGGGCCAGAACCGGGGGAAGTTACGGCAGGATCGTCAGAGGGGTTTCACGCGCGCCCGCGATCCCCGGCAAAGGCCACGAACCGAAAGGCCACGACAGGGCGCGGCGCAGGCATCCGGATGCAGGAAGGGGAAATTTCGGGATATCAAGCGACCGTGGCAAGCCGCTCTGGCAGGGTGCAGATAGTTCTGCCTTTAGCGGTGGGGAAAATTGCGGGAAATCAGTGGGGCCTGTTCCCGATGCGAAGGCGGGCTTGCCTTTCCTGTCACAAAGGTTTGCCTCTGATGGGCCACAGCCCATGCTCTGCCCCGTGTTTTGATCCGGTCCGACATATCGTGGCGCTCCTTCTTGCTTCCGCCAGTGGCGAAGCCATCGCTGCTTTTCACTTTGGATGACTTCATGTCATCCGAAGGGCAAAGCAGGGTGGGTGCAGCCCGACCTGCGGCCGGACGGTGATCTGACACACGGGGCCGGAGCGGTGAAATTGGGAGGGACCCGCGCGCTTGCGCGTGGGAGGAACCGAATTTCTCCGTGGAGGCTGACGCGCAGCGGCACCAGAGCCCGTGTTCAGATCGCCGGCCGGGTGGCAGGCGGAAAACGAAATGAAAGATCGTCAGTCGTGCCAGAGCGAAGCGGAGGCGCGGCTGTCACCTGGATCAGCGATCGCGGTGCCCGCGATCACCATATCTCTTGGAAAGCAGCCTCTCGCTTGACGGGCAGCATCGACGCAAAAGCCCAATCAGCGACATTCAGTCAGGCCGCAGCATGGACGGCACCTTCGCAGATGCAGCATCGTGCTGGGCTCTCATAGCGGACTTCGATGCGATCCGCAGCCAAGGCCCGAAAACAAGCACCGTCCCACAAATGCAGTGGGTCACGAGAATCCGCTTGTCATAGATCTCTCCACCCTGACAGCGTTGTCGCAAATTCGCCTACATCATTATGCGCCACTTTATGAAAGTCGATGCCGAGTTCACGAGCTATCGAAGCTGCATGGTTGCGAGATGTCGATTGATGCTGGTCCAGGGTTTCGGATGGGTAAGTCGGCCGCGAGCGTGAAGTATCGAGCGAACGGTTTGCTGCGACCCAGTCTGAATCAGCCTCCAAATGGACCATACGTGATATTCCTAGCGCGCGGAAAACCGTTGACGGCAGCTCAGTCAGACTGTTGCCGCCATCAATGACGACATGACCGTCCAAAATCACCAGTTCTGCGTGCGGATCACAGGCGACAAAAAAACCTTTAATAAGAAGCTGCTGGTTTTCGTCAAGATCAGCATGACGCATCGCGTCTCGCTGATCTGCATTCGCTTAACGAGCGGAGGCAATTAGGCTCCCACCTGACAGGTGCTGAAAAGGCACATTCTTCGCCAGTTTCTTTAGGAACGTCGTCTTTCCAACGCCAGAGATTCCGGTAAACGCAACGATCTTCTGGCTCATACTTCGAACTCCAAGCCAGCGCGCTGAACAAGTTGTTTCGTTAAGTCATGACGGAGCTTGTATATTGACTGCTGCGGGTGCCCCTTTACAATCCCAAGTGCCCTTAACTCATCAAGAGAAACCGCTGGTTCGATGTATGATACCAGAAGATAGTTGATGACTTTGACTGGCCTCTGTGGCGTCGCCTCCCATCCGTCAAGTTCCTCTTCACTATAGACAGATCGACCACCAGTCAGTTGCATGAGTTCTTTCGTGGATTTCGCCAACGTGACGCTTTCAAGCACCCCGAGTGTCGTGATCGCTTGCGAAGGTGGGTTATTAGACGCACTCTTGTAAAAGAACAGAAGCGATCCTGCCGGACCCAGGTTTGATTGCGCGCGACAAAGATAGACCTTCCGGATCGTGTTTCCGGGGCGTGTGATGGTCTCGGCGCGTGAAGCGCCCCCAAAAAGGTCCGGCTGTTTCGGCTTCCATAGGTCAGGATATAGCGTATCGTGATAGTCCTCTTGGATAGGGATGCCGAAACCAAGTACCTCATCGTGAAGCACAAACCGGGGGTAGTTCTCCCTTGCCTGCTCGAAATCTGTTCTGGTCGTCGATCGCGCCAAGGCGCTCGCAGAAAAATCTCGTTCGTAGATGTATTCGCCATTGGCATTCTTACCGGCGTTACGAAACCCGTAGAACTCCAGCAGGTCCATGAGGGCGGCCTGATCTTCATAAGTCGTTAGGTAGGCCAGGTCGTATCCGTTGCTCTGTGCGTACCAAAGAACCTGCTTCAACAGCAACTCACCCAGCTTGACGCCCCTACTCTGCGGTGCCACCTTGAATGTGCAGATCTTTAGGATTTTTTCAGCTTTTGTGACCGCATCTGTATCGGCCGCGGTTTCATCTTTACGAACGATCAATCCCGCAAGTTGGTCGTTGTCGTAGACGACCCAGCAGGGCCGATGCTGTTTGACGCATTTCTTGCGCCACCAGTCATCGAACTCGGGATAACCGTCGCGAAGGCTGTCAAAGAAAACATCCTGACTGTTGATCTCGTGAGCTTCGACCTCTCCAACGTGGCGGATCGGAACCTTTTTTGGTTCATAGGTCTGGATCAACAGTTCGGCTGCGTCGCCGACAAACAGGACTCGGCGGGCAAGGTCCGGGGACCGGTTCTGCGCGCGTTGATGCAGCCCCTTGTCTTGGGTCACAAGAAAGTCTGCGGCTCCGCCCTCAAGCGCGTGCAACAGGGTCGCATCGACAACATCGTTGGGCTTTTTCAGCGGACCGTAGGTGGCATCCAGGTCTGCATGCGACAGCCCGTGCTGCTTCTTCAGCAGACGGTATTTGGCGATCTTGCTGAGAGAAATCTCACGGCGCTTGACCTTCTTGTCGCGCGCGATGTCATCTTTCGCAGCCTCATGTACATAGATGTCGACCTTATGGGTCAACGCGAGAGCGTGGAACCTTGAATATGCCGCTTCTACTGTGTGATTGTCTTCAAGCCCGATCAGGATATTCGTATCAATGAGATACGCTTGCTGGCTCATCTCGAAGGGCCTTTCTTAGATCACGCTTGGCGTAAAGAAAAGATTGGGGTGGTTCAAATCCAAATCTTTCGCGAAGTTCGTGCAACGGTAATGGACGAGAAAATGACTTCACATCTTCGAAGACAAGCGCATAGCCGTGATCGAGGCCTTCGAAGTATTTGTCGAAAAGGGGCCGCTCGATAAATACTGTTTTTTTAAACTCCGTCCATATCTGCTCGATGGGCAGTTTCAATACATCCCGGATCGAGGCCGTACCAACCATCGCTTTGACGGGTGAGCTTGAATAGATATAAGCGAGCGTCCCATTGGGCGCAGAGACGGGAAACCGGCGGCGCAGTTCGACGGTTTTTCGACCTGCAAGAATTTTCTCGGAATATATTGGCTTTATCGACAGAACAACGTCCCGCTGCGGTTTGAACGGTTCGTCTGCGAGCAGAGGCAAAACCAGCTGATCGTCATGACCTTGCTCGACATCGAAGTGTGCGCTGTGAAGCCTCGCAGAGATGGGTGCATCGGTTGGAAAATGAGCATTCAATTGCAGCGAAGCACCGAGAGCTTCGACATATCGCTTCACGGTGCTAAGGTAGATTTCGCCACCCTTCTCGATCTTAGAAATGGCAGCCTGCTGCACTTGCATACGCTCAGCGAGCTGACCTTGAGTCATTCCCGACAGAATACGAAGGCGCTTCAACTCTGGCCCAACCAACGCCATTCCGTTCGCGCTCTCTACTGCTCGCGCCTCAATGATTTTTCCGGTGAGCTTGCCCATTTGCATCCCTTTTTGCGACCTTGTACACAGACCTAACATTCCCCGCAAGGAATACTTCTTGAAAGCAGTCACTGCTTTGGCCGCAGACAAAGTTGAGAATACTGCGGAACTCCATCCACGCCTTTTGGCAGTACACCTTTCACAGCTAGAGCGGGAGCGGACAGCGGCAGAGCGGGAGCGGGCAACGGCACGCGCGGTCGCTTCGGGTGAAACCGCGCGTGCCATTCGCGAAATGCTGGGTGTCCCGACCCCTTGACCCGTCGGCATAGCACTTCAAGAGTGAGATCAGCGCAGGTTTCCCCGTGAGGGATTCAAGTCGGGCTGACCGGCAGCTAAGGGCTCTTCGCGTCGATGCTGCGCCGATCTCTGACCGTCCGCTTTCGTCAAGCTGACAAGCTAGAGAGGCAGACCGCCTGACACAAAAGGCAGAACTATGTGCCACAGAACACGTGTGAATTGCCACGGGAGTTCTCCTCAGCGCCGCTTGGATATCAATGGCATAGCAGTCAGGCGGTTCAGTCTTGCCACCTCATTTGCCAATTAAGCTTTCTTCGCGGCGAACGGTGGCTATGGACGCATCGGGGGCTGTATGATGGGAAAGCAGCCACGGTCTCCACGTGGCTGCTCAGACGCTCACGGCTGCTGCCAATCTTCCGTGCCACAAATGATGTGCTGGATAGCTCTGATTTCCCTGTGCAAAAAGGCAACTGGCCCGATAGGTTAGGAAAAAGACCTTTTCGCGAGCTTCCGGTTCCCATGCCCGACATTTCCGACCTGATCCTGACCCTGATACCCGAAGACGGCTCTTCCATCGGCAATGGCGCCATGCTGGCGCTGCTGCGAGAGCAAATTCCCGAACTGAGCGACGACGACTATGTCGCTACGCGTGACGCGCTGATCGGCGAGGGTGTGCTGGGGCGTGGACGGGGACGTGGCGGGTCGATCTTCCGCATCTCCGACGATCCGGACGACGAGGGTGAAGACGACCTGAACGAGAGCCAAGATAATGAAGATGATGGATTCGAACTGACGCTCACTGAGGACGCTACGCCGCGCCAAGGACGGGTTAGCAGTAAGAAGAAGGCCGCGCGCAAGCCGGACGGGCCGGCGCAGGTGCTAAGCTACCGACACGGTGCGACGCGGGTAAACAACCCCGAGGTCGGGATGGTTCATGCTGGCTCCGATCCGGATGGTGACAAGACGGTCTGGGCCTACGATCCGCATCTCGACCCGGTGCTGAACTTCGACTCTGCGCGGGCGGGCATCGAAAAGCTGATAGATGATGCGTTGGCCAGCGACGATCCCGAGCGGATGAAGGACGCGCTGCAGGAGCTGAAGCGGCTGCAGGCACCCTATCTTAACTGGACCGGCAAGGCGGAGCGGACGAGCGTCGAGGTCGATACCGTCTCGCTCCATGTTCATGAACGAGTGGACCCGGCGACGATCCTTGCCAATGCCGCAAAGCGGCTGAAGGGCAAGGACGCCCCGACGCAGTGGCGGCAGCCTGACCTGTTCGCGGCCCCGTTTGAAAATCTGCCGCTGCGCCAGGCGCTGGATTTCTATCACCACGAAAAGGGCTGGTCGAACCGACTGGTGGCGGGCGACAGTCTGCTGGTGATGAATTCGCTCCTGACCAAGGAGAGCATGGGCGGCAAGGTCCAGATGATCTACATCGACCCGCCCTACGGCATCAAATACGGGTCGAACTTTCAGCCTTTCACGAACAAGCGCGATGTGAAGGACCGGTTAGACGCCGACCTTACCCAGGAACCCGAGATGATCAAGGCGTTCCGGGACACTTGGGAACTCGGCATCCACTCCTACCTCACCTATCTGCGCGACCGGCTGATGCTGGCGCGGGAACTGCTGACCGAAAGCGGTTCGGTATTCGTGCAGATTTCGGACGAGAACGTCCATCACGTTCGTGAGCTGATGGAGGAGATTTTCGGCGTCGATAACTTCATTTCTCAGGTTATTTTCAAAAAAACGACAAGTTCTTCGTCTGACGCTCTATCCGTCGTTGCCGATCACTTGCTCTGGTTTGCGAAGTCAAAGGACAAGCTAAAGTTCCGTCCCGTCTATCAGGAGAAGGTGGCGGGTGAGACTGGTGCCACGGACTACAAAAACATTGAACTCAGCGAAGGGTTCAGGCGACCGCTTAGAACCGGAGATAAGAGCGGGCGGCTCTTTACACTGAGCGACATCACGAGCCAGCGTCCAGCGCAGGGCGGTGACCTGAGAGAATTTGACTTCGAAGGAAAGTCCGTCTCGCCTGGCGCGGGAACCTTTAAGACCGATCTCCGCGGATTGACCCGTTTAAAGAAAAGCAGAAGGCTGTTTTCGCGCACCAATTCTATTCGTTATGTCCGTTTCTTCGACGACTTTCCCGTTATTCCATATAACAACGTTTGGGAAGACACGATCATTGGCCACAACGCCGACAAAATGTATGTGGTTCAAACCTTTGGTCGTGTCATCGAACGCTGCCTCCTGATGACCACCGATCCCGGGGATCTGGTGCTCGACCCCACCTGCGGCTCGGGCACCACCGCCTTTGTCGCCGAGAAGTGGGGGCGGCGTTGGATCACCTGCGACACATCCCGCGTGGCGATCACGCTGGCCAAGCAGCGATTGATGACCGCCAGCTTCGATTATTTTGCTTTGCGCCATCCGACAGAAGGGCTGCCGGGCGGCTTTGACTATGAAACCGTGCCGCACATCACCCTCAAAAGCATCGCCAACAATCCCGACATCGACACGATCCATGACGACGATCACCCGAGGATTGCGGCGGCGCTGGCGGACCTCAACGCCGTGCTGGCCGCCAATGCGCCCAAGCCTTTCAAGCCCGCGCAAGGTGTGCGCAAGGGCAAGCCGGTGGATTTCGCCAAGGGCGACAGCCTGCACGAATGGGAGGTGCCCTTCGACTGGCCGCTCGATAATGATAACCGTCCGCTCTGGCCGGCCTCTGCCCGCGCGCCCTTTGATGCCTTCCACACCGCCCGGCAGGCGATGCAGCGCCGCATGGATCAGTCCATCGCCGACCATGCCGAGCAGGAAACGCTCTACGACAAGCCCCGCAAGGATCCGAACAAGCTGCGCATCTGCGGGCCCTTCTCGGTCGAGGCGGTGCCGGCGCCAACCGTCCTGTCGCTGGACGAGAGCATGCCTCCGCAGGAGGCTGACGAGACCATCGCCCGTTCCGGTGAGACATCACGCCAGGCGCTCTGGCGCGACGAATTGCTCAAGACCGGCGTGCGCGGCAAGGGCGGTGCCATGCTGCGCTTCGCCGAGTTCGAGACCCTGCCGGGCCTCAAGTATATCCATGCCAGCGGATCCCTGGCCGAGACGGGCGAACGCGTGGTCGTGAGCTTCGGCCCCAAGCATGCGGCGCTTGAGCAGCGGCAGGTGGAACTGGCACTGGACGAGGCGCAAACGCTGCGCCCGTCGCCGAAATTCATCCTGTTCTGCGCCTTCACCTTTGACCCCGAAGCAGCGAAGGATATCGACGAGGTGAACTGGCCCGGCGTCACGTTGCTCAAGGCGCAGATGAACACCGATCTGCTGACCGAGGACCTTAAGAAGAAGCGCACCTCGAACCAGTCCTTCTGGCTGATGGGCCAGCCGGACGTCGAACTGCGCAAGCGCAAGGACGGGATGTGGGAAATTGAGGTGAACGGCTTCGACTACTTCGACCCTCGCAAGGGAGATCTGGTTTCCGGCGGCAAGTCGCAGATCGCCATGTGGTCACTGGACGTGGATTACGACAACCGTTCGCTGATGCCGCATCAGGTGTTCTTTCCCATGGCGGATGCGAAGGGCGGCTGGAACCGCCTGCGCAAGACCGTTCGCGCGGAATTGGACGAGGATCTGCTGGAGCAGTTCCACGGCACCGTCTCGCTGCCTTTCGAGGCGGGCGAGAACCGGCGGATAGCGGTGAAAATCGTGGACGACCGTGGGATCGAGTCTCTCAAGATTATTCCGCTTGAGGATTGAGCAATGTCATTGATCATCAACAAGCCATGGGAATGCCCGGAACAGCATTGGGTCGAGGGCAAAGGCGGCAAGCTGGAAATCAAGCCCGAGCGGCGCCCGGCAAGCTACGAGGTCTTCGACGCCCGCAATAACACCAAACGCACCGAGGTGCTGGATCTGGTCAACGTGATAAGGGCGCGCGTGGACCAGTGGCGGGAGGATGGCTGGCCAGGCGTCACTATTGTTACGCGCAAGCTGCTCGACCATTGGCATGATAAGGAAGCACGGCAGCATCCGTTTTATTTCTGCCAACTCGAGGCGATCGAGACGCTGATCTGGTGGGTCGAGGGGGCTGAGGCCTACAAGCAAGGCATCGCAGTCCCCGGTGACGGAGGGGCGTGGGAACGACTTTGCAACAAGATGGCCACGGGTGCTGGCAAGACTACCGTGATGGCGATGATCATCACTTGGCAGGTCCTGAACGCATTGACCTATCCGAAGCGGAACAAGGACTTCAGCCGTGCCGTGTTCATCGTGGCGCCGGGCCTGACCGTAAAAGAACGTCTGCAAGTACTGATCCCTCGGGATGGCAGCTACTACGACGAGTTTAACCTCTGCCCTTCCGAGGCGTTGCGGCAGCGGCTTAATCAGGCTGAGGTTCTCATCGAGAACTGGCACACGCTGATGCCGTTAAAAGAAGCGGACCGTTCTGTCGTCAAGAAGGGCCGCGAGTCCGACGAGGCCTACACTCGGCGCGTGCTAGGGAAGCTGGCGACGCACAAGGACATCATCGTCATCAACGATGAGGCCCACCACGCCTATCGCAAACCGCCCGAGGTGAAGATCAGCAAAAAGCACGCCGAAGAGCATGGCATCGATCTCGACGAGGCAACGCGCTGGATCGAAGGCCTTGATCGCATCCATAAGACTCGGCGCATCCTGCGCTGTTTCGACCTATCGGCCACGCCCTTTGCGCCGACCGGAAAGAAGAGCACCGACACTGCGCTGTTTGACTGGATTATTTCCGACTTCGGCCTGAACGACGCGATTGAAGCCGGGTTGGTCAAGACCCCTCGCGTTGTAGTGCGCGACGATGCTGTCCCGGACGCAAGGACGCTGCGCTCCAAGCTCTACCACATTTACCGCGATCCGGCCGTTTCCGAGGACCTGAACCGCAAGGCTGAACCTCATGAGGCGCTGCCTAAGCTCGTCCAAGACGCCTATACGCTGCTCGGCGCCGACTGGCGGGCAGCCTTGGCGCAATGGCGGGAGACCGGGCATCATTCCCCGCCGGTGATGTTGACGGTCTGCAACCGCACAGAAACCGCAGCTCGCATCGAGACATACTTCAATAAAGGCGATGCGCACTGGCCCGAATTGCACGCACCGACCAGAACCCTCCGCGTCGATTCCAAGGTGCTGGAGAAGGCCGAGATTGGCGAGACCGCGACCTCCGACAAGGATTACGAGGCACGGCTGAAGGCAATCATCGACGCCGCGACCATTCCGGAGACCCGCCGGCAGCAGTTCCGCGCGCTGAAGAAAGAAGAAATGCTGCGCGAGATCGTGGATAACGTCGGAAAGCGGGGAGCGGCCGGACAGGACCTGCAGAACGTCATATCGGTTGCAATGCTGTCGGAGGGATGGGACGCCAAAAACGTCACCCACATCATGGGCCTCCGAGCTTTCACCTCTCAGTTGCTTTGCGAGCAAGTGGTCGGGCGCGGATTGCGTAGGGTGTCCCATGACATGGACGAGAATGGTCTCTTCCTACCGGAATACGTCAATGTTTTCGGTGTGCCGCTTTCCATCTCGGAAACAGGCGAGGCCGGGGAGGCTCCGCCGCCTCCAAAGCCGACCACCCAGATCGAAGTCGTGCCCGACCGCGCTCATCTGGAACTTCGCTGGCCAAACGTCCTGCGGGTTGAAACGGTTGTGAGACCGCAGCTGGCCATGGACTGGACCAAGGTGACGCCGCTCGTGCTCGATCCTGCCAGCACGCCAATCAGCGCGGAGCTGGCTCCCGCACTTGGCGGCGCGACTGACCTGGGCAAGGTGACTGCCATCGATCTCGAGAAGCTGCCCGATGGCTTCCGTCTCCAACGAATCGTCTTTCAGGCAGCGCGGAAGGCTTTTACCGAGCTCAGCCACGGTTTTTCGGGAAGCCAAGAATATCTCGCAGCGCAGCTGGTCAGGATCATCGAGGCGTTCCTTGACTCCGATCACCTTCACATCCCCTCGCTATTCCACTCTGATTCACTGCGACGGCGGATTCTGATTGCGCTTAACATCGACCTTGTCGTCCAGCATGTTCTCCGCACTGTGACCGAGCAAAACACGGAACGCCTGACGCCGGTATTCGACGAAGAAAACCCGATTGGTGCCACTGGGCAGATGCGGACATGGTACACCACCAAGCCGTGCTTTCCGGCCACCAAGTCGCACATAAGCCATCTGGTCGGAGATTCGTCCTGGGAAGGACACGCGGCGAACATCTTCGAAAAGCGCGAAGACGTCATCACCTATGCCAAGAATGATCATCTCAGCTTCCAGATTTACTACCTGTGGGCAGGTTCGCGGCGCCGATATGTTCCAGACTTCCTTGTTCGCCTTGCCAACGGAACCAATCTTGCGCTTGAGATCAAGGGCACCGACAGCCCCCAGAACAAGGCCAAGAGAGACGCTTTGAAGGAGTGGGTGAAGGCGGTAAACGCAGGTGGAGGCTTCGGGCAATGGGCTTGGGATGTCGCGTTCAAGCCGGGGGAAATACAGGACATCATTACCAACCATGCAGAGGCTGGCGATACCAAACTTGGGCACATGGTGAGATCCAGCGGATGAACGGCACAACTAGCCACTATATCTGTCGATGCCCATTGAGGGTTTTTGCGAGATCGCGCATTTTGAGCACCTCCCGGACGACACTGATGTGATAAACGCGGCTGACATTCGGTACTGAATAGATTGGCCTGATCCCAAACGCCTCCAACCGCTTCGACAAGGGGCCGGGACGTTCGCCCAGCTCTGTTGCCAGCATACCGACCGTGAAGAACTGTTTCTCGAACTGCTCCAAGCTGCAACGCTCGACATACCATCTGATGCTGCGCGTGACAGGATGCCGCCGCCGGTTCAGCTTTAGGAGACCCTGACTCGCCAGGTAGTGCAGGGTTTGCTGATTGGTTCTCAGCCTTTTGGCGGTCTCCTTGGCGGGTGGATCGTCAGGTGCCTCCATGATGAGATGCCGTCGCACCTCTTCCGGATCCACGAGCACCGTGGACAGGTTTGGAGGGCCCGGTAGCCGACACGCGCTCTCTAGCCGCCGGTCCAAAAGCAGCCGGCAGATGTCCGCGATCGAGCATTTCACGTAGTTGTAGGTTTTCCAGAGCGTTCGAGATGCACCGGCTTTCGTCACTTCTGGTAGACTTGCAACTGCTCGCAGAAACGCATCAAGGTCACGGCGATGCAGGCGATGGACGCCTTCCTCCATTTCTCGCGCGATAAGCAGCCCGGCATTCTGAAGCTGTGCAAGCTGACTTGGATGACATCCTATGATGGATGCCGCTTCCGTCGTGGTGACGAACTGCCGGATATAGGCCTCGAGCTGCGAAACCTTTTCCACGCTGATCCCGCGCGACAGATCGGTGTCGTGAAGCCCGGCCTGCCTTAGCAACCGCACGACCCGCTCAGGGCGCATCTCGAGGCGCTTCCGCACATGCTCCAGGCTGAGCACCTTCGGTTCATGGACTGCCTGGCCCAAGATGGCGCGACCGGGATCGAGGGGATAGGTTTCAATGATGAAACTCCGGACGATATGCTGGATCGGTCGCAGTTCCTTCGGGGCTCGGCTTGCTGACAGCCAGTGGTAAAAGACCCCCAGATCGGCGGCATGCTGGAAGCCACCTTTGCGGATCGCATCGCTTTTCAAACCCTCAAGATTGCGTCTTAGTACTGCAGGGCCATCCTTAATTGCTGCAAAACCGGATCCCCCTGCTCGATGCAGCATTTCCTCGGTCAAATCGACGGCACGAACCATGGAGTCGAACTCCAAACGGGCGCCCAGCATCTCGGAGAGGCGAGAAACAACATGCATCGGGAATGCATCCAGCCACAAGCCAGGCCGGGTACCATCGAGCCGCCGCCTCAGGTACGCCTCCAACGGGGTCGAAACGGCACCGTCGCTAGCCTCATCAACCAGCGTTCTATGCCGTTCAATGCAGCGAACGACATCGTAGTTGGCGATCGTGTATGTCTCGTGTGGCAGCGAGGTGAGCCAGATCCCGTGCCGCTCGCAGGTTCTGATTGAGACAAGCTGCCAGTCGGCGCGACGAAATGCGCCTGAAAGGCCATGTCGGTGCATGCTTTCCGCGACACACTCGATGCAGATCTTTGTACGCGACCTGTGAATGGTTGCGATCGTTCCCGTTTCCCTGCCGATCCGGAAGCGCGAGGGGCCGGCCGTCCGCAGGGCGTAGCGTTGGAGCGCACGACGATCTGCTCCCGCAAGCGCCGCGAGTTTGTCGATCTCAACCGCTGAACCCCTGATGACGGCCTTCCAGTCGAGACCAATATCGAGGCAGAAGTCATTGGCTGTCGGGCACAGGTTGAGTACAGCGAGGCGCGATACGAAAGAAGTGGGTGTCTCTCGAAGCATCGGAACATGCGTCAGGGCCAGTATCCTAACACTCATGTGTCTTCCCCATCATCGAGAAGTCGCCGAACATCAATCCTTTCGAAATCGTCGGCTATGAAGACGTTGAGGCCGTCCACGCAGCCGGTTCGCTTGCGGAACATCGACGTGAAATGCGCACGCGAGAGCCCTTCAGCGCTCGCCTTCATGGCGTCTTCCAACGATGCGATGATCATCTCAATCATCAGGCCGAACTCGCGATCCGCCGCATTGGCCAGACGTGCCGCGATCTCCGGATTGAGGATGTCGGCAGAAACGGCGATCCCGGCAGCGTCGGCGTAGCGAGTGATGGCATTGAGGATGCGGTCGCTGTCCAGGAGGATATTCAGCCGGGCGAACTCGATCGGATAGACCCGCCGCGCCAGTTGCGGATCGTGATTGATCAGCGTTTTCAGTTCGGCGGTGCCGGTTAGGATCAGCCCCACCGGCCAGGATTTGTGCTGCAGAAGGGATTTCAGTGTGCTGACGACAGCGTTGAGCTCCCTGGGCGTCTGGTGACGCATGAGGTCCTGCGCCTCATCAATATGCAGGAACAACGTTCTGCGCGCTTCCAGATGCCCCTTGGCCATGCTCCAGATGATCTGAGCTGATTTGTCCCGCTTGAGCTCGAAACCAAGTGTTTCCAAAACCGTCTGACCGACGAATTTCAAGGTCGCGGGCGATGGCACCTGGAAGCTGGCGACGTCTAGCCTTGGGCCGTGAGGATCATGGAGCACTAGATCCGGTTGTGATGCGAAAAGGTGCTCGGCCGCGGTGGTCTTGCCGCTGCCTGACGCACCGATCAGGGCGATGCATCGGGCTTCGGCGATCACGCCAGCTTCCAGTTCCGTACGGCGTCGGTCCAGAAGGTAACGGAAGCGTTCGTCGAGTTCGCGATGGGTGCGGTTCTTCGAGAACATGCTCCGCAGCGCGAGGACGCGCTGCGGAATGCCATTCTGGGTGCCATCAGCCATGGAAGCTCCAGTCATCATCATCGCTGGACTTAGGTGGATCGACTGGACCTGCCTGTCCGCCGTCGCTTGGCGGTTTCGGCGCGTTGGGCGGCTCGATGACCTCACTCAGCAGATCATCGGGGTTCGGGCGCTTCCGCCCTGTCGGCTTCTCCAGGTCGCCGGAAGCCGCGGACGCTTTGGGCCCGACACGAAGGCCCAGGAAAAGCCTGCTCTCCAGACGGTTCAGTGCCTCGGCGGTCAGGTGTTGCGGCTGGATGCGCCGCAATTCCCGCGCCCGGGCATCGATAGCCCGAATCTTCCTGCGCGCTTCACGGATGATGTCCTCGGACAAGGAGGCCTGTTCCTTGAAGCGCGTGCGCAGGTCGCGCACGATGGTCTGCCATTCATCAAGCGAAAGCCCGTGAACGGCCTCAGAGACTGCCAGAGCAGAATGCCATTCGTGGCCCAGGCAGACCGATATATGGGTCAGATCCTCCGGATCGACCCGGACCGGGATTTCGATGTCTGCACCGCGCATCAGTGCTTCCTGAAGCATCGGGCAGGTGTAGTTGACGCCGAACACCCTTATACCATGCCGATCCAGCTTCCGGCTGAGCGGGATCCCGAAGACCGCGCGGCGCTGATTGGCATCAGGTGGCGGCGTGACGCCTTGCTCGGTGGACAGGCGCTTCCAAGCATTGGCCGGGGTCTCTCCCTTCAGGCCGGAATGCGGCGTATTATGGTAGATGTCGACGACGAACAGCGTGAAGATTTCTGCAAGCTCGTCATCGGTCAGCGCGGCCCATTGCTCGGATGGGTAATCGCCGCGCTCGGTCGGGTTGGAAAAGGTCCGCCCGATCAGCATCGGTGCAAGCTGCTGACCGAAGGTTCGGAAGATGCGCTCGATCCGGGCCCGCAGCTTCGGCACGCCTGCCGGTGGTGCCTCATAGGTGGCGCCTAGGTCGGCCACAGCCATGCGGAAGATCTCGGCGGCAAAGGCTGATCCCTGATCGGTCACCAGGACGCCGATGCCGCCTGAGTGATCCCATCGGCTGACGCAGCCAGCAGCCAGCGAGATTGGTGTCTTGTCCTGAATGATCAGGTTCAGCGTGCGGATCGCATCCTGGGCATTCGGCGTTGCAACGATCCGGAAACCCAGGACGCAACGGGTGGCACAGTCGATGGCGACATAGATCCAGCGCCGACCAACCGCGAACTTCGCTCGATCCCCTGCCGCCAGCCCATCCAGTGCGCCGCTGTCGCCGAGTAACGTGGCAAGATCGATCTGCCATTCATCCATTTCAACGCGCTGCAACGGATAATCCGCCATGAGACCCTCCTCGTAAAATCCGAACTTCCTGCGGGCCGCCTCGATGCCTTTGCGTTGGGCGACGACCTCGAATGGATCCAGCGCCTTGATCCGGCGCCGGACGGTGCGAGCGGAGGGAAATGGGAGACACGGCTTCCCGGCTTCGGCACGCCCGTTGTTCTCGATTTTGAACCGTTCCTGGACCTTATTCACGATGTCCTGCTGGGAGGGCTCGTTTCGGTCGAGGTAGCCAAAAACGCATTCTGCCAGCAGAGTTTCAGCTTCGGCCACCAGCTTGCGTGACGCTGGCCCAAGGCGACGCTTGCGCAAGAAGACGAGAGGGGTTCGCCCGGCCCTTTCATAAAGGCGCGCCCATTCCAGCAGCGTACGTGCACAAGGGAACTTGCGCGTGATGTAACCCTGACCGGCCCGAGGCGTACGCCCCACATCCTGCCCGCTATGCTCCACAGCGTTCACATGCTGTTCGAGCTCTGCCAGGATCTCTTCGACGCTGGCTTCCGAACGCGTGGTGTCGCCCCTCGCCTCCGCCTCCAGGAAGAACTTGGCGCATGTCGTCTGCCAGAGAATGCGGCTCCGTTCTTCCGCGGGCAGAGTCGCTAGGTACCTGAAGTCGCACCGCAGCCTCAGGAATGCGGATTGATCAGAGAATTGACCGCGTTTCAGGCGTGTGTCGGGCGCCGCGAGCAGTCTGAGCAACTCTTCACCCGTAAACGACAGACGGACATTGTCGTCATCAAGTCTTGCCCAGATCGTTCCGGTCTTGTCTGATCGGATGAGCCGATGCGCGGTACCGGCGATTTCGAGGCAGTCCGCCTCAGAGACACGGAAATGACGGGTCATTGCAGGGCCTCCGGAATGATGCGGGTCGTGGGAAGAATGTCGCCAGGCTCCAGGGCGCGCAGGATACCGGCATAGATGGCCCTGAAGGCTGCGCGGAACGCCCGACCGCCGAGTCCCGATGCTTCCACCAACTCGGCAATAGTCGTTGGCCCGCTGAGGCCCCGCACCAGGGTTTCGATAGAGCCGTCAGCCTCGTGGTCCGGGGTTCGCCGGAAATCGTGCAGCTTCTGCGCATTTCGGGCGGCTGATGGGCAGTAGGACTTCTCAGTGATCAGCACGATCTCATCGGCGAAACTGAGCGGAGTTGCCGCGCGGATGCGCTGCAGGGTTCCGCGGAAACCTTGGCGCTCGGCGATCGCATCGGGCTTCACCGCGATGGCAATGCGCTTTCCACTGGTCAGCGTGATCAGGAAGTCGAAGGTGTGGCTGCGCTTCCGGCCGTTGGCATCGTGATAGCAGATGCGCGCGGGCTGATCCCAGACATCGACAACATCCGGACGCGCCAGAAGCAGATAGAGCACATCCTGCTCTCGCTTGCTTTCGAAGTACCTCAGACGCGGCGGAGATCCGGAAGGTGGCCCTCCGCCGGTGACGTGTCCGCGGCTGCTGGCCTTGGATCGGGCGGGTGGTTTGCGTGTCGCCTTGCTTGGTAAGGGACGCTTGAACGAAGACTCTGATGAATAGCTCATGGCTGGTTGGCCCGGCGAATGGCCATGCACGACCATTCGCCCAAGGGCGCTCCTCCTGTCTCAGGGCAAGAAGGGTTGCGGCGCTGCCGGTGGCAGCGCTCGTGCTTGACTTTTTGAAGCTGGCGCGGGAGGATTACCTATCGAGGACCAATCGATTGGCGATCTCGGAAGCGACAGCTTTCGGGGTCGCTTTTCTATCCGGTGCTCATGTCAGCGCTCCTTCTCTATGTTGTACCGGTCGGGCCAGAGCGTCTCCGGCTTCTTGCCGAGCTTCTCTGCGATCAGCCCTTCGACGACCTTGCTGGACCTGTGTCCCTGCGACACCATCGAGGCCATGCTGAGGCTACAGCCCGCTTCTTGAGCAATGCTGCGCAGCGTGACCTGCTGTGCCCTGAGCGCACGCTTGATTTCATCGTGCAGTTCTAGGTTCACCTCTGGCGTTGATCGCAACATGTTGGCACGAACCCGACGAGTTGAGTGGATAGTTCACAAGAAAGCTAGCACTAGGATCGCGTCTTTATCAACGTAATTATCTTGCATGGTGTCGAGATACGTCCGAAAGTGCGTCTGCGCCGAGGGTTTCCGCATTTGCCCTACGGGGCGCAGGTTGCTCGTCGTTACGTCTGCCTTGGAGACAGTTGTGCCCGAACAGCCCTCTTCTGTATTGCCTGATCTCGATAGCGATATGGCCATCGGCAAACGTCTGGCCCTGATCCGCGTGGGCCTTGGGATGACACAGGCAGGCTTCGCCGCCAGCCTCAACGTGTCGCCGCGCTCGTACCAGCACTATGAAAAAGGAACGCGGAGCATCTCTGCGGAGCTCTTGCGCCAGCTCCGGGCATGCCATGGACTTGCTCCGAACTGGGTCCTGCTAGGCCAAGGCCTGCCCCGCGAAGGTGAGGATGAAGAAGCCTTGGCTGCCTTTGTCGAGGAGCTTGGCGCCCATCTCGCCGCGACACAGGTGTCACTGCCGCCGAAAAACCAGGGCAAGATCATATCCAAGTGGTTGAAGGCCCTGCGGGATGGAACCCGTGTCGGGATGCCGGATGTCAGGCACTGGGTCGATCTGCTGAAAGAGTGAGGTATCGCATGCCGCCATATTCGGTCGACCGGGGACTTGCGCAGATCGACCTTGAGCGGGCTTGGGCGCGGTCCATCGAGCACAGCAGGCGGGCGGGATCCGTCTATACGACCAGCGCTATCGTATTCGTTCTTGGCCAAATCAAGTTTTCCATGCTGGTCCCTGTCGCGGAGGCTTTTCTTTGGGAAGTAGTCCTATGGCTGTCATCCGCTGCGCTTCTTGTGCCGGCGTTCCTTTGGCTTGGACATGCCGTTTGGAGGGAGTGGCAAGCCTACAGGCGATTGGCAGCGCTGATCGGCCATCCAGGGGCAGCTATCAGCGGCACAACCCAAGCGCGCCTGAATCTATTCAAGGAGTTCTGTCGGGCCGGGCGCGGCTGACGCCGGATGCGCACAGGCTCCCTAGATAGGATGACATCACGGAGCAAAGAGGGGCGCGATGACACCTCGCCACCATCCCGACCGTCACGACCTAGATGACTGGGCGCTGTATGGACCCAAGAATCCCGAGATCGGCCAGCTTGTGGATCGATTAGCCTTCGATCACGGACTGCGGGTGAAGGAGATTGAGGATTTTATTCTGCAGGCACTGAAGAACCGCGTTGCTGAGGAGGAGGCGCGCCATAAGCCTTGATACTCACTCTTTACAGGATACGCTTTTCGTAAAGAGTTGGCGCAGACGGAGTGTACCAGAACGCATGCTTTCTTGACCTAAGCGGATCCGCCAAACCTATGTCCACACGGCGAAATGTCAAAAGTGATACAGATGTGGCCGCCGATGCCCATGAGCGCGGTCGGGACTATCTAGGCCTTGCTCAGATCGATAAGCTCCTCGCGTGCGCGAAGGCTGGCCGGCACGGTGCCCGGGATCACCTGCTAGTCCTGATGATGTTCCGGCATGGGCTGCGGGTTTCCGAAGCAATTGCCCTACGCCGGGATCATGTCGATTTGGAGCAGTCCCGCCTGTGGGTGCCGCGGCTAAAACGCGGGCTGAGCGTCGAGCACCCCGTCGAGGGAGACGAACTACGGGCGATCCGACGCTGCCTCGGCCAACGTGACGACTTTCTGCCTTGGCTGTTCGTCTCGGAACGGCAACAGCCGCTTACCCGGCAGGCCGTCAACTATGTTCTCGCGGCGGCTGGAGAACGGGCCGGTCTCGGTCATATCCATCCCCACATGCTGCGCCATTCCTGCGGTTTCGCGCTCGCCAATCGCGGATACGACCTACGACTGATCCAAGACTATCTTGGCCACCGTGATCCAAGGCACACAGCGCGGTATACGCGAACAGCTGCCAGCCGATTCGAGGGACTATGGTGAGGACCGAGCGACAGGGCCAAAGGGAGAATGGGCCAAGAACCGACCTTCGCTTTACCTTCTCGCCGCTCTCTTAGCACCGTTATCACAAATGAGGATTGTCGAATGGACCCAAGTCAATATTTGAGAACGCCTCGACAGCTTCTTTGAGGTTCTTACCCGCGCGAACCCTTTCCTTGAGACTTTCGAGTGTCTCGCCGCTTGTTGATGCAGCCACATGCGGGCGCACCTCCTCGAACGCGCGATGGGTTGCTCTTCGAGGTAAACCGCCAGCCAACATAGAAAATGCTGCCATCTCTGCATCTCGAAGCCCTCTTCGAACGCAGACATGAGCGAGGAGGAGGGGGCCAGCACCTTCCACAGTATTCGGCTCAGATCCTCCTAACGTGAATATTTGCATCATACGAGAAGGCAAACCCATCACGTGCGCCAGGTCGGGGATTATGCGAATGACAAACTTGCGTGCGTCAGGCGAGAACTGCGCCGAAGCCTCATTTGTCGATATCGTCTGCTGGATTTCTTTCAGGGGCGCGCCGTCCATCCATTGTCGCAGAGCCGCCTCAAGCTTGGGGACCGCATACCTCGCTTTCTCTTCATCCGATGCCAGGTCTCTATAGGTTTTCCCAAAGAGATCTTCGAAGGTCGAGGGCTTAATCATTCGGAAGAGGTGACCCGGATTGGCCTCCATCCATGAGAACATCCACTCGCAGATCCCGGCAACCGTGCTTGCCATGTCATCTTGGGCGTCGGCTAGCGCGTCAGACAAAGCTTTGAGCACGTCCTCTGGGAGGCCGACCATGGAGGTGAGGTCTCGGTATCTCTGATCCAGCACAACAGCATCTTTATCGGTGCCGGACATGACAGACAGGGCGGCCTCCGTGCGACTCGCGACCCACTGTTCGTCACCTGCCTTGCGCTTTAGGAACGCAGTGAGGCTCCGGGACAGATCGACCCGAGGCGAGCCTCCGTCTTCGCCTCCTGAGGGCGTTTCCATTAGACGGCTGACGACATACCGTTCCAGATCTCCGGCGTCCTCCGCCTTTTGATGGACACGGTCCATGACGGCTTCGAATGGGTCCTCGAGCACCAAGCACTGATCGGACTGGCTGAAAACCTCCCGGAGCTGCGTCCATTGCTCACCAATCGTTCCGTCTTCATCTGACAGGGGAACAACCTTTCCAGGAACAATCAGCACGATACCTGACGCGCTTTGACCCGCGCGTCCTGCCCGTCCGGCAGCATTCAGCAACGCAGCAGCATCGAGAAGATCTCGACGGTTCGTTTCACGATCGAAGCGGCTGTCTTCAGCGATGATCACCAAATCGGCAGGAAGATTCATCCCCTGCGCCAAAGTCGGGGTCGCCGCGAGTACCCGCAGGCCGTCATTCCTACCGTAAAGCCTCTCCGCCAAATCTCTTTCGTAGGGAAGCAAAAGGCCGTGATGCGCCGTGGCGGCGCTTTGCAGAAGACCGTTCTCGACGGCGAGATATACATCTCCCGCGTCACCCATTTCATCGACTGCCGTCTCGTATAGGTCCTTTTCGCCTGTAGTGAGTTCGGTCGGTGTAGCGTCGATGAGCGTCGATGCCTTTTTGGCGATCGACCATGCGTTCGGGATTGACTGGGAGAAGACGAGGGTCCGGAGTCCAGCCCTTGATGCCGATGCCGCGATGTGCGACGCAAGCTCGCCCGAGTTTGGGGTAAGGCTCCAGTAGTTGTTCGCCGTCAGCAGAACCTGATGATCCAAGAGCGAGAGCAGGGCGTAATCGTCGCGTTTCATCGAGGCCCATGTTTGTTTCAGACTGAACAGTCCCAATGGGGACGCATGGAGATCCCTCTTGAGCCCTACAGGCGGTAATTTTGTCGTCTTATTCCTCCACGCCTCCCCAATTTTCTGGTTCAGATGTTTGATTTCGCTTGCCTGATAGACGACGCAGCCCCGCAACTGCCGGGTTGGTTTCCAAACGTCGTCAAGGGGGATTGATCGACGCCCTTTCAGTTCTCCCCCAGTCAGCTCCCCAAGCCATTCAGCGATTTCTGCCGTGTTTTTCATCATCGCCGATAGAAGGACGAGGTCAGCCTCCGGGGCGACTCGCGTGAAGCGAATTAAGCAGAGCATCGCGTCGATGGCTCGCCGATCCCCGTCAGTCTTCGGGTGAATCAAATGGCATTCGTCGAAGATCAGCAATCCGACATCCGCGAAGCTATCAGGCTCAATGTGACTCGCGTAAAGGCATGCCTCTGGGGTCATGACGAGTATGTCAGGCAGCTCTTCGAGCAGCGTGCCTTCTTCAAACTCCTCTGCTCGCTGTCCCTTAACGTCGGTATTCGGGAAGGCAATCCGCAGATCCCGGGCCGTCTGATCGACCAGCGCATGGGTCGGCGCGAGGAAAACCACCTTCAGGTTTCGCAGAAGAGCTGCGTGGATCTTCAGTTGAGCGGTAGTCGATTTCCCTGCGCCTGTCGGAAAGCCAACAGCGCAGGATGTACCCGGTTCGAGATAACCTGCACTGATCGCGGCAAGGTGGTTAGTCCAAAGATATGGCCTCTTCTTCGCGATTCTTGCCATCGAATTGTGCCAACGATCCGCAGGTACACCGTCCGGCGGGTTGATATTGATGACTGCCGCCTCGAGAAGTGACGAAGTCGCCGTTTCGAGAAGCCGCGCCAAGTGGAACGGGCCTGGAAACGAAGCGATCGGTATCGGCGGAAAGCCTGCAATTGAGATGGCATCGTCTGGTTTCGCTGCTCTTGCGACGGCACGAAAGATCGCGGTAGGTCGGTCCCGATCCGCTTCCGGGATGCCTCCCAAAACAGCCGCGAGGGCACGGACGCCGTCGAGAATTCGGTGGTACAAAGCGTTCGCGGCTCGCGTGCCATCAACACCTTCGCCTGCGACCAGCTCGGTGACCGGACGTCGCTCCTGATTGAGGATTGTCCCAATCATTCCACGCGCTAACCAGCCGAGGTTCAGTACGAGTTCGTGTTGAAGCCGATCTTCTTCTGGTGACCGAAGCGCCCGCGCGGCCTCGGTGGCGTCAGCAGACGAGCCTGCGATCAAAAAAAGCAGCATTGCTGAGACGTCGGAACTGATCGCGTCCTCTGTGAATGAGGTAGTCCTTGAAGCCAAGCCGAGAAGAGCTTCGGCCTGGTGGACAAGTTGATGCGCGGACGCTGCTACGAAGCTTGCAGCGCGACGGTTCTCGCGCTCAGGACTTGTCGTAACCAATACCTCATTGGTCGCGGCAAGCTTACGCGCGAACGCGATGGTCTCGCTGATGTCGCCCGCAGGAGTCTCCGTATCGCGCAATGCGATGCGGGCCGACACGATCTCAGAAAACGCTTGCGACAGTTGTTCCGGCAACCGATCTCGATCGAGGCCGGGAAGGTCTGGGGCGGATCGGATTAGATCGGCCGTCCTCTCGTCATACATTTATGGCGACCTCCTCGGCATTGATGATTGCGGTTGCCATGACGGCGATATTTTCGAACCAGGGCCGGAGATTCTGAACTTGAAAGGCCTCCGCCCGGCGACGGTCGATCGCGCCGGAGACGGCCGCCTCGTAGCCCTTGTAGAGAGCCTTAAGGCCTTTCGCCGAAGCGTGCGTGTCGTCGATCGTTACCGCAACCCGGTAGGCCCGCCTCTCCGTCCACAAGATGGCGGCCACCACGGCATCGGGATTAGGATGCCCAGCACCCGCAAGCAATGTTGAGACACCATCGACGAGTTCAGCATCCCGTCTTCCCGTCTCAAAGTCCTGAAACTCGGGCCAAACCCGATCCCGGACCATAGATCGAGCATTTCCTGTCGCCTTCTCCTCAGAGATCACTACGCGCGCGATTTCCGCGTCGTCAAACTCAATGAAGAGCCCATCGAGACCCTTGTCCGCATGGCGCATATGTGGCAACCGGATCATGCCAGGCCTGCCTGCGCGGTGCGCGGCAATCCACGAGATCACTTGGAAAATCCATCCATCACGATGGGCCGGATCACCACTAGGGCCAAGTTTGAGTAGGTTCCGCGCACTCTCATAGCCGCCCATTGGGTAGTTGATGTCGACTAAACCGTCCTCGCGCAGAATGCGCTCAGCAACTCGGGCTTGCCCAATAGCCACGCGAGCAAGCAGCACTGCCAACTCATTTTCGTCCTCGATCCTCCAAGTAGCACCAGACCATATCTCACGCTCTAAGATAGGTGTCAGCGCAATTACCATGGTAGTCGGTCATCCCGTTTGGAGGCGAGTATTGCCCAAGGAGTATTGGTCCGGCAAAAGCTACGGAGTGCTCCCAGCCCATTGTGATGCTGCAGAAAGTGGTCCTCACCCAATCAATGTGTAACAAACGGAGCGTGTCTCAACACGTCCCTAATTAGAAGGCGAAAAGCAGGTAATCAATGTTGATGCGTCGCGGAATCTACTCCTCGCTGAATGACAGCTTTGGGCTGAAATTATAAGCGGGTCACCCGATAGGCGATCTGGCTTAGCGATCCGCGTCCTTACCTTCGCCCCATTGATCATCCATGAATGCCTTCAGCTCGGCCGATGTGAGCGTTTGCTCGCTGCATCGCGGCCTGGCCCTTTCCTGTAAGGAAGCGATGCGCTTTGCCAGCCGCTGCTCGTGCTCTGCCTTCGTGTTCTCGGGCTTCTGATCGTTTCTTCCCATGCTATTAGCCCCATCATTGGTGCGGCGACATTAGCAGACGGCTGTCCCAGATAAAAACTTAGGTTGGAGGCGCGAGAGAAAACTCTTCGCGTCTTACGTCAGTCTTGCTGCCGCAAAGGAAGAATTGTGGCCACTTGAGGAAGACTTCAGTGGCAATCGACAACACGCTCTTCATGGTCGGAGCGAGAGGATTCGAACCTCCGACCCCCTGCTCCCGAAGCAGGTGCGCTACCAGGCTGCGCTACGCTCCGACCGTGACTTGGGCAGGTAGCGAAAGCCCGTGGGGATTGCAAGCCCCTCAGCCGCGCGGACCCCACAATCTTTGCAGGATCGTGGTCTTGGGGGCGGTCACGGTCTCGCTGCGCATCCGGGTCTCGATCACGGGGCTGTTGGCGGAATTGCCGCCGCGCCGCTCGCGCCAGACGATGTAGACGCCCGAGCTCACGATCACCACGATGCCGACAATCGTCGGCAGATCGACCGATTCCCCGAACAGGAACCAGCCATAGGCCGTCGCCCACAGGATCTGGGAATACTGCATCGGCGCGACCATCGCGGCCTCGCCCGCGCGATAGGCCAGGATCAGCAGAAAGCCCGCCACGAGGCCCATCGCCGCGATCGCCCCGCTCAGCGCCAGCGCGCCCGCGGTCATCGGCTGATAGGCAAAGCCCAGAGACGCGCCGGTCACCGCGAAATTGGCCAGCATCGGCCACATCATCAGCACCATCGGCCGCTCGGTCCCGCCCAGCTTGCGGATGATCACCGCCGCTGTGGCCCCGGTCAGCGCGGCCAGCAGCGCCGCCAGATGGCCCGCCGACAGGGCCTGCGTGCCCGGGCGCAGCACGATCAGCACCCCGATCAGCCCAAGCGCCACCGCGAACCAGCGATGCCGGCCCACCTTTTCGCCCAGCAGCGGGATGGACAGGACCGTGATCAGCAGCGGCATGGAAAACAGGATCGCATAGACCTGCGCCAGCGGCAGCGTCGAGAAGGCGTAGAACCCCGTCATGCCGCCCAGCACCGCGCAAACCGTGCGCAGCGCCACCCAGCCCGGATTGGCGGCGCGCAGCGTGCCGGGATTGGGGTCGCGCAACAGGACCAGCGTCACCAGCGGAAAGGACAGCAGCGACGAGAAGAACAGGATCTGCAACGGCGGATAGCTGCTGCCAAGCGCCTTGATCACGACATCATGGGTCGCGTAGATGCCCATCGCCAAAAGCGCCAGCGCGGCGCCGCGCAAATTGTTTGCGGCCATGGTCCCTCCGATGTCGCTGTTGGCGCCAACACAAGGCATCCGGGCAGCAATTGTCAATCCCGCAGAGGTCGGGAATCCGGTCGGCTTGATCGTGCGCCCGGCTGCGGCGCGGGCGGCCGACGGCCTTGCCGGACCTTGGGACAATCCGGCCCGGCAAGCCCCGCCAGCGCGCCCAAAGGTCACGCCGACGGGATCGGGCCAATGCAATCAGGCCGACAGGATCAGGCAGACAGGGCCGCCACGATCCGGTCGCCCATCTCGGCGGTGCTGACCGGCTGGCCGCCTTCGGGGCCCATCAGATCGGCGGTGCGGACGCCCTCGGCCAGAACCGTCTGCACGGCGGCTTCCAGCTGATCGGCGGCCTCGCCCTCGGCAAAGGAATAGCGCAAGGCCATCGCAAAGCTGAGGATGCAGGCGATCGGGTTCGCCTTGCCCTGACCCGCAATGTCGGGGGCCGAGCCGTGGACGGGTTCATAAAGCGCCTTGGGCCGGCCATTGGCCATCGGCGCGCCAAGGCTGGCCGAGGGCAGCATCCCCAGAGACCCGGTCAGCATCGCCGCCGCGTCCGACAGAAGGTCGCCGAACAGGTTGTCGGTCAGGATCACGTCGAACTGGCCGGGCTTGCGGACAAGCTGCATCAGGCCCGCATCCGCATACATGTGCGACAGCTCGATCTGGCTGTATTCGTTGTCATGCACCCATTGCGTTTCCTCGCGCCACAGGATGCCCGATTCCATCACATTGGCCTTTTCCATCGAACAGACCTTGCCGCGACGCTTGGCGGCCAGTTCAAAGGCGGCGCGGGCGACGCGCCGGATCTCGCCCGAGGTGTAGCGCTGCGTGTTGATGCCCACGCGGCCGCCCTCGTTGCCCGGCGTCGGGTCGGCCTCGATCCCGCGCGGGGTGCCGAAATAGACGCCCGAGGTCAGCTCGCGCACGATCAGGATGTCCAGCCCGGCGATGAACTCGCGCTTGAGGCTGCTGAAATCGGCCAGCGCGTCAAAGCACTGCGCCGGGCGCAGGTTGGCGAACAGGTCCATCTCCTTGCGCAGGCGCAGCAGGCCGCGCTCGGGCTTCACCGAGAAATCCAGATCGTCGTATTTCGGGCCGCCGACCGCGCCCAGAAGGACCGCATCCACCGATTGCGCCACATCCATCGTCTCGTCGGTCAGGGGCGTGCCATGCGCGTCATAGGACGAGCCGCCGACCAGACCATGCTGGATGTCGAACGGCATGGCGCGGTTCGTCTTGAACCAGTCGATGACCTTGACGACCTCGGCCATGACTTCGGGGCCGATCCCGTCGCCGGGCAGGATGAGAAGCGAATAACGGTCGGACATGAACCCTCCAAAGCGCGCCGGGATGGCGCGGGTCTTCGGCCGCCGGACGCGGCGCAAGGCCGGGTTAGACAAGGGTTGCGCGTGGGTCAAGTTCGCGGGCATCCTCACGCCGAGTTGCCTTGCACCCCGGCGCCCGCAAGGCGACCTTGCGACCCGCACCGACCGCGAAGGGGGACATGCGATGAAGAGCTGGGATGCGATCATGCTGGGAACCGTGCTGGCCGGAGGGCTGCTTCTGGCCGGGCAGGCCCTGTCGCAGGGCGCCGACGGCGTGCCGGGCGACCGTCTGGTCGTGCCGCTGCCCGATGTCTCGACCCTGTCGGACGAGGCCGCCCGCGACCTGACCCGCGAACTGGCCGAGGCGAACGTGATCAGCGACAACTGCCCCGAATACGCCGTCAGCGATGGCGAATGGCAGCTGCTGAACGGCACCTCGGACCGGCTGATCGCGCGGCTGGGGCTGGACCCGCTGACCTTCGACCGCGAATATTTCCGCCCCGCCTACAGCGTGATGGACGACCCGCAGGCCTGCGCCACGCGCGGCCCGGCCCTGACGCCCCTGATCGAGCGGCTTGAAGCCATGGGCGGCGCCACCAGACCCGCCGAGGGCTGACGTCCCTTCGGCCGGAAATTGCACATCTTGCAGCTTTCCGCTCCTTGGCGCAGCTTGCGGCCGGGGAACGGAGGACCACATGCCACTCGTCACGGCCGGAATCGTCAGCCTCGTGCTGGCCTACATGCTCAGCCAGTTCTATCGCGCCTTTCTGGCGGTGATGTCGCCGGTGCTGCAGGACCAGCTGGGCGCCACCCCGGGCGATCTGGCGCTGTCCTCGGGCCTGTGGTTCATCGCCTTCGCGCTGATGCAGATCCCCGTCGGGCAGGCGCTTGACCGCTTCGGCCCGCGCCGCACCTGCGCCCTGATGCTGGCCGTGGGCGGCGGCGGAGGCGCGACGGTCTTCGCCCTGGCCACCGCGCCCTGGCACCTGCATGTCGCGCTGACGCTGCTGGGCATCGGCTGCGCGCCGGTGCTGATGGCGTCCTACTACATCCTTGCGCGCGAATACCCGGCCTCGGCCTTCGGAACGCTGGCGGGGGCGGTGGTGGGCTTCGGCTCGCTGGGCAACATCCTCGGCGCCGCGCCGCTGGTCTGGGTGATCGAGGCGATCGACTGGCGCCCGACGCTGTGGCTGCTGGTCGCGATCACGCTGGGCGTGGCGCTGATGATCGCGCGGACGGTGCGCGACCCGGCGCGGCTGGGCGACGACCAGCCCAAGGGCTCGCTGCGTGAAATCCTCGCCCTGCGCGCGCTGTGGTTCATCCTGCCGCTTCTGGCGGTGAACTACGCGGCGGCGGGGGCGATTCGCGGCCTCTGGGCGGCGCCCTGGCTGGATCAGGTCTTTGCCGCCGATGCGCGCACGATCGGCAATGCGACGCTGGCGATGGGTCTGGCGATGGTGCTGGGCAATTTCCTCGTCGGTCCCGCCGCGCGGGTCATCGGCAGCCTGCGCCGCACGATCCTGCTGTTCACCGCCGCCACGATCGCGGTGATGGCGGCGATGTGGCTCGTGCCGCAGCCCAGCCTTGGCCTTGCGGTGACGCTTCTGGCGCTGGTCGGTGTCTCGGGCGCGGCCTATCCGCTGCTGATGGCGCATGGCCGGTCCTTTCTGCCGCCGCATCTGGTGGGGCGGGGCGTGACCTTCCTCAACATGTTCTCGATCGGAGGCGTCGGGGCGATGCAGTTCGCCTCTCGTCCGGTTTATTACGCGTCCGAGGCGGCCTATCCCCCCGCGCAGGCTTTCTCTATGCTGTGGCTGTTCTTCCTGATCCCGCTGGTGATCGGGTTCCTTCTGTACTTCCGCACCCCCGAGGCCCGCCCGGATGCCCGACCCGACGCCTGATCCGCTGATCGTCGCCCCCAACCTGAAACGCCGCCTGTCGGGCGTCACCGCGACGGTTGTGCGGCTGATCCCGGTGCAGGCGCGCATGATCGCCATCGCCGCGACCGGGCCGGGCCTGCCGCCCGAGATACCCCATATCCCGCTGACCCGCGCCGCCACGATGCCGCGCGACCGCTGGCGGGTCTGGCACGCGCGGCGCAACACCGAAATGGCGCTTGGCCTGATCCTGCGCCATGTGCTGCGGCGCAAATACCGGCTGCTGTTCACCTCCGCCGCGCAGCGCAGGCACACGGGCTTTACCCGCTGGCTGATCCGCCAGCAGGACGCGCTGGTGGCGACCTCGCCGCAGGCCGCCAGCTATCTGGAACGTCCCGCGCAGGTGGTCCTGCACGGCGTCGATACGCAGGTGTTCCAGCCCGCCCCCGACCGCGCCGCCCTGCGCCGCGAACTGGGCCTTGACCCCGACGCGCTGCTGATCGGCTGCTTCGGCCGCATTCGCGCGCAGAAGGGCATCGACCTTCTGGTGCAGGCGGGGCTGGACCTGCTGCCCGACCGCCCGCGCGCGCAGATCCTGATGACGGGCCGCATCACGCAGGACCAGCAGGGCTTTGCCGACGACCTCAAGGCGCGGATCGCGCAGGCCGGTCTGACCGACCGCATCCGCTTTCTGGGCGAACTCCCCTGGGATCAGGTCGTGCGCCATTATCAGGCGCTGGACCTGTTCACCGCCCCCGCCCGGTGGGAGGGGTTCGGCCTCACCCCGCTCGAGGCGATGGCCTGCGGCGTGCCGACCGTCGCCGCCCGCGTCGGCGCCTACGAGACGCTGATCCGCGACGGCCAGACCGGCAGCCTGATCCCGCCGGGCGACGCCCCCGCGCTGACGGCGGCTCTGGCGCGCTGGCTGGATGACGACGCCGCCCGCGCGCAGGCCGGTCAGGCCGCCCGCGCCCATGTCACCGCCAACCACGCCATCGAGGGCGAGGCGCAGGCGCTGGTGGACCTCTACCGCCGGATGCTGGCGTGACGCGGCTGGGCTTTCTGCTCGCGCGCAGCCTGCGGGCCGAGGCTCCTCTGGCCGCCCTCTCGATCCCGCAACCCGACCTGCTGTCGGCGCTGGCGGGCCGCCATGTCGCGCTGATCGGCAATGCCCGCGCGCTGGCGGAAACCGCGCATGGCCCGGCCATCGACGCCGCCGATCTGGTCATCCGCATCAACCGCGCGCCGATGCCGGGAGCTGCCAGCCACGGCACCCGCACCGACTGGCTGGCGCTGGCCACGCGGCTTGGCGATGCCGACCGCGCAAGGCTGGACCCGGCGCGCATCCTCTGGATGTCGCCCAAGCGCAAGCGGCTGGACTGGCGCAGCGCGACCTCGCCCGGCTTCTACCTGCACCCGCAGGCCGACCATCGCGCGCTGGCCGCCCGCCTTGGCGCGCCGCCCACGACCGGCGCGCTGATGATCAACCTGTGCCTGCGCGCGCCCTTGGCGTCGCTGACGCTTTACGGGTTCGACTTCTTCGCCAGCCTCTCGCTGTCGGGGCGGCGCAGCGCCGCGCAGGTGCCGCATGATTTCGGGGCCGAGGGCGCATGGGTCCGCACTATGGCCGCATCCGATCCCCGCCTGCGCCTGACCTGAGCCCCAAGCGCAACGTTCGCAAGCGGTGTACATCCGGTGTACGCCCTGTGCATCCCCGGTGGACGGGCGGTGCGGCCATTTTTCCCGACATTTCAAGGCCCGCCCTGCCACACGGCGCAAGAGTGTTGCGCGGGATGCCACGCAACGCGCACTGGCGTTGCGCGCGGTTTTGCGCTAAACGCCCCCGACCGCAGGAAAAGGAGTCCCCCCGAAATGGGTTACAAAGTCGTCGTCGCTGGCGCCACGGGCAATGTGGGCCGCGAAATGCTGAACATCCTGGCCGAGCGCCAGTTCCCGGTGGATGAAATCGCCGTGCTGGCCTCGCGCCGCAGCCAGGGAACCGAGGTCAGCTTTGGCGACAAGACCCTGAAAATTCAGGATATCGAGCAATTCGATTTCGCTGGATGGGACATGGCGCTGTTCGCCATCGGCTCGGACGCGACCAAGCTGCACGCCCCCCGCGCGGCGGCGGCGGGCTGCGTCGTGATCGACAATTCCTCGCTCTATCGCTACGATCCGCAGATCCCGCTGATCGTCCCCGAGGTGAACCCCGAGGCCGTCCACGACTACAAGAACAAGATGATCATCGCGAACCCCAACTGCTCGACCGCGCAGATGGTGGTGGCGCTGAAGCCGCTGCATGACCGCGCCCGCATCAAACGCGTGGTTGTCTCGACCTATCAATCGGTTAGCGGCGCTGGCAAGGATGGCATGGACGAGCTGTGGGACCAGACCAAGGGCATGTATGTGCCGGGTCAAGAGGTCGCGCCGAAGAAGTTCCAGAAGCAGATCGCCTTCAACGTCATTCCCCAGATCGACGTCTTCATGGAAGACGGCACGACCAAGGAAGAATGGAAGATGGTGGTCGAGACCAAGAAGATCATGGACCCCGCGATCAAGGTCACCGCGACCTGCGTGCGCGTCCCGGTCTTCGTCGGCCATTCCGAATCGATCAACATCGAGTTCGAGGATTTCCTGGACGAGGACGAGGCCCGCGACATCCTGCGCGAGGCCCCCGGCATCCTGGTCATCGACAAGCGCGAGCCCGGCGGCTACGTCACGCCCATCGAATGCGTGGGCGATTACGCGACCTTCATCAGCCGCATCCGTCAGGACAGCACGGTCGAGAACGGCCTGAACCTCTGGTGCGTCAGCGACAACCTGCGCAAGGGCGCGGCGCTGAACGCGGTGCAGATCGCGGAATTGCTGGGCAACAAGGTCCTGAAAAAGGGCTGATCCGTCAGACCCTTGAATGAAAGAACCGCCCGCGCCCCGAAAGGCGCGGGCGGTTTTCGTTTCCGCCTATGGCGTCCGATGTCAGGCGGCCTCGCCCTTCAGCAGGGCGGCCAGCTCGGCCTGTTTCTCGGCCACCAGCGCGGCATCGCCATCTGCCTCGACATTCAGGCGCACGACCGGCTCGGTGTTCGATTTCCGCAGGTTGAAGCGCCAGTTCCCGAAATTCAGCGACACGCCGTCCAGATCGTCGCGGCTGTCGGCGCGCGATTCATAGGCGCCGATCACACGCCCGATCGCCGCGTCGGGATCGTCGATGTGATAGTTCGTCTCGCCCGAGGACGGGTAAAGCCGCATCCGTTCCGACAGCAGTTCCGCCAGCGTCTTGCCCTTGCGCGACAGCAATTCCACCATCAGCAGCCAGGGGATCATGCCGCTGTCGCAATAGTAGAAATCGCGGAAATAATGGTGGGCCGACATCTCGCCGCCATAGATCGCGCCGACATCGCGCATCTTGCGCTTGATGAAGGCGTGGCCGGTCTTGCTGACCACGGCCTCGCCGCCCGCCTCGCCGATCATGGCGCGGGTGTTCATGATGACGCGCGGGTCATGCACGATCTTCTCGCCCGGCGACTTTTCCAGGAACGCGGCGCCCAGAAGGCCCACGATATATTCGCCCGGAATGAAGCGGCCATCCTCGTCAAAGAAGAAGCAGCGGTCGAAATCGCCGTCCCAGGCGACGCCCAGATCGGCGTCCTGCGCCTTGACCTCGGCCACGGTGGGGGGCTGGTTCTCGGGCAGAAGCGGGTTCGGGATGCCGTTCGGGAAGCTGCTGTCCACATTGTGGTGCATCCGCACGAAGGTCAGCGGCGCGCCGCGACGCTGCAACTCGGCGGCGATGGCGTCAAAGGTCGGCCCGGCGGTGCCGTTGCCGGCATTCACCACGATCTTCATCGGCTTCAGCGCCGCGACATCGACGAAATCGGCCATCCGCGACGCATATTCGGCGCGGGCATGGCTGAAATCGGTCACGCTGCCCTTGGTGGCGGGGGCAAAATCGCCCGAGGTCGCCAGTTCGACGATGGGCGGCAGTTCGGTCGCCGGGTCCAGCGGCGCCGAGCCGCGACCCACGATCTTCATGCCGTTGTAATTGATCGGATTATGCGAGGCCGTGACCTCGATCCCGCCATCGGTGTCGTGAAAGCCGGTGTGGAAATAGACCTCTTCGGTGCCGGCCAGACCCAGATCCAGCACATCCGCGCCGCCATCGGTCAGACCCGCGATCAGCGCCTTGGCCAGTTCCGGCGAGCTTTCGCGGCTGTCGCGGCCCACCACCACGCGCTTGGCGGCGCGGGCCTGCGCAAAGGCGCGACCGATGCGATAGGCCACGTCAGGGTCGAGGTTCTTGCCCAATTCTCCGCGCACGTCATATGCCTTGAAGCAGGTGATCTCGCGCCTGCCCATCTGATCCTGTCCGCTCATCGGGAACCTCCTCGCTGGTCAATGGACACTAGCGCTAACAGCTTCACTCAAGATTGCAAGGCGTCTGGTCCTTCCCCCTTAAGGCCGAGGTGACGCCTGCGCGAATCGCCGCTAGGGTCCCCGCAAAAGAAGGAGGTCCCGATGGACAGCAAGGCCCTGATCACCGCCTATTACGACGCCTTCAACGCAGGCCAGACCGACCGGATGCTGGACATGCTGCATGACGAGATCGAGCATCACGTGAACGAGGGCCAGATCCGCAAGGGGCGCGACCTGTTCGCGGCCTTCAACGCCCATATGACCCGCTGCTACCGCGAGACGCTGACCGACATCGTCGTCTTTGCCAACGAGGCGGGCGACCGCGCGGCGGCGGAATTCGTGGTGAACGGCACCTATCTGGAAACCGACGAGGGGTTGCCCCCCGCCAATGGCCAGACCTATCGTCTGCCCGCGGGCGCGTTCTTCACCATCCGCGACGGCCGCATCGCGCGGGTGACGACCTATTACAACCTGGCCGACTGGGTCCGGCAGGTCGGCGGATGAGCGTCACGACCCGCGTCCTGACAGGCCCGGCGCTGGTCGAGGCACTGGACGATGTGGCCCGCCTGCGGATCGCGGTCTTCCGCGATTTCCCCTATCTCTATGACGGGTCGCTGGACTACGAGCGCGATTACCTGCGCGCCTATCTGTCGCCCGGCGCGGTGGTGGTCGTGGCGCTGGATGACGGGCGCATCGTGGGCGCTGCGACCGGCGCGCCGATGGCCGATCACGCCGCCGATTTCGCCGCCGCCTTCGCGGACCGCCCCGAGCCTCTGGACCTGATCTTCTACTGCGCGGAATCGGTGCTGCTGGCCGATTATCGCGGGCAGGGGCTGGGCCACGCCTTCTTTGACGCGCGCGAGGCCCATGCCCGAACGCTTGGCGCGCGCTGGTCGGCCTTCTGCAGCGTGATCCGGCCTGCCGATCACCCCGCCCGGCCCGCCGACTACCGCCCGCTGGACGGGTTCTGGACCCGGCGCGGCTATCAGCCCTTGCTGGGCGTCGTCGCGCAGTTTTCCTGGCGCGACCTGGACCAGCCCGCGGACACGACGAAAGACCTGCAATTCTGGATGCGCCCGCTATGATCCGCATTGCCGCTGCCGCCTATCCCGTCGAGTTCATGCCCGATTTCGACGCCTATGCCCGCAAGCTGTCGGAATGGGTGGCCTCGGCGGATGCCGACCTGCTGGTCTTTCCCGAATATGCCGCGATGGAGCTGGCCTCGCTTGGCGGGCCGGCCGTCGCCGCCGATCTTCAGGCCAGCCTGCACGAGGTCGCCCGCCACTGGCAGGCCATCGAGGCGCTGCACCTGCAACTGGCGGCGCGGCATGGCTGTCACATTCTGGGCGGCTCGGGGCCGGTCTTTGAAGGCGCGGACCGGCCCTTCAACCGGACGGTTCTTTACGGACCGCAGGGGCGGATCGGCCATCAGGACAAGCAGATCATGACCCGGTTCGAGCGCGAGGAATGGCATGTCGCCGGCGCGCCGGGCCTGCGCGTCTTTGACACCGCGCTTGGCCGCATCGGCATCCTGATCTGCTATGACAGCGAGTTTCCGCTGCTGGGCCGCGCCCTGGCCGAGGCGGGGGCCGAGATCCTGCTGGTGCCCAGCTGCACCGACACGGTGGCGGGCTTCAACCGCGTGCGGATCGGCGCCATGGCGCGCGCGCTGGAAAGCCAATGCGTCGTGGTGCAGGCACCGACCGTGGGCGCGTGCGACTGGATGCCCGCTTTGGACGAGAACCGGGGCCGCGCCGCGATCTACGGACCGCCCGACGGGTTCTGGCCCGAGACCGGCATCATCGCCGAAGGCGCGATGGACGAACCCGGCTGGGTCCGCGCCGACATCGACCCCGCCCGCATCCGCCGAAGCCGGACCGAGGGCGCCGTCCTGCCCTTTGCCCACTGGCCCGAGCAGGAAGCCTGCCGCGTCCTGCGCCAGATGCCGGAGAATTAACCCCAGATTCGCAAAAAGCGCTTTAACTGTGATTCGTGGGCGCCATATCTTCGGGCATGCTTCACGTCACGGATCAAATCGCGATAGCGGAATGGGAATTGTCAGAACAATTCACCCGGTCTCAGGGGCCGGGCGGGCAGAATGTGAACAAGGTCGAGACCGCCGTCGAATTGCGGTTCGAGGCTGCGCGTTCTCCGAACCTGCCCGACCCCGTCAAGCGGCGTCTGCAGCGTCTGGCCGGTCGCCGCTGGACGCAGGACGGCGCCGTCGTGATCCTTGCGCAGGAAACTCGCAGCCAGGCCCGCAACCGCGAAATCGCGCGCGAAAGGCTGGCGGAACTGATCCGGCAGGCCGCGGTTCAACCCAAGCGCCGCATCGCCACGCGGCCCACCTTGGGCAGTCAGCGCCGCAGGCTCAAGGCCAAGGCGGTGCGGGGTGACGTCAAGATGCTGCGCGGAAAGGTAAGCGACGAGGAATGAACGCATTGGCCCGCTCTCTCAGGCTGGTTCTTGGCCGCCGCCCCCCTGCGATCCAGGTCGGTGCGATCTGCCGTGATCCGGTCTCGGGGGACGTGGCGCTGGTGACCAGTCGCGGCACGGGTCGGTGGGTGATCCCGAAAGGATGGCCGATGGAGGGGCGCAGCCTCTCGGGGGCCGCCGCGCAAGAGGCCTGGGAAGAGGCCGGCATCCGCGGCCATGTCCACGACACCGAGCTGGGCCGCTATCGCTATGACAAGAAGCAGGACGAAGGCTTTGCCATCCCCGTCGAGATGCGCGTCTTCCTGCTGGACGTGACCGAGGCCGCCGAGGATTTCCCCGAAGCCCGCCAGCGCCGCCGCCGCTGGTTCACCCCCGAGGATGCCGCCCGCATGGTCGTCGAGCCGGGGCTGAAGCGTATCCTGCTGGCTCTGCCGCCGGATCATCGTGGCTGAGCCCCGTCCCGGCCGCAGGGGCGGGCGCTTTCGTATTCTGGACAAGGACCTGGGCCGCATCACCCATGCCGAGGCCGCGCAGCTTCACGCCATGCGCCCGGTCTGGCGACTGGGGCTGATGGTGCTGGCTTTCGTGGCCCTGATCCTGCTGGCGGTCGGGCTGTCGGGTGCGGGTGCGGCCTATGTCTGGCTGGGCGCCGGGCTGATCGTGGCGGCCTGGCTGGGGCTGGCGATCGGGTCGAACGACGTGGCGAACTCGCTTGGCCCGGCGGTCGGCGCGGGGGCCATCGGGCTGGTGCCGGGCCTGGTCCTCGTGGCCCTGGCCGAGGTCGCGGGCGCGGTCCTTGCAGGGGGCGCGGTGGCGCAGCGTCTGGCGGGCGGCATCGTCGATCCCGCCGTGCTGGAGGCGTCGGGGACGGGCGCGCTGGTCATGCTGGCGGCCCTGACCGGGGCGGCCTGCTGGATCACGCTGGCCACAGGGATCGGCCTGCCGGTCAGCACCTCGCATTCCATCGTCGGCGGCATCGCGGGCGCGGGAACGGCGGCCTACGGGTTCTCGGGTGTGGACTGGGGCTCGATCGGGCGGATCGCCCTGACATGGGTGGCGGCGCCGGTCCTGGCGGGGCTGCTGGCCGGGGCGCTGGTGATCCTGTTGCGACGCAAGGTGCTTGAGGCGCCGGACCGTGCCCGTGCCGCCCGCCTTTGGCTGCCAGGGCTGGTCGGGCTGATGTGCGGGCTGTTCACCATCTATCTGACGCGGCTTCTGGATCTGGATCGCGGCGGGGCGGGGCTTGCGCTGGCGGCGCTGGCGGGGGGCATCGGCTGGATCACCACCCGTCGCGGCGTGACGGCCGAGGTCGCGCGTGGCGGCAAGGCGGGCGCCAAGACGCTGTTGCGCCCTGCACTGCTGGTCTCATTGCTGATCATGGGCTTCGCGCATGGCGCCAACGATGTCGGCAATGTCGCGGGGCCGCTCTCGGTCATTCTGGGCGGTGCCCGGACCGGCGGCTACGGCATGGTGCCGGGCGCGGTCCTGCTGGCGGCGGGGATGACGATCGCGCTTGGCACGATGCTGTTCGGGGCGCGGCTGGTCAGCATGGTCGGCAGCGGCATCACCCGGCTGAATGCGGGCCGCGCCTTCTGCGTGACGCTGGCAACGGCCATTGTGGTGATCGCGGCCTCGGGCTCGGGGCTGCCGGTCTCGACGACCCATGTCGCGGTGGGCGGCGTCTTTGGCGTGGGCTTCGCCCGCGAATGGCAGGACCGCCGTCGCCGTGAAGCGGCGCGCCCCGACCTGCCCGAGGAGGAACAGAGCCGCCGACGCCTGATCCGCCGCAGCCATGTTGCCACGATCCTTGCCGCCTGGGCGGTCACGCTGCCGGTGACGGCGCTGCTGGGGGGCTCGGCGTCCTGGCTGATGCTGCTTCTGTCGGGGGCCTGAGCCTCAGCCCGTCATTTCGGGCACCAGCGGCACGCGGCCCTTGCCGGTCAGCAGATGCGCGCCCCGAGGCTCGATCACGGCGGCGCAGAGCGGACGGCCATAGCCCGCCCCGCCATCGAGGTTCAGCCGGTTGCCATGATGCGCGGCGCTGTCCAACGCGGTATGGCCATGCACGACCAGTGGCCCGAAATCGGCATCGCTGTCCAGAAAACCCTGTCGGATCCAGACAAGGTCCTGCTCGGCCTGATCCAGCAAGCCGACGCCCGGCCTGATCCCGGCATGGACGACCAGCGCCAGCGGATGCAGGTGCCAAAGGGGCAGGGTGGCCAGAAAGCGCGCATGGTCGGGGGGCACGGCGCGCCGCACCTCGCGCAGCAGGGCTTCGCGGTCCAGACCGGGATCGACCCCGTAGGATGCCAGCGTCTGGGCCGCGCCCAGACCGGGATGGTCGATCCAGTGCTGCCCCGAGCTCAGCCCCGGATCGATCCAGTCGGGCCGTTCCAGAAACGCGGGCAGAAAGCGGTCGTGATTGCCGCGCACGACGATCCAGTTCCGGCCGGCATCGCGGCCCCGCATCAGATGCTCGACCACGCCGCGCGAATCCGGGCCCCGGTCGATCAGATCGCCCACATGCGCGATGACGGCGTCATGGCCTGCTTCGGTCTGGATGCGGTCATGGGCCTCCAGCAGCTTGTCCAGCTGTCCGTGGATGTCGCCGATGGCGTAAAGCCGCATGCCGCCCCCATTCGTCTGTGCCGCGCCCCTAGATGACGGGGCGCGGCGCCAAGGTCAAACCTCGAATTGCAGCCGGCGGGCCTGCTGGAACTTGCCGGTATTCTCCAGCGCGGCCAGCGCCTCGTCGCTGATCGCCTCGTCCAGATAGAGGATCGCGATCGCGTCCCCGCCATTGGCCGCCCGGCCCAGGGTGAAGTTCGCGATGTTCACCCCCAGATTGCCCAGGATCGAGCCAAGCGCACCGATCACGCCCGGCACGTCCTTGTTGCGGGTGTAAAGCATGTGCGCGCCCACCTCGGCATCGACATTGATGCCGCGGATCTGGATGAAGCGCGGCTTGCCGTCGCTGAACACCGTCCCCGCGATGGACCGTTCGCGCGTCTCGGTCACGCAGGTCACCTTGACGTAACCCTCGAAGACGCCCGCCTTGTCCTGCGTGGTGGTCGAGACCTGCACGCCGCGCTCCTTGGCCATGACCGGGGCCGAGACCATGTTCACATCCGGGTTCGTCGCCTGCATCACGCCCGCGATCACGGCCGCGTTCAGCGCGTTCAGGTTCATCTCGGACACGACGCCGTCGTAAAGCACGTTGATCGCCTTGATCGGCTCGTCGGTCATCTGGCCGACAAAGGCGCCCAGATGCCCGGCCAGCTTGATCCAGGGACCCATCACGGCGGCCTCCTCGGCGGTGACCGAGGGCATGTTCAGCGCGTTCTGCACGGCACCGGTCAGCAGGTAATCCGACATCTGTTCGGCGACCTGCAGGGCGACGTTCTCCTGCGCCTCGGTGGTCGAGGCACCCAGATGCGGCGTCACCACCACATTGGGCAGGTTGAAGAGCGGGCTTTCCGTCGCGGGCTCGACGGCGAAGACGTCAAAGGCCGCCCCGGCCACGCGGCCCTCTTTCAGGGCCTCGGCCAGCGCCTCCTCGTCCACCAGACCGCCGCGGGCGCAGTTGATGATCCGCACGCCGGGCTTAAGCTTGGCGATGGCCTCGCGCGACAGGATGTTCTTGGTCTTTTCGGTCAGTGGCACGTGGAAGGTGATGAAATCGGCCTTGGCCAGCAGGTCGTCAAGTTCCACCTTGGTGACGCCGATCTCCTTGGCGCGCTCTTCCGACAGGAAGGGATCATAGGCCAGCACCTTCATGTGCAGCCCAAGCGCCCGGTCGATCACGATCGAACCGATATTGCCCGCCCCGATCACGCCAAGGGTCTTGTTGAACAGCTCGACCCCCATGAAGCGGTTCTTCTCCCACTTCCCGGCATGGGTGGAAACGCTGGCCTCCGGCAGCTGACGCGCGACCGCGAACATCATGGCGATGGCGTGCTCGGCGGTGGTCACGCTGTTGCCAAAGGGCGTGTTCATCACGATGACGCCCTTCTTGCTGGCGGCGGGGATGTCCACATTGTCCACCCCGATGCCCGCGCGCCCGATCACCTTCAGGTTCGTGGCGCCCTCCAGCAGCTTTTCCGTCACCTTGGTCGCGGACCGGATGGCCAGCCCGTCATACTGCCCGATCACCTCGGCCAGCTTCTCCTTGTCCTTGCCCAGATCGGGCAGGTAATCCACCTCGACGCCGCGATCGCGAAAGATCTGGACGGCGGTTTCGGACAGCTTGTCAGACACAAGAACCTTAGGCATGGGATTCATCCTTGTCATGCGGCATCCGGGCACAGCCTCGCGGACGCCTTGTTTCTTCTTCAGAGAAATATCCTGCGGGGGGTCCGGGGGGCGCAAAGCCCCCCGGCCTCTCGGATCACTGCGCGGCCAGCTCGGCGCGATAGGCCCACTCGACCCACGGCATCAGCGCGGCCACATCGGCGGTCTCGACCGTCGATCCGCACCAGATCCGCAGCCCTGCAGGCGCGTCACGATAGGCGCCGGCATCCAACGCCACGCCTTCCTTCTCCAGCCGCTTGGCCACGGCCTTGGCAAAAGCCGCCCCGTCCTTGATGGCCGGATCGGTGAATTTCAGGCAGACGCTCGTCGTCGAGGCCGTCGCCGGGTCCTCGGCCAGATCCGCGATCCAGTCCTTGCCCGCGATGAAATCGCGCACCGCGGCGGCATTGGCATCCGCCCGCGCGATCAGCGCCGTGAGGCCGCCAAGCGACTGCGCCCATTTCAGCGCGACCAGATAATCCTCGACCGCCAGCATCGAGGGCGTGTTGATCGTCTCGCCCTTGAAGATGCCCTCGATCAGCTTGCCGCCCTTGGTCATGCGGAAGATCTTGGGCAGCGGCCAGGCGGGGGTGTAGGTCTCCAGCCGCTCGACGGCGCGCGGCGACAGGATCAGGACGCCATGCGCGCCCTCTCCGCCCAGCACCTTCTGCCAGCTGAATGTCACCACATCCAGCTTGTCCCAGGGCAGGTCCATGGCGAATGCCGCGCTGGTCGCGTCGCAGATGGTCAGGCCCGCGCGGTCCGCCGGGATCGCGTCGCCATTCGGCACGCGCACGCCGCTGGTGGTACCGTTCCAGGTGAATACGACGTCCTTGTCGAAATCGACCTGTGTCAGATCGACGATCCTGCCGTAATCCGCCTTGCGGACTGTGGCGTCCAGCTTCAGCTGCTTCACGGCATCCGTGACCCAGCCCTCGCCAAAGCTCTCCCAGGCCAGCATCTCGACGCCGCGCGCACCCAGCAGGCTCCACATCGCCATCTCGACCGCGCCCGTATCCGAGCCGGGAACGATGCCGATGCGGTAATCCGCCGGCACGGCCAGAACCTCACGCGTCAGGTCGATCGCCTCGGCCAGCTTCGCCTTGCCGACGGCGGCGCGATGCGACCGGCCCAAGGGCGCGTCTGACAGCATGTCCAGCGAATAATGGGGGATCTTGGCGCAGGGGCCCGAAGAAAAGCGCGGATTTTCCGGCCGCGCGGCCGGGATCGGATGATCGGTCATGTGGCTAGCCTTCCAGCTAAAAGCCCCTCGTTGGGGAGGGGTGTCCCACCGCCGCAAATAAGCCCGCCTCGGCTCTGGCGCAAGAAAAAACTTTGGCCTAGACCCGCGACAGGCCGACGGCCGTGCTGACAAAGGATGAAGCGCATGTTCACCCTCTCGCTGATCGCATCGCCCCGCGCCGCCAATCTAGACGCGGACCTGCCCGCGGGCCTTGCCGCGCGATGGGGCGCCCACGCGCCGCGCTGGCTGGCTCAGGGGATCGCGGCCGAATTCGACCTGCCGCAGGCACCTGCCGACATCGAGAACGTCTGGCAGGATCTTCAGGCCATCGGCATCGACATGGCGCTTCAGCACAAGGCGGGGCGGCGCAAGCGCATCCTGATCGCGGATATGGATTCGACCATGATCGAACAGGAATGCATCGACGAACTGGCCGATCTGGCGGGCGTGGGCCCGCGCGTCGCCGACATCACCGCCCGCGCGATGAATGGCGAACTGAACTTCCACGAGGCGCTGATCGAACGCGTCTCGCTGCTGGCGGGCCTGCCCGAAGCCACCATCGCCGAGGTGTTGGCCACCCGCATCACCCTGGCCCCGGGCGGCGCGGCCCTTGTCGCCACGATGCGCGCGAACGGCGCCCATGCGGCGCTTGTCTCGGGCGGCTTCACGTCCTTTACCGAATCGGTCGCCCGCCAACTGGGCTTCGATGAACACCGCGCCAACACGCTCCTGGCCGAAGAGGGCGTGCTGACCGGCCATGTCGCCCTGCCGGTGCTGGGCCGCGAGGCCAAGGTCGAGGCCCTGACCGACATCGCCGCCCGCCTCGGCACGACGACCGATGACGCGATCGCGGTCGGTGACGGCGCCAATGATCTGGGCATGATCCAGCTGGCCGGCACGGGCGTGGCGCTTCACGCCAAGCCCGCCGTGGCCGCGCAGGCCCAGATCCGCATCAATCACGGCGACCTCACCGCCCTTCTCTACCTTCAGGGCTACCACGCCGACGAATTCGTCGTCCCCTGACGGCCACAGCACGGCGGACAGGCTCTTTGCCTTGGTCCAAATATCCCGCGGGGGTGTGGGGGCGCGAAGCCCCCACGGCGCCCGGCCCCGGAAAGGCCACCATGCCCGAACTCACGCTCGACCTGATCCTTCTGCTTCTTGGCGCGGCCTTCGCGGCGGGCTTCGTCGATGCCATTGCGGGGGGCGGAGGGCTGATCACCCTGCCGGTCCTGATGCTGGCCGGGTTCTCGCCCGCGCAGGCGCTGGCCACGAACAAGGTGCAGGGCGCCTTTGGCGCGGCCACGGCAGCGATCAGCTATGCCGCGCGCGGGCTGGTCGATCTGCGCGCGCAATGGCGGCTGGCGCTGATCGCGGGGCTTGCAGGCGCGGCGGGGGCGGTTCTGATCAGCAGCGTGCCCACCGACGGGCTGCGGCTGGTCCTGCCGGTCGTGCTGATCGGGATCGCGCTGTTCTTCGCGCTGAAGCCCGGCCTGAACGATCTGGACCGCGTCCGCCGCATGGCGCCCTGGGCATTCGCCGCGTTCGCGGTGCCGTTGGTCGGCTTCTATGACGGGCTGATCGGGCCGGGGGCGGGGTCGTTCTACATGATCGCCTTCGTGACGCTGGCTGGCTACGGGGTGCTGAAGGCCACCGCGCATACCAAGCTGTTGAACTTCGCGTCGAATATCGGCGGGCTGATCGCCTTTGCGGTGGTGGGCCAGCCCCTGTGGCTGATTGGGCTGATGATGGGCGCGGCGCAGATTTTCGGTGCGGTGCTGGGCGCGCGGGCGGCGTCGAGGATCGGCGCGCGGCTGATCAAGCCGCTTCTGGTCGTCACCTCGACGGCGCTGGCGCTGCGGCTGATCTGGCAGATGATCTGAGCCCGGCTTCCGGCGCCGTCTCTGCCAAGGGGCGCCGGTCCTTGAGGCGGGTCGGGACAGTCAGGCGCGGGAGCGCCGCGCGCATCAAAACATCAAAGCGCGACGATTTCGTGACGCAGCGCAGCCGTCAGGCCGGAAAACCCGGCGCGCAGCGCAGATCGCCCGTCGCGATGCCGCGCCAGTTGCGGATCGGCTGCGGCAGGAAGCGCGCGATCACCGGATCATCGGCCGCCAGCGCGCCGACATGCCGCAGAAGCGCCGTGATCGCGGCCTCGCTGGCCCGCGTCGCCCCGTCCGAGATCTTCAGCGCGATCCCCAGCCCCTGCGCGGGCAGGATGGCCACGAACACGGCCTCGGCCCCGGTCTTCAGCGCGGCGCCGCCGCCGAAGGCGCGCATCAGCGTGGTGCAGGCCCGGCCTTCGCCCGCGACCATCTCAGGATAGGCGCGCATCGCATCGACCAGCCGCCGCATCGCCTGGCCGCGCCGGTCATCGCCCGGCGTCGCAAACGCCGCCATCGCGCGGCCCAGCCCCTCCAGCGTGCAGGCCCAGTTCGGGGCCGAGCAGCCGTCGATCCCGTAGCCGGGGCTGGTCTCGTCCGTGACCTCTTCGAAGGCGGCGCGGACGGCCTGCTGGACGGGGTGATCGACTGTCTCGTAATCCGGCCCGCCCTTGAGGTGCCGGTTCAGGGTCAGGAAACCCGCATGCTTGCCCGAGCAGTTGTTGTGGCACTGGCAGGGGGCCTCGTCCGAACAGGTCAGGCGGCGGTTCTCGTGGCGGTCCTGCGGCATGTGGCTGCCGCAGCGCAGGTCGTCATCGCCCAGGCCCAGCCCGGCCAGCCAGTCCTGCACGGCCTTCACATGGATGCGCGCGCCCGAATGGCTGGCGCAGGCCAGGGCCAGCTGACGGTCGGTCAGCCCCGCCGCATCGGCCGCGCCGCTTTCGATCAGGGGCAGCGCCTGGATCATCTTGCAGGAAGAACGCGGAAAGATGGTCGTGGCGGGGCGGCCCCAGGCCTCGATGACGCCCTGCCGGTCGCAGATGACCGCGTGGCCGGCATGGTGGCTCTCGCGCAGGTCGCCGCGCCAGAGTTCGATCAGGGTTGCTGCATTCATGGTCATCCTCGTGCCGGACCTGCTTTTGCGCTGTTCTCCCTGCCGGGCTGGCGGGGTGACAATTGCGCGATCATGCGAGGCCGGGCTTTCTTGGCGGTCGAATTTCGCTATCCTTACGGCAGATGGTTGAAAAGACCACGGCAATAAGGGAAAACGCCGGGCGAAACGGCGAAAGTGAATGGCAGGAGGCCAGAGCATGTTGACCACCACGCTGCGCGGACTGGGCGCCAGCCTCGTCCTGATCGCCGGGCTCGGGACGGCCATGGCGCAGGAATCCACGAATGTCGTCGCCACCGAGGGCGACTGGACGGTGTTCGCGGCGGATAATCCGCGGGAATGCTGGGCGGTCTCGCCGCCGCGCTCCAGCATTGCGACCCGCGACGGACAGACCGTCGAGGTGACGCGCGGCGATATCCGCCTGTATATCGCCTATCGCCCGGGCCAGAATGGCGAGGTGTCCTTTGCAGGCGGCTATCCCTTTGCCCCGGATTCGACGGTCGAGGTCGATGTGGGCGGGCGCAAGTTCAATCTGTTCACCGAAGGGGACAGCGCCTGGACCGGCGGTCCCGCGGATGACGAGGCGCTGGTCGCCGCGCTGCGCGCGGGGTCAAGCGCGGTCGTGACGGGTCGTTCGGCCCGCGGCAACACGACCAAGGACACGTTCAGCCTGGCCGGTGTGACGGCTGCCACCAACACGGCGCGGTCGCGCTGTCAGTGAGGCCGGGCAGGGGGGCGCTGCCCCCCGCCACCTGACGGTGGCTCCCCCCGGGATATTTCGGGCCAAGGCAAAGCGGCGGGCTGGTTGATTTCCGGCCCGCTTTCGCTTAGATAACGGCCTTTCGCGCCTTTTCCCTGACCCAGAGCCGGTGGTGCCATGACCGATCAGACCCCGTCTGCGCCGATCACGCAGGATGTGCTGACCATTCCGCGCAAGCTGCCCGAGACGGGCCGCGTGAACATCGTCGGCCTGACTCGCCCGCAATTGCAGGAGGCCCTGATCGCCGCCGGCACGCCCGAGCGGCAGGCCCGGATGCGCGTGGGGCAGGTCTGGCAATGGGTCTATCACTGGGGCGTGCGCGATTTCGCGGCGATGACCAATTTGGCCAAGGAATACCGCGCGCTTCTGGCCGAGCATTTCGAGATCGTGCTGCCCGAGATGGTCGCCCGGCAAATCAGCCAGGACGGCACGCGTAAATATCTGGTGCGTATCGCGGGCGGTCACGAGGTCGAGGTCGTCTACATCCCCGAGGAGGGGCGCGGCACGCTCTGCGTCAGCAGCCAGGTGGGCTGTACGCTGACCTGTTCCTTCTGCCATACCGGCACGCAGAAGCTGGTCCGCAACCTGACCCCGGCCGAGATCGTGGGCCAGTTGATGCTGGCGCGCGACGATCTGGGCGAATGGCCCGTCCAGGGCGCCCCCAAGGACGAGACGCGGCTTGTCAGCAACATCGTGCTGATGGGCATGGGCGAGCCCTTGTACAATTTCGAGAATGTCCGCGACGCGATGAAGGTCGTGATGGATGGCGAGGGCCTGTCCCTGTCGCGTCGCCGCATCACCCTGTCCACCAGCGGCGTCGTCCCCGAAATCGCCCGCACCGCCGAGGAGATCGGCTGCTTGCTGGCCGTCAGCTTCCACGCCACCACCGACGAGGTGCGCGACCGGCTGGTGCCGATCAACAAGCGCTGGAACATCGCCACCCTGCTGGACGCGCTGCGTGAGTATCCTCGCCTGACGAACAGCGAGCGGATCACCTTTGAATATGTCATGCTGGACGGGGTGAACGACACGGATGCAGATGCGCGCCGCCTGGTCAAGCTGATCCAGGGCATCCCCGCCAAGATCAACCTGATCCCCTTCAACGAATGGCCGGGCGCGCCCTACAAACGGTCCTCGCCCGAGCGGATCCGGGCCTTCGCCGACATCATCTACAAGGCGGGCTATGCCAGCCCCATCCGGACCCCGCGCGGCGAGGATATCATGGCCGCCTGCGGGCAGCTGAAATCCGCGACCGAGCGGGGCCGCAAGACCCGCGCCCAGATCGAGGCCGAGGCCTCCTAGTCCTGCGGGGCGGGGAAGGCGTCGATGATCGCGACGGCTTCCTCGGCCGTCTCGACATAGCGGATCAGGTCCAGGTCTTCCTCGCTGATCGTGCCGGCGCGGGCCAGGGCGCGCCAGTTGATGATCTCTTCCCAGAAGGCTTCGCCGAACAGCAGGACCGGGATGCGTGCCATGCGCCGCGTCTGGATCAGGGTCAGCGTCTCGAACAATTCGTCCAGCGTGCCGAAGCCGCCCGGAAAGACCGTGATCGCGCGGGCGCGCATCAGGAAATGCATCTTGCGGATCGCAAAATAGTGGAAGTTGAAGGACAGGTCCGGCGTGACGTGCCGGTTCGGCGCCTGTTCATGCGGCAGCACGATGCCAAGGCCGATGGACTGGCCGCCGACTTCTTCGGCGCCCAGATTGCCCGCCTCCATCACGCCGGGGCCGCCGCCGGTGCAGATCACGAAGTCGCGCCCGCCCGTCGTCAGGCTGCGTTCGGTCATCTGCCGGGCGAAGATGCGGGCCTGTTCGTAGTATCTCGACAGCGCCGCCAGTTCGGGCGTGCGCGCCTCGGCCTGACGCTCGGGCGAGGGGACGCGGGCGCCTCCGAACATCACCACGGTCGAGACGATGCCGCGTTCGTCCAGGATCATCTGCGGTTTCAGCAGTTCCAGCTGCAGCCGGACGGGACGCAGTTCCTCGCGCAGAAGGAATTCGTTGTCGGCGAAGGCCAGCCGGTAGGAGGGCGCGCGTGTCTGCGGCGTATCGGGCGAATGGCGCGCGGCCTCGATATCCTCGCCGCTATGGCGGAACGGGGTCTTGCGGCTGTCGTCGTGCATGGTCCTGCCTCGCGCTGATCCACCCCAAGGACTAACCCGCCCGCGCGCCCGTGGCAAACCGATGCAGCCGCGGTCGTGGGGCCTGTCGGTAAACCGACGGTGCGGACCTGCGCGGCCTGTCCCTGCTGGCCGGATAGGATCTGGCACGATTCTTGCATGAGTGGGGGGCGAATGCGCGACAACGACGCCAAAGGAATAGGCTATGGTCAGTGAAATCATACTCAAGCGGACGCTGTCCGAAAACGGCGACCTCAAGGGCGCCTCTTTGGGGACGCGGATTCTGGTGAACCGCCTGCGGGTGGAACTGCGCGCGAACCCCTCGACCCTGGCGGTCAAGCTGGCAGAGCTGAAGGATTACGTCGCCCGCAATCCCGCCGCCGCCGCCGAGCTGGCGTCAGCCTGATACCCTGTCGGAGAAAAACAGCATGAAAAACGAATTCCTGACCCCCGCCGAAGCGGCAGAACGCATCCGCGCGGGCGCCGTGATGACCATCGCGGGCGACGAGGCGCTGATGGCGCAACTGCCCCAGGGCAACTGGATCGGCGGCTCGACCGTCTATTTCATGACGGATGCGGGCGGCAAGGTGGACCGCGAGCGTCTGTTCTGCTCGACCCTGCCCGAGGGCAGCACGGCCACCGCGCGCCATCTGGACGTGGCAGGCCTGTCGGGTCTGGCCGATGGTTATGCGGCGGGCGGCATCACGTTGATCATCATTCCCGCCTTCTCGCAGGCTCATGCGCGTTTCGCCGAGGACGGCGCGACCTATCCGCGCCTGTTCGATCAGCCGCTGCTGGGCTGGATCAGCGGCGTGCATCTGGACGATATCGGCACCGTCGCGCCTTCGGTCTTTGACGGGGCGACCGGCACCCGCCACCACGAGGGCGCGGTGCTGCTGCATGTCGCCCTGCCCGAAGGGACACAGCCGCGGCTGGACATCGTGAACCTGTTCTCGCAGGGCGATGATCCGGCGCAGACCGTGACCTTCCCCGAGGGCGGTTTCGCCGTGAAGAAGGCCGTGATCAATGGCGCCGAGGTCGATTTCGCCGATTACGTGACGCAGCACGGTTTCGACACCCGCCTGCCTCTGGTCGCCGATTACGCCGGCGCGAACATCAACGTGTCCTTCCGCGCGGTCGATCCGGTGGCGCACGAGGTCCAGTTCTACGCCCCCGTCTTTCCGGGCGTCGAATACCGGCTGGCCGCGCCGCAGGGCGATTACGTCGCCAATTTTGCCGCGCAGGCCGGGACGGGCGGCGAACGGATGCTGTCGTGCAACTGCATCCTGAACTTCCTTTACGGAGAGCTTGAGGGCCGCAGCACCGGCGGTTTCACCGGCCCCGTGACCTTTGGCGAGGTGGCTTACGTGCTGCTGAACCAGACGCTGGTCAAACTGGACGTGGCCGCCTGACGGACAGGCACTGACCGAAGGGCTTGCCCCGCCATTGCGTCGGCGGGGCAAGCCCGTTAATCCCGGTCCCGACACTTGACCGGGGGACCGCAGATGAACAACGCCGCACTGGAAGCCGCCATCGAAGCCGCCTGGGAGGCGCGCGACGGCATCACCTCGGCCACCAAGGGCGAGGCCCGCGACGCCGTCGAGGCCACCCTGACCGCGCTGGACAGCGGCGCGCTGCGCGTGGCCGAGCGCCGCGAGACGGGCGAATGGCATGTGAACCAATGGGCCAAGAAGGCCGTGCTGCTGTCCTTCCGTCTGAACGACATGGAAGAGATGTCGGGCGGTCCGCAGGGCAGCAACTGGTGGGACAAGGTTCCCTCGAAATTCCACGGCTGGACCGATGCCGATTGGCGGCAGGCCGGGTTCCGCGCCGTGCCGGGCGCGATCGTGCGCCGTTCGGCCTATGTGGCCAAGGGCGCGGTGCTGATGCCATCCTTCGTGAACCTGGGCGCCCATGTGGGCGAAGGCACGATGGTGGACACCTGGGCCACGGTCGGTTCCTGCGCGCAGATCGGCCGCAACGTCCACCTGTCGGGCGGCGTGGGCATCGGCGGCGTGCTGGAGCCTCTGCAGGCCGGGCCGACGATCATCGAGGATGATTGCTTCATCGGCGCCCGTTCCGAGGTGGTCGAGGGATGCATCGTGCGCGAGGGCTCGGTTCTGGGGATGGGCGTCTATATCGGCCAATCGACCAAGATCGTGGACCGCGAAACGGGCGAGGTCATGTATGGCGAGGTTCCTGCCGGGTCGGTCGTCGTCTCGGGCTCGATGCCGTCGAAGAACGGCGTGAACCTTTATTGCGCGGTGATCGTCAAGCGGGTGGACGCCAAGACGCGGTCCAAGACCTCGGTCAACGAGCTGCTGCGCGACTGATGACCACGCTTTACGTCGATGCGGATGCCTGCCCGGTCAAGGCCGAGGCCGAACGGGTGGCCGTCCGCATGGGCGTTGAGATGGTGCTGGTCTGCAATGGCGGGCTGCGCCTGCCGACGCATCCGCTGGTGCGGTTGCAGATCGTCCCCGAGGGGCCGGACCTGGCCGATATCTGGATCGCCGACGCTTGCGGGCCGGGCGATGTGGTGGTGACGGGCGACCTGCCGCTGGCGGATCGCTGCATCAAGGCGGGCGCGCGGGTCGTCACCCATGCTGGCGAAGAATTGAGCGCCTCGAACATCGGTCCCCGCCTTGCCGCCCGCGACCTGATGGCCGATATCCGGGCGGCGAACCCGTTTCATCAGGGCAGTGGCAGCGCCTTCGGCAAGGCCGAGCGTGCGCGCTTTCTGGCCACGCTGGACCGTGTTCTGGGCGCGGCGCGCCGGACGGGGTGAACCTTCGGGGTGAACCTTTCGACCGGGGCCGCGTTCGCTGCATGGCCTTGGCGGAGGGATGATGGACGGCGACGAGACGATCACCGGGCTGATGGGCCGGGTTCAGGCCGTGGCGGAACGCGGCGATAGCACGCGCCTGCGCGACGTCATCGGCGCGCTTGGCCGCGACAGCTTCATCCCGCAGCTGATGATCCCGGCGCTGGCGGTGGTGTCGCCTCTGTCGGGCGTGCCGCTGTTCTCGTCGATCTGCGGGATCACCATCGCGCTGGTCTCGGCGCAGATGCTGGCGCAGCGCCATCGGATCTGGCTGCCGCGCTGGTTGCTGGACAAGCAGATCGACAGCAAGCGCCTGCTGTCGGCGACCGCCCGGATGAAGCGGCCTGCGGGCTGGCTGGACCGGATCACGCGCAACCGGATGCGGGTTCTGGTCTGGCCGCCGGTCCTGTGGGTCGCGCAGGCCCTGTGCCTGATCTGCGGGCTGATGATGCCGTTTCTGGAACTGGTGCCGTTCACCTCGTCCATCCTGGGCGCTGTCGTGCTGCTTTTGTCCTTCGGGATGCTGGCGCGGGACGGGCTGTTCACGCTGCTGGGTTTCACCACGATCGGGGGTCTGGCCATCGCGGTGACGATGTTCGTCAGCGGTGGCACGGTCTAGCGGCGTCGCGCCAAGCCGCGCCCGGTCGGGCCATCGAGGCCCGCCCGGCCGCCGCCCCTGCGCCTTGCGGCACAGGCGCGCGGCGCGTCCCGGAAATCAGGCGCCCGGTTTGATGCGCGGCCCGGTCCCGTCGGCAAAGGCGGCGAGGCGACCCTTGGCGGCCTCTTGCGTGTTCACGACGCCCGCAATCGCGGCCTCGGCATAGGCAGCGTCGAGCGCGCTCATGTTCTGCATGTGGCTGATGGCCGAGCAGATGGCGAAGTTCGACAGAGGCGGGTTCGCCGCCGCTGCCAGCGCGATCTGGCGCGCCTTGGCCGCCGGGTCATCGACCAGATATTGGCAGAGACCGACCGACACGGCCTCGTCCCCGCGATAGAGGCGGCCGGTCAGCATCATGTCGATCATGCGCGCCTTGCCGATCAGATCGCCCACGCGGATCGTCGCGCCGCCCCCGGTGAACAGGCCCCGCTGTCCCTCGGGCAGGCCGAAATAGGTATCGGGCCCCGCCACGCGGATATGCGCGGCCGAGGCCAGTTCCAGCCCGCCGCCCACGACCGCGCCCTGAAGCACCGCGATCACCGGGACGCCGCCATATTCCATCTTGTTGAAGGCCTCGTGCCAGCGCAGGCAGACATGCATGAAATCCGCCGCCGTCCGTTCGGCCTGATGATGTTCCACCAGATCCAGCCCCGCGCAGAAATGCGGCCCTGCGCCTGACAGGATCGCCGCCCGCGCGCCCGAGCGGGGCAGCGCCTGAAAGACGTCGATCAGCTCCTCGATCGTGGCCAGGTCCAGCGCGTTGCGCTTGGCCGGGCGGTTCAGCGTGACGCTGGCGATGCCGTCCGCGTCTAGATCGACGATGAGGTTGGTCAGGTCCAGCCGGTCGAGGGTTCTCATGGCGCTCCTTTCGGTCAGGGGGTCGTGATCAGCAGCATCACGACGGGAATGGTCAGGATCGAGGCTGCGGTCGAAATCAGGATCGCGGCCGAGACGCGCTGCGGCGCGATGCGGAAATGTTCGGCCAGCATGAAGACGTTGCCCGCGACGGGCAGGGCCGAGGCCGCGACCATCACCGCCGCCGCGACGGGCGGCACGCCGAAGGCCCAGGCGGTCAGCGCGACGGCCAGCGGATGCAGGACCAGCTTGGCCGCCGACAGCCAGCCCGCCGCCGCCACCCGGACCAGCCGCCGCCCGGCCAGCCCCGCGCCGATGGCGAAAAGCGCCCCCGGCGTCGCCGCCGCGCCCAGCAGCGTCAGGAATTCGTCCAGCGGGCGCGGCATGGTCCAGCCCGATTGCGCCCAGGCCAGACCGGCCAGCATCGACAGGATCATCGGATTGCCCGCCAGCCCCCGCAGCACCGGCAGGATCGCGGCCAGCCGCAGCCCGCCCTGCCGCGCGCCGTGGACGATCAGCGTGATCAGCGCCGAAAAGACCAGCATGTCGATGGTCAGCACCATCAACAGCGGCCCGACCGCCACCGGACCCATCAGCGCGACCAGCATCGGCACGCCCAGAAAGCCGGTATTGCCGGTCATGCAGCAATGCGCCTCCATCGCGGCCTCGGGCAGGGGCAGGCCGCGCGCGCGTGCGACCGCCATGCCGATGGCCCAGACCGCAAGCGAGCCGGTCAGGTAGGCCAGCACGAAGCGCGGATCGAAGATCGCCGCCAGATCCAGCCCCGCGGCAAAGCGGAACAGCATCGCCGAGAGTGCGAAATAGAAGACGAAGCGGGTCAGCCAGGCTGCGCCCTCGGGCGGAAAGATGCGGGATATGGCGGCCAGCCAGCCCAGACCGATCAATCCGAAAAAGGGCAGGGTCCGCAGAAAGACCTCAGCCATGGCGCGCGCTGGAATGGCTCATGCTGCCCCCGTGGGGCCTCAGCCGGACCCGATCAATATGCCTACGGCCAGCACCAAACCACCGCCGACCACGACTTGCAAGGTGGCCCGCCAGAAGGGGGTCTGCATCCAGCGGTTCTGGATCCAGGCAATGGCCCAGAGTTCCAGGAACACGACGAGGATGGCGATGGTGGTCGCGGTCCAGAAATCGGGGATCAGATAGGGCAGGGCATGGCCCAGACCGCCGATCGTGGTCATCACCCCCGCCGCGATGCCGCGCTTGATGGGCGAGCCGCGCCCCGAGACGACCCCGTCATCGGATGCGGCCTCGGTGAAGCCCATGCTGATCCCGGCGCCCAGGCTGGCGGCAAGCCCCACGATGAAGGTCGTCCAGGGGTCCTGCGTGGCGAAGGCCACCGCGAAGATCGGCGCAAGGGTCGAGACGGAACCGTCCATCAGCCCTGCCAGACCGGGCTGGACCCAGGTCAGCACGAAATTGCGATGCGCCACGGCGTCCTCGGCGGCGCGGGCGTCGCTGTCGAGATGCGCGCCCGTCAGCTCGTCGGCGCGGGTCTCGTGGTCGCGCTCGGCTGCGGCCAGATCGCCCAGCAGGGCGCGGATGCCGGCATCCTGGCTGAGTTGCGCGGCGCGGGCGTAGAAATTCGCGGCGTCACGCTCCATCCCGGCGGCCTCGTTGCGGATCTGGTCCAGCGAGAGATTCTGCATCATCCAGGCCGGGCGGCGCATCGGATAGCCCGCCACATGCTCGCGCCGGATCACCGGGATCGCATCGCCCCACCTTTCGCGATGCAGGTCCAGAAGCGCGCGGCGGTGGCCATCCTCTTCCAGCGCCATCGCGTCGAAGACGGCGGCGGTGGCCGGATAATCCCCGCGCAGGAAGCTGGCCCAGTTGCGGTAGATGCGGGCGTCGTCCTCTTCCGAGGCGATGGCCAGCGCGACGACCTCCTGTTGGGTCAGGTCGTCGAACCGCTTGCGATTGGACAGGAACGCCATGGTCATCTTGGGTCTTCAACCATTCCCGGGGGCGAGGCCCGTGGCGGTCTGGGCCGCCAGCGGCCCCCGTTCCACGATGAATTCATGCGCGCCGTCCCCGATCGGGCGCACTTGCACCATGACATGACCGGCCTGTCCGCAGAAATGCGGCACATCGACCACCGCCATCGGGTCGCTGGCCAGAAGCACCAGCCTTTCGCCCGGTGCGCGAGCCTCGAGCGCCTTGCGCAGCCGCAGCACCGGCAGGGGGCAGAGAAGCCCGCGCGCATCGACCCCCATCATCGGCGCAGCCCTGCGCACCATGCGGCCAGCCCGTCAGGCGGCAGGCATTCGCCCATCCCGCCCGCGAATGCTGCAAAAGCCGCGCGCTGCTGGCGGGGCACATGCATCAGGGCCGGGATACCGTCGGCCAGGGCCTGCCCGATGACATCGCGAAAGCCTGCGCCCGCGGCCTCTTGCCGGCCGAATTTGGGCAGGATCAGCAACTCGGCCCCGGAAAGCGTCGCCGCGACCCGGCCCGCGGCCCAGGCCAGCGCGTCCGTATCGAGGCGGCAGCCCGACGAGCCCGTTCCGAGCGATTGCGAGATGCGCAGCGGGCTGGCCGATCGGTCGAGGAGGTGCAACTCCATCTCGCAGGCGCAATCGGGGCCCTGGTCCAGGTTGCGCTGGACCGCCCCCGCCAGCCGCCAACCCTGCGCGGTCAGGTCATGGGCCAGCGTTTCGAGCATCCGGTCCGCCTGACCGGGCGAGGCTGTGTCATCCAGTTCGAACCATGCCAGCATGGGGTGCCTGTCCCCTGTTTCTGCGTGCCTGCGCGGGTTCGGGCGTCGCCGCGCGGGGTTTCTTTTGCCATGGTCGGCGCGCTTGTGCCAGAGCGGGCAGGGGGGCGCTGCCCCCCGTCCCCTTGCGGGGACTCCCCCCGGGATATTTTCGCCAAGGCAAAGCGGCGGGCTTTTCTGTTTCCGCGGCCGGGCGTATGCAATGGGAATGAGCGATTACGACGAGATCCGCGCCCGCATCCGGGCGCTTTGCGAGGGCGAGACCGATGAGGTCGCGCTGATGGCGACCGTGGCCTGCGAATTGCATCATTCGGACGCGCGATTCGACTGGACGGGTTTTTACCGCGTGGTGGCGCCGGATCTGCTGAAGATCGGGCCCTATCAGGGCGGGCATGGCTGTCTGGTCATTCCGTTCTCGCGCGGGGTCTGCGGCGCCTGTGCGCGGACGGGCGATGTGCAGCTGGTCGATGACGTCGATGCGTTTCCGGGGCATATCGCCTGTTCATCGTCCACCCGGTCCGAGATTGTCCTGCCGGTTTTCGGCGCGGGCGCGCGGCTGATCGGGGTTCTGGATATCGACAGCGACCGGCCCGCCGCCTTTGATGCGGGCGACGCCGAGGCGCTGACGGCCATTCTGGCCGACGTCTTCGGTCATCTTTGAAGCAGGAGTCCCGATGATCTGGGAAACGATCGCCGCCATCCCCTCGGCCCAGTTGCTGGCTTTCGTGCTGGGCGGGCTGGTCCTGAACTTCGCGCCGGGTCAGGACGTGTTCTTCGCCAGCGCCTGTGGCATCCAGGGCGGGCCGCGCGCCGGGGCCTGGGCCGGGTTCGGGGTGGGGCTGGGCGTGCTGATGCATGTGACGCTGGCCACGGTCGGTCTGGGCGCGCTGGTCGCAGCCCATCCCGAGGCCCTGCGCGCGATCAAGTATCTGGGCGCGGCCTACCTGCTGTGGCTGGCCTGGAAGAGCTGGAATGCGGGCGATGTCGATCCTGCGGCGCGGGGCAGCGTGCGAGTCTGGTCGATCATCCGGCGCGGGTTCCTGTCGAACGCGCTGAACCCCAAGCCCGTCCTGTTCATGCTGGCCTTTCTGCCGCAATTCACCAATCCGGCGTGGGGGCCGATCTGGCAGCAGATCCTGGGCCTGGGGCTGATCTTTGCGTTCACCGGCACGCTGGTGACGATGGGTTACGGCATTGTCGGCGGGGTGGCCGGGCAGGTCATCGGCAAGCGGCTGGGTCTGGTCAACCGGATCGCCGCCGTGATGTTCGCGGGGCTGGCGCTGCGCCTTGTCGCGCGATGAGCGATTTCGTCTATGCGCCTCCCGAGGGGGGCGTCACCGTGCTGCATGCCGATCACGAGATCCTGGTCGTGGACAAGCCCTCGGGGCTTTTGTCGGTGCCGGGGCGTGGCGAGGATCGGGCCGATTGCCTGATCGCGCGGCTGCGCGGCGCCTTTCCGACGGTTCTGCTGGTGCATCGGCTGGATCTGGACACGTCGGGGGTGATGGTTTTCGCGCTGACCCCTCATGCGCAGCGCCATCTGGGCCGCCAGTTCGAGGCGCGGCAGGTCAAGAAGGTCTATGTCGCGCGGCTGGCCGGGCGGCTTGAGCCGAAGACCGGGCGGGTGGATCTGCCGCTGATCGTGGATTGGCCGAACCGTCCGCGCCAGAAGGTCGATCACGATGCGGGGCGCCCCGCGCAGACCGATTGGCGCGTGATCCGGGCCGATGACCGCGAAACCCGCGTGCGGCTGATGCCGGTGACGGGCCGAAGTCACCAGTTGCGCGTCCACATGGCCGAGACGGGGCATCCGATCCTGGGCGATCCGCTTTACGCCAGCGGCGCGGCCGCCGATCACCCGCGCCTGATGCTGCACGCCGAGACCCTGCGCTTGCGCCATCCTGACAGCGGCGAGGTGATGGGCTTTTCCAGCCCCTCGCCTTTTTAGCGCGTCGATGCGCTGCGTCTGGCTTGTCGTAGCAGCCAGCGCGATCAGGGCGGCGATCAGCCGGGGGCGAAAATGTCCGAGACGTCCTCGATTTCGGACAGGCTGGTCCCGGCCGTCACTACCGGCAAGGGCAGCGTGCCCGCCGCCTGCCGGGTTGTGAGCCGCGCCGGGCTGACCTAAAGCTTGCAGAGCAATCGGGGAGTGACGGGATGACGCATCTGTGGGTCAGGGCCGAAAGCAGGCCGAACGAGGATCGCGTGGGCATCACGCCGGACGGCGTGCGCCGTCTGATCGCGCAGGGCTTCACCGTCACGGTCGAGGACAGCCCCCGCCGCGTGATTGCCGCGGATGCCTATGCCAAGGCGGGCGCGACCATCGCTCCCGAGGGCAGCTGGCCCGACGCGCCCGCCGATGCGATCATCTTTGGCCTGAAGGAACTGCCCGAGGACGGCACCCCCCTGCGTCACCGCCACATCATGTTTGGCCATGCCTACAAGGGCCAGCCCGCCGGACAGGTCCTGCTGCGCCGCTTTGCCGAGGGCGGCGGGATGCTTCTGGATCTGGAATACCTGACCGACGAGGACGGGCGCAGGCTGGCGGCCTTCGGCTATTGGGCGGGCTATGCGGGCGCGGCGGTGTCGCTGTCGGCCTGGGTGGCGCAGCAGGCGGGCGGGATCTGTCCGCCCGTGCAGGCCTGGCCGGGGCGCGACGCGCTGCTGGCCGATCTGCGGGCGCGGATGGATGCGACCGGGCGGCCCCGGCCGCGCGCCATCGTGATCGGCGCCAGGGGCCGGGTGGGCAGCGGCGCCTGCGATTTGCTGACCGCGATGGGCGTCACCGTCACAAGATGGGACTTGGCCGAGACCGCGCATGGCGGCCCTTTCCCCGAGGTGCTGATGCACGACATCTTCGTCAACGCGATCCTGGCCCAGCCCGGCGCGCCGGTCTTCGTGCCGCAATCCGCCCTGACGGCCCCGCGCGCGCTGTCGGTGATCGGCGATGTGGCCTGCGACCCGAGCAGCGCCTTTTCCCCGATCAAGGTCTATGACCGCGCGACCAGCTGGGACGAACCGGTCCTGCGTGTCGCGGACAGCCCGGTTCTGGACGTGATGGCGATCGACAACCTGCCCTCGATGCTGCCGCTGGAAAGCTCTGACGATTATGCCGCCCAGCTTCTGCCTGTGCTGGAAGGGCTGGACGCCTTCACCGCCCCCTGGGCGCGGGCCGAGGCGCTGTTCGTGCAGCACTCCGGTTCCCGCCCCTGACGCCATCGTGAAGCCATCGTCAGGCCTTGCGCGGAACGCAATCCGCGCAGGGTTGTTCGGTCCCCGACACAGCCAGACGGAATGGAGGACCATGATGACGACGAATGCGCGCCCCAAGGCTCCGGGCCTGATGATCAGCACGCTGGCACTTGCCGCAGGGACGGGGCTTTTGGCCGGCGCCGCCTTCGCGCAGGACTTCAACGATTCTCCGCCGCATGGCGCCCAGTTCGGCCAGACCCCCGCCTTCGAGGGCCAGACCCGCGCCCCGGTGATCGAGGACGACCTGACCCTGGCGCAAGAGGTGATCGCCGACGGGCTGGAACATCCCTGGGGTCTGGTCGAGATGCCCGACGGCAACTGGCTGGTGACCGAGCGTCCGGGCCGGATGCGCGTCATCACCCCCGATGGCGATGTCTCGGACCCGATCAAGGGCATGCCCGAGGTCGATGCCCGGGATCAGGGCGGCCTGCATGACGTCGCCATCGCCGACGACTTCGCGGAAACCCGCCGCGTCTGGTGGACCTATGCCGAACCGATGGAGGACGGCAAGAACAACACCGCCATCGCGACCGGCATCCTGTCCGAGGACGCCACCGCGCTGGAAGATGTGCAGCGCATCTGGCAGCAGGTGCCCGCCTGGGAATCGACCAAGCATTTCGGCGCCCGCATCCTGTTCGACTCCGAGGGCTATCTGGTCGTCGGTCTGGGCGAGCGTTCCGACCCCGAGCCGCGCGAATATGCGCAGGACCCGCAATCGACGCTTGGCAAGGTGATCCGCATCAATGGCGAGGATGGCAGCCCCGCCGGCGCCGAGATCGACGGCGCCCTGCCCGAGATCTGGTCGATGGGCCACCGCAACATCCAAGGCGGCGCCGTGGATGCCGAGGGCAACATCTGGTTCAACGAACACGGGCCCCGCGGCGGGGACGAGCTGAACCTGATCCAGCCCGGGGTGAATTACGGCTGGCCCACCGTCACCTATGGCGTCGAATATGCCGGCGGAGAGGTGAATGCGGGCGTCACCGAGATGGAGGGGACCGAGCAGCCCGTCTATTACTGGGACCCCTCGCCCGCGATCAGCGGCATGGCCTTCTATGACGGCGAGATGTTCGCGGACTGGCAGGGCGATGCCCTGATCGGCGGCCTGCAAAGCCGGGACGTCATCCGCCTGACGATCGAGGATGGCCGCGTCACCGGCGAACAGCGTTACGCCGAGGGCATCGGCCGCGTGCGCGAGATCGAGGTCGCCAGCGACGGTGCGCTGATGGTCATCACCGACCACGAGAACGGCGCCCTGATCCGCTTGACGCCCGAAGGCTGACCTGCTCGACAATGCCGGACCCCGCGCCCTCAGGGCGCGGGGTTTTCGCATCAGACGGGCTTTTGCAGCGCGTCCTCGGCATCTTCGGGCGAGATGCCAAGCGCCTCCAGCCCGGCCTCCAGCAGATCGGCCAGACGCGGCTCGCCCATCAGGTAATCGGCGGTCGGGGTGGTGCGCTCGGCGCGGGCGGTGGCGATGGCCTCGGCCAGTTCCTCGGGCTCGAAGCTGTCGCGTCCGATCCACATGACCGCGACCAGACTGGCCTGTTCGTCATCGTTCATCGAATCGATGAAATCGTGCAATTCGGTGCGGGTGCCGTGCTGGCGACGGCTGCCCTGATGGGCCCAGGCGTTGACCCCGCTGTCATAGTCGCGGGCGCGGATGATCACATGGGCGATCTTGTCGGTGGCGATTTGCAGCATGTCGCACCTCCCTTCGCGCCAGTGTCGCGCCGGGGGCGGCGCGGGTCAATCCTTCCGGCCGAAAAGACGCTCGATATCCGACAGGCCCAGCCTGACCCAGGTGGGGCGGCCATGGTTGCACTGGCCTGACCGGGGCGTTCGCTCCATCTCGCGCAGCAGGGCGTTCATCTCGTCCGCGCTCATCCGGCGGCCCGACCGCACCGAGCCGTGGCACGCCATCGAGGACAGGACCGCGTCGATCCGCCCCCGCAGCCGGTCGGACACGCCCTGATCGGCCAGATCATCCAGGATGTCGCGGATCAGCGCCGCCCCGTCCAGACGGCCCAGCAGCGCGGGCATTTCGCGGATGGCAATGGCGCCGGGGCCGAAAGGCTCGATAGCCAGCCCCAGTTCGGCCAGATCGGGGGCCAGCGACAGGATCAGGGTCGCGTCGGCCTCGGACAGGGTGACGATCTCGGGGATCAGCAGGGCCTGCGTGGTGATGCTGCGGCTGGCGGCCTGGGCCTTCAGGCGCTCATAGACCAGCCGTTCATGCGCGGCGTGCTGATCGACGATGATCATCCCGTCGGCGGTCTGGGCGATGATGTAATTCTCGTGGATCTGCGCACGCGCCGCACCCAGTGGCGCATCCGCCGGGGCCTCGCTGACCGGCTCCAGCCGGGCCGAGGCGCTGGCCTCGGCAAAGCCCGATGCCAGCAGCGGCGCCTGCGCCTCTTGCGCAGCCCGGATCGCCGGGGCCGAGGGCAGCGGCGCCTGCCATGTCGGGGGGGTGTGGGTCGCGGGCGTCTCGGGGCGGAACGCATCCGCCACCGCAGTCCCCAAGGTGGCCGAGGCGCGATGCCCCGCCCCCGCCATCGCATGCCGCAGCGCGCTGACCACCAGCCCGCGCGCGGCCTGTGGATCGCGGAACCGGACCTCGGCCTTGGCGGGGTGGACGTTCACATCGACCAGTTGCGGATCGCAGGCCAGATACAGCACCGCCGCCGGATGGCGCCCGGGCGCCAGAACATCCATGTAGCCCGCGCGCAAGGCCCCGGTCAGCATCTTGTCGCGGACCGGGCGGCCGTTCACATAGACATGCTGCGCCACCGCCGCGCCGCGTGAGTAGGTCGGCAGCGCGGCAAAGCCGGTCAGCGTGATCTCGTCCCGCGTGGCGTCCAGCGGCAGCGCGTTGTCGATGAAATCCGCGCCCATGATCCGGGTCAGCCGGGTGGTCAGCGCGCCGAACAGCTCGCCCTGTTCGGCATCGGCGCGAAAGACCTCGCGCCCGTCGGCGGTCAGGGTGAAGCCGACAAAGGGCTCGGCCATGGCCAAGCGGCGCACGGTCTCGGCCACGGCCTGCGTCTCGGCGCGGTCCGAACGCAGGAATTTCAGCCGTGCGGGCGTGGCAAAGAACAGGTCGCGCAATTCGACCACCGTGCCGGGATTGCCCGCCGCGGGCCGCACCGGCGCGACGCGCCCCCCGGTGACGGCGATCTGGGCCGCATCCGCCCCCCGCGCGCGCGAGGTGATGACCAGCCGCCCCACCGCGCCAAGCGAGGGCAGCGCCTCGCCGCGAAAGCCGAAGCTGTTGATCGCCAGAAGGTCGCTGCCGTCGATCTTGCTGGTCGCATGGCGCGACAGGGCCAGAGGCAGGTCGTCCGCCGTCATGCCGCAACCGTCATCGACGACGCGGATCAGGCGGCGCCCGCCTTCCTCGATGGTGATGTCGATGCGTGCAGCCCCGGCATCCAGCGCGTTCTCGACCAGTTCCTTGACAGCCGAGGCCGGACGTTCGACCACCTCGCCCGCCGCAATGCGGTTCGCCGTGGCCTCGTCCAGTTGACGGATGACGGGCCGGATATGGGGGGTGTGGGTGTTCATGCCCCCATATCTAGCATTTCCCCCGCCAGCCTGCCAGAGATTCGCCCCGCCCCCCGGGCGCAACCGCGCCGCGGTCGGCCGGCGTGCCGGCCGCGGCGCCACCGCCGGCCCGGAGGGCCGGCTATTCCGCCGCCAGCGGCAGGTCGTCGCCCTCGATCCCCTCGGGGCGCCCGACCAGCACGAAGCGCAGCCGGTCAGGGTCCAGCAATTCGCCCCCCACACGGCGCACATCCTCGGCAGTCACGGCCTCGACGCGGTCATTGCGGGTCTCGATGTAATCGACCGGCAGCCCGATCAGCTGCATCCCCGCCAGAATCGAGGCGATCCGCCCGTTCCCGTCGAAGCGCAGCGCGTATTCGCCCGTCAGATAGGTCTTGGCATTGGTCAGCTCGTCCTCGGTCACGCCCTCGGCCATGCGCGCCCATTCGGCGCGGATCAGCTCGACCGCCTCGGCCACGGTGGTATTGGCGCTGGCCATGCCGCCGCGCCAGGTCTGGCCGTAAAGCCCCGTCGAAAGCCCGGTGCCGACGCCATAGGTCAGGCCGCGCTTCTCGCGGATCTCCTCCATCAGGCGCGAGCTGAACCCGCCGCCGCCCAGGATGTGGTTGGCCAGAAAGGCCGCGAAGTAATCCGGGTCGTCAATGGCGATGCCCGGCCCGGCGAAACTGACGACCGTCTGCGGGCTGTCCCAATCGATCACGGTCACGCCGCTGGTCAGCGCCGGCTCGACCGGGTCGGGCAGGGGGGCGGTCGCCTGTTCGGGCAGGCCGGCCAGGATCTTGTCGATCAGCAGGCCCAGATCCTCGGACGAGATGTCGCCCGCCGCAGCCACGACCACCCGGTCGCGTGCCAGAACCCGGTTCTTGGCCGCCACCAGATCGGGCCGGGTCAGCGCCTGAACGCTGGAGGCCGTGCCATTGGCCGAACTGCCATAGGGATGATCGCCCCAGGCCTGCCGCGCCAGCTCCTGCGCTGCAAGGGCGTTGGGGTTGCTGGCCTCGGACCGGATCACCGCCAGAACCTGCGCGCGCACGCGTTCCACCGCGGCATCGTCGAAACGCGGCTGGCTCAGCGCCTCGGCCAGAAGCGAGGCCGCCTCGTCCCGCGTCTCGGTCAGGGCGCGCAGGCTGACATTCACCGTGTCGTCGCCCGCCGAAAAGGACAGGCTCGCGCCCAGATCCTCGACCGCCTGGGCAAAGGCCGTGGCGTCGCGGGGGCCGGCGCCCTCTTCCAGCAGCGCCGTCATCAGGTTGACCGCGCCGCGTTTGCCGGGCGCATCCATGCTGGCCCCGCCGCGAAACTGGAACTCGACCGCGACAAAGGGGATGCTGTCATCCTGCACCAGCCAGGCGTCGATCCCCTTGGGCGAGGTGACTTCCTGGATTTCGATCGCCTGGACGGGCAGGGCAAAGGCCGCGAACAGCGTGAAAAGGGCGGCGCGGATCATCCTTGCACCTCGGGTTCGATCGTTGCGGGGGGTTCCGGGGCGGGCAGCGCGGCAGGCAGGTCAGCCGCCAGGCTGTCCGGGTCGGGCGCCTCGGGCAGAAGCCAGCCGGTCACGCTGCCGGGGCGGTCCAGCACCAGTCGGGCGGCCTGCATCACGTCCTCTTCGATCACTTCGCCAAGGATGCGCGGCCAGTCCAGCACGTCCTGCACGCTCAGCCCGGTCGAGAGGCCCTGCCCGAAATCATAGGCGCGGGCATGGGCCGAATCGCGGCCATAGATTTCCGATGCCCTGATCCGCGTGCGGACCCGCTCCAGATCGGCGGGGTCGGGGCCATCCTCAAGGAAACGCGTCAGAACGGCGTCCAGCGCGGCCTCGGCCTCGGCCGGGGTCACGCCGTCGGCGGGGACCAGCGACAAGGCGAAATCGGTCGCATCCAGCGACAGGCCGTCATAGCGCGCACCGGCGAACAGCGCCTTGCCCGGCAGGACCAGTTCGCGCCCCAGAACCGAGGTCTGCGACGACCCGCCCAGCAGTTCCGCCAGCACCGTCAGCGCCGCCGCCTGCCGCTGGTCGCCCGCCTCGCGCGCGGGGGCCAGGATGCGCCGCGTCATCGACGGCTGCGGCACGCGGGGATCGGACATTTCCAGCCGCCTGTCGGCGCGCTTGGGCGGTTCCTGCGGGCGCAGGCGGGGGGCGATGTCGCCGCGCGCGGGTATGGGGCCGTAATGCTCCTCGGCCAGGGCGCGCACCTCGTCGGCCGAGACGTCGCCCGCCACGATCAGGATCGCCGCGTCGGGCGCGTAATGGGCGTCGTACCAGGCATTCGCGTCGTCTAGCGTCAGCGCCTCGATCTCGTCGCGCCAGCCGATGATGGGGCGGCCATAGGGGTGGTTGTCGTAGAGAACCGCGTTCAGTTCCTCGGCGAACAGCGCGCGAGGGTCGCTGTCCACCCGCTGCGCGCGCTCCTCCAGGACGACCTGGCGTTCTGCCAGCCAGTCATCATCCGAGATGCTGAGGTTCGCCATGCGGTCGGCCTCCATCTCCATCACCATCGGCAGGCGGTCGCTGGCGATGCGCTGGAAATAGGCGGTGAAATCCCACGAGGTGAAGGCATTGTCACTGCCGCCATTGGTCGTCACGATGCGCGAGAATTCCCCCGGCCCAAGGGTATCCGTGCCCTTGAACATCAGATGTTCCAGGTAATGCGCGATGCCGGACTTGCCCGGTTCCTCGTCGGCGGCGCCGATCCGGTACCAGACCATCTGCACGACGACCGGGGCGCGGCGATCCTCGATCACCACGGTTTCAAGGCCGTTGGGCAGGGTGAAATGGGTGACGCCTTCGGCCAGATCGGCCATGGCCGGGGCGGCGAACAGGGTCAGGCCGGCGATCAGCGGCAGGACGGGCACGGGGCGGGGCAGCATCGGGCGGGGCATCTGTGATCCAACCTCCTCTTTCCGGTTGGAAATCTGGACCCGTCGCGACCCGGGCGCAACCCGGTCTCAAGCGAATGTGTCGGCGCCTCGGCCTGATGGGCGCGGGGGCGAAGCCCGCGAAGGCCCGGCCCCTCGATGGGGGCGGGCTTTCGCCCCTGCCCGGGACGGCTTCAGGCGGTCAGGGTCAGTGGCAGGCTGCGCGGGCCGTGGGCCTGAAGGCCGGTCTTCCACAGGACCGGGCCTGCCGGTTCGATCGCCCGCGTCCGCGCCAGAAGGGCCGAGAACAGCACCTCCATGTTCAGCCGCGCCAGATTGTTGCCCAGACAGACATGCGCGCCCGCGCCAAAGGCCAGATGCACCTTCGGCCTGCGCCGGATGTCCAGCCGGTCGGGATCGGCAAAGGCCGCCGGATCGCGGTTCGCGCTGGCGTAAAGCAGCCCGAACTTCGTCCCCTTGGGCCAGTCCTGCCCGCAGATCGTCAGATCCTCGGACGCGTAGCGGTGGAAAAAGGGCAGGGGCGCGGAATGGCGGAACATCTCCTGCACGGCCTGCGGCATCAGCGCGGGCTCGGCGCGCAGGGCCTCCATCTGGTCGGGATGCCCGATCAGCGCGTTCAGCCCCGACCCGATCACGTCGATGGTCGAGCCATGCCCGGCATGCAGGATCTGCATGATCGTGGCGATCAGCTCGTCATGGGTCAGCAGGCCCTTGGCCTCGGCGCCGATCATCGCGCTCATCAGGTCGTCGCAGGGGGCGGCGCGGCGGGCGGCGTAAAGATCCTCCAGCAGTTCCGCGAAAAGGCGCGTGGCTTCCTCGGCGCGGGCCTTTTTGGCGGCGCTGCGGTCGATGTCGAAATAGCTGACGACATCCTCGGACCAGGTGGTCATCTGAGAGGCCAGCGCAGGGTCGGTGCCGATCAGATGGCCGATCACCTGCCCCGGCAGATGCGCGGCCAGCGATTCGATGAAATCCACCGGTCCCGCGCCGATCAGCGGCGTCAGTTCGCGGGCGACCCAGTCCGTGACGAAGCCGCGCAGGCTTTCCAGCCTTGTCTTGGTGAAGAACGGAAAGACCGCGCGGCGCAGGCGGTCATGATCGGGGCCGTCCACCTCCAGCATCGAGGTCTGAACGTAGCGTTCATGGAACGGCATGTCGTGGAAATTGCCCGCGACCTGAAGGCGGCGCACCTCGTCCGGGGGCAGGAAGGCCGCCGCCGAGCGCACCATCCGCCGGTCCAGCGCAATGGCGCGGACATCCTCCATCCGGCTGGCCAGATGCCCGTCAAAGGCTTGCCAATAGGGCAGGCCGGGCATCGCCCGCAGGCGGGCATAGGCGGGCCAGGGATCGGCGCCGAAATCCGGCGCCGCGGGATCGAGCGGCTGGTCCACGGGGGTCAGTCGGCTTGCGGCCGGGGCGATGTCGGCGTGACGGCGCCCGCGCGCTGCCAGCGCAGCAATTCGGCCCGCTGGTCCAGCGCCATCGGCGCATAGGACCGCTGATAGACGGTGGTGTTGAACAGCACCTCGAAGGGACGGCGCGCATTGCGCTCGCGCCAGCGCAGGTCCGCCGCCGCCAGCGTCGCCCGGATCGAGGGGTCGGTCCCCAGCCGCGAGGCATGGGCAACCAGCGCCTGATCGGCCGCGCCGATGCCCTGATCGGCCAGCCGCGCCGGGTTTCCGCCCAAGGCCGCCACGGCGTCGCCCTGGGGGTTCGGGTCGGTCAGGTTCGCGCCGCCCGGCGTGGGCGTCGGCAGCACGGCCAGATCGGTGGGCATCGACAGGGGCCGCGTGGGCAGGATCGCGAACTCATCCGGCGAGGTCTGCCCCGCGCGAATGTTCATCAGCCTGCCATCGCCCGAGCAGCCCGCAAGAATCGTCGCGGCCGCCAGTCCGATCATCAGCGCATATGCCCGCATGTCCTGCCCCTCTGGTCCTTTGCGCCCGTTCTAGCCGGATTTTCCGTCCCCGTCACGGGGCTGTTCGTCGGGCGCGCCCGTGGTCTGATCGGGCGCGACTGCGGGCTGGGTCCGGGGCGCGCGGGGTTTTCGCGGCTTCTTCGGCGGCTCGGGCTGCGGCTGCGGGATCAGGACCAGCCCGATTGCGCCCGCAAAGATCGAGATGTCCGCCACGTTGAAGCTGTAGGGGTTCTGCCAGTTCGGCAGCGACATGTTCAGGAAATCGGCCACCGCGCCATAAAGGATGCGGTCGATCACATTGCCAAGCGCCCCGCCGATCAGCAGCCCCGCCGAGATCCGCGCCAGCCGCCCCGAGGCGCTGCGGCGCACCCAGAACCAGACCCAGAGGCAGATCACCACGGCAATGCCGATCAGCACCCACCGCATCACCTCCTGATCCGAGGCGAAGAGCCCGAAATTCACGCCCTGATTCCACGCCATGCGCAGGTTCAGCCAGGGCGGAAAGACGTCGATGGCGCGCACCCGGTCCAGTTGCAGGACATGCACGACCCAGTATTTCAGCGCCTGATCCAGAACGAAGATCACCGCCGCGACCCAAGCGACCAGACGCATGTCGGCGCGCTGATGCCCCTTGGGCGCGCGTTTGCGCGGGGTGGCGGGCTTGCGCGCGGAGGCGCGCAGGGGTTTCGCCGGCGCGGCCATCAGTGGCGGAAATGCCGCTGGCCGGTCAGCACCATCGCCAGACCCAGCCTGTTCGCCGCCGCGATCACTTCGTCATCGCGCATCGAGCCGCCGGGCTGGATCACGGCCTTGGCGCCTGCTGCCGCCAGCGCCTCGATCCCGTCGGCAAAGGGGAAGAACGCGTCCGAGGCCACCGCCGCGCCATTGGTCAGGGGTTCGGCAAGGCCCAGCACTTCGGCCATGTCCTCGGATTTGCGGCGCCCGATGCGGGTGCTGTCCACGCGGCTCATCTGGCCCGCGCCGATGCCCACGGTCGCGCGGTCCTTGGCATAGACGATGGCGTTCGACTTGACGTGCTTGGCCACCGTCCAGGCGAACATCAGGTCGGCCAGTTCGGCCTCGGTCGGCTGACGCTCGGTCACGATCTTCAGATCGGCGCGCGCCACATGGCCGTTGTCGCGGCCCTGCACCAGCAGCCCGCCCGCGACCTGCCGCCAGGCCAGCCCGCCCGCCCGCGGATCGGGCAGCCCGCCCGTGGTCAGCAGGCGCAGGTTCTTCTTGGCGGCAAAGATGCGGCGCGCGTCCTCGTCGGCGTCCGGGGCGATGACGACCTCGGTGAAGATCTTGACGATCTCCTCGGCGGTCGCGCCGTCCAGCGGCTGGTTCAGCGCGATGATGCCCCCGAAGGCCGAGGTCCGGTCGCAGTCGAACGCCCGCTTGTAGGCCTCCAGCGCGGTCGCGCCTTGGGCCACGCCGCAGGGATTGGCGTGCTTGATGATCGCGCAGGCGGGGCCGTTCGCTGGATCGAACTCGGCCACCAGTTCAAAGGCGGCGTCGGTGTCGTTGATGTTGTTGTAGGACAGTTCCTTGCCCTGATGCTGCCGGGCGGTCGCCACGCCGGGGCGCGCATCGCCGGTCACATAGAAAGCCGCCTGCTGGTGCGGGTTCTCGCCATAGCGCAACCCTTGCGCCAGCGTGCCTGCAAAGGCGCGGCGGCGGGGCGTTCCCTCGCCGATGGCATCCGCCATCCAGGACGACACGGCCGCGTCATAGGCGGCGGTGCGCGCATAGGCGATCTGCGCCTGCCGCTGGCGGAAGGGCAGCGTCGTGCCGCCATTCGCGTCAAGTTCCGCCAGAACGGCGTCGTAATCCTGCACATCCACGATCACGGTGACGAAACCGTGGTTCTTGGCCGCCGCGCGGATCATCGCCGGGCCGCCGATGTCGATATTCTCGATGCAGTCGTCATAGCCCGCGCCCTTGGCGACGGTTTCCTCAAACGGATAGAGGTTCACCACCAGCAGGTCGATGGCGCCGATGCCGTGTTCCTCCATCGCGGCGACATGGCCGGGATTGTCGCGCAGCGCCAGCAGACCGCCATGCACCTTGGGGTGCAGCGTCTTGACGCGGCCGTCCATCATCTCGGGGAAGCCGGTGACATCGGCCACGTCGGTCACGGTCAGGCCCGCATCGCGCAGGGCTTTGGCGCTGCCGCCGGTGGACAGGATCTCGACGCCGCGCGCATCCAGCGCGCGGGCGAAATCGATCAGGCCGGTCTTGTCGGAAACGGAGATCAGCGCACGCTTGAGGGCGACGGGGTCGGTCATGAGGGCCTCGAGGATCTGGTTCCCCGCCCGATTAGCGAAAGCCTGCCCGAAGGTCCAGCGCCAGCCCGCGCCGTTCAGCGCGCCTTTCGCAGCCGCGCCATGTAGAAACCGTCCATCCCGCCCCGGTCGGCCCAGAAATCGGGACGCAGGCGCAGGCCGCCCTCTTCGGTGATCCAGGCGGGGTCGATGCCGGGCAATTCGGGACGCTCGACGATCAGGCCGGGGTGGCGGGCCAGCGCCTCGTCGATCTGGACCTCGCCCTCGTCCGGGATCAGCGAACAGGTGGCAAAGACCAGCCGACCGCCGGGCCGCAGTACCGACAGCGCGTGATCCAGCATCGCGGCCTGCAATTCGATCAGTTCCGCGATGCCGTGGCCGTCGCGGATATGGGGCAGGTCGGGATGGCGGCGGATGGTGCCGGTGGCCGAACAGGGCGCGTCCAGCAGGATCGCGTCGGGCGCGGTGGCAGGCCGCCAGTCCAGCGCGTCGCCCGCAACCAGATCGGCGGCAAGGCCGCAGCGCGACAGGTTCTCGGCCACGCGCTTCAGGCGCTGTTCGCTGATGTCCAGCCCGGTGACGCGGGCGCCGGCGGCGGCCAGCTGCATCGTCTTGCCGCCCGGCGCGGCGCAAAGGTCCGCGATGACCTCGCCCGGCTGCGGGTCCAGCAGGCGCACAGGCAGAGCGGCGGCGGCGTCCTGCACCCACCACGCGCCTTCGGCAAAGCCGGGCAGGGCGGTGACATGCACGGGACCGTGCAGGCGCCAAGACCCCGTCGGCAGTTCCTCGGCCCCCGGCGGAGGGGTCGCGCCGGGCTTCAGCGTCAGATCAAGGGGTGCGCCGCGTTGATGGGCGGCCTCGATCGCCAGCAGGGTTGTCGGGTCATAGGCGTCCGCCAGCGGCTCGCGCAGCCATTCGGGCAGGCGCTGCGGCGGCAGGTCGGCCCAACCCTGATGCGTGGATGCCTTGCGCAGCACCGCGTTCACCATCCCCGCCGCCGCCTGCCCGCGTTTGCCGAGGCCCCGCGTCAGATCGACAGCCGCGCCCACGACGCCATGGGCGGGCGCGCCCAGTTCCAGCATCTCGACCACGCCAAGGCGCAGCACATCCGCGATCTGGGGCGCCGGATTGCGCGCGACCAGACCGGCGATGACGGCATCGGCCCGGCCCTGATGGCGCAGCGTCTCGGCGGCCAGCCGCGCGGCGCGGGCCTGTTCGGCCACCGGCAGCGCGCGCAAGGCGCCCGACAGGTCAGAGAGCGAACGCCCCTCGCGCACGCCCTGGATCAATCGCAATGCGCCCTTGCGCGCCATATCGCCGCCCGGCTTTGCCAAAACGCTTTCCTTCACCTAGATCTTCGTCAAGACTGACCCAGACCCTTACGACCATTCCGAGGATCTTTCCATGAGCGATGACAGAACCGAGGTTCCGGCCCCTGACGCCAGCCACGCCATGCCCGATCTTCCCCCCGCCGCCCAACGCGCCCTGGCCGAGGCCGAGGAGCGCCGCAAGGCGCGCGCCGCCCAGATCCTGCCCAAGGAATATGGCGGCCGCGACGGTCCCGAGCCCGTGCGCTACGGCGATTACGAAAAGAACGGCATCGCGGTGGATTTCTGATCATGGATTGGCTTCGGGCCTCGGCCATGCAGCAGGGGCGCGCCATCATGGCGGGCCTGCTGGACCCGATCGACCAGACCGAGGCCTATCTGGCCGCCGCGAAGGACCATCCCGATTGCGCGCGCATCTATGCCCGCCTGACGCCCGCCCGTGCCCGGTCCGAGGCCGTCGCCGCCCATGACCGCGCCAAGCAGGAACGCCGCCACAGCCTGCTGGACGGCGTGGCGATCAGCTGGAAGGACAATATCGACAGCGGCGGCACCCTGACCGAGGCCGGATCGCGCCTGCTGGAGGGGCGCGTGCCGCGCAAGGATGCCATCGTGCTGGCGCGGCTGGCGCGGCGCGGGACGGTCTGTCTGGGCAAGACGCATCTGACCGAGCTGGCCTTTTCGGGGCTTGGCCTCAATCCCATGACCGCGACCCCGCCCAATGCGCTGGACCCGGATCTTGCGCCGGGGGGCAGCTCGTCCGGGGCGGCGGTTTCGGTCGCGCTTGGGCTCGCGGCGGCGGCAATCGGGTCGGATACCGGCGGCTCGATCCGGGTGCCTGCGGCCTGGAACGGGCTTGTGGGCTTCAAGCCGACGCCCGGCGCGGTTCCGGAAAAGGGCGTCGTGCCGCTTTGCCGCAAGTTCGACGTGACCGGCCCCATCGCCCGCAGCGTCGAGGATTGCGCCGAAATCTTCGCGCTGATGGCCGACCAGCCCGCGCCCGATCTGGCAGAGGCCTCGATTGCCGGGCGGCGCCTGCTGGTGCTGGAGGGCGCGCCCTTCGACGGGGCCGAGACCGCGCCCGTCACCGCCTTTGCCGATGCGCTGGACAGGCTGGGCCGCGCGGGCGCGCACATCACCCATATCACGACCGACTGGACCGACCGCGCACTGGCCCTGTCGCCGGTGCTGTTCGCCCCCGAGGCCTATGGCATCTGGCGCGCCCAGATCGAGGACGCGCCGGAACTGATGTGGAACCCGGTGCTGGAGCGTTTCCGGGGCGGGGCCGAAACCAGCGCGATGGAATACGTCGCCGGCTGGGAAAGCCTGACCCGCATCCGCCGCAAATGGGTCAAGGAGGTCGCGGGCGGCTTCGACGCCGTGCTGATCCCGACCGTGCCGATCCTGCCGCCTCCGGTCGAGCGACTGATGAACGATCAGGCCGAATTCGTGCGCGCCAACCTGCTGACGCTGCGCAATACCCGGATCGGCAACCTGCTGGGCCTGCCGGTCGTGACGCTGCCCACCGGGCACCCGGCCTGCGGGATTTCGCTGATGGGCCATGCCGGGCGCGACCGTCACCTGCTGCGCGTCGCCGCCGGGGCCGAGGCCGCGCTGGCGGTCTGAGGGGCGGGCGCCTCTTTGCTGGACGCAAGGCGGCGATCACGCTAAAGTTTCCTTCAGGAAAAACGGGGCGCAGACCCCGAAGCGAGGCAGAGATGGCATTCCCCGAGCGGTTCTCGAACCTGCCGGAATACGCATTCCCGCGTCTGCGGGCATTGCTTGCGGACCTGACGCCGGGGTTGGCGCCGGGCGCCGCCCCCACCGTGCTGACCATCGGAGAGCCGCGCCACGCGATGCCCGATTTCGTCGCTGAGGTGATGGCCGACAGCATCGGCAGCCTTGCGAAATACCCGGTGAACGAGGGCACGCCCGAATTGCTGGGCGCGATCAGCGGCTGGCTGGGGCGTCGCTATGATCTGGACGTGGCGCCCGACCGGCTGATGGTGCTGAACGGCACGCGCGAGGGGCTGTTCAACGCCGCCCTTGCCCTGTGCCCGGAACGCAAGAACGGCCAGCGCCCGGCGATTCTGGTGCCCAATCCCTTTTATCAGGTCTATGCGGTCGCGGCCGTGGCCGTGCAGGCCGAACCGGTCTTTGTCCCCGCCACGCCCGAAACCGGCAACCTGCCCGACTACGCGGGCCTCGATCCCGCGCTGCTGGACCGGGTGGCGGTGACCTATCTGTGCTCGCCCGCCAACCCTCAGGGCGCTGTGGCCGGGCGCGATTATCTGGAACAGCTGATCACGCTGGCCGAGCGGCACGATTTCCTGATCTTCGCCGATGAATGCTATTCCGAGATCTGGCGCGACACTCCCCCGCCCGGCGCCTTGCAGGTGGCGACCGCGATGGGCCTGCCCGACCGGGTGGTGATGTTCAACTCGCTGTCCAAACGCTCGAACCTGCCGGGGCTGCGGTCGGGATTCGCGGCGGGCGGCGTGGCCCAGATCCGCGAGATGCGCCGCCTTCGCAGCTATGCGGGCGCGCCCTTGCCCCTGCCGGTGCAGGCCGTCAGCGCCGCCGCCTGGGGCGACGAGGATCACGTCGCGGCCAGCCGCGCGCTTTATCAGCAGAAATACGCCATCGCGGACCGGGTTCTGGGCAACATGCCGGGCTATCTGCCGCCCGAGGCCGGGTTCTTCCTGTGGCTGCCGGTGGCTGACGGCGAGGCTGCTGCCCGCAAGCTCTGGGCCGAGGCGGGCATTCAGGTCCTGCCGGGCGCCTATCTTGCGCGCGAGGTCGGGGGCCACAATCCCGGCCAGGGTTTCGTCCGCGTGGCGCTGGTCGCCACCCCCGACGAGACCGAAACGGCCCTGCGCCGCATGGTCGACGTTCTGACGGATGAGAGGGGCTGAGCCATGGCAAGCTGGCACGCGAAACACCGTGATCCGCTGTTCGACCAGACCACCCGCGCCGCGCTGGAACGCCGCGGCAAGGAGCTGATGGGCGCAGGCCTGATCCTGCTGGCGGTGATCGTGGCGATGATCCTGGGCAGCTGGTCCTCGGACGATCCCAGCTTTCTGTCGGCGACGGACGAACCGGCGCAGAACCTTCTGGGCAGTTTCGGCGCCTATATCGCTTCGCCGCTGATGATGATCGCGGGCTACGGGGCATGGGTGCTGGTGCTGGCGGGTGTGGTCTGGGGCCTGCGGCTGATGCTGCACAAGGGCGAAGCCCGGCTGATGCGCGGCATCTTCACGCCGATCGCTGTCGCGCTGGCCGCGGTCTATTGCTCGACCCTGCTGCCGGGGCCCGAATGGCAGCAGACCTATGGTCTGGGCGGTCATTTCGGCGACATGGTGATGGGCGCCATGCTGAACCTGATGCCCGTCAAGGCGCAGATCGGCATCCGGCTGGCGGGTCTGCTGACGGCGGCGGGCGTCGTTGCGATCCTGGCCTTTGTGCTGGGCTTCGACCGTGCGGAATTGCGCGCCCTGTGGCGGCGCTTCGTGATGGGTCTGGCGCTGGCGGCGCAGATGGCGCTGGCGGCCTTTGCCGGGGCGCAGGCGCTGGTCACGGGCCTGCGCGAGCGTCGCGCCCGCCCCGAGGACGAGGCCCCGCAGCCCCGCGTCGAGCCCGCCGCGACGCGCAGCCGCCGCGCGCCCGAACCCTTCGAGCTGGAGGCCGAGATGCCCGAGCCCGAACTGATCGAGCCCGAGCTGATCGACCATGACGATCACGGCCCCGCCCCGACGCAGGACGAATTGCGCGGCCGCATCAGTGACGCGATCACCAAGCGGTCGGGCAAGCCCTCGGTTCTGGCGGCGGTCGCGGCGCGTCTGGCCCGCGACGGCGGTGCCCCCGCCGCCGTCCCGGAACACGAACCCGAGCCCGAGCCGCGCCCCTTCGGCGCCGAGACGCCGCGCCAGATCGTCGCCCCCGCCAAGCGCGCCGAACCCTCGCGCAGCGCCCAGGCCGAGGCCGAGCCGCGCCTGCGCTTTGACGAGAGCGGCCCGGATTACGAGGTGCCTCCGCTGGCGCTGCTGACCGCGCCTACGGCCAGCGACACGCATCAGATCTCGCAAGAGGCGCTGATGGAGAACGCCCGGATGCTGGAGGCCGTGCTGGACGATTACGGCGTGAAGGGCCAGATCACCGAGGTCCGCCCCGGCCCGGTCGTCACGCTTTACGAACTGGAACCCGCGCCGGGCCTCAAGGCCAGCCGGGTGATCGGTCTGGCCGATGACATCGCACGGTCGATGTCGGCCCTGTCGGCGCGTGTCTCGACCGTGCCGGGGCGCACGGTGATCGGGATCGAACTGCCCAATGCCCGGCGCGAAAAGGTGCTGCTGCGCGAGATTCTGGCCTCCCGCGCGTTCGGCGACGGCACGCAGCCCCTGCCGCTGGCGCTTGGCAAGGATATCGGCGGCGATCCGGTCGTGGCGAACCTGGCCAAGATGCCCCACCTGCTGATCGCGGGGACCACCGGGTCGGGGAAATCCGTGGCGATCAACACGATGATCCTGTCGCTGCTCTACAAGCTGACGCCGGACGAGTGCCGCCTGATCATGATCGACCCCAAGATGCTGGAACTCAGCGTCTATGACGGCATCCCGCATCTGCTGTCCCCGGTCGTCACCGACCCCAAGAAGGCGGTCGTCGCGCTGAAATGGGTCGTGGGCGAGATGGAGGACCGCTATCGCAAGATGTCCAAGATGGGCGTGCGCAACATCGAGGGCTACAATGGCCGCGTCCGCGAGGCGCTGTCCAAGGGCGAGATGTTCAAGCGCACCGTCCAGACCGGCTTTGACGAGGATACCGGCGAGCCGATCTTCGAGACGGAAGAGTTCCAGCCCGAGACCTTCCCCTATATCGTCGTGATTGTGGACGAGATGGCCGACCTGATGATGGTCGCGGGCAAGGAGATCGAGGCCTGCATCCAGCGTTTGGCGCAGATGGCGCGCGCCTCGGGCATCCACCTGATCATGGCGACGCAGCGGCCCTCGGTCGATGTGATCACCGGCACGATCAAGGCGAACTTCCCGACCCGGATCAGCTTTCAGGTCACATCGAAGATCGACAGCCGCACCATTCTGGGCGAGCAGGGCGCCGAGCAGCTGCTGGGTCAGGGCGACATGCTCTACATGGGCAACGGCGCGCGGATCACCCGCATCCACGGCCCCTTCGTCAGCGATGAAGAGGTCGAAGAGGTCGTGACGCATCTGAAATCCTTCGGTCCGCCCAGCTACAAGTCCGGCGTGGTCGAGGGCGTGGACGAGGAAAAGGCCGACGATATCGACGCGGTGCTGGGCCTTGGCGGCGGCGAAAGCGGCGACGAGGCGCTTTACGATCAGGCGGTGATGATCGTGGCGCGCGACCGGAAATGTTCGACCAGCTATATCCAGCGCAAGCTGGCCATCGGTTACAACAAGGCCGCCCGTCTGGTCGAGCAGATGGAGGAGCAGGGCGTCGTCAGCGCCGCGAACCATGTCGGCAAGCGCGAGGTTCTGGTTCCCGAGATCTGATCACGGGAACCGGCGCCCAGGGAGACTTCGATGACCGTCTGGCAGCTTCACATGCTGAACGCGCGGGGCGCGTTGACCCCGATCATGGCCGAGATCCGCGCCCATGCGCGCGAGGTCGTCGAAGTGGTCTCGGCGCGGCTGGACCTGCCGCGTTTCGATCTGGTGCTGCGGCGGGGCGATGCGGTAATCCCGGAATGGGGGATCGCGGGGCACGCCCCCGCGCCCGGCGTGATCGAGCTGGTCCTGGACCCCGACCGCGTCGAACCCGAGCATTTCCGGCGCATGCTGGTGCGGCAGATGTTCCATCTGGCCCGGCTGGAAACGGCCTCTGCCGACCGCTCCCTGGGTGAGGCGCTGGTGGGCGCGGGTCTGGCCGGGTATTTCGTGACCGAGCTGCTGGGTGGTGCCGACCCCTGGGATCAGGTGCGGCCCGGATCGGGGATGCTGAAACAGGCGGCCGCCCTGTGGGCGCGGCGCGATCAGGACATGGGCGAGTGGTTCCAGGGCCGCGGCAGGATGCGGAAATGGTCGGGCCACGGTCTGGGCTACCGGATCGTCGCCGAGCACCTGACCGAGGGCGGGGATGTCGCGGCTTTGGTCGATGCCCCCGCCGACGCATTCCGCCCCGCCTTGCGGCGGCTGATGGCGATGGAAGGGGTGGAGGAGCCGGAGGAGGTCGAGCCCTCTGAGGTCGAGGAGGCGCCCGGCGGAGAGGCCGGGGGCGCTTCGCCCCCCGGACCCCCCGAGGATATTTGAGCCAAGGCAAAGGGGCGGGGGTCAGGCGCTTTTGCGGCGGGCGGCGAAGGCGAGGGTCAGGGCGATTCCGGCCAGCGCGCCGCCCAGATGCGCCTGCCACGCGACCGAGGGCATGGCGAAGGACAGCGCGATGTTCAGCCCGAGGATCAGCCCCACCGCGCGGACCAGCGGCGCTGTCGAGCGCTGGCGTCGTCTGAGGGTCAGCGCCGTCTGCACGACCAGCGCGCCCGCGATCCCGAAGACCGCGCCCGAGGCGCCGATCATCGGGCCTGCGGCGGGTTCGAACCAGGCGAAGGCCAGCGCGCCCGCGATCTGCGATACCAGATAGATCAGCGCCATCCGGCCCGTGGGCATCATCCGCATCAATTCGCGCGACAGGGCGGCGAGGCCGATCATGTTCATGGCGAGGTGCAAGAGCCCCGCATGCAGGAGGCCGTAGCTGGCGAACATCACCCATTGCTGGAAGGGATAGAGGCCGATCCCCTGCCAGAAGACCGGCGACCAGAAGCCGCCCAGCATCACCGTCGCGTGGCGCGCGACCGGGTAGCCGAAGAGGCCGGCCGCGATCAGCGCGCCCTCGGCGAGGCAGCAGGCCAGGATGACCAACCGCACCCAGAGAGGCAGCGCCACCGGGCCCAGCCTGCGGGCCGAGACGCGGGGAAAGGCTGCCGGGCGCGTGTCGGGCAGGGGGTCAGTCATCGGCCTTGATCTGCCGCGCCTCGTCGATCAGCATGATCGGGATCCCCTCGCGGATCGGAAAGGCCAAGCCCGCGGTGTGCGAGACGAGTTCCTGGCGCGCCGCGTCGTAGGAAAGCGTCGTGTGGGTCACGGGGCAGACCAGCGCCTCGAGCATGTGGCGGTCGAAGCCGGGGGCGGTGTCGGTCATTGCAGTCGTTCCTCGTCCTGGCCGCCATGCAGCGCGAATTCGATCAGGCCGACCAGCAATTCGCGCCGGTCGGTCAGGCTGGGCGATTCCAGCAGCGCCTGCTTGTCGCCCGCCGAGAAGGGCAGCATCATCGACAGTGAGTTGATCAGCAGCTCGTCCTCGGCCTGGGCGGCGGCCTCCCAGTCGGTCGAGAGGCCCTCGCTTTCCATGTAGCGCGCCAAGAGCGCAAAGAGCGCCTGTCGGTCGAGGCCGTCATCCTGTTCCGGCGCGCCGAGATCGCGGCCGAACGAGGACCAGTCGATTCCGGCCTGAAGATAGGGGGTGAAGCCCTCGAAGGTTTCCAGCAGCCGGAAGCGCGACACCGCCCCGAGCGAGATCATCATCCGCCCGTCATCGGTTTCCGAGAAGGCCACGACGCGGCCCGCGCAGCCGATCGAGGCCAGCCCGTCGCCCTCGGGCTGGATCATGCCGATCAGGCGATGGGGCGTCTTGAGCGTGTCTTCCAGCATCTGCAGGTAGCGCGGCTCGAAGATGTGCAGCGGCATGCGCGCGCGCGGCATCAGCACGGCGCCCGTCAGCGGAAAGACGGGGATGCGGTCGGGAAGGTCGAAGCGGTGGCGCATCGGCTCAGGCGAAGATCAGCGAGGACAGCCGGCGGCGGCCCTTTTGCGCGATCGGATCGCCGGGCTTGAGGCTGTCGAAGATGGTGATGAGCTGGGCCTTGGCCGCGCCGTCGTTCCAGTCGCGGTCGCGGCGGAAGCTGTCCAGCAGGATCTCGACCGCGTCCTCGACACGGCCTGCCGCGTGCAAGGCGGTCGCATAATCCAGCCGCGCCTGCTGGTCGGCGGGGTCGGCCTCGACCCGGGCCTGAAGCTCGGTCAGGGGGCCTGCGTTTTCGGCCTGGCGGGCAAGGTCCAGTTGGGCGCGGGCGCCTTCGACCGGGGCCGTGCCCGCGATGGCGGGCGGCACCTGCGACAGCGTGGCCGAGGCGGCGGCCGCGTCGCCCGCCGCCAGATGGGCGCGGATCAGGCCGCCCCAGGCTTCGGGGCTGTCGGGCATCTCGCCGATGATGGCGGTGAAGGTCTCGATGGCGTCGGCGGTCTCGCCGGCCTCGATCATCTGCTCGGCGGCTTCCAGCGCGTCGGCCAGCCCGCCGTCATCGCCGCCCATCGCCACCAGCTTTTCGACGAATTGCTTGATCTGGCTGGCCGGGACTGCGCCCTGAAAGGCATCGACCGGGCGGCCCTGGAAGAAGGCATAGACGGTCGGGATTGACTGCACGCGCAGCTGGCCCGCGATCATCTGGTTCTCGTCCACATTCACCTTGGCCATCCGCACGCGGCCCTTGTGGCGGGCCACCTCGGCCTCGAGCGCGGGGCCGAGCGTCTTGCAGGGGCCGCACCAGGGTGCCCAGAAATCGACGATGACCGGCACCTGCATCGAGGCCTCGACGACTTCGGCCATGAAATCGGCCTCGGTCACGTCCTTGATGAAATCATCGGCCTTGGGCGCTGCGGCCCCGTCGAAAAGCATGCTCATGGCGTCCCCGGAGGTTCTGGTCGGTGTTTCGGGCAATATGGGGCCTTGGTCGCGCAAGCGAAAGGCCCCATCAGGTCACAGGTCGAAGCGGGCAAGGACCGGGACATGGTCGCTTGGACCCTCCCAGCCCCGGCAATCGCGCAGGATGCGGCTGCCATGGGCGGCATTGGCGATGTCGGGGCTGGCCCAGATGTGGTCCAGCCTGCGGCCCTTGTCGGCGGCGTTCCAGTCGGGTGCGCGATAGGACCACCAGCTGTAGAGCTTGCCTTCGGGGATGTCCTTGCGCGTCACATCGACCCAGTTCCCGGCATCCTGGGCCTGGGCCAGATGCTCGACCTCGATCGGGGTGTGGCTGACGACCTTCAGAAGCTGCTTGTGCGACCAGACGTCATCCTCGCCCGGGGCGATGTTCAGGTCGCCGACCAGGATGGATTTCTGCGGGCGGTCGGCATGGAAGACGTCGCGCATCTCGGTCAGGAAATCGAGCTTTTGCCCGAATTTCTGGTTCACCTCGCGGTCGGGAATGTCGCCGCCCGCAGGCACATACATGTTGTGGATCACCACACCGTTGTCCAGCCGGGCCGAGACATGGCGCGCATGGCCCAAGCTGGCGTAATCGCGGTCGCCCGCATCGGTGATCGGCAGGCGCGACAGGATGGCGACTCCGTTATAGCCCTTTTGCCCGCGCGCGACGATGTGGTGATAGCCCAGTTCGGCAAAGCGGGTCAGGGGGATCTTCTCGACCGGCGACTTGCATTCCTGAAGGCAGAGGATGTCGGGGCCTTCCTCGGCCAGAAACCGCGCGACCAGCCCCTCGCGCAGGCGGACCGAGTTGATGTTCCAGGTGGCGATGGTGAACATGGGGGTCTCCTTTGCGGCGGACCCTAGCGGCGGGGGCGCCGGGTGCCAAGCCGGGGTTGCGATATGGGACGCCTGCGCTATGGATTGGGGAAACGCGAAAGGGCCTGCCATGCGGCGCATGACCATCGACGATGCCCTGACGCAGGGCGGCACGGGCCGGTTCCAGTGGCGCCTGCTGGGGATCTTCGGGCTGGTCTGGGCGGCCGATGCGATGCAGGTCATCGCGGTGGGCTTCGCCGCGCCGTCGGTGGCCGTCACCTTCGGGCTGGACCGCGTGACCGCCTTGCAGATCGGGACGGTGTTCTTTCTGGGCATGTTCGCGGGCGCGTTCCTGTTCGGGCGGCTGGCCGACCGGATCGGGCGCAAATGGGTGCTGGTGGGCACGGTTGCGATGGACGCGGTCTTTGGTCTGGCCTCGGTCTGGGCGGGGGATTTCACTTGGCTTCTGGTGCTGCGCTTCCTGACCGGGGTGGCGGTGGGCGGCACGCTGCCCGTCGATTACGCCATGATGGCCGAGTTTCTGCCCCCCCGGAACCGGGGCCGCTGGCTGGTCTGGCTTGAGGGGTTCTGGGCCATCGGCACCATCGTCATCGCGCTGACCGCCTGGGCCGCCTTCAGCTTCGGGGCCGAGGCACCCTGGCGCTGGATCTTCTTTGTCGCCGCCGCGCCCGCGCTGATCGGGTTCTTCCTGCGCTTCTGGATCCCCGAAAGCCCGATGTATCTGGTCCGCACCGGCCGTCAGGCCGAGGCGCGGGCGGTCATCGAAAAGGTGCTGGCCGTGAACGGCGCCGCGCCCCTGCCGCCCCAGACCCATCTGGTCGCCGCCCCGGTCGAGGCCGGGGCCGCGCGCTCGATCTGGGCGGGGCCGCTGCGGCGGACCACGCTTGGCGTTCTGGCGGTGTGGTTTCTCGTCTCGCTGTCCTATTACGGCGTCTTTGTCTGGGTGCCGGGACAGCTTGCGACCGAAGGCTTCGGCTTTGTCCGGGGCTACGGTTTCCTCGTCGTGCTGGCACTGGCGCAGGTGCCGGGCTACGCGCTGGCCGCCTGGGGGGTCGAGGCCCTGGGCCGCCGCGCCACGCTGACGGGGTTCCTGATCCTCAGCGCGGCGGGGTGCGGGATGTTCGCCTTTGCGACCGCGCCGCTTCTGGTGGCCGCCGCGCTGATCGTGATGAGTTTCGCGCTGCTGGGCACTTGGGGCGCGCTTTATGCCTTTACGCCCGAGCTTTACCCGACCCATCTCCGGGGCACCGGCATGGGCACGGCCAGCGCCATGGCGCGGCTGGGGGGCATCCTTGCGCCCAGCCTGCTGGCCGTGGTCTTCGCCAAGGGCTTCGGCCTTGCCATTGGCAGTTTTGCCGCATTGCTGCTGCTGGCCGCGCTGGCCCTGATGCTGGTCAGGGCCGAGACACGCGACCGCGCCATCGCCTGACGGGGGAACGAGGCCCCACCACGGCCCGTTGCCCTGACGACAGAAAGCAAGGAGGAAGTCATGGGCCAATTGGTCAACGGCGTCTGGAAGGACGAATGGTATGACACCGACAGCACCGGCGGCGAGTTCAGGCGCGACACATCGAAGTTCCGCAACTGGGTGACGGCGGATGGCAGCGCGGGTCCGACCGGCGAGGGGGGCTTTCGCGCCGAAAGCGGGCGCTACCATCTCTATGTCAGCCATGCCTGCCCCTGGGCGCATCGGACGCTGATCTTCCGCGCGATCAAGGGGCTTGAGCCGCATATCGATGTCTCGGTCGTGCATCCCGACATGGGCTCTGACGGGTGGGAGTTCCGCACCGATTTCGACGGCGCCACCGGCGACCGGCAATTCGGGTTGCCCTATCTGCGCGAGCTTTATGTCAAGGCGCGGCCCGATGCCTCGGGGCGGGTCACGGTGCCGGTTCTTTGGGACAAGGAAACCGGGCAGATCGTGTCCAACGAAAGCGCCGACATCATCCGCATGTTCAACAGCGCCTTTGACGCGATCACCGGCAATGACGACGATTACTGGCCCGAGGATCTTCGCGCCGCGATCGAGCCGATCAACGACCGCATCTATGACAGCGTGAACAACGGCGTCTACAAGGCGGGTTTCGCCACCACCCAGGCCGCCTATGACAAGGCCGTGGGGCCGCTTTTCGACAGCCTCGACTGGATCGAGGGGCTGTTGTCGGAAAACCGCTATCTGACCGGCGACCGGATCACCGAAGCCGACTGGCGACTGTTCACGACCGTGCTGCGTTTCGACGCGGTCTATCACACGCATTTCAAATGCAACCGCCGCCGGATCGTCGATTACCCGAACCTGTGGGGCTGGGCGCGCGCGCTTTACCAATGGCCCGGCGTCGCGGACACGGTGCATTTCGACCATATCACGCGGCACTATTACTTCAGCCACGACATGATCAATCCGCACCGGATCATTCCCATCGGCCCCCGGCCCGACTGGACCGCGCCTCACCGCCGGGGATGAGAAAAAGCCCCGGCAGCCTGACTGCCGGGGCGAGGGAGAGGAGGGAGTGTGGCCGCATCCACCGACCACTGGGCTTCGGGTAGAAAACGCATTCCCCCCGCGCCGGTTCCCGCCCGGTTTCGCCCGGCGGGAATTTGCGCAAGGGCTCAGGCGACCAGCCGGTAGCCGCCCGATTCCGTCACCAGCAGACGCGCATTCGAGGGATCGGGTTCGATCTTCTGGCGCAGGCGGTAGATGTGGGTTTCCAGCGTATGCGTGGTCACGCCCGCATTGTAGCCCCAGACCTCGTGCAGCAGCACGTCGCGCGGCACGACACCATCCTGCGCCCGATAGAGGAACTTGAGGATGTTGGTCTCTTTCTCGGTCAGGCGGATCTTGCGGTCCTTCTGGTCGATCAGCATCTTCATCGAGGGCTTGAACGTGTATGGCCCAAGCTGGAAGATCGCGTCCTCGGATTGCTCATGCGTGCGCAGCTGGGCGCGCAGGCGGGCCAGCAGGACCGGGAACTTGAACGGCTTGGTGACGTAATCGTTGGCGCCCGCGTCCAGACCCAGGATCGTGTCTGCGTCGGTGTCATGGCCGGTCAGCATCACGATGGGGCATTTGACGTTCAGCTTGCGCAGCTTCTTGCACAGCTCGCGCCCGTCCGTGTCGGGCAGGCCGACATCCAGCACGACCAGATCGAAAATGGCGTTCTTGGTGGCCTCGACGGCCTCGGCGCCGCTGCCGGCTTCGGCCACGTCGAAATCTTCGGTAGCGACCAGTTGCTCGGCCAGCGCCTCGCGCAGGTCTTCTTCGTCATCGACCAGAAGGATTTTTTTCAGTCCGGGCATGTTGCCTCCTTTGGCTTCTCGGCACACATGAAGGATCACGCCCGCGTGTCGTCCAGCACCATGTCGGATTTCTCACATGGTTTTGTCGCAGCAGCGGGTTTTGTTTCGGATTGTTTCAGAAAGCGCCCGGATGAGCCTGATCCCGACCCTCGCCGAAATCGTGGCCCGCGCCCGCGCCGACTTGCGGATGGGGCTGCCCGTGATGGTGGGCGGCCATGTCGCCGCTGCGGCGGAAACCCTGTCGGCGGCGCGTCTGGCCGATCTGCGCGCGCTCGGCCCCGCCGTGCTGGCCCTGACCGAGCGGCGGGCGCAGACGCTGAAGGCGCGCGCCTATGATGCGGGGCTTGCGCGCGTGATCCTGCCGCCCGAGGCCGATCTGGCCTGGCTGCGCGCGCTGGCCGATCCGGCCGACGATCTGCGCCATCCGATGAAGGGGCCACTTTTCACCGCGCGCGATGGCGATGCCGCCGATCACCGCGCCGCGCTGGCGCTGGCGAAATCGGCGCAGCTTCTGCCCGCCGCGGTGATGGTGCCCGCAGCCCCGGTCGAGGGGCTGACCCGCCTGCCCGCCGCGCCTCTGATGGCGCAACTGACGCAAGAGGCCGCGCTGGCCCCCGTCGCGGCTGCGCGCGTGCCGATCATCGCCTCGGAACGGTCGCGCCTGCATGTGTTTCGCCCCGATAATGGCGGTGAGGAACATTACGCCGTCGAGATCGGCGATCCGCCCCGCGATGCGCCGGTTCTGGCGCGGCTGCATTCGGCCTGTTTCACCGGCGATGTTCTAGGCAGCCTGAAATGCGATTGCGGCCCCCAGCTTCACGCCGCGCTGGAGGCGATGGGGCAGGCCGGGGCGGGCATCCTGCTTTATCTCAATCAGGAAGGCCGGGGCATCGGTCTGGCCAACAAGATGCGCGCCTATGACCTGCAGGATCAGGGCTTCGACACGGTCGAGGCCAACCACCGGCTGGGCTTCGAGGATGACGAACGCGATTTCCGCATCGGCGCTGCGCTTCTGCGGCGGCTGGGCTTCGGGGCGGTGCGGTTGATGACGAACAACCCGCGCAAGGTGGCGATGATGCAGGGTCACGGCATCGAGGTGGCCGAACGTGTGCCGCTGATCGTGCCGCAGAACCCGCATAATCAGGGCTATCTGGCCGTCAAGGCGCAGAAATCGGGGCATCTGCTGTGATCGCGCAGGACATGGTGCTGACGCCCGTTGGTCTGCGTTTCCGCGGGCGGCTGTTTCCCTGCGCCATCGGCAAGACCGGCATCAGCGCCTCAAAGCGCGAGGGGGACGGCGCCACGCCCGCCGGAACGCATCGCATCACCGGGTTGTGGTATCGGCCCGACCGTCTGGCGCGCCCCGCGCCTTGGGCGAGGCCCATCGGGCCGGGGGATCTGTGGTGCGACGATCCGGGCCATCCGGCCTATAACCGGCATGTCCGCGCGCCGCTTTCGGCCAGCCATGAACGCCTGCGCCGGGCCGATCCGCTTTACGACCTGATCCTGACGACCGACTGGAATCAGGCGGGCGTGCCGGGCCGGGGCTCGGCCATCTTCCTGCATCAATGGCGCCGCCCGCGTTTTGGCACCGAGGGTTGCATCGCCTTTGCCCGCCCGCATCTGCTGTGGATCGCGGCCCGCGCGGCGCCGGGGACGAGGCTGATCGTCGCCCGGCCCTAGCCGTAATCGCGCGCCCCGAAGATCGCCGAGCCGACGCGCACATGGGTCGCGCCCTCGGCGATGGCGGTCTCGAAATCGGCGCTCATGCCCATCGACAGAAGGGCCATGCCGTTATCCTGTGCCAGTCGCTGCAGCAGGCGGAAATGGGGCAGCGGGTCCAGCCCCTCGGGGGGAATGCACATCAGCCCCTCGGGCGACAGGCCAAGTTCGCGGCACTGGCTCAGGAAGCCCGGCAATTCGTCGGCCAGGATCCCGGCTTTCTGCGGCTCGTCCCCGGTATTGACCTGCACGAACAATTGCGGATGGCGGCCCTGTTCGGCGCAATGCTGCGCCAGCTTGCGGGCCAAGGTCATGCGGTCCAGCGTGTGGATCGCGTCGAACAGCGTCACCGCCGCGCGCGCCTTGTTCGACTGCACCGGGCCGATCATGTGGACCGACACGTCAGGATAGCGGGCGCGCCAGTCCGGCCACTTGCCCTGTGTTTCCTGAACGTAATTCTCGCCAAAGACGCGGTGCCCCTGGTCCAGCACGGCCTGAACCCGCGGGGCGGGCTGCACCTTGCTGACGGCGATCAGCGTCACGCTGCCGGGCGCGCGCCCGGCTTTTTCCTCGGCCGCGGCGATGCGGCGTTTGATGTCATCCAGTCCCATGACCGCACAAGACAAAAAGAAAAGAGCGGGCGCAAGGCCCGCTCTTTCCGTAACCGCTGATCGTGGGATCAGAAGTTGAAGCGCACACCGAAGTCAGCAATGATGTCTTTGCTGTAGCTGCGGTGGATCGCGGTGGCCAGGTAGGCGCCGCCCAGGTCGTACTTGCCGCCGATGCCGTAAGCGACGTCGGTCGCGTTGCCGGCAGCGTCGTTGTTGGCGACATAGCCTTTGACGGTGGTCAGCGGAGCAACTTCAAACTCGCCGTACAGCGTGATCGTGGTGCTGTCGGCGACGTCACCGTTGTCGATCCAGTTCAGGCCCAGTTTGTTCGAGGTGCCCGGCAGGGTGTAGGCGGCGCCCAGGAAGTACTGGTCGTTGCCGTCGATGCCAGCGCCGTCCAGAACGGCAGCAGCCGACAGGGCGATCGCGTCCATCGAGTAGTCGACCGAGACGCCGATCTCTTCGTTGCTGTCGCTGACGGTCTGGTCGGTGTTCACATACGAGATGCGAGCGGTCAGAGCGTCAACCGCATAGGTCGCGGCGATGCCGACGCGGTTGTTGTTGGCGCCGTAGCCGCCGGTCGAGTAGGCGAAGAACGAGCCAGCCGGGTTGCCGAGCGAGCGGTCGAAGATACCGATTTCCGACGCGTACAGCAGGCCGGCGCTGTCGAAGGCGGTGCCGACGTTACCGACCGAGACGGTCAGGCCGCTGGCGGTCACGTAGATTTGGCCGGGAGCGAACTGGTCCAGCTCCGAAGCGCCCTGGTCCCACTGGAAGCGCAGGCGAGCGCCGAAGTCCACGCCCTGGTCGGTCGAGGTGGTGGCGAGAACGTTCATACGGACGCGCGACTGGATCTGCGTTTCCTGAGCGCCGCCAGCGCGGTTCTCGACGAAGTCCAGACCGGTGCGAGCGAAGCCCGAGAAAGTGACGTCGGCAGCGGCGACACCGGCCGACAGAACCAGCGCGGTGGAGGCGATAAGAGCCTTTTTCATGGTGTGTTCCCTCTTGTCTCTCTGGTGCCCAAGCCGGCGATCCCGCCCTGGGTATGCTGTTTGTTTCACCCTTTCGAACATGTGATGCAACGGAATCACGTTTGCGCTGATTTCTTTGCCAGTTTCTGTGATGCACAAGGGCCACACCTGCGCCCGCGCCCTTGCCTGCGCCTGGGTCACGTCAGACATGGCCCGCCCGTCAGCAGGGCAAGGCGCTTGTTTCGCACCGTTGATCCGGTCTAATGCTTGGCCCACAAGCAACAGCCGGGGGATGGCATGACACCTGCACGCATCGCGCGCCTGACGATGGCCACCATGCTGATGGCGGGTCTTGCGGCCTGCGGCGGCAATGGCGCCCGCAACGCCGCCACCACCGAGGCCGCGCTGAACGAGCCCGACATGCGCCCTGCCGTTCGCGGTACGCGCATTCAGGACGTGTTCGGCCTGTCCGAGGATGTGAACGCGACGATCGGCGTGAACAAGTATCTGTGGAATGCCAGCCTCGAGGTGCTGAACTTCCTGCCGGTGCAGACGGTCGATCCGTTCACCGGCGTGATCCAGACCGGGTTCGGCACGCCTCCGGGCGGGGGGCGCGCCTATCGCGCCACGATTCAGATCAGCGATCCGGCGCTGGACGCGCGCAGCCTGCGCCTGTCGCTGCAGGGTCAGGGCGGCGCAGCGGTTGAGCCCGGCACTGTTCGCGCGGTCGAGGATGCGATCCTGACCCGCGCAAGGCAGCTGCGTCTGCGCGACGGGCGGCTCTAGTCGCGGCTGCGGCCGCCCAAGGCCACGGGCGCATCTGGACCCGCTGCGGCGGCGCGTATAAACCCTGCGGGCAACGAATGACGCCCGAGGTTCCCGATGCCCTATGATCCCGCGACAAGCGAAGCCCGCTGGCAGAAGGCCTGGGCCGATGCCGGCAGCTTCACCGCCACCCGCGATGAGCGCCCGAAATACTATGTGCTCGAGATGTTCCCCTATCCCTCGGGGCGCATCCATATGGGCCATGTGCGCAATTACACGATGGGCGACGTGGTGGCGCGGTTCAAGCGCGCCCAAGGGTTCAGCGTGCTGCACCCGATGGGCTGGGACGCCTTCGGCATGCCCGCCGAGAATGCCGCGATGGAACAGGGCGGCCATCCGCGTGACTGGACTTATGCGAACATCGCCACGATGCGCGACCAGCTGAAGCCGCTCGGTCTTTCGATCGACTGGAGCCGCGAATTCGCCACCTGTGACGATTCCTATGTGGCGCAGCAGCAGGCGCTGTTTCTCGACATGCTGGAGGCCGGGCTGATCACGCGCAAGTCGGCGCAGGTGAACTGGGACCCGGTCGATATGACCGTGCTGGCCAATGAACAGGTGATCGACGGCAAGGGCTGGCGTTCCGGCGCCACGGTTGAGCGGCGAGAACTGACGCAGTGGTTCTTCAAGATCAGCGATTATTCCGACGAACTGCTGGAGGCGCTGGACGGTCTGACCGGCTGGCCGGAAAAGGTGCGCCTGATGCAGGCCAACTGGATCGGCCGGTCGCGCGGCTTGCAGTTCCGGTTCCGCACGGTCGATGCGCCTGCGGGCCATGAGGCGATCGAAGTCTACACGACCCGCCCCGACACGCTGATGGGCGCCAGCTTCGTCGCGCTGTCGCCGGATCATCCGCTGGTCAAGGAGCTGGCGGCCTCGCGCCCCGAGATCGAGGCCTTCCGCGAGGAATGCCGCAAGATCGGCACCACCGAGGAAGCCATCGAGACCGCGCCCAAGCTGGGTTTCGACACCGGCCTGACCGTCGCGCATCCGCTGGACGCGGATTGGCACCTGCCGATCTGGATCGCGAATTTCGTGCTGATGGATTACGGCACCGGCGCGATCTTCGGCAGCCCCGCGCATGACGAACGCGACCACGAATTCGCCACGAAATACGGGCTGCCGATCCGCGCCACCTTTGGCGAGCGCGGCATGGATCAGGCCGCGGCGGATGCGCTGGTCGCCAAGGCGCCTTTCGTCCCCGCCAAGACCGAGACCGTGACCTATGTGCGCGGCTTCGCGGGCGAGGCCGACCAGACCGGCGAGGCAGCCGTCGATGCCGCCATCGCCCATGCCGAGGCCGCGGGCTATGGCGAGGGCGTGACCAAGTTCCGCCTGCGCGACTGGGGCATCTCGCGCCAGCGCTATTGGGGCTGTCCGATCCCGGTCGTGCATTGCGACACCTGCGGCACGGTCCCCGAGGCGAAGGCGAACCTGCCCGTGCTGCTGCCCCAGGACGTCAGCTTCGACGTGCCGGGCAACCCGCTGGACCGCCACCCGACCTGGCGTCAGGCGACCTGTCCGAAATGCGGCGGCGCGGCGCGGCGCGAAACCGACACGATGGACACCTTCGTCGATTCGTCCTGGTATTACGCGCGCTTCACCTCGCCGGGGGCGGCGACGCCGACCGACCGGGCGGATGCCGATTACTGGATGAACGTGGACCAGTATATCGGCGGTATCGAACACGCGATCCTGCACCTGCTTTATTCGCGGTTCTTCGCGCGGGCTATGGTCAGGACGGGCCACCTGCCCGAGGCCGCGAAAGAGCCCTTTGACGCGCTGTTCACGCAGGGCATGGTCACGCATGAGATCTACAAGACCACCGACGAACGCGGCCGCCCGGTCTATCACCTGCCCGATGACGTGACCGACGGCAAACTGGCCGACGGCACCCCGGTCGAGATCATCCCCTCGGCCAAGATGTCGAAATCCAAGAAGAACGTCGTCGATCCGGTGAACATCGTAAGCAGTTTCGGCGCCGATACCGCGCGCTGGTTCATGCTGTCCGACAGCCCGCCCGAACGTGACGTGGAATGGACCGCCGCCGGGGCCGAGGCTGCCGCGAAGTTCCTTGCCCGCGTCTTCCGCCTGGCCGAGGAGGCCCCGGCGACGGGCGGCGACGACCCCGCGCTGACCCGCGCCGCGCATCGCGCGATTGCCGATGTCACCAAGGCCATCGAGGGTTTCGCCTTCAACAAGGCCGTCGCGAAACTCTATGAGCTGGCCAATGCGGTGGGCAAGTCGCAGGCCGGGGGCGAGGCGCGCCGCGCCGTCCTGCGGATCATGGCGCAGCTGATGGCGCCGATGGTGCCACATCTGGCCGAAGAGGTCTGGGCGATCTCGGGCGGGCAGGGGATGGTCGTGGACGCGCCCTGGCCCAAGGCCGACCCCGCGCTGCTGGAGGATGACAGCGTCATCCTGCCCATCCAGATCAACGGCAAGCGCCGGGCCGAGATCAGCGTGCCGAAGGACATGCCCAAGGATCAGATCGAGGCCTTGGTTCTGGCCGACGAGACCGTGCAGCGTTTCCTTGAAGGCGCGGCGCCCAAGAAGCTGATCGTGGTGCCGGGGCGGATCGTCAATGTGGTCGCCTGACCGCCGGGCGCTGATCCTTGGCCTTCTGGCCGTGGCCGGTTGCGGATTGCAGCCGGTCTATGGCCCGGGCGGGGGCGACAACCGGCTGTTCGGCAAGGTGCGCCCGCGCGACCCGGACACGCCGCTGGATTTCGTCTTCAACCGCCGTCTGGCCGAACGGCTGGGCCCCGAGGACGGCGCGATCTACGATCTGGATTACCGGGTCAGCGTCGGCGTCACCTCGCAGGCGATCACGCCGGACGAGATCACGACCCGCTATTCGCTGAACGGCACCGCCGATTTCGCGCTGACGGGGCCGGGGGGCGCGGTGATCACGCAGGGACGGGTCAGCAGCTTCACGTCGTATTCGACGACCGGGACGACGATCTCGACCCTGACGGCCGAGGGCGATGCCCGCCAGCGGCTGGCCCTGATGCTGGCCGATCAGGTCGTCACGCGGCTTCTGGCTGCCTCAACCCGCCTGCCGGGCTGAGCGATGCTGCTGAAAGGGGCCGAGATCGCGCGCTATCTGGCCCGGCCCGACCCCTCGCGGCCGGGCCTGCTGATCTATGGGCAGGACGCGATGCGCGTCGCCATGAAACGGGCCGAGGCCGTCAAGGCGCTGGTCGGCGAGCGCGCCGATGAAGAGATGCGCCTGACCCGCATGGCCGGGGCGGGGCTGAAGAAGGACCCCGCCCAGCTGATCGACGCGGTGCGCGAGGTGGGCTTTTTCCCCGGCCCGCGCGTGGTGCTGGTCGATGACGCGCCCGACAGCGCGGCGGATGCGGTGCGCGCGGCGCTGGACGGGTGGCGCGCGGGCGATGCTGTGATCGTGGTCGCGGCGGGGGCGCTGGCAAAATCCTCGGCGCTGCGCAAGCTGTTCGAGGCGCATGGTCAGGCGATCTGCGCGCCGATCTACGACGACCCCCCCGGCGAGGACGAGATCGCGCGCTGGCTGTCCGATGCCGGTCTGCGCGAAGTCCCGCGCGACGCCATGCGCGAGATGCTGGTTCTGGCCCGCGCGCTGGACCCCGGCGATCTGCGCCAGACGATCGAGAAGATCGGGCTTTACAAACATGGCGACCCCTCGCCCCTGACCCCGGCCGAGATCGCGCTGATGGCGCCCGCCACGATCGAGGCCGATCTGGATGAACTGATCCACGCCGTTGCCGAACGGCGCGAGGCCGAATTCGGCGCGCTGATGCGGCGGATCGCGGCGCAAGGGCTGGCGCCGGTCTCGATCTGCATTGCCGCTCTGCGCCATTTCCGCGCGCTGCATCTGGCGGCGGCGGACCCGGCGGGGCCTGCGGTCGCGTTGGCGCGGGCGCGGCCTCCGATCTACGGGCCGAGGCGCGACCGGATGGCGCGTCAGGCGCAGGGCTGGGGCCTCGGCCCGCTGGAAGAGGCCGTCCACGCGCTGCTCACGCTGGACCTGACGCTGCGATCCTCGACCCGCGCGCCGCAGATGCCGCTGGTCGAACGCGCCCTGCTGCGGCTGGCGATGCGGCCTCGGGGTCGGCGGTGATCATCGAGGTCGATGCGCTGGTCGTCGGCGCCGGTCCCGCCGGGCTGATGGCGGCCGAGATGCTGATGGCGCCCGGCCGCAGGGTGCTTGTGGCCGAGGCCATGCCCTCGCCCGCGCGCAAGTTCCTGATGGCGGGCAAGTCGGGGCTGAACCTGACCAAGGACGAGCCCGCCCCCGCCTTTCGCGCGGCCTTTTCCGGAAGCGCCTCGGCCGGGCTGGAGGACGGTTTCGGCCCCGATCAGGTGAAATCATGGGCCGAGGGTTTGGGCATCGCGCTGTTCACGGGATCGACGGGGCGGGTCTTTCCGGTCGGCATGAAAGCCTCACCGCTGCTGCGTGCATGGCTTGCGCGGCTGGAGGCAGGCGGCGTCACGCTGCGGCAGCGCTGGCGGCTGGAGGGGATCGGTGACGGCTTCCGCTTTGCCACCCCCGAGGGGCCGGTGCTGGTGCGCCCGCGTGTCGCCGTGCTGGCGATGGGCGGGGCAAGCTGGCCCAGGCTGGGTTCGGACGGCGCATGGCGGGGGCTGTTGCAGGACGCGGGCGTCCCGGTCGCGCCCTTCCGGCCCGCCAATATGGGGTTCCGGGTGGATTGGTCGCCCGCCATGGCGCGGCATTTCGGGGCCGCTGTCAAGGGCGTGGCGATCCATGCCGGGGCGCAGGTCAGCCGTGGCGAATGGGTGATCGCGCGGGCGGGGATCGAGGGCGGCGGCGTCTATGCCATCGCCGCCGCCATCCGCGACGGCGCCGCGCCGCTGCTGGATCTGGCGCCCGATCTGGACGAGGCCGCGTTGACGCGGCGCTTTGCCCGCTCGCGCGGGCGGCTGTCGGTCGGGAACTGGCTGCGCCGCGTTCTGGGCGATCCGGTGCGCGCCGCGCTGATGATGGAATGGGGCAGACCGCTGCCCCAGGATGCGCCCGGCTGGGCCACGCGGGCCAAGGCGCTGGCGATGCCCCTTGCAGGGCCGATGGGACTGGATCGCGCGATTTCCTCGGCCGGGGGCGTCACCGCCGAGGCACTGGCGCCGGGGCTTGCGCTGAAGGCCCTGCCCGGTGTTTTCGTCGCGGGCGAGATGCTGGATTGGGAGGCGCCGACCGGCGGCTATCTGCTGACCGGCTGTCTGGCCAGCGGACGCAGCGCGGGCCTTGCGGCGGCGGCGCGGCTTGCGGCGCCGCCTGCCTGACGATCACGCCCGGCGGCACGAGGCCAGCTGCTGGCGATACATCTCGGATCGTTGGCTGACCTGTCTGGCGACCCGGATCAGCCAGGGCTTCTGGTTGTAGCTGCCCCGCGCATAGCCGCCGCGCCCCTCGTGATAGGCCAGGTATTGCCGCCCGGCATCGTGCTTGGACAGGCCAAGGCGCTGCTGGCTGCCATGCATGTACCAGCCCATGAAGTCGGTCGCATCGCGGATGTTGTCGCGGCGGGCGCGGCGGTTGCCGGTGGCCTGCTGGTATTCCTCCCATGTGCCGTCCAAAGCCTGCGAATAGCCGAAGGCGCTGCTTTGCCGTCCGATGGGAATCACGCCAAGGGCATATTGGTGCGGGGTGCGCGCGTCGCCGATGAACTTCGATTCCTGATACATCGTGGCCATCTGGACATGGACCGGCACGCCCCATTTGCGTTCCGTCGCCCGCATCGCCCGCATATAGGCAGGCCGCTCGGCCGCGATGGCGCATGCATTGTCAAGCTGGCGTGGCGCGCTGAAATTGCCGCCGCCGCAAGACGCGACAAGCGCGACAATGGCCAGCTTCAGAAGCCTGTTCATCCTGCCCTCGTGCTGCTCTTGGGGTCGTTTTCCCGAAGTATTAGCGGAAAATACGCGGGTTTGAAATCACAAAGCCGGAATGGGCGGGCGCCCGCCGGTCGGCTCAGGCGGCGCCTTCGGGGCGCAGCAGAGCGTTCAGCGCGCGCAGGTTCTCGGCCCCCGCCTCGCGCAGCAGTGTCTCCAGCGCGCGGTAATGGCGCAGGACCTCCTGCCCGGTCGGCGTCACCCGCGCGCCGCCACCCCCCGCGCCGCCCCGCGCGCTGTCGATGACCGGATCGGCAAAGGCGGTGTTCATCTCTTCGACCAGCGTCCAGGCGCGCTTGTAGCTCATGCCCATCTCGCGCGCTGCGGCCGAGATCGAGCCCAGCCGGTCGATCCGGGCCAGAAGCTCGGCCTTGCCCGGCCCCAGGATCAGCGGGCTGTCATATTCGAGGCGCAGCTTGATGCGCAGGCGCGGGGTGGTTGCGGACATCGGAGCCTCGGCTGATCGCGTTATTCCCCGGGACCATAGCGACCCTTGGCGGGTGATGCAATTTGCGCCGGTTCCGTGACGGCACATCGGCTGCGACTTGCGGCACGATGCGGGGCTTCTATGCTGTTGCCACCCTGAGAGGAGGCCATCATGTCTGCATCCGAAATCGTGATCCTGTCCGGCGCGCGCACCGCCATCGGCGGCTTTGGCGGCAGCCTTGCCGGCACCCCGCCCATCGACCTGGCGACCACCGTCACCCGCGCCGCGCTGGAGCGTGCGGGTCTTGCCCCCGAAAAGGTCGGGCAGGTCGTCTTTGGCCATGTCATCAACACCGAGCCCCGCGACATGTATCTGAGCCGCGTGGCGATGCTGAACGCGGGCATCCCGCACACCGTCCCGGCGATGAACGTGAACCGGCTCTGCGGCTCGGGCGTGCAGGCCATCGTCTCGGCCACGCAATCGCTGCTGCTGGGCGATGCCGAATTCGCCGTCGCGGGCGGGGCCGAATGCATGAGCCGGTCGCCCTATGCCGTGCCCTCGGCGCGGTTCGGCGCCAAGATGGGCGATCAGGTGATGCTGGACATGATGACCGGTGCGCTGACCTGCCCGATGGGCACCGGCCATATGGGCGTCACCGCCGAGAATGTCGCCGCGGAGCATGACATCACCCGCGAGGCGCAGGACGAATTCGCGCTGGAATCACAGCGACGGGCGGCGGCGGCCATTGCGGCGGGCCATTTCCGCGACCAGATCGTCCCGGTCGAGATCAAGTCCCGCAAGGGCGTGATCGCCTTCGACACGGACGAGCATCCCAAGGAGACCACGCTGGAAAAGCTGGCCGCGCTCAAGCCGGTCTTTCAGAAGGGCGGCAGCGTGACCGCTGGCAATGCCAGCGGCATCAATGACGGCGCGGCGGCCTTGGTTCTGGCGCGCCGCGACGCCGCCGAGGCCGCGGGCCTGACGCCCCGTGCGCGCATCCTGGGCTATGCCGTGGCGGGCGTTCGCCCCGAGGTCATGGGCATCGGCCCCGTCCCCGCGGTCGAGCAATTGCTGGCGCGGACCGGTCTGAAGGCCGGTGATTTCGACGTGATCGAATCGAACGAGGCCTTTGCCGCGCAGGCCTTGGCCGTGACCAAGGGTCTGGGGCTGGACCCGGCGCGGGTGAACCCCAACGGCGGCGCCATCGCGCTTGGCCATCCGGTGGGCGCCACGGGCGCGATCATCACGATCAAGGCCCTGCACGAGCTGGAACGGACTGGCGGGCGGCGCGCGCTGATCACCATGTGCATCGGTGGCGGTCAGGGGATCGCGCTGGCGATCGAGCGTATCTGAGCCGGGTCTGCCGACAGGATGCCGGTCGGGCGGTCCGACCCTCGGACCGGCATCTTTCGGCTTGCAGCTGACTTGGGCTGGCGGATGGGGCGGGCCTGAATGGTCCGCCCCGCCCAAATAGAGACGGGCCGTCCGAGTGGGACGGCCCGCGAGTTCCACGGAGATGGTCCGGTTAGGGATGGAAGAAATCCGTCCGGTCCCAATCAGGGTTTACGACCCTTGGGGCTGCCCTCAGGCCACGGCCCCCCTGACTGTTCCGACACCTCTCTCCAATATCACTCTCGACACTGGACCACCTCCTTTCAAAAGATTGCCGTTAGAATTTCAGGGTGCCACAGATTCTCTGTCAGTCAATTGCCTTTATGTTTCAGACCGCAACAAATTGCGGACAAGGATACGAAACGGCACAAGGGCCAGTAGGGCCAGACCAAGCTTGACCAGCCAATCGGCACTTGCCAACGAAATCCACAGCGCGCTGACCGGTCCGTGACCAAGCAGCGGAACGGCCTCGTTCGCCCAGCCTGTATTGGCGTCTGCGGGCAGGAAGGCGGCAAAGGCGATGGTGAAGAACAGCGCCGTGTCCACCGCAGATCCGATGATCGTCGAGGCCAGCGGCGCCCGCCACCAGCGCCCTGCCCGCAGCGCGTCGAAGATCGCCACGTCCAGCAGTTGCGCCACCAGGAAGGCCGTCCCCGAAGCGATGGCGATTCGCAGCGTGGTCGCCTGGAACCCCGCGGCGACCAGCGAGCAGGCGACGCCGGTGACGAATCCCGCCAGCACGACGCGCCGCGCGGCCGAGGGGCCATAGACGCGGTTCATCACATCCGTGACCAGAAAGGCTAGCGGATAGGTGAAGGCACCCCAGGTCAGCCAGTCGCCGACCACGAATTGCACAAGGATGTTCGAGGCCACGACAATGGCGGCCATGGCAAGGATGCCGGGCAGGAAGCGGTTCATCTGGGGGTCCGTTTTACAAGGTGGCGGAGAACTCGGCCCCGCGCGGGCAGCGGCGGGGCAGGGCGCGCTTACGCCCAGCCTGCCCGGCCTGTCAATTCCCCTGCGCCTGCCGGTCGCTTCGGGTGATGCGGTATTCCACGATTTCGGTGCGTTGCAGGAACAGGAAATTGTCGTCCGAGATCATCGTGGCGCGCAGATCGTCCGGGCTGCCCCAGACCGAGATGCCCTCGAGATTGTCGAACTGCATCGGCGCGCTTTCGATCAGCACATGCTCGTCCTGCGGGCCGTCCGCGTCCAGCACCATGCTGCGCAGCCGCGACCGGAAGCCCAGAGGCCCCAGAAAATCGCGCTCCAGCAGGTAGAAGCGGCCGTCAGGTCCGTAATCGGCGCCCACTGGCAGCCAGTTCCCGTCGCGCCGGATCTGCGTCATTTCGGACCATGCGCCGTCCTGATAGGCCAGCACGGTAAAGGGCGTCGTCACGCTGGCCGATCGCTCGGGCAGCGTCACAAGCCCCCCGTCATCGCGCAGAGCCAGCGCCTCTAGCCCGGAATTGGCGCCCATGCCCGGCAGCGTCGGCGGGCGGGGCAGAGGGTCCGAGGGGCCATGCGGATCATCATAGCCCACGACCCGGTGAAGCCCCTCGAAGCTGACCCAGACACGCCCGTCTGGCGCGACGGCCAAGCCCTCGCTGTCGCCCAGATGCCCGGCGGGCAGGGGCGTGCCGTCGCGGTCGGACAGATGGGCGCGGTCCTCGATGTGCAGCGCGGTGATGCGGCCCGCCGCGTCGCGGTCGATCCGGCCCGTGAGCAGATGCGCGCGGTCGGTCAGCGCTTGAAAGCGGGTGCCGTCGCCGGTGATCTCGATGCCGGAAAAGCCGCCGAACTGCGGGTCGGCATGGCGCCAGACATGGGTTGCCAGATGCTGCGCGACCGGCTCGGCCCCGGCTGGGGCGGCCAGCGCGATCAGGATCAGGGCGAGTTGGCGACGATCTGGCATTGCTGGGGAAGCTCGCTCATCCGGAAGGTGCGGGGGTGGCGGTAATCGGGGTCCGGCCTGACGGCAGGTGCGCGCGAGGGATTGGCGCGGTTGTTGATCCATTCCTGCGCCTCGGCGCAGCCATCGCCGGGCGGGGGCGGGTCCTGCCTCCGGCAGATCGAGCCCTGTGGGCAGGACAGCCGGATGTGGAAATGGTAGTCGTGGTTGTTGATCGGGCGCACCTTGCGCAGCCACGACCGGTCGCCCGTTTCCATCTGGCACATGGCAACCTTGGCCACCGGATCGACCAGCAGCCGTTCCACCCGCGGATCGCGGGCGGCGGCGCGCATGATCTGGAAATGTCCGGTATTCCAGTGCTGCGACAGCCCCAGCCCGCCCTGTGCCACGACCGAGACCGACGAGATGTTCTCGCGCTGCTGGCGGCTCAGCGTCAGCGAAGGGGGCGGTAGCATCCAGACATCGGCATCCAGCCCGATCTGGTGGCTGGCATGGCCCGAGGTCATCGGCCCGCCGCGCGGCTGGCTGATGTCTCCGACATAAAGACCCTGCCAGCCTGCCTGCTGCGCGGCGCGCGACAGGCCCTGCAGGAAGTCGATCATCACCGGATGGCCCCAATGGCGGTCCCGCGACAGGCGCATCGACTGCCAGCTTGGCCCGCTTTCGGGCATCTGCACCATGCCCTGCGCGCAGCCCTGCGAATAATAGCCGATCGAGACGGCAGGCCCCTGCGAGGGGCCGCGGAACGCGCCGAACACGTCCTTGGCCAGCGGATCGGCGCTGGCGGGGGCGGCAAGGCCCAGCACCAGCGCGGCGGCTTTCAGCAAATGTTTCATGGGCGCGGTCCCTCTGCCTCTCCTTCGGGGTTCACCCACCTTAGCAGAAGCAGCGCCAGCAGAAAGATCACGATCAGCGGCAGGAAGCCCACGCGCTGGCTGCCGCTGATATCGGTCGTCACTGCGATCAGGAAGGGCGCCAGAAAGGCCGTGACCTTGCCCGACAGCGCATAGAGGCCAAAGCCCTCGGTCGCGCGTTCCTCGGTCGTGTGGCGCACCATCATCGTGCGGCTGGCGGCCTGCAGCGCCCCGCCCGCCCCACCAATCACCGCGCCGCAGGCGAAGAAGATCAGGTCGGGCAGGCGCAGCCCGGACAGGATCGGGTCGGGGGCGGGGATCCCGAAGACCGAGGTCCGATCCATCCCGATCAGCAGGGTGCAGACCGCCGACAGCGCAAGGATCGAGGCGATGATGACCGCGCGCGGGCCAAAGCGCCGGTCGGCTCGCCCGCCCAGCCAGCTGATGATCGCGGCCGAGATCGCGCTGATGACGCCGAAGACGCCCGCCAGAAAGACCGGCCAGCCCAGCACGGTGCCCGCATAGACGCCGCCAAAGCCGTAAAGCGCGTTCAGCGCATCGCGCGAGAACATCGACGAGGCCAGCCAGGCCGCAAGGCTGCGCCGGTGTCTGAGGCTGCGGATCAGCGCCCAAAGCTCGGCCAGCGCAACGCCGACGCGGACGGGCCGCCCCGACCCCGCCGGTTCGCGCACCCACAGGAAGAACGGGATCATGAAGACCGCATACCAGATCGCGGTGAAGGGGCCGACAAAGCGCGTGCCTTCTCGGGCGGCGGGGTCCAGCCCGAACAGGGGGCGGATCCCGGCCAGCGTGCGGCCTCCGGGCGTTTCGGCGAACAGCGCCAGCATCAGCGCCAACGCGACGACGCCGCCCAGATAGCCGAAGGCGTAGCCCGACCCGGATATGCGCCCGATCTCGGCCCTTGGCGCAAGGCCGGGCAGTTGGGCGTTGGTGAAGATCGTGGCGAACTCGACCCCGATCAGGCCGATGCCGAACAGCACCACCGCCTGGATCAGCGCGGGCTGCGTGGGCATCAGCCACCACAGACCCGCCGCGCCGATGACGTAAAGCCCGGAAAAGGCCCAGATCCACGGCATCCGCCGCCCGGACGTGTCCGCGATGGCGCCAAGGATCGGTGCGCAAAAGGCGATGATCGCGCCGGTGATGGCCAGCCCGTAGCCCCACAGCGCCTGCGCCTGCGCGCCCGCGATCGTCGCGCTTTCGCCCATGGCGATGAAATGGCGCTGCGCCACCTCGGCGAAGTAGATCGAGAAGATGAAGGTCAAGAGCAGCGTGTGGTAGGGCTGGCTGGCCCAGTCAAAGAACCACCAGCCCCAGATCCGCTTGCGATCAAGCCCTTGCCGCATCTTTTCCCCCCTGGACGACCGGCGCCATAAGGGCAGCACGCCGTCAGGCTGGCAAGTCTTTCGTTTGCGCGGGGCCAAAGGGGGGCCAGGGCCGCAGGGCGTCGGCCTCGATCCAGGCGGCGATCCAGTCGGGCAAGGGCGGGCTGTCGGCCGGGTGGCCAAGCGCGGCCATCACGTCGGCGGGGGCGACGATGCCCTGCTTTGAGGTCACCGCAGAGCGGATCAGCACCTGATTGCAGCATTCGCCGCCGCGCCACATGGATTGCTCCATATAGACGAAGCGGTGGTCCCACCCGATCATGCGCGAGACCATCGTAAAGCGGTCAAAGGCACGGATGCGCCGCCGGTAGCGGGTCGAGTTGCCCGCCACCGTGATCCCCCAGCCGCGTTCCTTCAGGATCGGGATCAGCCCGGTCCGGCTGGCCAGCGGAATGCGGCCCAGATCGAACAGGGTCAGGGTGCGGCCGTTGTTCAGCTCGATCCAGGGGTCCAGATCCCAGGGCCAGCAGAGATGGGTCGAAACATGCGCGTCCAGCGGGCCGAGGCGCGGCGCTTTACGGTATTTCAACATCTCCTTGGCAAAACGGATCAGAGGATACATCGGCGGCCCTTTCGCTGTTCGCGCCTGTGGTGGCCCCGGATCACGCGGGCGTCAACCCGGACGCGGCGGCAGCCGGTCGCATCGGGTTGCTCACCGGGTTGCGCCGGGCGAATCGCACGTCCATACAGGGGCAGGACCGGCCAGGGGGCCGCAGACAGGATGACGGGGAACGCGGATGGTCACGCTGTATCAAGCCTTACAACTGATCCTTCAGATCATGTGGTTCGTGATGATCGTCCATATCATCATGTCCTGGCTGATCAACTTCCAGGTCCTGAACCTGCGCCAGCCGCTGGTCGCGCAGATCTGGGACGGGCTGAACCGTCTGCTTGAGCCGATCTATCAGCCGATCCGCAACATCCTGCCCAATACAGGCGGGCTGGATCTGGCGCCGCTGGTCCTGTTCGTCATCATCATCATCGCCCGCAGCGCGCTGGCGAACAACGCGGCCTTCTTCTACGGGGTCTGATGGCACGCGACCTTTCCTCGGGCGATCTGCTGCGCCAGGTCTGGGGCTTCGACGGCTTCCGCCCCGGCCAGCAAGAGATTGTCGAGGCCGTGGCCGATGGCCGCGACGTGCTGGCCATCATGCCCACGGGTGGCGGCAAGTCGCTGTGCTACCAGCTGCCCGCGCTGATGCGCGACGGCGTGACGGTGGTGATCTCGCCGCTGATCGCGCTGATGCGGGACCAGGTGCGCGCCCTGCGCGAGGCCGGGGTCGAGGCCGGCGCGCTGACCAGCGGCAATACCGAGGCCGAGACCGATGCCGTCTTTCAGGCCATCACGGCGGGCCAGATCAAGATGCTCTACATGGCGCCCGAGCGGTTGGCCTCGGGCGGGACGGTCGCGCTGCTGCGCCGTGCGGGCGTGACCGCCATCGCGGTGGACGAGGCGCATTGCGTCAGCCAGTGGGGCCATGATTTCCGGCCCGATTACCTGCGGATCGGCGATCTGAAGCGGGCGCTGAACGTGCCTCTGGCCGCCTTCACCGCGACCGCCGATGCCGAGACGCGGGCCGAGATCGTCACACGCCTGTTCGAGGGGACCGACCCCCAGACCTTTCTGCGCGGCTTCGACCGGCCCAATATCCGGCTGGCCTTTCAGCCCAAGGACAGCCCCCGCAATCAGGTCCTGTCCTATGTCGCGGCCCGGCGCGGGCAGTCCGGCATCATCTATTGCGGCGCGCGGGCGCGCACGGAAACGCTGGCGCAGGCCCTGCGCGAGGCGGGCCACCCGGCCATCGCCTATCACGCCGGCCTCGAGGCCGAGGCCCGGCGCGAGGCCGAAGCGCGGTTCCAGCGCGAGGACGGGCTGATCGTCGTGGCGACCGTCGCCTTTGGCATGGGGATCGACAAGCCCGACATCCGGTGGGTGCTGCATGCCGACCTGCCCAAGTCGATCGAGGGCTATTACCAGGAAATCGGCCGCGCCGGCCGCGACGGCGATCCGGCCGACACGCTGACGCTTTACGGCCCCGACGACATCCGCCTGCGCCGCACCCAGATCGACGAGGGTCTGGCCGAACCCGCCCGCAAATCCGCCGATCACGCGCGGCTGAACGCGCTGCTGGGTCTGGCCGAGGCCACGGGTTGCCGCCGCCGCCGCCTGCTGGCCTATTTCGGCGAGGAACTGGCGCAGGATTGCGGCAATTGCGATCTGTGCCAGACCCCGCCCAAGCTGTTCGACGGCACGATGGCCGTCCGCAAGGCGCTGTCTGCGATGCTGCGGACCGGCGAATGGTTCGGCAGCGGTCATCTGATCGACGTGCTGACCGGCACCACGACCGACAAGGTGCGCGAACGCGGGCATGACCAGCTGCCGACCTTCGGCGTGGGGCGCGAACATGGGCGCGGCCAGTGGCAGGCGATCTTTCGGCAGATGATGGGGCTGGACCTCTGCCGCCCCGATCCCGAACGCCACGGCGCCCTGCACCTGACCGAGGCCGCCCATCCCGTGCTGCGCGGCGAGGCCAGCGTCACGCTGCGACAGGACACGACCCGCACCAAGGCCGCGAATGTCCTGCGCGCCCAAGTCTCGAAGGAGGACGAGCCGCTTCTGTCCGCGCTGAAGGCCCGCCGCCGCGCCCTGGCCGAGGCCGCGCGCGTGCCAGCCTATGTCATCTTTCCCGACCGCACCCTGATCGAGATGGCCGAAAAGCGCCCCCGCGATCTGGACCAGATGGCCCGGATCGGCGGTGTCGGCGCCAAGAAGCTGGAAAGCTACGGTCAGGCCTTCCTCGAAGTGATCGCGGGCGAACAGACGCAGATGCATCCCGCGCGCCGTGCCCTTGCGGGTCGCCCCGAAGGCGCGCTGTTCGACCGGCTGGTCGCCGTGCAGTCCCGTTTGCAACGGGGCGAGGACGGGACCGAGAAGCCGCTGACCTGTTCGACCGGCCAGATCCGCCGCATCGCCGAGACGCGCCCGGCCAGCCGCGACGCGCTGGCCCGGCATCTGGACGAGGCGCGGCTGGAACGCTTTGCGGAAGCCTTCCTCGACGAGATCGCCACCGCTGACTGACCGGCCCGTCAGGGTTCCCGTCAAGGGATCGTGATGCATCAATCCGGTAACGGCCTGCGTGTCTTGTGCGATAATGGGGCAACGGCCCCGCGCCGGCCCTGATCGGAGGATGCGATGAAACTGAACTGGTCTGACGTCACCCCGCACCGGATGTATCTCAATCGCCGCGCGTTCATGGCGGGCAGCGCTGCCGCGCTGGCGCTCGGCGGCCAGGCCCATGCGCTGACGGGCCGACCCTCGCCCTTCTCGACCGACGAGGCGCCGAACAGTTTCGAAGAGATCACGCAATACAACAATTTCTACGAATTCGGCACGGGCAAGGAGGACCCCGCCCGCAATGCCGGTGCGCTGACCATTGACCCCTGGTCGGTCGAGATCACCGGCCTTGTCGAACGCCCCGGCCGCTACGGCGTCGAGGATCTGGCCCCCGAGAATGCGCTGGAGGAACGCATCTACCGGCTGCGCTGCGTCGAGGCCTGGTCGATGGTCGTCCCCTGGATCGGTGTGCCGCTGGCCTCGGTCCTGAACCGGGCGGGGTTGCGGCCCTCGGCGAAATACGTCGAATTCGAGACGCTTCTGCGCCCCGAGGAAATGCCCGGCCAGAGACGCCCGATCCTCGACTGGCCCTATCGCGAGGGGCTGCGGATCGACGAGGCGATGCATCCGCTGACGATCGTGGCCACCGGGCTTTACGGTCAGGCGATGCCCAACCAGAACGGCGCCCCGATCCGGCTGGTCGTGCCCTGGAAATACGGCTTCAAGTCGATCAAGTCGATCGTGCGGATCAATCTGCGCGAGGATCAGCCCCTGAACACCTGGCAGCAGATGCAGCCAAGCGAGTACGGGTTCTACGCCAATGTGAACCCCGAGGTCGATCACCCTCGCTGGAGCCAGGCCACCCATCGCCGCATCGGCGCGGGCCTGTTCGCGGGCCGCGAGCCGACGCTGATGTTCAACGGCTATGCCGATCAGGTCGCCTCGCTTTATGCGGGCATGGACCTCAGGGTGAATTATTGATCCGCGCCCTGAATGACGGGCTGCGCCGGGTGCCGGTGCCGCTGATCTGGGCGCTCGGGGCGATTCCCTTCGCGCTGCTGGTGTTCGACATGGTCACGAACAATCTCGGCGTCGATCCCGTCCAGCAGATCGAGCATCGGCTGGGGCGCACGGCACTTTACCTTCTGGTGGCCGGGCTGGCGGTGACGCCGCTGCTGCGCCTGACCGGCTTGTCGCTGATGCGGTTCCGCCGTGCGATCGGCGTTCTGTGTTTCGGATACGCTCTGGCGCATGTGCTGACCTGGGTGGTCATGGATATGGGCCTGCTCTGGGGGCAGATGGGCCGCGACATCGTCAAGCGCCCCTATCTGCTGTTCGGCATGCTGTCCTTCATGGCGATCTTCGCGCTTGGCGTGACCTCGAACAACCTGTCGATCCGGCGCATGGGCGCGGGAGCTTGGCGGCGCCTGCACCGCCTGGTCTATCCGGCGGCTGTGCTGGCGGGGATGCACTGGCTCTGGGCGGTCAAGGTGAACGAGATCGCGCCCCTTGTCTGGGCCTCGCTGATCGTTGCGCTGCTGGCCCTGAGAATCGCGATTCCCCGGCCTTTGGGGCGGGGTACACGAAAGACGGAAGGAATAATCATTAAATAACAGTGCGTTGCAATTTTTATTCGTCGGGGCCGCATTTTTTTGCGCAAACCCGCTTGCGTCTCCCGACGCTGCG